>CAZSBB010000001.1:0-343492 GCA_964605235.1 uncultured Phycisphaeraceae bacterium
GCCGACAGCGTCAAAGTTTCCACCGACGTGAAATACTGACCCCCCACCACCCCCCACCCGCGCGCTTAGCCGTCGAGCTTGCTCGCCGCCCCACCCCCACCACCACCATCCGCCCTCACCGCTGCCCAAACCGCCCCAGCGGCCAGCAATCCTCGCGCACCCTGCTCGAACCATCGGCATGCACGTACTCGCTTTGCAGCCGCGCCAGTTCACGGTTGATATCGCTGTCATTGAGGATGGGAATGCCGCCCTCGCGCCACGCCCGCTCCGCGCCCGCCGCCGAAAACGCCCGGCAAATCTCCACCGTGCCGCCGCTGAGCCAGCGCACGTATTCCCCCAGCGGCCGCTTGCCCAGTTCATCCTCTCCGCTGGGCCAGATGCAGGCGAACAGGTGCAGCGCATCCCAGCCGTGCTCGGTCACGATCAGCGGGTCAGGACCCACCTTCTCGCGCAGCCGTTTGAGATAGCGAATCCGTCCCTCGACGGAGCCGGGCTCGCAGCCGACGCTTGAGCCGTAGGTGTCCAGGTAAAACGCCCGCGCGCCGGCGGCAAAGAGTTCCTTGAACCGCTCGTCCGCCATCTTCTCGTGCTGCCCATCGAGCGGATTCCATTCCACGTCGCCGTCTTCCTCGGCGGAGCGCTGGTAGGCGATGGTGTTGGGACGGGCGAAGAAACCGAAGCGCATTTTTCCGCGCTGGCAGAAATCCGCGAGCAGCGGCATGGTGCGCAGCACCGCGGGGGGCAGCACATTGAACTCCGGCCGATAGTTGACGCCGCGCGGGTCGGCGCCGGTGACGCCCCAGATGATGACCTCGCCCACATTGCACGCGGGCAGGTGTTTGAGCCGGGCGTCGAGGTAAGGTTGCCAGCCCATGCGGTCCAGGCCATAGCGGAAGCCGCGCGGATTGTCGGGTTTGGCGAGGTCGAGATTGGAAGCGAAGCTCGCGGCCTTCATGCGAAAGTCCAGCGCGTACTGCACCGGGCCGAAGTAGCTGCGGAACCATTGCTGGTAAGGCGTGAGCAGATGGCGCCAGTTGCCGGGGGTGTCGTCCAGGCGCAGCACCAGCGTGTAATGCGTGCGGCCGCCGGGCTCCACGGGGCTGTTTTTCAGCCATATTTTGCTATGCCAGCGCGGGGCGTCGTCGCCGCCGGCCTGCGGATGGAAGCGGATTTCCACCGGGCGGCTCTGGTGTTCGACCCAGTTGAAACCCACGGCAGCCTTGGCGCCCCACGCGGCGGTCACGGGGCTGTAAACGTTGGCGGCCGGGTAGTAGCTGCTCATGCGCCGAACGTGCTGCGTGGGGCTGTGGAAATCGAAATTCAGCGCCAGCCAGTCGTGCAACTGGAAGCTGTCGATGCTGTCGTTTTCAACCGTCACCCGCAAGGTGAGGTCCGGGCCCTGCAGTTCATGGGCGAAGGTCAGCGTCACGCCGGCGTCCAGGCGATATTGCACGACATAGCGCGTGGCGCTGGCTTCGAGCACGCGCGTCTGTCGCGGCGCGCCGGGCCCCAACTTCGCCACCAGCCGTCCCATGCTGGGCGCGAAGTGACAGGTATCGCGGTTCTCCGGCCAGTTCCAGTCGCGCAGCGGCACATCGCGCGTCAGCGTAAACAGCGCCCCGCCAAATGCCGTGCTGGTTCCGGTGAGAATCTGCTCCTGACCCAACGTCACCGACCGCAAGCCCTGCTCAGGCGTGAACTGACAGGTCAGCTTCTCGTTGCGCAGCACATGCGGCTGCGCCCAGGCACTGGCGCCACAACATGCCAACCCCGCCAGCCATACCACTGTTATCAAGCTGCGACGCAACGCCATGATTTGCACCTTCCCAATCAGCCGGGCAGCGCGATGCTGACCTGATCGAATTCCCACAACATGCGGAAAAAGTCCCGCGCCTGCTCGGGCGCTGCGCCGGCGCGCTGGGCGATCGCGCTCAGCGGACGCTGGCCATCCATCTGCTGATACAGCTTGACGCCCGACTCGCCCAGGCGCGGACACAGCACCGGATGCTCGTGCGCCTGCTGGTACAACTCCACCAGCGCCCCGCTGGGCAGGTTCTCCGTCCGCGCGGCTATGCCCGGCAGCGGCGCGGGAACATAGCTGCGCCATCGGCTGGCATCCTCCCAGTGCAGGGTAAAGCTTTCGTCATCACGGTCATCCCGGCAGGCGATCAGGTCGTGCGTGTGCAGATGCCCGCGAAACAGCTCCACCGCTTCGTGCTGCTGGGGCAAAGGCAACGCCCGCAGCTTCGCGGCATGGGGCGTGCCCGCCAGCGCACAGCCCTGCGGCAGGTACTGCGCCTGCATCAGCCAGCGCTGCATTTTCATCCCCGCCCCCGCGAGCCAGTCATATACCTGCGGCACGGTGTACGCCCGGTCGCACGGATGCACGAACATATCCGCCAAACCCGGCAGACAATGCAGGTCCTGACTGCGGCGCGCCAGCGGCGCCAGCGGGTGATCCTCGGGCAATTGCTTGAGCATCTGTTGCAGTGCCTGCAGGTCGGCGTCGGCGAAGTCCACGCCCAGCATCTGGCAGTAGCGCTGCAGCATGTACACGCCGGTGCGGGCGTACTGGCCATACACCATCAGGTATGCGCTGCCGGCAGGCTTGAGCCGGGCGCGCACCTGGCGCAGTCCCGCCTGCGGATCAGGCAGGTGGTGCAGCACGCCGGTGCTGATGACCAGATCGAAGTGCTCGTCGATTTCGTGCAGCCGCTCGATGGGAAGCTGGCGGGTTTCCACCTGTTTGAGCTGGTATTTATCCAGCAGCATGCGGGTGTGCGCGAGACTGCGGGCGGAGAAGTCGATGGCGAGGATGCGCGCCGTCGGCTCATACAACGCGAGCTGCGCCGCCTGCGCCGTGCCGCACCCCGCCACCAGAATGCTGCGCCCCCCACGCATCGGCTCGGCGGGCCAGTACAGCTTGCCGTACAGGCTCGGCGCGCCGCGCACCAGCATCCGGCGGAGGCGAAAATCCTCCAGCTCCGTCGGCGGCGTGGGATAAGGCTGACGCTCATACAGCGCCTGCACCTGAGGCGAATGGGCGGCGGCTGATTCTGATTCAGGCATCCCTGCCTCCTGCTGATGATGCACGTTGCCTTCGAACCCCCGGTGATTCGCCAGAGGCTAAATGCGTTGCGTCGAACGCATCACGCTTGATTCATTCTTCCCCGCTGCCTGCCGGGCGCCAGTCGCACAGCACCAGGTCCACGCGCTGGCGGTTCTGCCAGGTGTCGATCTTCACCTCAAACGCCACGTCCAGCGCCATCCCCGACAGCAGTTCGCTGGCTTCCTCCCCCCGGTTCCATGCGACCACGCTGCACACCGTCGCGCCCTGCCGCAGCCGCAGCCGCAGGTGTTTGCCGCCCTGCCCCATGCGCTGGGGTTGACCTTCCACCGTCACGTGGCGGGCGCACAACACCGGGCGCGGGTTGCTGCGGCCAAACGGCGCCAAGCGTTCGACCTGCTTGACCACTTCCAACCCCAGCTCGGCGAGTTCACAGTCGGCATCGACATCCAGCGTCGGGCGCAGGTCGGCAGGATCGAGCAAGGCGTTGACCTGCGCCACCAGCGCGGCTCGGAAATCATCCAGTCGATCAGCGGGCAGACGCAGGCCGGCCGCCATCTCATGGCCCCCGAAGCTGGTCATGAAAGGCGCGCAGGCTTGCAGGGCGGCATGGATGGAAACGCCATCCACGCTGCGCGCTGAGCCGTGGGCTTCGCCGTCGTGCAGATTCAGCACCAGCGCAGGTCGGTGAAAGGCTTCCACCAGGCGGCTGGCGACAATGCCCACCACGCCGGGGTGCCAGTCGGCGTGGGCGACGACGATGGCGCGGCTGTCGGGTAGGTCGTAGCCGCGCTCCACAACTTGCTGCGCCGCCTGAGCGAAGATGTCGCGCTCGGTCTGCCGGCGTTTTTCATTTTCCGCGGTGAGGAAGTGGGCGATCTCCTCGGCTTCATCCGTCGGGGCATCCGTGAGCATGCGCACAGCATGCCGCGCGTGTCCCATGCGCCCACACGCATTGAGCCGGGGCCCAAGCACAAAGCCCACGTGGTAGGCGTCGATCTTTTCGCCTTCGAGCTTGGCGGCGCGGATGAGCGCGTTGAGTCCTTCCAGGCGGGTGTGGCGAATGCGCGCCAGGCCGAAGCTGGCGATCACCCGGTTCTCATCCAGCAGCGGCACGATGTCGGCAACCGTGCCCAGCGCCGCCAGGCTCACCAGATCCATCAGCAGATCGCGCACGGCCTCGGGCAGACGCGCGGAGCCGAAGTGCGTGCGGGCAAAATGCCAGGCGAGTTTGAACGCCACGCCCGCGCCGCAGAGGTCGCCGCAGGGGTAGGTGCTGCCGGGCAGCCGGGGATGCACCAGCGTGTGGGCGTCGGGCAGGTGGTCGGGGTCAAACTGATGGTGATCGGTGATGATGAGGTCAATGCCCAGCTCCTTGGCGGTGGCGGCCGGGGCGCAGGCGGTGATGCCGCAGTCCACAGAGATGAGCAGGGGCGGCTCCGGACTGGCGCTGACCAGTTGGGCAATGGCATCGCTGTTGAGGCCATAGCCTTCGTCAATGCGATGCGGCACGTAGGTTTCCACGCGCCCGCCGGCGGCGCGCAGCATGTGCCAGAGGATGGCGCTGGCGGAGATGCCGTCCACGTCGTAATCGCCATAGATGACGATGGGTTGCTTTTCGCGCACGGCGCGCGCCAGGCGCTGGGCAGCCTGGTTGAGCCCGGGAATGTCCTGCGGCTCGTGCAATTGGGTGAGCTTGGGATTGAGAAACGCATCGGCGGCGGCGGGCGTGGTTTGCGCGCGCTGCGCCAGAAGCAATCCCAGCAGCGACGGCACCCCCAGCACGCGCCCCCAGTCGCCGGTGCGGGAATCCGCCGGCACGGGCGGGGTCGTGCGGTATCGCCAGCGCTTGCGCGTCCCTGCTTGCAGCATCAGGGCATCATAACCGCTGGGAATCGCGGAGGAACCAGTGTTTCAACGAGCCCCGCGCGTGAGCAAGGGGTTGCAGCACCGATGCGCATGCTGGCGAGGAAAAGGCAACCCCTCCCTCACGGTCGGGGCTCGTTGAGGATTACATCCAGTTGGACCGCTACCATATGGGGATGCCTTACCGCCGTCCTGCCGCATCCTGGGTGCTTGAAGGCGTGGTGACCACGCAATCGCCCGCCGGCGTGGTGAACGTCGCGCCGATGGGGCCGATCGTGCAGCCGGACTTCGCGCGGCTGACGCTGCGGCCGTTCCCCGGTTCCACCACGTTCACCAATCTGGCTGCCCTGCCGCGCGGCGTGTTCCATGTGACCGACGATGTGCTGCTGCTGGCGCGGGGCGCGATCGGGCGCGTCACCGACGCACCGACCACCGCCATCGCGGGCTTTCCCATTCCCCGGCTGACCGATTGCTGCCGATGGTGGGCGTTTGCGGTGACGCAGGTCGATCAATCCGAACAACGCGCGACGCTGCACTGTCAGGTGGTCGAGCAAGGCGAGGTGCGCCCGTTCCTGGGTTTCAATCGCGCCAAGCATGCGGTGCTGGAGGCGGCGATCCTCGCCACGCGCCTGCATCTGACCGGCGCGGCGGCAGTGCTGGCGGATTACGAACCACTGCAAACGCTGGTGGACAAGACCGGCAGCGCCCACGAGCAGGTCGCCTTCATGGAGCTGCGTCAGTACGTGACCCGCGCGCAGGAGCACGCAGCCCTGGAGCCCACGCGATGATTGAAGTCCTCGCGCCCAGTCGCCTGCACTTTGGTTTGCTGGCGTTCGACCCCGCCCAGCCGCGGCAGTTCGGCGGCGTGGGCGTGATGGTGCGCCAACCGAGCCTGCTGCTGCGCGCCGAGCACGCTCAGGGCCTGCATGCCGAGGGTCTGCTCGCGGATAAAGCCGTGGTCTACGCCCGGCGGTTCCTCGCCCACCAGATGGAACATGGCCACATCGACCGCTTCGACGGGCTGTTCCTGCGCGTGGTGCGCGCCCCGCGGCCGCACACCGGGCTGGGCAGCGGCACGCAACTGGGTATGGCGGTCGCCACCGCGCTGACGCATCTGCTGGACTTAAACCAACTGACCCTGGCGCAGCGCGCCCGCGCGGTGGGACGGGGCAAGCGTTCCGCCATCGGCGCCTGGGGGTTCGAACTCGGCGGCTTGATCGTCGAAGGCGGCAAACGCTCGGCCGAGCAGCTTTCCCCGCTGCTGCTGCGGCTGACCTTGCCCGCTGCGTGGCGGGTGGTGTTGATTCGTCCTCGTCAGTTTGACGGCCTGTCGGGCGTGCGCGAACAGCAGGCGTTCGATCAGCGCGTCTCCATCCCCGCCCCGGTCAGCGCGGAGTTGTGCCGGCTGGTGCTGCTGGGCCTGGCGCCGGCGGCGCAGGATGGCGACCTGCCCGCCTTTGGCGAAGCGCTGTACGAACTGCAAACCAAAGTCGGCGATTGCTTCGCCCCCGCACAGGGCGGACGCTGGGCGGACCCGCTGCTGGGGGCGGTGGTGGATTACATCCGCGCTCAGGGCGTCGCCGGCGTGGGACAAAGCTCGTGGGGGCCGACGCTGTACGCCTTCTGTCCCGACCCGGAAAGTGCCGAGCATCTGGCGGACCGGGTGCAGGCGCACTTCCAACTGCAGCCGCAGGAAGTGCGCGTCACCGAACCGGACGCCCAGGGCGCGCTCGTGCGTCAGCTCAGCCGTCCGCTGTCCAATCCGCCGCTCACCTGGACGTAAGCATTTCCTGAGCGCGCCATCTCAGCCGCGCAGGGAGTGATGCGTGCGATACCGCGCCGGCGTCGCGCCCACAGCTGCGCGAAAGGCGCGGTAGAAGTTGGGCAGGTCCGGGTAATGCAGCTTGCGGGCGATGGTTTTGATCGGCAGGTCCGTCTCGCGCAGCAGCCGCATGGCTTCCTGAAACCGCAGGCGCTGCAGGTATTTCCCCGGCGACAAGCCGAACTCCTGCGTGAAACGCTGGCGGAAATGGCTGGGCGACAGGTCCATCTGCCGCGCCATCTGTTCCACGTTGACCGGGCGCTGCAACTGCGTGCGCAGCCAGGCGTCCAGCTCCGGCCAGCCGCGCTGCCGGCGGGGGGTGCGCACCGCCGGCTCTGCCTGCCATTGACTGATGATCAGCGTCAGCAGCGCCAGTCGTTGCGCCAGCGTGGTTTCATCCTGCGGCGCAAACGCCAGTTCAATGGAGCGTTCAATGTCGCGCGCCACCGCCGGGAAATGCGTGAACCGGGCAGCTTCATAGCCTCGCCGCAGCCCCACCAGGCGTTGCAGGGGAAACGGCAGCCGCGCCCGCTGCCCCGGACGGGTCAAACCAAAGTGCTGCACCGAAGCCCGGCAGCGCGGCGACAGCGCCCGGCCGGCGAAGCGGGTGTCGGGATAAATCAGCACCCCCATCGCCGGTTCCAGTTCCAGCGTCGTCGCCGGCTGGGCGTGGTCGAAGCTCAACTGCAGGCGCCCGGCATGCACACACAGCAGATCGAAGCGCTCCCACCGGCACGGCGGAATCGGCCGGGCGGGCGTGAAGGTTCCCATACCGTGGTCGTGGTATTCGAGCATCGCCGACCTGACAACAAATCAGCATAATTGACAATGGCGGTTCCGTACCTCACCAAGATAATACCGCACTGATCTTCATTCCCAGCAGAAAAGACAACCCGCCATGCCACACGATCTTCCCGCCCTTGCCCAGCAGTACGCCCAGGACGGCGTGGTGCGCATCCGCAGCCTGTATGACGCTGCCCAGCTGGGCGCGATCCGCCAGGCGATCGCACGCTACGGCCGGGAACTCGCGCCGACGCTGCCCGCCAAGGATGTGACGTTTGAAGCCGACGGCAAAACGGTGCGCAACCTGTGGCGAATGAACGTGCACGATGCGTTTTTCGCCCAGCTTGCCGCCGAGTCGATGCTGCTGGACCTGGTGACGCCGCTGGTGCGCGGGGAGCCGGTGCTGCTGGGCGTAGAGACTTTCAGCAAGCCGGCGAAGGTGGGCTCCGGGGTTCCGCCGCATCAGGACAACGCGTACTTCTGCCAGTCTCCGCCGGATGTGCTGACGGTGTGGGTCGCCATTGATCCGGTGACCGAAGCCAACGGCCCGGTGTTCTACGCCCGCGGGTCGCACCGTCTGGGCATGCTGGCGCATCGGCCTTCGGGCGTGGCGGGGAACTCGATGGGCTTGGCAGCGCCCTTCGACAAAGCCAACCCCTTTGTCGGCACGCTGGAGCCGGGCGACGCCCTGGTCCATCACTGTCAGACGATCCATTACAGCAGTCCCAATCGCACGGATCGGCCGCGCTGTGGTTTGCTGTTTGTGTTCCGCGGCAGCCATACGCAGCGCGACGAGCAGCTTTACGCCCAGTACACGCTGGGCGGCGCGGCAGGATGATCGACAGGATTCCCGCCCCGGACACCCCCCGGATGTGCTCCATGAAAACCGGTGACAGCACGATGACGCCGCGCGAGCGGTTGCTGGCGGTGATGCGCCATCAGGAAGCCGACTGCGTCCCCGCACTGGCGGATTTGTCGTGGTGGTATGCAGCCCATGGCGGCGGGCGCTTCGTACCCAGCGTGGCGGGCAATGAGGATCGGCTGGCGCGCCTGCTGGAACTGCATCGCCAGACTGGAGCCGCCATCCACCTGAACACGGGCAGCTTCTTCGACTCCCGCTACCGCGAGGGCGTGCGCGCCAGCACCCGGGTGGAGGGCGACTGCTATCGGCAGTGCATCGAAACCCCCCATGGCGTGCTGGAGGAAGTGCGTCGCTGGTCGGACCGTGCCTGGAGCTGGGGCATCGAGCAGCACATGATTCGCACGGTGGAAGATTTGAAGCTGCTGCGCTGGGCATATGCAGGGGTGACGTTTGCGCCGCGCTGGGAGCGGTTTGTGCAGGTGGAGGAAATGATCGGGCCGTGGGGCCTGGCGTTTGCGTCCGTGCCCTACTCGGGCATGGGCTTCCTGATGGCGCGCTACGCCGGGGTGGAGAAGACGGTGGAACTGGCGATGGACGAGCCGGCGGAGCTCGACGCCACGCTGGCGGTGCTCAATGACGCCCACGCGCGGGCGTTCACGCTGATGGCGGAAGGGCCAGCCCAGGTGCTGTTCGTGTCGGACAATCTCTCGGCGGATGTGCAGAGCCCGACGTGGTTCGCCCGCTACAGTGCTGCCCACTATCGCAAGCTGGCGCAGATCGCCCATGCCCAGGGCAAGGTGGTGAGCGTGCATATTGACGGTCGGCTGCGGGGCCTGCTGCGCGCGGCAGCGGAATGCGGGATTGACGGGGCGGATGCGGTGACGCCCTGGCCATGGGGTGATCTGACGCCGGAGCAATGCCGGGCGGAGGCGGGGCCGGCGCTGGTGTTGTCGGGCGGGGTGCCGCCGAACAGTTTTGCCGCGTCGGTACCGCTGGCGACCTTCGACGCGCAAGTGGAGCGTTGGCTGGCGTTGGCGGACAGCAGCGGTGCGCTCATGATCGCGCCGGGGGATCAGTTGCCGCCTGATGGGGAGCTGGCGCGGGTGACGCGGCTGGTGGCGCAGGCGACGGCGGTGCGGCCGGGGACGGCGCGGTAACCGGATTTATGGACCCGGACACGGGGGTTTATGCGGATTCTGCTGAAATTAGGGTTATCTGTTCAGCACCGGAATTGTGTTGACCCGAGGCGGCGAATCTACGTATTGTTCTGTATATACGGGGGAGCACCGCGAGGGAGAAGTCGCCGGTTCTTCGCAGGGGCGGCTTGCAATACCAACCAACCGGGGGTGTTTTTCGGCTGGGGGCCTGATGACGGGGGCTGATGAAGTGACATGCGCTGACAGAACTTTCAAACCGGTGGATAGAAAGGAAAGTGAATGCCTCGAGTGAACATCAGCGATTCCACCCCGGGTCGGCCGGCTGCATCAGTTGGGCGTGAGTTGGGCGCAGCGCGGGCATTTACGCTCATCGAACTGCTGGTGGTGATCTCGATCATTTCTCTGCTGGTGGCGATCCTCCTGCCGGCGCTGGGCAAAGCCCGCCAATCTGCCATACTCATGCAATGCCTGGCGAACCAGCGGCAGTTGGGCCTGGGCCTGCTTAATTACGTGAATGAGAACCGCGAGTGGCTGCCCACCTGCGGCTACAGCCATTCACCAACCACTGCCCCCAGCGCCCCGGGCTGGGCGGGGGTGACGGCCCAGCAACTGGGGCTGCGCTATACCACCGAATACTCCGCCAACACCGCCGTGGGCGCCACCAACTCGCTCACCGCCGCCAAGAACAACGGCATCTTCCACTGCCCCAATGACAATTACACCGGTTTCTGGAACGCCAACCGCGCCGCCACCAGCTATGGCTGGAACGACAGCGGCTACGGCGTGGGCCGCAACGACGCACATACCTCCGAATCCCTGCGGCGGGTGCGCCACGATGAAATCAAGCACCCCGGCAACACCATCCTCATCGGCGACTTCATCAAAGGTCCCAAGCTCTATTACGAGTACCAGCACAACCAGTTCATTTCCCCCGCCGCGGCGCAATTGGTGGTCCTGCATGAATCGCGCGTCAATACGCTCTGGGCCGATGGCCACGCCACCACCAATGAAGCCGCGAACCTGACCACGCAGGATTTCGACCGACGCTATTGACCCCACCGGCTGCGGAGACCCGCCATGACCAACGGACATCCCTCGACTGATCGCCTGCGCGGCTTCACCCTCATCGAACTGCTGGTGGTGATTTCCATCATCTCGCTGCTGGTGGCGATCCTGCTGCCTTCGCTGGCGAAAAGCCGACTCGCCGCCATGCGCATCCAGTGCGCTTCGCAACTCAAGCAGATCGCCTACGGCCACCTGTTCTATGCCGAGGATCACGACGGCTGGTTCGCCGGCAACCATTGGACCAGCCAGGCGGGCATCGGCACTTCCGCTACCGCCAATGTCGATCCGATCTCCTGGTTCGGCGGCAACCAGAAAGTTTTCCTCTGCCCGGACAACGAATGGTTCGGCCCCGCCGCGCCGCACAGCTACGGCCCGGGATACTACGGCATCACCCTGAGCACGCAGAAAATCCGCTGGACCGCCTACCGCTTCACCGTCGGCTGGGGCACCAACACCTCCAGCTACACCTTCTATGGCCTGCATCGCGCCGCCGGCAACACCACCCGCAACGACAATCGGCTCTCGCCCACCATTCCCCGCCTGCAGATGGCGGGACAAACCATCAAAGACCCGCTCAACGGCTGGGTGCATTACATCCACAACCCCAGCCAGATGTCCCTCGGGTTCGACGGCCGCGCCGGCTCAACCACCGCCACCGTCTGGTCGCCTTACACCGCTTCGCTCAATGCCTATTTCAGCAACAATCACGAACGGCTGGGCGGCTCAAACATCACCTTTGTCGACGCCCACGTGAAATGGGGCGACCAGACCAGCGATCCCCAACGCGTCAACACCTACGGCGGCGGCTGGACCCGCTGGTAAACCGGCTGCGGGCGTCACCCCCGGTTGAGAAACCATCTCAAAAGAACAGCAACCACAGAGTCGCAGAGATCACCGAGCAATGCTCACCGAGCATGCGCGGAAATCCAGCGGATAAGTCCGCTCCTCACGCTTGCTCTCGGTGTCCTCTGTGCCTCTGTGGTGAGTTCGAGATCATTTCTTAATGCAGCACGTCCGTCGGCACGCTGCGGCTGTGGAAGCCCGGCCAGCGGTGGCCATTGCTCTGCTGTTCCGTCTGCGGCTGGGACACCGCGATCAACTTGCCGTCGCGCACCGCGTCGGGCCGCTGCCGGGCGACAAACTGCGTCAGCCGCGCCCGCAACTGTTTGAGCATGTCGCCTCCGCCGCCGGTGCGGATGAGTTCGTGCTGTTCGTAGGGATCGTCAGCCAGGTTAAACAGCATTTCCGTGCCGCCGTTGAGATCGAAGGTGTAAACCCAGGACCCGTGATACAAGCCGTAGCGCGTGCCGCACACGCCGATCAGTTCCTCGCGCGGGGCAGCATCCTGCGCCAGCAGATCACGTCCGTCCAATTGCGCTCCCGTCGGCGTCGGCACCCCTGCGATGCCCAGCAGTGTGGGCATGATGTCCGCCAGACAGGCGAGGTCCGTGCGCACCGAGCCGGCGATGGCGCTGTCGGTCCACGAACCCAGCGGCGGGCGAATCAGCAGCGGCACATGCGCCGAGCCTTCCATGAACTTGGACTTGGCGCCCAGCCAGTGGTCGCCGAGCATTTCGCCGTGGTCGGAGGTGAAGATGATCCAGGTGTTTTCCAGCAGACTCAGCTCGCGCAGGCGGGCGAACAGGTAGCCCAGGTTGTAGTCGATCTGCGTGATGCAGGCGTAGTAGGCGCGCCGAATGTTGCGCAATTGCTGGGGGGAAAAGCGGTACACGCGGTTGAGCCGCTGGGTGTCCGCCAGCAGGGACAACGGCACATCCTCGACGCGCTGCGACCAGTTGCCGCGCACCGGCGCGGGCAGGTCGATGCCGTCGTACAGTTCCCAGTATTTGCGGTCGCAGTCATACGGCGGGTGCGGCTTGGGGAAGCTCAACCAGCAGAAGGTCGGGCGCAGCGGATCGGCGGTTTCAAAATAATCAATCGCCTGATCCACCAGCCAGCGGGTCATGGAGTGGTTCTCGTCCACCGTGTTGAACACCGGCTCCATTTCGTTCTCACCGACGCCATGGTTCTTGGGCACCCCCAGGTGCGGATGCTTCTGCATGTAGCGGAAGTAATCATCCAGCAGGGTCATGTGCTCAAAGCCGTAGTGCCCGCGCAGGGGATGAAAGTGCATCTTGCCCACCGCGCGGGTCTGGTAGCCGGCGGCGGTGAGCGCGCCGGGCATGGTGGGGTTGACCGCCATGGGCACCGGGTCCAGGGCGTTGAGCGTCAGGTTGTTGGAGTAACCATGTCGGCCGGTCATCAGCGTGGCGCGGGCGGGAATGCACAGCGGCGCGTCGCTGTAGCACCGAGCAAAGCGAATGCCCTGATCGCTCAGCCAGTTCAGATGCGGCGTGAACATGTGCCCCGCGCCGGCGGCGTGCAGGGTGTCAAAGCGTTGCTGGTCGGTGGTGATGAGCAGAATGTTGGGACGCTTGGCCATGAGCCGGCTCCATCGGTCGGGAAAGGATGGACACCAGCATAGCGAGCACAGCGTCAGCTACGGCATGTCGGGGCTGCGCTTCTGCAACCCCAGCTTGCGCAGCGCTTCCTCATAACCATTGCGATTTATCTGCCAGTACTTCATGCGCTGCGCCCCCAGCAATTCACCGCGGTGACCAGCGCTGGACTCCCAGCGAATCACCCGCTGCGGCGCCTCGGTTTCCACCGCGAAAGTCCAGGTCATCCCGTCGGCAAGCTTTGCCCGCAGCAGGCGCACCGCAAATGTGCCGGCCGGGGTGGTGATTTGCTCCGTCCCGGCATCGCAACTGAGCACCGCATCCGTCACACCAACGGGCTGATGGCGCAGCCGGGCGTGCTCCAGACTGCGCAGCATCGACACCGACACGCTCTGCCCCGGCGCCACCACCGGAGCCGCCAGCCCGCGCGCCCAGAGCAACAGCGCGTCTTCCGCCACCGTGTCGGGCCGACTGTCGAGCGTGTGATCCTGGTCGGCTTCCCCATCGAAATAGCTGTGCGAATTCACCCGTACGCGCCGGGCGTCAAACAGCGTTTGCAGATAAGCGTGGCCGCACCACTCCTGCACGCCGGTGGACACCTTGGTGGGCAACCCCGCCGCCCGGCCGTTGACTGCCTGCAGCGCCACAAACGCGCTGGTCATCACGTTGTAGTCGTACACGCCGGTGGGAAAATCCTGCACGAGATTCAGCTTGATGACCGGAAACTCATCACTCTTGGGATGCTGGCCCGCGTCGGCCTTGACCCGCAGCGAATTGGAAAAGGTTTCCGTGACAAAGATCGCCACGCCGGTCCCTTCGCGCAGCTCGCCGTAGCGGGGGTAGACAATGCGATAACCCGCCAGCTCCGCCTGCCCGTCGCCCCAGTGTTGCCAGAACGCGCTGTCGTACGCGGGGCTGGCCAGTTCCGCGTGCGCTGCATTCACCACCAGCAGACTCAGCAGCAACCCCAGCAGACCACGTGGATGAAATGTCATGCTCAGCTCCTTGCCCATGCGAAAGGGATACCGCACAACTGTAGGCGCGCACCGGCATGGGTCACGCGGATGCTCGCCCGTGCTGGCGGTATATTGGCGGGTCACGATGCAAGTTTACGCCGGTATTGATGAAGCAGGCTACGGTCCGGTGCTCGGCCCGCTGGTGATCGGCCAGATGGCGCTGGCGCTGCCGACCCCGATCTCCTCCGCCGATGCCGACGCCGGCCGAGGCCCGGACCTGTGGGCGCTGCTCGACCGCGCGGTGTGCAAGTCCCCCACCGGCGCCAAGGGCCGCATCCCGGTCAATGATTCCAAGAAGCTCAAAAGCAAAGCCGCCGGCCTGGCGCACCTGGAACGCGGCGCGCTCTGCTTTGCCGCGCTGCGTCAGCCCACGCCCAGCGACATCGGCACGTGGCTCGATCAACTGGGGGAAACCAGTCATCGCCACCTGCGCGCCTTGCCGTGGTATGCCCCCGACGCCACCTGGCCTTGGGACACGCTGCCCCACGCCCTGACCGCTGGCGAGCTGGGCGTCTGTCGCAATCTGCTGCGCCATCACGCCCACGAAGCTGGCGTCAGCACAGCAAGCCTGGGCGCAGCCGTGGTGTTCGAAGACCGCTTCAACCAGATGGTCCGCGCCACCCGTTCCAAAGCCTCCGTCAGCTTCACCTTCGTGGCCGGCCATCTGCGCCAGCTTTGGGACGAGCATGGCCAAGTCGGCGTGCTGGCGGCGGTCGATCGGCAATCCGGGCGGCAGCACTACCGCAGCCTGCTCGACCCCGTCTTCCCCGACGCTCAGATGACCGTGCTCGAGGAAGTGCCCGAGCGCAGCAGCTATCGCCTGCAGGGCCACGGCCGGAGCATGGTGGTGCACTTTGTCGTCGAAGCCGAGCAAACCCATCTGCCCGTGGCGCTGGCGAGCATGATCGCCAAATACACCCGCGAATTGCTGATGCATCGGCTCAATACGTGGTTCCAAAAACGCTGCCCGGACCTCAAACCCACCGCCGGCTACGCGCAGGATGGCGGACGCTTCCTGGCGGACCTGGAACCGCATTGGGCGACGCTGGGCGTCACCCGCGCCCAGATGGCGCGGATCAGCTAAGCCGCAGCTTCACGGTGATCAGTTCAAACGGCCGATAGCTCAGCGTCAGCGCGCCGTCGTGAAGGGTCAGCGTCTGGCCATCGTCTTCCATCGTGTTGGATAGACACGCCGCCGTCACGGGGATGCTCGTCCGCAGCGTGGCGCTGCCGCGCTGGCCATGCGTCTCATACAACCGCAGCACCACGCCGTCGCCGGCCTCCGCGGGCTTGATGGTGTCCAGCACCAGGTTCGCCTGATCGACCGCCGCCAGACTGCCCGCCGGCGCGTGCTGCCCCACCCAGCGCAGCGGATGCTGGAACCGCCGCGCAGCACTGACCACCTGCGCCTGACGCCAATCGCCACGATGCGGCAAGAGCGCGTAAGCAAATTCATGCTCGCCCTGGTCCGCCTGCGGATCAGGTGACAACGGCCCCCGCAGCAGCGACAGACCCAGCGTCCGCCCCCAGGCGCTGTAGCCATATTTGCTGTCGCTCAGCAGCGCCACGCCGAAGCCCGGCTCCGACATGTCCGCCCAGCGATGGCCCGGCACTTCATACTTCGCCAGTTCGCCTTCGTTGTTCCGCGTGGTCGGACGCTGCACGGCGCCGAATGCCGTCTCATAGGTCGCCGAGGTCGCATGCACCTGCACCGGGAACAGCACCTTGAGCCACTGCTGCTGTTCATGCCAGTCCACCTGACAATCAAACCGCAGCGCCGCGGCGCCGGCGTCGAGCGTGACCACCTGCGTCAGACTGCTCTTGCCGAACCGATAGCTGAAGGTGACCGTCGCCCGCAGCGGCGAAAGCTGCTCGATGCGCCAGCTCTCGGCGGGCGGCAGCGCTCGGCCGTACTCCAACGCATTGGGGTCCACATCCCAGGCGTCCCAGCGCGCAGGCTTGTCGCAAAACAGCACCAGTTGATTGGCGGGTTGCGCCAGCGCTTCGCGTTCGCCGGCGGCATCGCACAGCTTCAGGCTCAGCAAACGCCCATCGCGCGCCAGCACCGCGCGCAGATGCTGATTGCTCAGGGTCACCTGGTCCTGGGTTTTGCTGACCGCGACTTTGTCCGCAGCCGCGCCGATCGCGCCCACGCCGTACGCCGGGGCTTCGACCCAGCACAGTTCGCCGGCCGGCCCGGTCGCCACCTCCGCGCGGGGCGCGGCAATGGTGTTCAGCGGCCGCACGGGTTGGTCGCCGGTGAGCTGGGCACACAACGCCTGCGCCCGCTGGCACACCTCGCCCAACTGCGCCTGGGCATCGGCATTGGTCAACTCGATGGAAGAGCCGGGCAGGATGTCGTGAAATTCGTTGAGCAGCAGCAGCTTCCACAGCTCCGCCAGTTCCGCCTGCGGCGCGGCAGCGCCTTGCAGCGCCATCCGCCGGGCGGCAAGAAACTCCGCGTCATGCAGCAATGCCTCGGCGCGCCGGTGCAGCCGCTTGATCAGCGCCTGCGTGGTGAACGTGCCGCGGTGCAGTTCGAAGTACAACTCGCCTTCGACCACCGCCAGGCTCTGGGCGTCGGCTTCCAGCCGCGCAAAGAATTCATTGCTGCTGCGCTGGGTGCAGCGCGGCAAGCCTTGCAGATCGCCCACGCGCTCGAGCACTTCGAGCATCTCCGGCGTGGGGCCGCCGCCGCCGTCGCCATGACCAAACAGGTACATGCCTTCGCGGCTGCGGTCGGCGTCCTTGTAGTTGGCGCCGTGGTAGCGCAGCTCGGTGATCGCCGCGGTGCCGTTGTAGCTGTCGGCCGGGGGAAAGTGGGTCAGCACTTCACTGCCGTCGAGCCCGCGCCAGCGGAAGGTGTGGTGCATCGGCACGGTGAAGGCGTTCCACGACAGCTTCTGGGTCAGGAAGCGCGCGATGCCCGCATGCCGCATGATCTGCGGGAGCTGCGCGTTGTAGCCGAATACATCCGGGTTCCAGAACTCCTGGCACCGCTGACCAAAGCGCGAAGCAAAATAACGCTGGCCATACAGGAACTGCCGGCAGAGCGATTCGCCCGCAGGTAGGTTGCAGTCCGGCTCGATCCATGTGCCGCCCACCGGCACCCACTGCCCGGTTTCCACGCGCTGCTTGATCCGCGCGAACAGGTCCGGGTTGACCCGCTCCATCAGGTCGTACTGGTACGCCTGCGAACAGGCAAAGCGGTAGTTGGGATACTCCGCCATGTAAGTCACCGCCGAGGAAAACGTGCGCTGACACTTGCGGGTGGTTTCCGCCAGCGGCCAGAGCCAGGCGGTGTCGATGTGCGCGTGACCAATGGCGCTCAGCTCATGGGCGATGCTGCCGTTGTGCGCCGCCAGCACTTTCGCCATCCGGGCCGCCCCGCGCTCCCACGCAGCGCGATCTGTCAGTTCCAGATCCGCCGCGGCGCGGTTCAGCTCATACAGCACATAGCCCGCCCAGGTGGGATCGAGCGCCGGACGAATCACCGTGTCCTGTCCGTTGGCGAAGGCCCGGGAAGTCTGCGGCGGCACGCGGTCGGCTTCGAGCTGACGGAGCACTTCAAAGTCGTGATACACCGACCACGCCTGCGGATCGAAGTCGCTGATCTCGCAGCGCGCCAGCCAATACGGCGAGCGCAGGCTGCGCCCAATGGCGGAGCCGCTCTCGGCGATGCGATCGATGCCGAACATGCCGTTGCACGCCTGCTCGATGTAGACGGTGAACGTCTCGCCCGCCACCGCCGCGCTGCGCAGCGTGGCGCGCTCGCGGCCAGGGTTCAGCCCCTGCATCGAACGGCCGTCCATCCACAGCAGCGCCTCGCTCTTGCTGTCCCAGTGCAGGACCAGTTTGCGATCGGTCCACGCGGCGGGGGTGGTGATGGTCAGGCGGAACCAGTTGGTCGCCCAATCCGGGCCGAGGCTCTGCCCCAGTTCCACCGGCTGATAGTTGAGCTTGAGCGCCTGGGCGTAGCTGATGCGCTCCACCGGGCCCGCCATCTCCAGCTTCGTCACGGGTTGCCGATTGGGCCAGCACCGCGCATGCAGACGGGACGCCAGACCTTCGAGATACATGCGGGTGAACTTGGGATACCGCCCCAGCCACGGCTCGGGCGCGGCGGCCTCGGCGGACACAATGGCCGGACCATGCGGCCCGGGCGCAGCCATATTCAGCTTGCTGTACTCGCTCACCACTTGCTCCTCTCCGCAAGAATCGACCGGCGGACATCGATCAACGCCACAGTTTAATCTTCCGGCCGTTCCCCTTCCGGCGCCATCTTCACCAGCTTCGGATCAAAGCGCGCCACCACGCTGACCAGATCGGCCTGGGCCGCCATCACCTGCTCGATGTTCTTGTACACAAACGGCACTTCGTCGAGACCGGCGCTGAGCACCTGAATGTCCCGCTGAGCCAAGTAATCGCGCACCATCGCCCAGCGATACTTTTCGCGCGTCTGCCGGCGGGACATCACGCGCCCCGCGCCGTGCGCCGCCGATTGCAATGACGCCCCGCTGCCGCGCCCGCGCACGACGTAGCCGGGCGTCGCCATGGAGCCGGGAATCACGCCCAGCACGCCAGCGCCCGCCGGGGTGGCGCCTTTGCGATGCACCACGACTTCCCGGCCGTCGTGCTGCTCGCGCCAGGCGAAGTTGTGATGGTTCTCCACGCCGGCGATCACCCGCGCGCCCAGATGGCGGGAGACATGCCGATGAATCATGGCGTGGTTGGCGCTGGCGTATTCGCCCATGAGTTCCATGGCGGCCCAGTATTCCTGCCCCTCATGGCTGTCCATATCCAACCACGCCAGATGGCGCAGCTCGCCGGGCAGGTTCGGGTGCAGGCGCATCGCCAGTTTGCTGTAGTGATCGCACACGGCAGCGCCGGTTCCGCGACTGCCGCTGTGCGACAGCAGCGCCAGGTACACGCCGGCGTCCAGGCCCAGGTCGGGTTGCTCGAGCGTCAGCAGGCCGAATTCGACAAAGTGATTGCCCGAGCCGGAGGTGCCCAGTTGGGCGGCGGCTTTTTCGCGGTTCATGCGGGTGATGGGGCTGACCGACCAGTCGGCGTCGAGCACTTCATGCTGCCGACGATGGCGGGTTTCAAACGCAGCCCCGACGCCGAAGCGCGTTTCATCCTCGATCGCCCGCGCCAGCCAGTCCCGGCGTTTGGTCAGCGTTTCGGCGGGCAGGTCCAGCACGGACAGCTTCATGCGGCACGCAATGTCCACGCCCACGGCATAGGGAATCACCGCGTTGTCGGTCGCCAGCACCCCGCCGATGGGGAGGCCGTAGCCCACATGGGCATCGGGCATCAGTGCTGCGCGCACCGCCACGGGCAGCGCACAGGCGTTGCGCATCTGCTGGAGCGATTGCGGGTCCAGGTCGCTGCCCCACATCTGACACGGCGCGGGATCGCCCGGGCGCGTCACCGGCTCGTCTACATTCGCCTGCGTCTGACGCTGTTCGAGGATCGCTTGCGCCAGCTCGCCAAACAGCTCATGGGCACGGAAGGCGGCGGGATCGGTCAGCAGATGGGCGAAGGTGTCCTTGATCTGCTCGGTGGTCAGGCCGCGCTGACGCGCGATCTGGGCGATCCACTTGGCGCTGCGGGCGATGTCGCCGGAAGGGAAACCGAGTTTTTCCAGTTGCCGCGCTTTCATGGTGGGGATGATACCCGCGTGGCGCGGGGAAAAACGAGCCGGAAGCGTCAGCGACGGGCAGGGCAATTGGATGTCGAGGGCACGGGATCAGTTCAAGACGTCATGCCTGCAGCGCGCCCTACCCGTCGCTTACGCTTCCGGCTCGTTGGGCTGGGCGTCGTCGAGCAGACGTCGCCGGTAAGTTTGTGGGCCATAGCCCATGCGCTGTCGGAACACGCGATGGAACTGGGCGTAGCTGCCGAAGCCCGCCTCCAGCGCTGCCTGGGTGACATTGCGTTTGCGGCCCAGGGCATACAGCGAGAAAAAGCGTTCGAGCTTGCACTGCTGCCGAAAGCGCGCCAGCGGCAAGCCGATCTGCTGTTTGAACAACCGGCTCAGGCGCGTGCCGCTGAGCCCGCAGGCGGCGCCCAGTTCGTCAATGGAATCAGGGTCTTCAGCCGCACGAATCAGCCGAGCGGCGCGCTCGACGGCAGGATGCACATCGCGCTCGCGGGCGGCGGTGTCGGCATCAAGAAACCAGCGCCAGGCGCTCAGCAGCACCCACGCCAGCCCGGCATCAAAACGCGGCCCATCCGCCAACTGCTCCGCCACCAACTGGCACTGCTCATGCAGTTCGCGCGTGCGGTCCATGGTCAGTTGCTTGACGATGCGGCCGGGGAAATTCTGCCGGCGCAGGGCGCGGTACGGCTCCTCGATCGCACACCGGCGCAGCAGGTTGGGGCGGAAGACGCCGATCCACATCACAAAGTCCGCGGTGCGATCCACCAGCAGATGATTCTGCGCCGGAAACAGCCACACCAGCGTTCCGGGCGCCAGATCGATGCGGCGATCCTCCAGCAGATACCGCGCGCTGCCGGCGATGGCGAGGTTGAACTCCAACTCGTCATGCCGATGCATGTGCATGGTCCGCGCCATGTCGCGGTGCAGCCACAGCGCCCCGGCGCGACCGGGGGGCAAGCGCAGTTGCTCTTTGATGCGCGGCAGCATGACGGTGCATGATACGCCGCGCACCGCCGGCAGGGGCACATTACAATTCCGCCCCACCGGCTGGCGCTGGGTCTAAGCCGGCCCTGGGTCCAGCTCATGAATCGTCTTACCACGGTGCTGCTGATCACGGTGTTGCAAAGCACCGCGGCGATCCTCGTGCAGCGCGGCAGCTTCTTCCTGTTCCATGAACGCCTGGACTTTTCCAGCTGGGCGAACCTGTGGGTGGCGCTCATCAGTGGAGTCATGTATGTGCTCGGAGCACTGGGCAGTCATCCGCTGACCAACCGGCTGGGCGAACGGCGCCTGATGCAGGGGTTGATCGGCCTGATGCTGCTGGCGAACGCCGCCATGGCGTGCTGGTCCAGCGCGGCGGGGGTGCTGGTGCCGGGCTACCTGGCGATGAGTTTGCTCAACGGCGCCATGTGGCCGATTGCTGAAAGCTACACCGCCGCCGGGCGCGGGCCGCGGGACTCAGCGCGGGCGGTGGGCTGGTTCAACATCGCCTGGTCGATCGTGGTGATGCCGACGGTGGCGCTGTCCGGGCCGCTGATCAACTGGTGGACGCCGGGGTTCTTCCTGCTGCCGGTCGTCTGCTGCGCGCTGAGCCTGCTGCTGTCGCTGCCGCTGGAAGCGCAGCCGGTACATCTGGCGCACGACGACCCGCAGCGGCTGGGGGCGACGGACCTGTTGCGTTACCACGCGCTGATGCGCGCCAGCCGCTGGTCGACCATGGGCAGCTATATGTTCATTCTGGTGCTGGCGCCGCTGCTGCCGGAGATTTTTCAGCAGCGGCTGGGCTACTCGGTGGTGGGCGCCACGTTGCTGGGCAGTCTGATTGATCTGGGACGTACGCCGACCTTTGCGGTGATGCTCTGGCGCACCGGCTGGCACGGGCGCACGGATGTGCTGGCGGCGGGCATCGTGCTGTTGCCGGCTTCGTTTTATCTGGTGCTGCTGGGCCAGACCACGCCGGTGGTGCTGGCGGGGGCGTTGGTGTTCGGCATCGCGGCGGGCGTGGTTTACTTCTGTGCGCTGTACTACGCGATGGTGGTGATGAACGCGTCGGTGGATGCCGGGGGCGGGCATGAGGCGTACATCGGCACGGGTTTCACGGTTGGCCCGCTGGCGGGTCTGGTGGGCAAAATGCTGGGTAAAAGCCTGCTGACGCCGCTGGCGGGCATGGCGGTGGGCATGTTGCCGGTGGTGGTGCTGACGTTGCTGGGCGGCCTGTATCCGCTGCTGCGCTGGCGGCTGGTGGCGAAGGAACTGCGGCTGGCGAACCAGCGTCGCGCGGCGGATGAAAAAAGGGGATAAGTACATTATTTTTTAAAAATAATGTACTTATCCCCTTTTTTCATCCGCCTATGCGCTCAATCATGCCGCAGCGCGACGATGGGGTCCTGCCGCGCCGCCTGCACCGCCGGGTACAAGCCGAACACCACGCCCACCGCTGCCGCGACGGTGAAGCTCACCACCACGGACCAGGTGGTCAGCACCGGTTTTTCCAGCGACGGCAACTGGGCGCGCAGCAGGGTCAGGGTGAGGATCGACGCCAGTCCCATGGCGATGCCCAGCAGGCCGCCGAGCCCGGAGAGCACGGTGGTTTCCACCAGGAACTGCCAGATGATGTGCCGGCGGGTGGCGCCCAGGGCCCGGCGAATGCCGATCTCGCGGGTGCGTTCGGTCACGGACGCGAGCATGATGTTCATGATGCCGATGCCGCCGACCAGCAGACTGATGGAGGCGATGGCGACCATCAGGGCGTTGAACATTTTCTGGGTGCGCTCGGCCTGCATGAGCAGTTCCATCGGCACCACCACCGTGACGTCCACCAGGCCTTTGTGTTCCAGTTCCAGCAGACGACGAATCTGCTCGCCCAGTTCGATCACGGCTTCCTGCTGCTGGGCTTCGACGATCAGCTCGGTCAACTCCACGCTGATCGCTTCCATGGAGCCGGAGCGCCGGCGAACCTGGGTATCGCCGAAGCGCGCCATGGCGGCGGGCATGGGCAGGTAAATATCGAAGTTGACGTTTCGGCCCACCAGCTTGACGCCGGCGCCCCCCGCCAGCCCCACGCCCTGCAGCACGCCCACCACGCGGAAAGCGTGGTCGTCAATCCGCAGCGTCGCCGCCAGCGGGTCTTCCAGGGGAAACAACCGGGCGGCGACTTCCGCGCCGATCACGCAGACATTGCCGGGGTTGGCGGGGTCCATATCCTCATCGCTCAGCCAGCGGCCGCGTCCCACCCGCAGGCTCATCACCTCGCGCAGCGCGGGCGTGGTGCCGAAAGCCGACGCCACCGCCTGCTGCCGGCCGTTGGTCACCCGGGAGCCCACTTCCTTGAGCGGGACCACGCGCTCCAGTTCGCGCAGGGTGGTTTCGATCCGCTGCCGGTCCAGCCGTTTGATGCCATAGGAGATCATAAACTGCTCGGTGCCGGAGGCAGTCTGCTCCGGCTCCGGGGGGCGGACGGATTGAATAATGATGTTGCGGGCGCCCAGTTGGCGGATGTCCGCCAGGGCGCGTTGCTTGGAACCTTCGCCGATCGCCGCCATGGTGATGACGGAAGCGACGCCGAAGATGATGCCCAAGGTGGTGAGCAGGGAGCGCAGCTTGTGCAGCGCCAGGTTGCTCAGGCCGAGGATCAGAGTTTCGAGCAGGAAGAACATCGCGCCTCGTGCGGCGGGGAACCATCGGGAACGCCGGGCGGGCGTTGGTTGCGTTATGCTTTGAACGACCTGGACCATTGTAGCCGCAACGGACCCGCACATGGCGGAGATCGAAATTCAGCACGAACGCGAAGGCGACCGCGGCTGGCAGTACCAGGCGGTGGTCTGTGCCGACGGCCGGCGCTATGAACTGGCGATCAGCCTGAGCTTCAGCGATTACGACCTGTGGTCGCGCGGGCGCGTGCCGCCCGAGCGCGTGGTGCAGGCGGCGTTGACCTTTCTGCTGACCCGGGAAGGACCCGAGAGCATCCTGAGCAAATTCGATTGCTCGGTGATTCGCCGCTACTTCCCGCAGGTGGACCGGGAGCTGCCCGAACTGCTGTGAACGAGGCATCACTTAGCCCCCGGCGACTCGCCGAGGGCTAAATGGGTGAAATCGTGCCGGAGGGCGCGCACTTGTTCACAGAGATACCCGGGGATGCGTTCCTCCAACCAGTAGCGCGGCCGCAACGGATTGCCCCCGGCGACGAAGCCCACATGACCGCCGCGGTCGCTGCATTCAAAGGTCACCGTCGGCCCCAACTGCTCGGCGGTCGGCAAGGCGCCCGGCGACATGAACGGATCGTCCCGGGCGTGCAGCAGCAGCGTCGGCACACGGATGTGCCGCAGGTACGGGCCGCTGGAGCTGCGCGTGTAGTAATCATGCACCCCGGCAAAGCCATGCAGCGGCGCAGTGACGGCATCATCAAATTCCCAGAAGCTGCGCAGCCTGCCGATCGCTTCGTCGCGCAACTCCGGCAGCATCGGCACGAGCTGACGCTTGCGGCGTAAGCCCCGGCACAGGCTGGTGACCAGATGACGTTGATACAGCCGGGCGAACCCGCGGTTCAGGTCGTCGGCGGCGCGGGCGAGGTGGTACGGCACACTCACCGCGACCGCGGCATGCAGGGGATTGTCCGAGCCGGTTTCACCCAACCATTTGAGCAGCACATTGCCGCCGAGGCTGTAACCGACCGCCATCAGTGGGACGCCGGGGTGTTGGGTTTGCAACTCGGCGACGACGTACGCCAGGTCCGTGGTCTCGCCGCTGTGGTAACTGCGGGGCAGGCGGTTCATCTCGCCCGAACAGCCGCGAAAGTGCATGACCAGCGCCCGCAGCCCCGCGGCGGTGAGCGCCCGCAGCAGCCCGCGGATGTAGCTGGATCGGCTCGACCCCTGCAACCCGTGGAGCAGCAACACCAGCGGCGCGTCATCGGCCGGCGGCGTCTGGTCGGACGTGGGCAAAGCCCAATCCAGGTCAAGGAAATCACCATCGGGCAGTTCCAGGCGCTGGCGCCGCAGCGGCAGTTGGACATGCCGCCGACACAGGGCGGGAAACAGCGTCTGAGCGTGGCGCGAGCGCAGCCACCACGCGGGTTGGAAGGCGGAGGAACACACCTGGCCGGGCGGGGCAGCGGTCATGCGAGGGGATTGTAGTGCCCCCCGGATGTGGGACGTCACCCGCGCAACGCGTGGCCGGATGAAAGGCAGCCCGGCGGCCGAGGGTTTCGTGCAGTGATGGAGAGGGTTGGGTAGCCGAGCGCGGTGCCCGTCGCTGACGCTTCCGGCTCGTTCAACAGGAAACGACGAGGTGCCCAGCGCGCAAAAAAAAGACGACCCGGCGGGTGGCGGCCGGGTCGTCCAGGAGAGATAGTCCACCTCATCTGGTGCTGAGGTGAGATATCGGCGGAGTTGGCTCAGAAGAGCAACTGGAACTGCGCGCGAATGACGGTCTGGTCATCGTTGGCGATGCCGCCGGCGGGCACGCGGTCGGAGTTCAGGCCCAGACCCGCTTCGCCGATGGGAATCGCGTCGAAGGCGTACACGACGTCGAGGGTGAACTTGGCGGCGTGCTTGGCGAAGTAGTAGTTGAAGCCGACGGTGATGAGCTGGACTTCGTCGTCCGCAGTCGCGGGAGCGGCGGCGGTGCTGATGGCGTTGTCGAAGTCAACCCACTCATAGCGGATGAACGGTTCGAGAATCTGCTTGTCCGCCATGGGAATCTGGTAGGCGACCTGGCCGACGAAGCCGAAGATGTTGTAATCCTGGGCAGCCACGGCAGCCTGGCGCTCGACGTTGGTGTGCAGGCCGATGAACGCCATGTAGGCGCTGAAGCGCTGCACTTCCAGCGAGGTGTCGACGGTGTAGGCGAAGAAGTCGTTGTTGTCGAAGCCGTCGCCGGTTTCGCCTTCTTCCCAGTGGATGGCGGCGCCGACGAAGACCGCCATTTCCTCGCCGTCCCACGCGGTGAAGTCTTCCCACTGCTTCCAGTCACCGGCGAGCTTGGCGTCGATGCGGGCGGTGAGGGCGAAATCGCTGGCGTCGTCGTCGAAGTCCTTGCTGATGCCGGTGCGGTCAACGGGCTGGGCATCATAGTCGTCGAGCTGGGTGAAGCGGTAAGCGCTGCCGCTGCCATCGCCGGACTTCAGGCCGTCGCTGATCATGACGCTGCCCTTGATCATGTCGCTGCTGTATTCGAGGGCGACACCCTGGACTTTGTCGACGGTGAAGATTTCATTGACGTAGGAGCGTTCCACCGCCATCTGCTTGGAGCTGGAGATGAGTTCTTCGCGGAGGAAGGGGGCCTTGTCTTCGCCGAACCAGAGGCTCCAGCAGTCGTTGATGTCGTAGCTGATCTTGATCTTGTCGGCGATGGCGGTGTTGCTGCCGCGGTCCACGGCGAGCTGGATGTCGTAACCGAGCTTGGGGCTGCCGATGTGGCCACCGAAGTTGATCTTGGCGCGGCGGATGGTGAAGCCGGATTCCAGATCGTCGTTGGCGGTGCCGGCGCCCGGAGTGTTGTGCTGGCCATCACGGAAAGCGGCGATGTAGCGGAACTGAATCTGGCCCTTGATCTTGAGCATGAAGCTGCCGTCTTCGCTGGCGAGGAAGAAGTTCTTCTTGTAGCCGGCGGTCATGCCGCCTTCGAGCAGCGAAGCGCGGGTGTCGGCGTCGGCGAGGACTTCCTTCACCAGGGCCTTGACTTCCTCAGCGCGGCGGGCGTTGAGCCAGTTCTCGCCCTGATCGGTGCGGAGCTGGGCAACCTGCTGCTGCAGGCTGTTGTTGCTCTGCCGCAGTTGCGCCAATTCCTGGCGCAGCGAATCAAGCTGCGTCGACTCGGCGGGCGTGGTCGTACCGGCCAGCGCCAGCCCGGACGTTCCCAGAGCCAGAACGCCCGCAAGCATCTTGCTTGTCGGTCCAAAGTTCATCAGTGCGTCTCCTGAAAAAGAGTAGATGGGCCACCCACACGCTCCTGACGGCAGTCCGGCGCAACACGCGTGGACCCGCAACTCCGCCAAAAGCGTCCAAACCAGGCTCGTGACGGCGGCAGCGCAACAGGCGCAGCAACCGACGAGCTTTGGCTGCAAAGTCTGCGGTGCATGCGTTAGGACAGCGCATGGACAAGATGTGATGGGCGCAAAGATTTGGTTAGCGCGCGATGCGATCTAGCGCAACGCTAACCTTCGGCCGGGATCAACGGTCAACCACGGTGACCACCTGCTCGGCGCTGTTGGCGGCCAGCTCCGGGGCGTACATGCCGAACAGTCGGGTGGGCAAAGCGTGGAAGATGCCGGGGGTTTCCGCGCGCAGCCGATAGCGCAGCAGGTGCTCGCCCTGGCCAATGGTCTCCGCGAAGAACACCGTCTTCTCGTCGCGCAGTTCCATATAGCTGGCGAACCCCTCCTGCCACTTGCTGCCCGAGCGCAGGTCCACCGGCTCCAGCCCCGCCGGCTTGAAATCCTCCAGCGCCAGATAGGTGTAGTCGTTGTCGCTGGTGACGTGCAGCTCCACCTGCACCAGCTCGCCGGTGGTCAGGTGGTCGCCATCCTTGAGTTCCAGCCGCTCGTAGCGCAGGCGGTTCTCGCTGAGCGTCGCCCCGGCGGCGGATTCCACCTCCACCGCAAACGGGATTTGCCGCAGGCGGAAATAGCGGCGAACCACATGCAACTCATGCCCGGCGGCGGGGATCGGCTCCTCCCGGCTGAAGTAGCGCAGATAGCTGTTGAAGTACACCGCGCCGCGCCCTTCGCGCGTGAGCGTCAATGTGTGCTTGCCCGTGCCCAGCGTCACGCCCTCCAGCAGCATCTGGCTGTCGTAGGTCAGGAAGTTGTCCCGGTTGATCCTGACCTGCTTGACCACCGCGCCGTCGTCGAAGTTGAGCGTCAGCGTGTAATCCGGGTCCGCTTCACCGCTGGCGCGGGCGAAATCGCTCAGCGCGGCAATGCACAGCGTGGTGTCGCGCGTGGACCGCCAGTAGTAGCCATTGCGGCGGTTGTTGAGCAGCCATTTGACCAACTGCGGCGCCACCGCTGATTGGGGATCAATGGTCGCCAGCGCCCGCAGAATCCAGGCGTTGGTTTCGATGTCATTGTTCCACCAGTACCACCAGCCGGCCTGGGGCGTGCGGAAGTAGGCGGTCTGCGTTTCCGCCTGCACCACGACGTACTGCATGATGTTTTGCAGCACCAGCGCGGCCCGTTCGTCCTGCCGGTGATGCAGCGTCAGGGCGAGCAGCGCCTTGCCGTACAGGTTCAGTTCATCGCGCCGCTGATGCAGCCGTTCGAGCAGGGCGCCGGGACGGGTGTCGTCCTTGGCGGGGTCAAGCTTCGCTTCGCGACCGCCCAGCGCCAGCACGTACGCGCTGAACGCCCGGCCGGCGTCGGGGCGCCAATGCTCAGCGCGCAGGTGCTCATTTTCCCAGTTCGCCAGCCAGTTCAGGCCACGCTCGGTGAGCTGGGGATCCACCGGCACATCGCACTGCCGGGCGGTCAGCAGAGCGAACAGCACGTAGCTGGTGAGGTAGGGATTGGAATCGCTGTCCTTCCACCAGCCCCAGCCGCCGTCGTTGTTCTGCATGGAGGTGATGCGCTGCAGGCCGGCCACGATGATGCGGTCCATTTCCTGCTCATCGAAAACCGGGGCATCAAGATGGAAGTAGCGGAAGCGCTCGCCCTGCTCGATGCGGCGCAGTTCCGCCAGCCGTTCGCGGGCAACTTTGAGGTCCGCCAGTTTGACGCCGGTGTCCTGCAAGGTGCGCCGTACGAGAATGGCGGGCAGCATTCGGCTCATGGTCTGCTCGGTGCAGCCGTAGGGATAGTCCAGGCAATACGGCAGCGCATCGAGCATCGAGCCGAGCAAGCTGGGCGCGAACTGCACGCGCAAGCTCGACAGCTCCGGCCGGCGCTCGGCGGGGAGTTCAAAGCTGATCGTCGCGCTGCCGGTGGTGCTGTCGGGACGGATGATGCCGCTGCTGGCGATTTGGCGGGTCATGCCATGCACCAGCACCGGGACCGTCAGTTGCATGGCGTCGGAGGCTTCATCGGTGAGCGCTTTGACAGTGACCTGCGCGCTGCCGCTGGTGCGCACCCGCACGCGGAAGTCGACCCGCGCTTCCCCGCCGGCGGGCACTTCCACGACCTGCTGCAACGGCACATCCGGCAGGGCGCTCAGCAGGTCAGGGATCTCCAGCTTCACGGTGACGGACTTGGCGTGGGCCAGGTAATTGTGCACGTTGGCGCTGAGCACCACTTCATCGCGCTCGGTGAAGAAACGCGGCGTCTGCAAACGCACCAGCAGTTTCTTGGTCGTCACCGCGGTGGTGCTGGCTTGCCCCACGCTGGTGGCGCGGGTCATGGCGTAGCTGCTCAACTGCCAGGTGGTGAGGTTCTCCGGCATGGTGAAGCGGGTCGTGGCGACGCCATCGGCATCGGTGCGCAAAGTGGTCAGCCAGAGTGCGGTGTCGGCGAATTGGGAACGCACGGTGGGCTCCACCAGCGCGGGGGAAGCGTCGCCGCCGGTGCCGCCTTCGGCGAGGCGGGCATCCTTGTCGCTCAGTTTGGCGACCCCGGCGGTTGCGTCCGCAGCCATCTCCATTGCCGCCATGGGCGCGTTCCTGGGAGCCGGCGCCGCCACCGCCCCGCGCATGGTCATCGCGCGACCGCCGGCGGCACTGTAGGCGACGGCCTCGTCCGCCCGCATCAGATCGTCACCGATGAAGCCCGCGAATATCCGCCAATCCTTGACCTGCGGCCCCCACACCCCCTGCCACTCGTCCGGCTGCGGCCAAAGCTGCGACTGCGGATTGAGCTGATTGCCCAGCGCGCTGAACTGCTCGAACAGATTGGTCATCATCTGCAAATGATGCTGGCGCGTGCGCCCGTGGAAAAAGCTCGCCATCATCGGCGCCAGCTCCGGCTGGATGTACAGCACCGATTGATCGAACGCACTGAGCGTCAGCTGCGCCGCCGCCGGCTTGCCGTCGAGCGTGGTGGCTTGCACCGTCACCTGAGCCGTCTCGCCCGGCTCGTAGCGTTCTTTGTCGTACGTCACCTTCACATTGAGCACGCCCTGCGCGGGCGGGACAAGAATCTGCTGCAACTGCTGATGCACGCGCCCCGCGCTGACGGTGGTGGCTTCGACGAAAAAGTTGGGCTGATTGTCTTTGGTCACGGGAATGTCCAGCACCACGTGGCCGCGCGGCAGATGCACCAGCCGATGGGACAGCAGGCAGCCGTTGTCCACCTTCTCACCCAGCAGGACATAGCTGCCGCGCTGGGCGGTGTTGATCATCACATGGGCAATATCACCCGGCTCATACGTTCGGCGATCCGTCAGAATCTCCAACTCGTTGAACCGATGCAGCGCGCCATCGAAGTCATCGCCCACCACCCACGCCAGCGCGTAGCCTTCCACCACGCCTGCCTCATCTGCCGGTTCTTGGGGCGCAGCCGCCTGATTCCAGCGATCCGGCGCAGCAAAGACGAACTTGAGCTGGCCTGACTTTTCCGGGCGCAGCTTGAAGGACGCGCGGCCCGCTTCGTCCAGCTCCAGCTTCTGCCGCAGCAACGGCGTTTCTTCGATCCGGCTGTTGCCCGGCCCGCCGAACACCACGCTGGACACACTGAGCAGGCCGCTGACCGCCACCGGCTGACCATCGGGCGTCACCGCGCGAATGGTGAGGTTCAAATCCTCGCCGGGACGGTAGTAGCCCCGGTCGGCATCAATGAAGACGTAGTAGCTCTGCCGGGTCACGGTCACCGCGCCGCTGCCGGTGATCACGCGCCGGCTGGCGTCGGTCACCTCGGCTTCGATGGTGTAGCGGTGGTCCTGGTCGCCGTGGTCGCGCAGCGCGGGCGCAGTGTCAAGCTGCACGGCATACTCGCCCTGCTCATCGAGCCTGGCTTCGCCCTGACTGACCAACTCGCGCACCGGCGCACCGCCATAGCCCCACCACCACATCGGCGGCGACCAGCAGCGCAGGTGACTGCCCCACCAGTCGAACCATGGCGCGGCATACCAGTTCAGCCCATAGCCCGAGCCGTACAACCAGTCCCACGGACCCACGGGATAGAAACGCGGCTGATAGGTTTCGCGGAACACCTTGTAGCTGACGGTCGCGTGCGTGACCGGCGCGCCGAAGTAGTACCGCGCGGTGATTTTCGCTTCGAGCGTTTCGCCCAGGCGCGCCTGCGTGGCTCCCGGCTTCACAGTGACTTCAAACTCCGGCTTGCGGTATTCCTCCACGCGAAAATTCTGACTGCTGCGGCCATGCACGGTGAGGGTGTACATGCCCAGCGGCGGCTCGTCGGCGAGGGTGAAGGAACTGTCCGCGCCGCCGAAGTCATCGGTTTGCAGATTGGTTTCGTGGACTGTGTTGCCGCGCGGGTCGGTGATGGTGATGCGAACGGTTTGCGTGGTCGGCTCGCGCCACTGGCCGGCCTGCATGTCGCGCAGCCAGAGCTTGAAGCGCACGGTCTGGCTGGGGCGGTAGACCGGACGATCCGTGAGGATGTACGCCGCGTGCGACTGCTCGGCAGGCGAGGGGGAATAGTGGCTCCACCCCTGCATATTCAGGAAAGCAAAGCGCCCATCAGCCGTGGTCGCCAGCAGGTGGAGGCTGCCCCAGTTGTGGTCAGGACGTTTGAGCGTCGCCAGCCCCTGGGCATCGCTGGTGAGCGTGTAAAACCGTTTGAAATTCTCCGAATGACGGCGCTGATTGTTCCACTGGCTCCAGTACTCGGCGGCTTCAAGCTGCACCTGCTGCACCGGCGCGCCACTGGCGCTGTCGCAGACGTAATACAGCTTCCCGGCTGGGATCTGCTTCTCCACCAGCGCCAGATCGCTGAGCACCACCATGGCGCGACTGGGCGTGGTCTCCTGCAACTTCGTCAGCGCGTCCGTTCCCCAACTGGCGGGCGTCGCGCTGGTGCTGGCGAGGATCAGGTACGCCCCGCCGTCGCGCAGCGGAGCGGGCAGCGTGACCGTGGCGTAGCGATGCTCGACGCCCGGCTCCACGGCAGCGCTCCAGCGCGCGACTTCCACGCCCAGGTGCTTTTCCGCCAGCCGACCGGCTTCGTCGCCCCGGCCGTTGCCATGCACGTACAACCCATGCCAGTTGTTCAGTTGCCACCAGCTTTGGTCGCCGCGCTGGTCATCGGGCTTGCGCTGCTGAATCGCGCGCATCAGGCCGACCACATCCACCTGGCGGGCGACAAACCACAGGCGATCGGCATTGCGATGCGTCACCTGCAAGGACGTCGCTGCTCCGGGCCGCTGCAGGCTGGTGGCCGCCAGACTGACCTCCGGCGCCAGGATGCGTTGCCGCTGCGTGCGGGCCGCCTGCACCCATTGGTTCTGCGGGTCTTGGGTCAGCAGTTCGTCGTACACCGTCAGGGCGCGCGGATACTGCTGGCGACTCTGGTGGTACAAGCCCATGCTGTAGCGGGCTTCGAGCGCATGCTCGGGATGCTCGACGCGCGAAAGCAGATCCAGCACATCCCACTGCGGGGGCAGCGTGACGCGCATGACCCGCCCGCCGGCGAGCACCAGCGTTTCGTGATCGCCCAGCTCCCAGGGATTCACCTTTTCCAGTTCCTGCCGCAGCGGTTGCGTGGAACCGTCGTACCACATGCCCGCGTAAGCGTTCAGGCGATCAAGCCCGAAGCGCGTCCGCGCCAGCAGCGCCTGGCGCATCCAGCTGCGGGCCGCGTAAGGACGCTGATCCAGATTGTCCAGCTCCCGGATTTCCGCCAGCAGGTAGAGCACTTTCTGGTCGTCGTTCAGGTCCTCGCCCCACGCAGCAGGAGCGGTGGGAAACACCGGTTGGCCGGCGTCATCCACGCGCAAGCCGAGCGGACGCTTGCGGTGGTACGCCCATTGATTGGTGGCTTCGTCGAAGTCATCTTCCCCGGCGGTGGCGGCCAACTGATCATCCCGCTGCGCCCAATACCAATGCCAGAACATCGGCCCGTTGTCATAAATGCCGTAGCGCGCGGCAGCGCCGGCGAGATCGAACAGACAGTCCAAACGCTCGCGCCGCCACTGGTCACGCTCTGCTTCAGGCAGCGTCGCCAGGGCTGCGGCATCGCCATCGAACCGTTCGTACAACGCCCGCGCCTGCTGGAGATATTGCAGCGCCAGTTGCTTGTCATGGCGATAGGACTGCACATGAATGCCCTGCAGGTGCTGAGCGCGATGGAACTTGCCGCCGGCGCGCACGCCCCACTTGGGGACCAGCAGGTAGAGGTCGCCCAGGAAGCGGTTGGCGCGGGCGCCCAGCGGGGTGTCGCCGGCGCGCTGCACCTGGGCCTGAGCAGCGGCGATGGCGTCATCAAAACGTTGCAGACGCAGGTAGCAGGCGGTGAGCTGCTCGCCGATGCGATACCACGCTTCCGGGCGCTGCGGGGCGCTGAGCAACTGCTGGTACAGCTCGGCGGCCTGGGCGTAGTTGCTGTCGGCGTAGAGTTGATCCGCGCGTTTGAGCACGGCGGCCGGGTGGGCTTCGCCGGCGTGGGTCAACGCCAGTTGCCCCAACCCCAGCAGCGCGATGACCACCAGCAGTGAGACGCCAACAACGCGCTGTGAGTACGACATGCCGCGGGCTCCTGGGCTTCCCGGAGAGGGATGAGGGTGGGGAGGGAATGACGCCATTGTCGCCATTTGGGTGACTTTGTCTGCTGGTTTGGATGCGGGTGATACGGAAAGGTTCCCGCCGACGGCAAAATTGTTGCCGGTGGGCCGGGGTGATGATGCGGTCATGCCACCCGACGACTCGCGTCGTCCGCTCAGAAAGCGCGCGGCGTGCATCACGCCGAGCCGACGATGCGAGCCGTCGGGTGCAGCGTCACGCGGGGGCGTTCGTCACCAGCACGCCAATGGACTACAATATCCCCTTCTCCAGGAGAGATGCCATGAAAGCGCCGTACAAGATCGCGCTGGGTGTCGCGGTCGTGCTGTTCCTGACGGTGCTGGTGTACTTCGGCACCCGCACCCCCGGTTCCCCCGGCACCCCCGGTTCCCCCGGTTCCCCGACCACGGATGGACCCGCCAGCGACCTGGCGCGCAATGCGCCCAAGCCTGCGCCCTCGGCTGGCAGCCCCACAGCCTCCGGTTTCAGCGGAGGCGGCGGCGTGAACACCAGTTCCCCTGGCAGTTCCACCAGCACCGGCTCGACCGGGGCGGACAACGACGTCACCGATGTGCTGGCGCGCGTGCGGGCGCAGCTTGATGCCGCCAAAGCCAAACCCGCCACGGAGACGACCAGCGGCGCCGGCAGCACGCCGATGTCTGCCGATGAAACCATCGAACAGCCCGCGGCGCCGCAGCCGCTGACGGTCAATCTCGACGGCTCGACCCCGCTGGTGCTGCCCTCGGCGCCGGTGGCGGCCACCCCCGCCCAGCCGCTGTCTCAGCCCGTGCCGGTCATTCAGCCCGGCTCGACCAGTGCCGCTGCCACCAATTCGACTCCCGCAGGCACGCTCTCGCCCACCCTGCCCACGGCTGCCACCTCGACCCCCACCCCGACGGCAGTGCCCAACACCCGCACCGGCGCCAATGGTGAAAAGCTCTACATCATCCAGTCCGGCGACACCCTCGCGGGCATCGCTGAACGCTTCTATGGCGCGGAACGCGCGTGGGTGGACATCGCTCAGGCGAACCCCAACGTCGATCCCGCCCGCCTGCGTCCGGGTCAGGAAATCCGCCTGCCGCACCCCCAGGAACTCAACCGCGCCCAGGAGCCCACGCCCCCCGCGCCGGGACAGGCGACGACCTACATCATCCGCTCCGGCGACAACCTCTCCCGCATCGCCAACCGCTTCTATGGCGATCCCGACCTCTGGCGTTTCCTCTACAACGCCAACCGCAACCGCATCGGCGCCAACCCCGATCGGCTGCAGGCGGGCATGCGCCTGGACATCCCCCCCAAGCCTGACACCACCCCACGCTGAACGCCCATGACCCGCACGAGCGAACTGACGCTGGACCTGCTCATCGTCGGCGGCGGTGCGGCTGGCATGTGGCTGCTTGACGAAGCCGTCCGGCGCGGCCGCAGCGCCCTGTTGCTCGAACGCCACGCCCTGGGCAGCGGCCAAACCATCGCCTCCCAGGGCATCATCCACGGCGGACTCAAGTACACGCTGTCCAATCTCATCGACCCCGGCGCCAAAGCCATCGCTCACATGCCCCCGCTGTGGCGCGATTGCCTCGCCGGCCGCACCGCGCCTGACCTCTCCGCCACCGCCCTGCGCAGCGATTTCTGCCACCTCTGGCAATCCGGCTCCGCCCGCTCGCGCCTGGGCCTCACCGGCGCCCGCGCCCTGCTGCGGGTCAAACCCGTCGAACTGCCCCACGACCAATGGCCTGACGTGCTGCGCGACGCCTGCGGCTGCGTGTATCGACTCGACGAGCAAGTCCTCGAACCCGGCAGCTTCATCGCCTGCCTGGCGCAGCGCCACGCCCAGCGTCTGGTGCAGATCACCCGTGATGACGCCCTTGAATGGAACCTCGCCGGGCCGGGTCAGGTGCAGTCGGTCAAGCTTCTGGATGGCGACCTCACGCTGCGTCCCTCGGCCGTGGTGCTCACCGCCGGGGCAGGCAACGGCGCCCTGCGCCAGCAACTGCAGCTTGACCCGGCGCTCATGCAACGCCGACCGCTGCACATGGTCGTGGTGCGCGGCCCGCTGCCCACGCTCAACGGCCACTGCACCGACTTCTCGCAAACCCGCTTCACCATCACCACGGCCGTGCCGAGCGCCAATGCTGCCGACGCACTGACCACCTGGCAGGTCGGCGGGCAAATCTCCGAAGCCGGCGTGCAGATGGATGAACGCACGCTGCTGCGCCACACCCGCGACGAGTTGCTGGCGGTCTTGCCGCGCCTGGACCTGAGCAGCGCCCAGTGGATGACCTATCGCGTCGATCGCGCCGAGCAAGTCACCCAGGGCGGCCTGCGCCCCGCCGGCGTCACGTTGCGCCAGGAAGGCAACGTCATCACCGCCTGGCCCACCAAGCTGGCGCTGGCGCCGCAACTGGCGAGTGATGTGCTGGCGCTGCTGCCCGCCACTTCCGCCGGCGATGCCGACCTGCCCGCATTGCATGAACTGCCCCGCCCCCCTGTCGCCCCGACCCCCTGGGAGAACCATACCGCGTGGATCAGCGACCTCTAGGCAACACCGGGCTGTCCGTCAGCACCATCGGCTTCGGCGCGTTCAAAATCGGACGCAATGAAAAGATCAAATATCCCAGCGCCTATGACCTGCCCGATATGCCGCAGGTCGAACGCCTGCTCAACCGCGTGCTCGAACTGGGCATCAATTACCTCGACACCGCGCCGGCCTATGGCGTCAGCGAGGAACGCCTGGGCGCTGTCCTCGCCCCCCGCCGCGGCGAGTTCGTCCTCTCCACCAAGGTCGGCGAAATCTTCGAGCATGGCGAAAGCCGCTACGACTTCACCGGCGACCACGCCCGCCGGAGCCTCGAACAAAGCCTCCGCCGCCTGCGCTGCGAGCATGTCGACCTGCTGCTCATCCACGCCACCGGCGACGAACTGGCGCTGCAGCGCGACGGCGATCTGATCCCCACGCTGCAAAACCTCAAACAGCGCGGCCTGACCCGCGCCATCGGGTTCTCCGGCAAGTCCGTTGCCGGCGCGGAGCATGCCCTGAACTGGGCGGATGTGCTGATGGTCGAATACAACCTGCAGCAACGCGAACATGAAGCCGTCATTGCTCAGGCGCAGCAGCGTGGCCTGGGCGTGGTGGTGAAAAAAGGTCTGGGCAGCGGCTGGCTCGATCCCGCCGCGGCGATCGCCTTTGTGCTGGGCAATCCGGGGGTCGCCAGCATCGTCATCGGCGGACTCAATGCCGATCACCTGGCCGCCAACGTCGCCGTGGCGGGACGCATCCAGTCCGGGAAGTAAAGTCCCGCCAGCGCCAGCCAGCCTGCGGTTTCCGCCGACTGCGCCTGGGGCTGATCCCACAGGTCCAAGCGCACCCGGCCGGCGAGTTCCGACAGCAGTTTGCCGCGCACCTGGCGCACCAGAGCGTCGGCAAAGCGCGGGCTGCGGGTGAATTCGCTGACCAGCACCAGCCGGTGGGGTCGCATGAAGTTCACCACGTTCGCCAGGCCGGTGGCGAGCAATTCCAGCATGAGGTCCAGGCGCGCGTCCTTTCCGCCATACCCCGCCACTGCCTGCGCCAGCGTGATCGATTTGCTGCCCCGCCCGCGCTGCTGCAGGAAGGCGGTCGAGCAGATGCGTTCGAGACAACCGGTGTGTCCGCAGTAGCAGCGTTCGGTGGCGACCGGCAGGCGCGTGTGGCCCAGTTCATTGCCGCCGACCAGGCAGCCGCGATTGGGCGCGCCGCCGACGAGCATCGCCGCGCCGAGCTGGCCATCGTCGAGATATACCAGCAGCACATCTTCCTCTGGTGGTTGCTGGAAGGTGAGCAGCCAGCGGGCCGCCAGGGCGTGCATGTCGTTGTCCAGCGCCAGGGGGCGTGGCTCAATCATCGCCTGCAGCGGCGCGATGGCTGGCGTCCCCCCGGCCGCGACCGCGGAGCTGAGCAGGATGCGTCCGCCGGCGGGATCGAAAAAGCCGGGGATGGCGCAGGCGACCGCCCAGGTTTGTTCGTTGAGCAGTGGTTTAAGCGCTTTGCGCAGCGCCGGCAGCGGCGCGGTGGGCTGGTCGAGCTTCTGCACCTGGCGCAAGCCCAGCGGCTGGCCCTGCAGGTTGAGGCGCACGGCTTCGACCTGGCCCGGCCGCAGCGCCAGGCCGATGACATGGCGGCGTTGGGGGTCGATCACCAGCGGCACGCGTGGTCGGCCGCGTCCCTCGGCGGCGGCGGCCTGCTCGGCGACCAGGCCGGCGTGGATCAGCCGCGCCACCTGCTGCCCCACGGAGTTGGGCCGCAGACCGGTGCGTTGATGCAGTTGCCAGCGGCTGAGCGCCCCTTCGCGGCGCAGCAGGCGCAGAATGTCGCGCTGGACCGGGGTCATGCGGTATTTTTATCGCAATTGTTAAAAAAAGGCAACCCCCGGAAGTCGGGGCCGAGCGAACCCCGGTTTTTATGGGGCAAATGCTTTTATAGCCGGTTGCATTCCCGTTGCCGCACGCTAGACTTTCCTATCACACTTGACAGTAAATCAGCGGAAGGGTTCATCATGGCATCTGCTCTGCAGCAAGCGTTGCTCGACGCCCCGCAAACGGCGCTGGAGCGCATCGGCACCTGCGTCTTTCCCGACAGCCGCCAGGCCAGCGCGGCCGTGGCGGGGGAAATCGCGGACCTGATCCGCAGCAAGGCGAAGGCGGGCCAGGCGGCGGTGCTGGGGTTGGCGACCGGCTCGACCCCGGTGGGCGTCTACAACGAACTGATCCGCCTGCACCGCGAGGAAGGCTTGAGCTTCGCCAATGTGGTGACGTTCAACCTGGACGAATACTTCCCGATGCAGCCGCATGAATTGCAGAGCTATGTGCGGTTCATGCGCGAGCATTTGTTCGATCATGTGGACATCCGCCCGGAGAACATCCACATTCCCGACGGCACGCTGCCGGTGGAGAAGGTGTGGCAGCACTGCCGGGAGTATGAGAAGGCGATCGACGCCGCCGGCGGGATTGATCTGCAGATTCTGGGCATCGGGCGCACGGGTCACATCGGCTTCAACGAGCCGGGCTCGGGCCGCAGCAGTCTGACCCGCTTGATCACGCTCGACCGCGTGACCCGCATGGACGCCGCCAGCGATTTCTTTGGCGAGGAGTCCGTGCCGCGGCGCGCCATCACCATGGGCGTTGGCTCGGTGTTCAAGGCCCGTAAAGTGATCCTCATGGCGTGGGGCGAGCACAAAGCCCCGGTGATCGCCAAGACGGTGCAGGGCGAGGTTTCGCAGAGTTGCCCCGCGTCATACCTGCAGCAGCATGGCGACGCCTGCATTGTGCTGGACCAAGCGGCGGCGGCGGAACTGGCGCGGTTCAAGACGCCGTGGCTGGTCGGGCCGGTCAAGTGGGACGAGCGCATGACCCACCGGGCGGTGATCTGGCTCGCCAAGCATGCGGGCAAACCGATTCTGAAGCTGGAGGAAGAGGAATACAACGAAGGCGGATTGCAGGACCTGCTGGCGTCGCACGGGCCGGCGTATGACATCAACGTGCGCGTGTTCCGCGCCCTGCAGCGCACCATCACCGGCTGGCCAGGGGGCAAACCCAGGCACGCCAAGATGCCCGGCGACCCGGACCTGCCGCGCGATGCGGTGTTCCCCAAGCGGGTGATGGTGTTCTCCCCGCACCCCGACGACGACGTCATCAGCATGGGCGGCACGCTCATTCGGCTGGTCGATCAGGGGCACGAGGTGCACGTGGCGTATCAGGTATCGGGCAACATTGCGGTGTTCGATGACGACGCCATTCGCTTTGCCGACTTTGCCGCCGAGTTCTGCCGGCTGTTCAACATCGACCCGCAGCGCACCGGCGAACTGGAACAGCACATCGAGGAGTTCCTCAAGAACAAGCAGCCGGGACAGGTGGACTCGCAGGAAGTGCAGCAGATCAAGGGTTTGATCCGGCGTGGCGAAGCGCGCGCGGCGGGCCGATACTGCGGCATTCCCGTGGAGCGGCTGCATTTTCTGGACATGCCGTTTTATGAAACCGGGCGCGTGCGCAAGAAGGACCTGGGCCCGGAGGACATTGCCATCCTGGTCAAGCTGCTGCGGCAGATCAAGCCGCACCAGGTGTATGCCGCCGGCGACCTGTCGGACCCGCATGGCACGCACCGCGTGTGCCTGAGCGCCATCCTGCAGGCGGTCGCGCAGGTGCAGCAGGACGACTGGTTCAGTCAGTGCGAACTGTGGCTCTACCGCGGCGCCTGGCAGGAATGGGATGTGGAAGACATTGAAATGGCGGTGCCCATCTCCCCTGCCGAGCTGTTGCGCAAGCGCACCGCGATTTTCAAACACGAATCGCAGAAGGACAAAGCCCTGTTCCCCGGCACCGACCCGCGCGAGTTCTGGCAGCGGGCCGAGGACCGCAACCGCGCCACCGCCAAGCTGTACGACAAGCTGGGGCTTGCGGAGTATGAAGGCATTGAAGCGTTCGTGAAGTGGCGCGGCGAGCAGTATTGAGCTCGGGGCGTCAGGCTGGGGTAGTTTTTTTGCCACGGATGAACACGGATGAATGCGGAGAGAGATAAGGCAGGGATGGAAGAGGTTGGGGCGGAGTGGGTGGTGAGTGGGTGACTGGTTGTCGTCATTGATTGAGGATTTATTTGTGAGCAAGATCACCACTGAGCGTTTAGGCATTTGCAGTTGGTCGACGCATCCCAAGGACCCGGCGGACCTGGCGGGGCGGCTGCGGGATGTTGGTTTGAAGAAGGTGCAACTGGCGCTCAACCCGCTGCGCACCGACCCGGCGGTGTGGGGCGACGTGCAGGCGGTGCTGGCGCAGGACGGCGCGAGCATCGCCTCGGGCATGTTCGGCACCATCGGCGAGGACTACAGTTCGCTCGAAAGCATTCGGCGCACCGGCGGCGTGGTGCCCGATCAGCATTGGGCGGAGAACTGGAAGATCGTGCAGGACGTAGCCAAGCTCGCCCAGCGGCTGCAGCTCAAACTGGTGAGCTGTCACGCCGGCTTTTTGCCGCATGAACCGAGCGACCCGGCGTTCACCAAGCTGGTCGGCCGGATTACGCAGATCGCCAAATGCTTTGCCGACCATGGCCTGACGCTGCTGTTTGAAACCGGGCAGGAAAGCGGGCCGACGCTGTTGTCGTTCCTCACCGCGCTCGATGCGCAGGGCGCGACCAACACGGCGGTGAATTTCGATCCCGCCAACATGATCCTGTACGACATGGGGGATCCCATCGACGCGCTCAAGACGTTGCTGCCGCGGGTCAGGCAGGTGCACATCAAGGATGCCGTGCGCACCACCGTGAAAGGTCAGTGGGGCCAGGAAGTGCCCATCGGCGACGGGCAGGTGGACTGGCCGGCGTTCATGCGGGTGCTGGCGCAGGGCAACTACACCGGCGATCTGATCATTGAACGCGAAGCCGGCCAGAACCGGGTGGGTGACATTCGGCTGGCGATCCAGCGGCTGGGCGCGGTGATGGCGACCGCCCACTGAGCCGACGTCGTCAGCGCACAAGCGCCGCCCGCGCCGCCGTCAGCAGTTGCTGCAGCGCATGCGTGCGTGCGGCAGGCAGGGGCATCGTCGCGCTGCTTATCCGTTCGATCACCTGCAATGCCGTGTCGCGCTGGCCCGTGGCCGCCAGGCGCTGCAGCATGATCTTCACGCCTTCGAGCGTGTTGGCGTCCTCAGGTTTGACGCCTAACGCACGCGTGAAATACGCCTCCGCAGCCGACCAGTCTTCACCATGCACCGCCAGTCGGCCCAGGCGTTCCAGGGCCGGCACATCATCGGGTTGTTGTTCCAGACAGCGGGTGAACCACTGCCGCGCCAATTCGATGTGCTGTTGACGAAACGCCGCTTCCCCCAGCAAACGCAGGTAATCGGGGCTGCGCGGCTCGCGCTGCCACGCCCGCAGGAAGCAGGCGTACGCCCGGTCATACGCCTGGCGCACCATCCACGACTGGCCCAGATTGCGATTGGCGGCGGCGAAGAACGGCGCCAGGCGCACCGCCTGCAGCAAGGCGCGATGGCTGGCTTCCTCGTCGCCGGCGCGAAAGCGCGCCACCCCCAGGTTCAGCCACGCCCGGGCATGGCTGGGCCGGGCATCGACGGTCTGCTGCCAGAACGCCGTCTCGCTGCGGTAGTCCTGCTGGCGAATCAAGGTGCGCCCGCTCAGTCCCAGCAGCAGCAGCAGCCCCAGCGCCGCCGCCGCCGCCGGATGCTGGCGCAGCGCCCAGGCGCCCAGCCCCAGCGCCGCCAGCAGCACGCCCGCCAGCGCCACATACATGCGGTGTTCCATCACCAGGTCCGCCACCGGCACCAGGCTGGAGCTTGGTCCGAGCAGCACGAAGAAACCCACCAGCAGAAAGCCCAGCGCCGGCTTGCGCCAGTAGAGCCACCAGGCTCCCACCGCCAGCGTCACCACCAGCACCAGCGCCGGTTCGGCGCGTTCGAGCATCTCCAGCACACGGTAGCCGGGGTCCACCACCAGCACCCCGGGCCAGAAGGTCAGCGCCAGATAGTGCGCCAGCGCCGGCGCCTGACAGAAGAAGTACTGCACCGGGGTCATGCCCACCGTCGCCAGCCCCGCGCTGATGCCGGCGGTTCCCGCGGCGGGCAGCACCGCCGCGTCGGTGACGCCGCCGGCGAAGAGCGCCAACATCGGTCCCTGCAGGATGGTCAGCCAGGTGGCCGCCAGCGCCAGGTACAACGCCGCCCGGCGGCGCAGCGCCTGCCGCAGCGAGCCCGCGAGGGACACGCCGTCGTACAGCAGCAGCAGCAGCGGCGCCACCGCAGCGTTCACTTTGACCAGGATGCCCAGCAACGCCGCCAGCACCGTGAGCAGCCCCCATGCCCAGCGGCCGCGCCGGCTGGTGGTCATGCCGCAGTGGTGTCCCGCCACCAAAGTCAACAGGATGCAGAAGCCCGCCAGCGCTTCATAACGCTGCACGATGTACGTCACCGCCTGGGTTTGCAGCGGATGCGCCAACCACATGGCGGCCCCCAGCAGGGCGAACGGCTCAATCCAGCGCGGGGTGGGCAAGAGGCGCGGATGGGCGTGCAGCGTCACCCGCAGCAGGTGCCAGAGCAGCAGGGCCGCGCCCCAGTGGATCAGCACATTGGTCAGGCGTTCGAACGTCGGCGAAACCCCCACGCACCACCGACTGGCGATGAAGGTCAGATCGCACACCCAGCGGGTCGATTGCAGCACCTCGCGCCAGGTTGCTTCGCCCCGCAATTGCGGCGCATCCACCAGCAGGGGGACGTCGTCCAGGACATACGGCCCGCCCAACGCCGGCAGATACAACCCCAGCGCCAGGAGCAACAGCAATAAAATGGGCGCTGCCCCGCCCCCACGAGTCAGCAACGATGGCGAGGGGTTGGCGGCATCCACCTTCAACGCCCGCCGCGCAGCACACGACGCAATCCGGCCAGGGCTTCACCGACGCCCCAGGTCACCGCGGCAAACGAAACCCCGAACACCAGCAGGATGATCTGCATGTCGCGCGAAAGCGGCTGCTCGCCCTGCCCGGCCTCGTGGAACAGCGAAAACGCGCAGAACGCCAGCAATGCGCCCAGCACGCGCAGCAACCAGGCGCCGATCTGCAGCGCCAATAGCCGCGAAGGCGGTCCTTCGGGCGTCACCGGCGCCATCTGGAACACTTCCTGACGCATCCCGACCAACTGCGGCGGGGCGATCGGCCCCTCATCCACCGGATGCGGGGCGCGGGGCGGCGCTGCGTGGGTGGGCGCGGCGCCGCGCGGCCCGCTGGGGGTGCGATGGGAACCGGGGGAGCCGGGGGTGGAGAGGGACAAGCCACGCGGTGCTTTGGGTTTCTGCACCGCCAGCGTCACTGCCGGGGCAGACGGCGGTTCCGGGGATTCCGGGGAATCCGGGGATTCCGGGCGTGGGGATTCATCGACATCCTGGGGCTTGGCGGCGACGGCATGCGCCTGCTCGGTGAGGTCCGGTTGCAGCTCGGCGTCATCCTGTGTCGAGTCGAAGAGTTCGTCCGAACTGGAATCAAAGCCGCTGGACGCCACCTCGTCGGAATCGGTGTCATGGATGTTCAGGGGTGCAGGGGCATCCGCCTGCTCCAGCGGGCCCGACTGGGCCTGGGCCGCCAGCGCGGAGAGCGGATCGTCTTCACGATGCACGGCGGGATGTGTGCCGGTGTCCGAAAGCGAACGGGGCGAGTCCGGCCGAGCGGCGGGTTCGGTTTCGGTCGACTCCTCGTCAACCTGTTCGTCGGCGTGCGGCGGAGCAGGTTCAGCCGGCGGCGGAGCAGCTTGCGTTTGCACCGGTTGGGCCGGGGGCTGGGGTGCCAGCGCCGGCTCGGTGTCCGCCGCCAGCGCCGCCAAGGCCGCCAACGCGCTTTCCTCGGCGGCGTCCGCACTCGGGGGCGCCGGGGGCGCCGCCGGGCGGGCCACAGGAATGTCACCGGATGCAACCGGGGCCTTGGGCGCGGCCGGGCGGGCTACGGGAACCTCGTCGACCGGAGCTGGAGCCGCGGGCTTGGCGGAGGCCTGAGCGGGGACGTGCTGGGGCGAACTGCACTTGGGGCAGCGGACTTTGCGTCCTTCGGAACCGTCGGGCACGCGGATGCGCGCCCCGCAGGCGTCACAGGCGAAGCGGATGGGCATGGAAACTCCTCGACGGGCGTGCCGACCGGCCGGTGAAGCCGGGTTGCTGGACCCAAACGGCGTTGGCGAGGATACCCCGTTTGCCAGACAGCGCCAAGCAATCGCACGGCACGTTGCTGATGGAATTACAACGGCGTGGGCGCGGCGGCGGCGTTCTGTTGCACCGTGCCGTTTTCACCCCGGGGCAGGTGAATGCAGAAGACGCTGCCCTGGCCGACGGTGCTGTCGACGGTGACCTGTCCGCCGTGGACCTGGCAGACATGCTTGACGATCGCCAGCCCCAGGCCGGTGCCGCCCATCTGGCGACTGCGGGCTTTGTCGGTGCGGTAGAAGCGCTCAAACAGGCGCGGCAGGTGTTCGGTTTCAATCCCCGGGCCATGATCGGTGACGAGGATCTGCGCTTCAGTGTCCGTGTGTTCGAGTTCCACGCGCACCACGCCGGCTTCGGGGCTGTACTTGACGGCGTTGTCAATGAGGTTGACCACCGCCTGTTCGAGCAGGTTGGCGTTGATGCGGGCCTGCAGATCGGGCGGAGCGATCAATTCCATCAGCACATTCTTGGCGGCGGCTTTGCCCTGGCAGGTTTCGATGGCGTTGCGCAGCACGGGCGCAACCGGGGCGCGGATGAGGTCGATGTGCTGGGCTTCGCCTTCCTGCTCCAGCCGGGCGAGGGTGAGCAGGTCTTCGACGATGGCGTGCAGACGGTCGGCCTGGCGGCAGATGATGGCGACGAAGTTGGGGTCGCCCGCTTCGGACTCGACGAGCGTTTCCTGGAGGGTTTCGGCGGCGGCTTTGATGGTGCTGATGGGGGTTTTCAGTTCATGGGAGACGTTGGCGACGAAATCGCGGCGAATGGCTTCGAGCCGGCGCAGGTGGGTGACGTCATGCAGCACCACCAGCCCGCCGATGCGTTCGCCGCCGGCGTCGCTGAGCACGGTGCCCTGCGCCTGGATGTACTGGTCTTCGAGCCGGGCGCCGCGTTGGCCGAAGCGCGGGCGGCTGAAGGTGAGCATGGCTTCAATGGGTTTTTCGTTCTCGAACAGTTCCGCCACGAAATCCAGCATGCTGGCGTTGCGGACCACTTCCTGAATGCTGCGGCCGATGGCGACATTGGCGTCCACCGCCAGCAGCGTCGCCGCCGCCTTGTTGAGGTTCAGCAGCCGCTGATCCAGGTCGAAAGCGATCACGCCTTCGGTCATGCTCGCCAACACCGCACCGAACATATTGCGTTGCTCCAGTACCGTGCGCAAACGTTCATCCAACTGCTGCGCCATGGCGTTCAACGATTCCGCCACGGACGCGATCTGCAACGGCCCGTCGACCACCACCGGCTGGGTCAGGTCGCCGCGGGCGAAGCGATTGGCGCCTTGCCGCAACACCCGCAGGCCCCGGCTCAGGCGACTGAGCACAATCAACGTGACCAGGGCGATGAGCCCGAAACCCGCCAGCAAACCGACGATGGTGCCGGGCAATTCGCTGTCGCCGGCCTCCGTGACTTGCGCCAGCTGCCACCCGAGCTCCCAGGTCCATACGAGCACTGGCCAGGGCGACAGCCCCGGTGCGGGCGCAGCGCACAGCATCGCCGTCAAACCGGCCTGATCAAGCATGTTGCACACAGAATCAGTCCTTGAAGCGATAACCCACGCCGCGCACCGTTTCCAGATAGTCGCCGCGCTCGTTCAGCTTACGGCGCAGGGAGACCATCTGCACGTCCACGCTGCGGTCGGTCACCGCCGCCAGACCCCCATGAATCGCTTCAATGATCTGCTGCCGGGTGAACACCCGCCCCGGCCGGGACACCAGCAACGCCAGCAGCTTGAATTCCGTCGCGGTCAGTTCCATCGGCTTGCCGTCGAGCAGGGCTTCGTGCCGTTCACGATCGACGACCACCGGCCCGGCGCGGAACTGTGTCGGCTCCTGATCGTCCGAACTGGCGGCGCCCTGCGGGCTCTTGCGGCGGAGGACCGCCTTGAGCCGCGCCAGCAGCACGCGCGGGCTGAAAGGCTTGGTGATGTAGTCGTCAGCGCCCAGTTCCAATCCCACCACCACGTCGGCTTCCTCACCCTTGGCGGTGAGCATGACCACCGGGATGTCCTTGAGGGCGGCATCGGCTTTGAGCGTGCGGCAGACGTTCAGCCCGTCCACGCCCGGCAGCATCAGGTCCAGCAGGATGAGCTGAGGCGTCACCCGGCGGACGGCTTCGAGCGCTTTCTCGCCGCTGCCGACGCAGGTGACTTCATACCCTTCGCGGGCGAGGTTGAAACGCAGCAGGTCCTGCAGGTCCTGTTCGTCCTCGACCACCAGCACCTGCACCTTCTCAGCGCCCCCGGCGCCCTCGGCACCCCCGGTGCCGGGCGCGCGGCGCTTGACGGTTGCTTTCGCGGCAGAAATGTTGGAGGTCATAAGCAGGTATCCACGGGCGGATTTAACCGTTCCGAAACGACCGCCAAGTTTTACCCGGCCATTGTTAGGCTCCCGATGCCTTTATGTTAGTAAAAGGTGAGAGAATGGTTTGGCTTTTTTGCGCCGGCAAGCGCGCTGGCGTCACAGATTGGGCGTGCTAATCTGCCGACTTGGCTGCGGTGGGCGTTGGTATCCCTCAGCCGATCCTGGTTCACAGCAAGGTTTACCCCATGGCGCGACCCACTGACATGACCCTCACCGCCGTCGAGTTCTACGAGCTGCCCGCGCCCATGCGGATGCCGCTGAAGTTCGGCGCCCAGAGCCTGACCCACGTGCGCTGCGCCCGCGCCAAGGTGACGGTGCGCAATCGGCAGGGCCAGGTCGCCCAGGGTTGGGGCGAGACGCCGCTGGCGGTGGGGTGGTCGTGGCCCAGCAGCGCCGACTTCGCCGAGCGCGAGCAGCAGATGGTCGCCTTCTGCCAGCTCATCACCTGTTCGCTGGTCGAGTTTCAGGAATCAGGCCATCCGCTGGAGATCGGCTGGGGCTTTGTGCGTGAGATGCTGCCCAAACTACTGCGCGAAACCAACGACCGTCGGCAGGACCGCGTGCCCATGCCCTACCTTGCCGCCCTGGTGTGCTTCTCCGTCTTCGATCAGGCGCTGCATGACGCCTATGGCAACCTCCATCAAATCGACGTCTACCAGACCTACAACCGCGACTGGATGACCGCCGACCTGGCGACTTACCTGCGCCCCTCCAACCTCGCCGGCGGCCAGGTGCACTTCAAAGGCAAGTACGTCGGCGACTATCTCCTGAAGCAGCCCCCCACCCGGCTCCCGGCGTGGCATCTGGTGGGTGGCCTGGACCCGCTCGATCAACACGACGTTGGCGCCGGCGCGCCGGACGATGGCTATCCCGTCACCCTTCGCCAATGGATCACGACCGACGGCCTGACCTGCCTCAAAATCAAGCTGCGCGGCAACGACGCCGCCTGGGACTATGACCGCATCATCAAGGTCGCCCAGCTCAGTCTGCCGCTGGGCGTGCGCTGGTTGAGCGTGGACTTCAACTGCACAGTGACCGAGCCGGCGTATGTCAACGACATCCTCGACCGCCTGCGCGACGAGCACCCGCGCGTCTATGGCGCGATCCTGTATGTCGAGCAGCCGTTCCCCTATGAGCTGGAAGAACATCGTCTGGATGTGCGCAGCGTCGCGGCGCGTAAGCCGCTGTTCATGGATGAATCCGCCCACGACTGGGAACACGTCGCCCTGGGCTATGAGCTGGGGTGGAACGCGGTGGCGCTCAAGACCTGTAAAACGCAGTCCGGAGCGCTGCTGAGCCTGTGCTGGGCGAAAGCCCATGGCATGCCGCTGATGGTGCAGGACCTGACCAACCCGATGCTGGCGATCGTGCCGCATGTCCGGCTGGCGGCGCACGCGGGGACGATCATGGGCGTGGAGGTCAACGGCTGTCAGTTCTATCCGCAAGCCAGCGCCGCCGAGGCGGCCGTGCATCCGGGGCTGTACCAGCGTCGGCAAGGCGAACTGGACCTGTCCACCCTCGCCGGCGCAGGCTTCGGCTATGGCGCAGCCGCGACGGTGCGCCCCCTGCCGCCCGCCAGCGCCCACCACGCGCTGGAATAACTTCGTTGCGTACGCGGGCTCCGTCGCTGGCGCTCACTGACGCCAGCCGCTTGAAGCACACGTGTCCACTCGCTAATTTGCCTGACCATATCCCGCCGCGCCGGACTGGCTTTCCCGTTTCACCCACCCCGACACCGACAGGAATATCCCATGGGACTCGGCTATCAGGACACCCCCCTCATCCCCGGCACGCAATGGCATGTGCACGACGGCGAGCGCCCCCAGCCGCCGGTCGTCACCCCCGGCAACCTCTGCGACCTCCCCCCGGTCACCCCGCCCTCCGACGCCCTCCTGCTCTTCGACGGCTCGGCACGCTCGGCGGAAAACTGGCGGCAATGCAAAGACGGCAGCCCCCTGCAGTGGCGCGTCGAAAACGGCTACATGGAAGTCGTCAAAGGCACCGGCCAGATCCGCACCCAACAGGAGTTCGGCGACATCCAGCTCCACGTCGAATGGGCGGCCCCGTTTGCAATCCAACGCGACGACAAAGCTGAGCCGCGCGTCGGACAGGGCCGGGGCAACTCCGGCGTCTTCCTCATGGGCCGCTACGAAATCCAGGTCCTCGACAACTGGAACAACCCCACCTATCCCGACGGCACACTCGGAGCGATCTACGGCCAGTTCCCCCCGCTGGTCAATGCCGCCGCCAAACGCGGCAGCTGGAATATCTACGACATCCTCTGGAAAGCCCCCGTCTTCAACGGCGAAAAACTCGTCAGCCCCGCCTACCTCACCCTGCTGGTCAACGGCGTCATGGTCCACCACCACCGCGAACTGCAGGGCCCGACCAAACACAAGCAGACCACGCAGTACACCCCCCATGCCGCCAGAGGCCCCATCGAACTGCAGGACCACAGCAACCCGGTGCGCTTCCGCAACATCTGGGTGCGCGAGCTGTAAGCTCCTCCCGGATCCATCAAGCGTACGACCACGCATCGCCCCCAGGCGAACGCATGTAGCCCATGCGCCTGTGCTGAACGAGCCCCGACCGTGACCACAAGTCCCGCGCGTGGCCAAGGGCTTGCGGCACAACTGGAGGTTTTGACGTCTGGAAAGCAACCCCCGCCCAGTGCGCCAGCCCAACTCCCCCAACGAGCCGGCAGCGTCAGCGTTAGCACCGGGCCACCGCCAACCAACGCTTCACGCTCCAACCGCCCCCCCTCCGAACTCCGACCGCCCTACCTGTCGCTCACGCTTCCGGCTCGTTGCCTGCACACTGCAGAACCACCGCGTTTTCATCCTGCCCTCGTAGGTCCGGGCTGGCCCGGACACGGACCACCTTGGGGCTTCGCCAACCTTGCACTTCACCTGTCCGGGCCAGCCCGGACCTACAAAAGCAACAGCAAAATGCGGTTGACGCCCCCACCCCACACGCTGATACTGCCCGTCGTTCCGGCGGTTGGTCTGCTGGAGTCATACAGAAGTTGGATCTGCCCTGCTCTGTTTTCCTTCCTTTACCGCTTACATACCCTCGGCCTGATCAAAGTCGTTGAACTTGCGACGCTGCTTCTTCGGCCGCACAACCTGACCTAGAGTGGGGAGTAAACCGCGTTTGCGAAGATCGATGACTTCAGTAATTAACGTGCGGTCATTGATCGCATGGCCCGTCGCAGCAGCAAACATAGCAGCGAGTTCCCGGCGGTTCTTGGCGTCCACTAGAATGGAATCAGAACCTGCTTCAAGCCGCGTCGCTAGTGCGATGTACGCATCGATCAGACGCCCTCGGTCGTCGTTGGAAAGCGTAGAATAGACCGCCCCAGGCATACGCGCACAGCCATCGCCCATCGGCTCCCAACGTGGGGTACGGCCGAGGGGACGCTTGCGCAGCGTCATTACATAGTGATGGAGGTCTTCGGGCGTGTAGGAGCATTCATTCATCTCGTTAAATGTATCAACGAGATTGCGCCACCAGCTCCAGCGTCGGATGAATTGTCCATCCGGCACCTTTTCGGCATCCACCAGTTGGCGGAGCGCGTTATGTTCATGAGGCAAAAGTTGGACGATCCGACGTGGTGTTGCCGACATAATTATCTCCAACGGCAACGGTGTCTGTGGAAAGTCCCCGTTGCACTGGTGCTTTGGGGTCGCGCACGCTGGCGGCCCCTATTTTTTGTATTATCTCACGTTCATCTCACCAGCCGCAGTCCCTGTAAAGGCTGCTTGTCAATCATATCTACCGGCTCATCAACGAAGCCCACAGGCTCACTGAGTCGCCGTTTGAGTTCCTGAACGCTGATACCAGAATGTTTCGACACGTCTTCTAGCGTCAACTTCTTGAAACTCACGGCCTGCTCGAACAAAACCTCAAACCGCAGTGCCCGGTCAGGTGCCGTGCGCCCCGGCTCACGCTGACGCCAGCCGCGTTTGGCAAACTCGACCCAAATAGCCTTAGTTTCGCGCTTGGACAAATAGCCTAACTTCTCGGCACGGTAAATCATCGCAGCCAGAGAGACCCCATAATGCTTCTTCATGTCCACGAGATGGACCATTGATTGGCGCTCAATGGCCTGCTTCAACACTGCGGATGGCATGAGCAAATGCGCACCGAATTCAAATGCTCGCTTATCGGCTTCGGAATCTTCCGTCTCAGTCTCTATGTCGCCCGCGATGACGTGGCCGAACTCGTGCGCAGCGTTCAGGCGCGAACGGTCACCTTCCAGACCGCGAGCCAGCACTGTGACGCGTTCCTTCCCGTACATCGCCGCAAGACCATCAATCGCGTCAGTCGTGGGTACCTCGATGATCCGTATTCCGAAGGCTTCGAGCGTCTTCGGCATTGAGTACACTGGGTCGTCTTCAGACAAGCCCAGCATCTTGCGAACCGATTTAGCTTTCTGTTCGGGCGTTCGACCTTCGATGTCCTCTAACTTGAACTTCCGCACCTTGGAAAGTGGTTCACCGAGACTCTGCTCGACAAACAAATAGGCATCGAGCCAAGTCTGTGCGGCAAACTCAAACTGCACACAGGCTGTCTGTGTGACCAATGATTTCCTCTGGCGGTAACGTACGTTTTGGAGCGCCATCCCGCTCTGTAAAAACCACTGTAGCGGACGATCCAATTCTGTAGCGATGGCCGAGACGACATCCATTCCTGGCTGCGTGTCCCCACGCTCGTAGTTGGCGAGGGTGGCGTGGCTAAGCCTGACGCGCTCCGCCAAACGATCGGCCAATACCCTAGTAGAAAGGCCTGCCGCGATCCGAGCCGAGCGCAATCGCTCGCCCAATGTCGATCCTCGACCGCCGGTAGATGTGATTGAAATAGCCATTATTTACCTATTTTACAATACCGCCACATAATCATCAAGTGTTTTACAAAAGTCGCCCTTATCTGGGTGACAAGGCTGGAGCCTTGGGAAGGCCCGATGGCGTGTTGGGGCAACATGATCTTGAAGGGACTGGCCTTCCCCTTCATGGCTCGCAAGGGCAAATCTACTGCTACTGCCAGCACCTTCCCCCTCACCGCGGCTGCCGCACCGCCACCCCGCGTCGGTCCAGCAAACTGCCGTCCGTGCGGTGCAGTTCGATGAGCGCCAGGCGATAGGTCACCACGGCCTCGGCCTGGGCGATTTCCGCGGCCAGCAGGTCGCGCTGGGCTTGGGCGACCTGCAAAGCAGTGCTGGCGCCGGCTAAATAGCGCTGGCGCTCGGCTTCGGCGGTTTGGGCCTGGTACTCGTGCGTTGCGCGGCTGGCGTCGATCTGCTGGCGGGCGCGTTCGACTTCGTTGCCGGCTAAGCGCACTTCCAGTTCAATCTGCTGCTGCAGGTTCGACACCGCAGCGGCGCTCTGGCGGCGCTGGGTGTGGGCCTGGAGGTGCTCGGCTTGGGCGGTGCGGTTGCCCAGCGTCTGGCTGAAGGTCAGGCCCACGGTGACGTCGTAGTTGTCGTCGGCGAGCGTGCGGTAGGGTTGGTTGACGGTGTTGCCGAAGCCGGACCGGCCGAGGGTGACGAAGAAGTCGAGTTTGGGCAGCAGGCCGTTGCGGGTGACGATGGTTTCCAGGCGGTCCTCTTCCAGTTGCAGGCGAGCTTCGTTGAGGTCCGGGCGCAGGCGCTGGGCGAGCAGCACGCGCTGGTCCAGGTCGGTAATCGGCTGGGCCTCGAGCGCCAGACTGCTGGTGGTCTGCAGGGCGCGGGTCAGTCGGCCTGAATCGCTGGGGCTCAGCAGACGCAGGAGCTCAAGATGGCGGGTCTGCACCAGGGCGCGGGCGTCGATGAGCGCCTGCTCCCGGCGGGCGACTTCCGCGCGGGCGACGGCGGCATCGGCATCGGGCAGGGCGCCGACGCTGATGCGTTGTTCGATTTCTTCCAGTTGCTGGCGGGCAAAGTCGAGCGAGCGTTGGAAGATGGCGATTTCTTCCTGGGCGACGACGTAGCGCCAGTAGGCGGATTCGGTCTGGGCGAGGAGGGCTTCGATGTAGCCGCGCAGTTCGTATTGGGACGCCCGGGCGCCGAGGCGCGCCTGTTCGACGCGGGCGAGGTTGACCGCCGGCCCCAGGCCGCGCAGGAGCGATTGGGTGACGGTTAAACCGAAGCGGGCTTCCTGTTGTTCGGGGGTGCGGTTGGAGGTGTCGCGGGTGTGGTCGAGCCGGGCTTCGACGCTGGTGCCGGTGGGCAGGTCCTGGCGGACGCCGACGCCGACCTCGGCGGATTTGCTGTCGCTCTGGAAGCGGGTGCCGGTGGCGCGGGCGGTTTCGACGCGGGCTTCCTCGTTGTAGGAAGCGGAGCCGAACAGTTCGGGATCGAATCGGCCGCGCTCGATCTGCTCGAACGTGCCGGCAATGGCGGGATTGAGTTGCTCGACCGCCAGGTCCCGATTGCGGCGGAGCGCCAACAGGGACGCCTGCTCCAGCGAGAGCGCCAGGGGGCCATCGCCCTGCAGATCGGGCAAGCTGTCGGCCGCGGCGGGAATGTCAGGATGTTCGTCAGGAATGGCGGGCGCGGGGCGGGCGTCTTCGCGTTCAAGCTGTTGGGACCAGTTGACCTGCAAGGTGTCCCAGCGATCGGGGGTGCAGCCCGTCAGGGTGATGAGCAGGCCCAACCACAGCAGCAAGCACAGACGATGAGCCATCACGGAAACCTCAACCTGGGCCGGCGTCGTCGGCTTCCGCCGCAGCGGGGGCGGAGGCGGGACGCTGGGGGTGGAACAGCGAGAACACCGCGGGAATGAGCACCAGCGTAATGAGCGTGGAGCCGGTCAGTCCACCGACCACCGCGCGCGCCAGCGGGGCCTGGGCGTCCGCGCCTTCGCCGATGCCCAGCGCCAGGGGCAGCAGCCCGAGGATGGTGGTCAGCGTGGTCATGAGGATCGGGCGCAGACGCCGACGCCCCGCTTCCGCCACGGCGTCGCGCACGGACCATTTCTCCTGGCGCATGAGCTGCCCGGCCTGGTCCACCAGCAGGATGGCGTTGTTGACCACAATGCCGCCGAGCATGATCGTGCCGATGAAGGATTGCAGGTTGAAGGTGGTTTCAGTGAGGAACAGCGTGATGACGACGCCCACCGCCGCCAGCGGGACGGAGAACATCACCACCAGCGGGTCGCGCAGCGATTCGTACTGGCACGCCATCACCATGTACACCAGCACCAGCGAGAGGGCGAGGCTCACCAGCAGTTCGGCGAAGGCTTCCTGCTGTTCCTCGAAGTTGCCCGCCACCAGCAGGTCGTAGCCGACGGGGCGCGGGATGTCGTGCAGCTTGTCCTGCAGTTCGGCGGCGAGGGTGCCCAAGTCGCGGCCTTCGATGTTGGCGGTGACGGCAATCAGGCGCTGCTGGTCTTTGCGATCGATGACCGTCGGGCCGGTGCCGTTGTTCACGCTCACGAGATTGCGCAGCGCGACATCCTGGCCGCTGGGCACGCGCAGGGTGAGGTCGAGAATCTCATCGATTTGCAGCGACTGGGCGTCCGCCAGTTGCACAAGAATGCGGTAGCTGTCGCCCTGCGTGCGGTACTCCCCGGCGCGGGAGCCGGCGACGGCGGTTTCCAGAGCCTCGGCGACCTGGCGCACGGTCAGGCCCACGGCGGCGGTCTTGTCGCGGTCGATGCGCAGCAGCGCCTGCGGGGCGCCGGCCTCGCGGCTGACTTTCACATCCGTCACGCCCGGCACGTCCTGCATCACCTGGGCGGCGCGCTGGGCGAGCAGTTCGAGCACCGGCAGGTCGAAGCCGCGCACTTCCACGCTCAGGCCCGCGTCGCCGCCGAGGATGCGGTCGAGCAGGAACTGGCCCTGCGGGGCGCGGGTGCGAATGGTCATGCCCGGCACCTGCCCCGCCAGCTTTTTGCGCAGGTCGTCGGCGACCTGCGTGTTGGAACGCTCACGCTCAGAGACCGGGACCAGCGCGATGCGCAGCTCCGTGGCGGCGCCGGCGTCGGCGCGGAAGAAGGAGGGCCCGATGCTGGCGACCATGGACACCGCCTCAGGCACGTTGGCGGCAACGATGTCTTCAATCCGCCGGCTGCGCTCGTCGACCAGTTCCAGCCGGGTGGCGACTTCCATTTCGCCGTTGACGCGAACCTCGCCCTCATCGCTGGGCGGCATGAATTCCGTGCCGATGTGTCCGCCCAGGAGCCCGCACAGCGCCAGCAGCAGCAGCGACACGCCGATGGTCAGCAGCCGATGCCGGAGCACCCCATGCAGCAGATCGCGGTAGGCGTTGTCCATGCCGTCGAAGAAGCGCTGCGCCAGCGACGGGCGCTGCTGGGCTTTGGCGGTGGAGGTCGCCAGCGCGCTGGCGTCGGCTTCCCCGAGCAGCTTGCTGGCGAGCATGGGGACCAGGCTCAGCGCCACCGCCAGCGAGCAGAGCAGGGAGAAGACGATGACATACGCCAGTTCGGCGAAGAGCACGCCGGCGACGCCGCGGACGAAGACCAGCGGCAGGAAGATGACCAGGGTGGTCAGGGTGCTGGCGACGATGGCGGGGCCGACTTCCGCCGTGCCGCGCACCGCGGCGATTTCGCTGGCTTCCCCGAGTTCCTGGCGGCGGCGGAAAATGTTTTCCAGCACCACGATGGAGTTGTCGACCATCATGCCCACGCCCAGCGCCAGCCCGCCGAGGGTCATGAGGTTGAGGGTGAACCCCGCCAGGTAAATCATGGCGAAGGTGGCGATGATGGAGATGGGAATCGCCAGGGCGATGACGATGGTGCTGCGCAGGCTGCGGAGGAAAAAGAGCAGCACGATGATCGCCAGCATCCCGCCATAGAGCACGGAATTGGCGAGATTGTCGATGGAGCGTTCGATGAAGTTGCCCTGATTGAGCACGCTGGTGACGGTGATCTGGGGGAAGTCGCGGTTGACGTTTTCCATTTCCGCCAGCGCGCGATTGGCGACCTCGACGGTATTGGCGTCGGCCTGTTTGCGGATGCCCAGGCGCAGGCCGCGTTCGCCGTTGATGCGGACGATGCGGCGGACGCGCTGGTAGGTGTCTTCCACCGTGGCGATCTGCTCGAGCGTGACCGGCGCGCCTTGCCGATTGGCGACCACCGTGCGGCGGATTTCCTCCAGGTCGCGGAACTCGGCGGGAGCGCGCAGGGCGACTTCAAACCGGCCTTCGTCGATTTCGCCGGCGGGCAGGTCCAGGTTGGCGTCGCGCAGGGCGGAGATGATCTGGTTGAGCGGCAGGTTCAGGGCTTTGAGCCGGGCGGGGTCGAGGCTGATGCGCACCTCGCGGTCGTAGCTGCCGAACAGGTCCACGCTCGCCACGCCGTTCAAGCGTTCAAAGCGGTACTGCACCTGCTTGTCGACCAGTTCGGTCAGTTCCACCGGATCGAGCTTGCTGGTGACGCCCAGCACCACCACGGGAAAGCTGGCGACGTCGAACTTGCGGATCTGCGGGCGGGTGACTTCCTCGGGCATTTCGTCGGCTTCACGGTCGAGCCGATCGCGTACGTCGTTGGTGGCGGCATCGATGTCCGTGCCCCAGGTGAACGCCACGCGCACGTCGCTGATGCCCTCGGCGCTGACGGAGGTGATTTCCTTGACCCCCGGCACCACCGCCACCGCTTCCTCGACGACCTGAGTGATCAGCCGTTCCATCACCTCCGGGCTGGCGTTTTCATACTCGGTGCGGATGGACAGCGAAGGCAGCTCGACATCGGGCAGAAAGTCGATCGGCAAACGCGACACCGACACGGCGCCGATGACCAGCACCATCAGCGTGACCATGCTGGTGAAGATCGGCCGATGCACACTGAAGCGCGGCAGATTCATCGCTGCCCACCCCCCCCGGCAGTTCCCCCGGAAGTGCCCCCGGAATTGCCCCCGGAAGTGGTCCCGGGGGAGGTCGAGGACGAAGGGTTGTTCCCGGTGGGTTTCGCTTTGTCTTTACCCCCGGATTTACCCCCGGATTTACCTGCAGGTTTCCCATTCGTCATGCCGGCGTTGCTCAGCGGGTCAACCAGTTTGACTTCGGTGCCATCCTGCAGCAGTTGCTGGCCGAGGACGACCACTTGGCCGGTGAGGTTGGCGTTCACGAGTTGGACTTTGCCTTCGTCGGTCAGGCCGGTCTGCACGGGCGTCATGCGGACAGTGGGTTTTTCGCCGTCCGGGTTGACGACGAAGACCACGTCCTTGCCGTCGCGCTGGACTAATGCTTCCTGGGGCACGATGACGGCATCGTCGGCGGCGGCGAGGATGACCTGGGCACGGACGAACATGCCGGGCTTGAGCCGACCCTGAGCGTTGGGGATTTCCAGTTCGACGCGCGCCTGGCGGGAGCTTTCGGTGAAGACGGGGGCGACGCGGGCGACGGTGCCGGCAAAGGTTTCGCGGGGGAAGGCGTCGGTGGAGATGCTGGCGCGCTGGCCCACTTCCAGCCGGCCGTAGTCGCGTTCGGTGACAAAGACCACCGCCCGCATGGGGTCCAGGCCGACGATCACCAGCAGCGGGGTGTTGGCGCTGACGGTGTCGCCTTCTTCCACGAGGCGCTCGGCGACCAGGCGCTGGGGATCGCCTTCGCTCCACGCGGCGGTGATGGTGGTGTAACCCAGGCGAATGCGGGCGGCTTCGAGCGCTGCGGTGGCGCGGGCGACCTGCGCCTGGGCGACGGCGACGGCGGCTTTGCTGTTGAGTTGCTGCGCCTGGGCGGTGTCGAACTGAGCGGCGGAGGCGACGCCCCGCTCGTGCAGGGTTTTGGACCGTTCGAACTCGCGGTCGGCGATCTCCTGCGCCGCCTGCGCCTGCGCCAGGTTCGCCTGGGTCACCGCCAATTCGGCTTCGGCTTGCACGACGGCCTGGCGGAACTCGTCGTGATCCAGTTCCGCCACCACCTGCCCGCGCTGCACGAGGTCCGCCAGATCAACACTGAGGCGTTCAATGCGCCCGGCGACCTTGGGGGCGATGGTGACGCGGGTATGGGCTTCAAGCGTGCCGCTGAGCTGGCGGCGCAGGACGATCGGCCCATGCACGATGGGCACGACTTCCACCGGGGCCGGCCCGGCGGCGCGCCGCCCTCCGCCGACCTGGGGCTTGGTTTCATGCCAGCGCTGCCAGAGCTGCCAGCTTAGCGCCCCAACCATCGCCACCACCACCAGCAGCGCAAGCAGCCGGCCAAAAATGCGAGCCATATAGCGATTTCCTGCCTGTCAACCGACGTCACCCCTCCCCTGCATTTCCTGCAAGGGCCATGTGGGTTGTACCCCTGACGCGGCGCGCGGTTGCTGGATTTGCGTTAATCCGACGGATTTAGTGCGGATTTTCTTTCACCGCATTGCGGTTCCAGGCGGGCACTTCCACTTCAATGGGCCCTGCGCCGGTGACCTTGCTCTGGCAACTGAGGCGGCTGTTGATCTGCAGGCCCGGGGCTTCCTCCACGCGGTCAAGTTCATCATCCTCGGCTTCGCTGAGGCTGTCCTCGCCGCGGTTGATGTAGACATGGCAGGTCGAGCAGGCGCAGACCCCGCCGCAGGCGTGTTCGATGTTGATGCCGTGGTCCAGCGCCAGTTCCAGCAGCGACTCGCCAGGGGCGGCTTTGAGCTCGATTTCACGTTGCTCCAGGCCCAGGGCGTGGGGGTCCTGGAGGATGAATTTGACGGAGACCGTCGGCTCGGCGGCGGGGCCGGCGTCGGAACGTTTCATGTGCATGGGAACCTCCATGGGCAAAAGCGAACGACACGGCCGCGCCGCTCCTGCGCCATTGTAGGCATCGCCGGGAGGGCCGGCGCGACCAGCCGGGCCTGCAACCTTGACGCTGGGATTAACGTAGACTAAATCATTCGTCTCACGACCAAGGGGGGATCGGGGTCCGTCCCTGCGATGACAGGACCACTCCCGCTGACGACGCGCGTCGTCGGGGTTCGCTTTGCCGCCATTGTGCGACTGAACACAGGAACCGACGCCATGATTGAGGTGCAGGACCTGGTGAAATGGTACGGCCCGACTCGAGCGGTCGACCGCATCAGCTTCCAGATTCCCGAAGGACAGATCGTGGGCTTTCTGGGCCCCAACGGCGCGGGCAAGTCCACCACCCTGCGCATCCTCTCAGGCTACCTCCCCCCCACCAGCGGCAGCGCCCGCCTGGCGGGATTGGATGTGCACGCCCAGGCGAATGACGCCCGCGCCAAGCTCGGTTATCTCCCGGAAAACAATCCGCTGTATCCCGAGATGCGCGTGGTGGAATACCTCGCCTACCGCGGCAAGCTCATGAGCCTGCCCCGCGCTGAGTGCCTCAAGCGCATTGATTACGTCGTCGAACGCTGCGGCCTGGCGGCGGTGCGGCGGCGCGTCATCGGCCGGCTGTCCAAAGGCAATCGCCAGCGCGTGGGGTTGGCGTCGGCGCTGCTGCACAATCCGCCGGTGCTGATCCTCGACGAACCGACTTCCGGGCTCGACCCCAACCAGATCGGACAGGTGCGCCAGCTCATCACCGAGTTGCGCGGCCAGCACACCATTCTGCTCAGCTCGCACATTCTGCCGGAGGTGGAGAAGGTCGCCGACCGGGTGATCATCATCGCCGGCGGACGCATCCGCGCCGACGGCACGCTGGCGGAATTGCGCAAGCGGATTGAAACCGGCGCCAAGGTGTGTGTGGAACTCAAGGCTGCGCCCGAAGCGGTGCAGCGGGCGTTTACCGCCGCCCCTGAGGTGCAGGCCGTGCACGCCGAGCGCCAGGGTGATTGGTGCCGCGTGCTGGTGACCCCCAAAGCCGACGCCGACCCGCGCTCCACGCTGGCGCAGACCGCCCTGAGCAACGGCTGGGCGGTCCGCGAGATGCGCACCGATGCCGCCACGCTGGAACAGTTCTTCATCCGCGTCACCGCCGAAGCCGCCGTCGAAGCGGCGTAATCCTGATGCTCGCCAGCGCTGCCCGCGCTGACCTGACGATTGCTTGCTTGTTGTGAGGCTGAACCATGAAACAAACATACGCCATTGCCATGCGGGAGTTGATGAGCCTGTTCTACTCCCCCATCGCTTACGTGGTGCTCGGGCTCTTCGCCATCGGCTCCACGCTGATCTTCTTCGTCAACTTCGGACCCGGCGCCCCGGCAAGCCTGCGCGGCACGCTCGAAGGCGTCATCTGGTTGATGATCTTCCTCGTGCCCGCCCTGAGCATGCGGCTGATCAGCGATGAATACCGCTCGGGCACCATCGAGCCGCTGATGACCAGTCCGCTCAGCGACACGCAGGTGGTCGTGGGCAAGTGGATGGGCGCCATGGGCTTCTTCAAAATCCTGCTGCTGCCCCTGCTGGTGCTGGTGGTCGTGCTCGAATGCACCGGCGACCCGGACTACGGCCCGATCCTCACCGGGCTGGTCGGCCTGCTGCTGGTGGGCGGCTTCTACCTCGCCATCGGCACCTTCGCCTCCGCCGTCAGCGAGAACCAGATCATCGCCTTCCTGCTGACCGTCTTCATCGTCTGCTTCTTCACCATCGTGCTCTTCTTCCTGCCCCAGGCGTCCTTCGCCTCCGGCGCGTGGCGGCAGGCCATGATGTACCTCAACGTGAACTCCCAGTTCGAGGACTTCACCAAGGGCGTGATCGACCTGACCAACTTCGTCTTCTTCCTCAGCGGAACCGCCTTCTTCCTGTTCCTGGCGGTCCTCCTGCTGCAAAGCCGCCGCTGGCGGTAAGCGTTTGGACCACGAACCCCGCGTGGAAGCAAGGGGTGTGGCGCTGCGACGTCGCCGGGCAAAAACGCGCCTCAAGCAACCCCTCCCTCACGGTCGGGGCTCGTCACGCAGAAAAATGAGTTCGACAAGGCTGGATGGATCCCATGACGCAAGACACCCATACGCAACGACGCATCAAATACGGCCTGAACGTCACCATCGCCGCGGTGGCGGCGCTTGCCCTGGTCGTGCTGATCAATGTGGTCGGCTACTTCCGCCTGGTGCAGTTCCGCGCCGACCTGACCGCCACCCGCCAATACAGCCTCTCGCCCCAGACCCGCGAAGTGCTCAAGCAGCTCGACGGCGACTTCCGCATCATCAGCCTGCTCAGCCGCAATGACGTGAACATCGAGCAGGTGCGCGACCTGGTCGCCGAGTACCAGCGGCACAGCACGCACATCACTGCCGAGAACATCGACCCGGTCACCCAGAACGCCCGGCTCGAGCGCTTCTATGACGACCTGCAACAGCGCTACGCCAGCTCGCTCAGCCCGCGCAAGGCCGCGGTGGAAGGCGGGCGCCAGGCCCTGGGCAAGCTGCGCGAGGACATCGGACAGCAGACCGACATTCTCCGGGAGATGGTCGAAAAGAAGCTCATCGAGGACGAACAGCTCAACCAGTTCGTGCAGTCGGTGTTCCAGGCCCTGGCGCGTTTCGACAGCCAGTACGACGAGATCGATCAGCAGATCACCAAAACGCTGGCGAGTCCGATGCCCGACTACGCGGCGGTGCTGGACACCATCCGCGCGCTGCTGACGCAGTACGACAGCAAGATTTACGCCATCGCTCTGGAACGTTTCAAGAAAGTGGTGGCGGATGAGAATGTCAGCGGCGACGCCCGCAATGCGCTGCTGGCGCTGCGCGATCGTTTTGAAGCGACGCAGAAGCACCTGGCGGATGCCGCGGCCGCGCTCCCTGCCGGCGCCGGCGAGGCGGAGGGCTACGACCAGCTGCGCAACCAGATCAGCAGCGAGGAAAGCGTGGTGGTGCTGGGTCCCAACCAGGTGCGGGTGATCAAGTTTTCCGAGATGTTCCGCATGCCCGATGAAAACCAGATGCGCGCCCTGGAACCGGGACAGCGGCCGGAGCTGCGGTTTCTCGGGGAGGAAAAGCTCACCGGCGCGCTGGTGGCGATGTCGCTCAAGGAGCCGCCGCTGGTGGTCTTCGTGCAGGGCGGCCGGCAGCCGGTGCTCGGATATCAGGGGCAGTATGAACAGGTCGCCGCGCGCCTGCGCAACCTGAACTTCGAGGTCAAGGACTGGTCGCCCGCCGGCAAGCAGAACCCCATGACCGGCCAGCCCATGCCCGGCGGACCGCCCCCCGAACCCAAACCCGGCCAGAAAGCCATCTGGATCATCACCCCCATCGAGCCCATGAACCCCATGATGATGATGGGCGGCCAGCAACCCGCGGGCGCCGCCCAGATCATCGAAGCCATCGGACCCCGCCTGGATGACGGCGACGGCGTGATGGTCATTCCCGGACTGAACCCGATGGGCAAGTTCGGCGGCGCGGACCCGCTGGCGGAAATGCTCGCCAGTTGGGGCATCACGCTGGAAAATGATCGCGTGATCCTCCGTGAACAGCCCGGCCGCAACCGGCAGCCGGAGGTCGGCTCCATGCACCAGTTCCAGGATTGGAGCCGGGATTTTGCGGTCACGGCAGCGTTGTCCGGCTTGCCCGCCGTGTTCGCCCAGGCGATGCCGATCAAGCTGGGCGATGGCGCCGCCCAGAAAGTCCAGCTGCATGCGCTGGTGAACATCACCGGCGAACGGTTGTGGGCGGAAGACAACTTGCAGAATCAGAGCCCCAAGTACAATAAAGATAATGCGGCCCCGTCATTCACCCTGGCGGCGGCGGCGGAAAAAGACCACGGTCGGCTGATGGTCGTCAGCGACGGCATCTGGGCGACTGACCAGGTGGTCAGCTACGGCCTGCTGGGGCCGGGTACGGCGGAGATGTTCGGCGCGGCTTTCCCCGGCAACGCCGAGTTGTTCGTCAACAGCGTGTTGTGGTTGGGCCGGATGGACCAGCTCATCGCCGCCGGCGCCCGCACGCAGGATATTCGCCGCGTGCAGGACCTGAGCGCCCGCCAGCTCATCGCCCTGCGCTGGGGCCTGCTGGTGGGCCTGCCGGTGCTGGTGCTGCTGGCGGGGGCCGGGGTCTGGTTGGTGCGTCGGCGCGACTGATGACCTCAGCCACGCCGCGTCACGGCACAGTGCGGGAACACTGTTGCCGGTGCAGCTTGGGTTGGCAGAGAGAGACCTTTAGTTACGGATGGGTTAGATGAACTATCGAACCACAATCGGGTTGTTGGTGCTGCTGGTCGTGGCTGGCGCCAGCGCATATTTCCTGCTTCGCGGCCAGACCGCCACGGACTTGGCGCCGACGGACGTGCTGGAGCGCGGCGAGGGCGGGCCGATCTTCGTCGCCGCCGATTTCCCCAAGGGGGACCTGGAATCCATCACCATCGAGAAGGCCGGCCAGACCATTGCGATTCACCGGGAAGGCGAGAACTGGCGCCAGACCAGCCCCATCGAGTTCCCGCTCAACAGTTGGTCCGCCAGCCCGCTGCTCGATGACGCCCTGGAACTGAAATACACCGAACGCATGCGGCCCAAGGGCGAAAAGGACGCCGGTGACGGCCTCACGCTTGAAGGCGCCGGGCTCAACCCCCCTGCCGCGGTCATCACCTATCAATTCGCCGGCCCCGCCAAGCTCCAGCAGGTCATCAAGCTCGGCCGCAAAAGCATCAGCGGCAAGGCATATCTCCAGCGCGGCAACGACCCGCGCATCTATGTCGTCAATGACACCCTGCATCGCATCGTCCTCGATCAGCAGGTCAACGAATGGCGCAAACGCTCGCTCGAAGGACCCAAGGAAGGCAACCTCAAACGCCTGGAGCTGCGCAAAGGCATCTCCGGCGTCACGTTGGTCAAGAGCGATGGGCAATGGACCCTCGACGCCCCCAACGCCGGCCGCGCCGATGTGGAAACCGTCCGCGAACTGATGAAAGCCATTGACAGCATCTACGTCGACAAATTCGTCGCCGAGTCGCCCAAGAGCCTGGCGCCCTACGGCCTGGACTATCCCAAGCTGCGCATGACCGTCACCTTCGCCGACGACAAAACCCGCGTCTTCAGCATCGGCGGCACCACCGACCTGTCCTCCGACGCCAAGCACTACGCCACCTGGGACAGCGGCGCCGCCGACTCGGCCGTGGTCTTCACCATCTCCAAAACCGAAGCCGACAAGTTCGACAAAACCGTCGATCAACTCCGCGATGCCCGCATCACCCCGGTGGACAAAGTCGCCGTCACCGCCATGACCATCACCCAGGGCCGCAGCGCCATCAAGCTCGAAAAGGGCGCTGACGGCTGGCAGTTCGCCAGGGATTCCCAGCCCTTCGCCGGCGATCCCGACAGCATCGACAAACTGGTGGCGGCGGTCACCAGCGCCAAAGCCAAGAGCTACGTGCCCAATGTGGAAGTGAAGATTCCCCACGAGTTGGAAGTCACCCTCACCGCCACCGGCCGCGCCGAGCCCGAGGTCCTGCGCATCTTCGCCGCCGACAAGCAGAGCAAGCGGCGCATGGTGCTGCGCAACAACGAAACCACTGGCTACCTCGTCCCCGGCGACGAACTGGCGGGCTTGTTCGAGCCGGCGTTGGCGCTGCGCGATCGCCGCATCCTCGACCTGCCCCGCAACAGCATCAACCTGGTGCAACTGAAGCTGCCCGACGGCCGGACCTTGCGCTTCACCCGCACGGTCAATGCCGACGATCCCAAACAGGAACCCGGCGCCTGGCAGTTGGCGGGGGCGACGAAGTTTGAAACCAGCGCGTTGCAGAGCCTGCTGTTCGAACTGGCGCCGGTGAAAGCCGACGCCTGGATCACCAGCGCCGAACGCCCGCTGAGCCAGTTGCATGAAATCACCCTCGGCGCCGTCGACGGCAAAACCTCCGTGCTGACGGTGGACGCCAAGGATCGCTTAGCCGCCCTCGCCGGGCTGGACCCGGTGTTCAGGGTCAGTGAAGCGCTGACCAAAAAGCTGACTGTTGAATTTGAGGACCGCACCGTGCTCGACGCGGAACTGGAGCAGCTCAAACAGGTCACCGTCACCAAAGCCGGCGAGGTGATCAAGCTCTCCCGCAACGCCGACCAGCAGTACGTCGCCCAGCCGGCGGTCACGCTGGATCAGGCGGCGGTCGGCGCGCTGTTCGATGAACTGGCGGGGCTGCGCGTCGAACGCTATCGCCCCGACGTGCGGCTGGCGGGCGCGGAAGTCACGCTCAAAATTGACGTCGCCCGCGCTGATGGCAAGCAGCACACGCTCCTGCTGTCGAACAAGGACGGCGCCAACCTGCTGCTGATGCTCGACGGCAAGGGCTACGAAGTCAGCGAAGACACCAGCAAAAAGCTGCGCGCCCAATTGCTCAGCGCCGACAGCAAGTAATTCCCACGCCACTGACCCTGGACGCCCGCAGATGAGCCGCAGGCCAATCTGCGGGATCGCCTGTCGCTTCCCACGACGCTCACCATGCCTGATCTCAACGCCCAGCTTGCCAGCCTGTTCGCCGCCATGGCGGACATGCTCACCATTCTGGATGCGGACAAGTTCAAGGTGAACGCCTACGCCCGCGCCAGCCGCAGCCTGGAAAACCTGCCCCACGACCTGCGCACCATCGGCCCGGATGTGAAGAAGCTCGCGGCGCTCGACGGCATCGGCAAAAGCACCGCCCAGAAGATCGCCGAGTTCCTCGAAACCGGGCGGCTGCCGGCTTACGACGAAATCCGCGCCCAGCTTCCCCCCGACCTGCCCGCCCTGCTGGACATCCCCGGCCTGGGCCCCAAGACCATCGCCCTGCTCTGGCGCGAAGCCGGCATCGAAAGCCTGGCTGCCCTGAAAGCCAAACTCGCCGGCGAGGAGCTGACCAACCTGCCCGGCTTTGGCGCCAAGAAGCTCGAAAACCTTCGCAAAGCCATCGCGTTCCAGGAACAGGCGGGCGGGCGCGTGCGCCTCGGCCAGGCGCTGCCGGTGGCGTCGTGGTTCATCATGCAACTGCGCAAGCTGCCGGGCGTGCAGCGCGCCGACTACGCCGGCAGCCTCCGCCGGGGCAAGGAAACCATCGGCGATGTCGACCTGCTCGTCGCCGCCGGGGAAGCCGACGCCCCCGCCATCTCCGCCGCCTTCGTCGCACTGGCGCCCATCGCCCAGGTGCTGGTGCAGGGACCGACCAAAACCAGCGTCCGCACCAAAGACGGCCTGCAATGCGACCTGCGCATCGTCCGCCCCGAGCAGTTCGGCGCCGCCCTGATGTATTTCACCGGCTCCAAGGAACACAATGTCGCCATGCGCCAGCGGGCGCTCAACCTGGGTATGAGCCTCAACGAGTACGCTCTGACCCGCGACGGTCAGCCCATCGCCAGCGCCACGGAGGAAGAGGTTTTTGCCGCCCTCAAGCTCGCCTGGGTCCCCGCCCCGCTGCGCGAGGATCAGGGCGAACTGGCGCTCGCCGAGCGGGGCGAACTGCCCAGGCTCGTCACCCGCCGCGACATCCGCGCCGAGCTGCACACCCACACCACCGCCAGCGATGGGCACTGGTCCATCCGCGAAATCGCCCTGGCGGCCATCGACCACGGCTTCCACACCCTGGCGATCACCGACCATTCCCGCTCGCAGGCGCAGGCGAACGGGCTGGATGAAAAACGCCTGCGCCAGCACATCGCCGACATCCGTGAAGTTGCCGAGGATCTCAAAGACGATCTCACCCTGCTGGCGGGCAGCGAAGTGGACATCCTCGCCGACGGCTCCCTGGACTATCCCAACAGCGTGCTGGCGGAACTGGATGTGGTGGTCGCCAGCCCGCACAGCGCGCTCAGTCAGGAACCCGCCAAGGCGACCGACCGCCTGCTCCGCGCGATCGACAATCCCTACGTTACCATCATGGGTCACGCCACCGGCCGCCTGATCAACCGCCGCGAGGGGCTGCACCCGGACATGGGCAAGCTGTTTGCCGCCGCGGCGCAGCGCGGGATTGCTTTCGAGATCAACGCCAATCACTACCGCCTGGACCTGCGCGATCGCCACGCCAAAGCCGCGCTGGCGGCCGGGGTCAAACTCGCCATCAACACCGACGCCCACGGCCCGGCGGATCTGGACGAACTGGTGTACGGCGTGCTCACCGCCCAACGCGCCGGAGCGACGCCGAGCGATATCATCAACTGTCTGGATCGCGCCGCGTTGCGCCAGTGGATCGACTCCACCCGGCGCAGCCGGTAAACCGGAAGGCCCACTCATGCCTCCCCAGGAACTGCTCATCGGCGTCAGCGCGGCAGCGCTGTTCGTGGGCATGGGGGTGGGCGTCATGCTGCTGGTGCGCAAGCTCAGCGGCTGGGCGAGACTCGCGGCGGTCTACGCCTACCCCGGCGTGCTCACCGGCCAACGCTTCCGCTGCCAGTCCCTGGCGCTGCGCTGGCAATGCTCCTACAACGGCTGCGTCACGCTGGTCAGCGATGCGGAAGGGCTGGGCATCCGCCTCTGGTTCCCCTTCAACATCGGGCATCCGCAACTGCTGATTCCCTGGGCGGACCTGACTCGCATGGACCAGTCCAACAATTCCTTCATCCCGCACCACGGCGAGGAATGGCGCGCCGCCGCCGTGCCGGACATCCCCCTGCGGCTGTGGCGCAAAACCGCGGCACAGCTTTGCGCCGCCATCGGCGAACCAGCGGCGCACCTGCTGCCCCCCGGCTGATGCGAACGCCTGCTGACCCGAGAGACCTAAGCCGCCTCGGCGGGCCCGCCATCGATCCACTCGACATGACTGCGAATCTGCACCCCCAGTGCCTCGAGCAACCGTGCAGCGCGCTCGAGCGTGATGCCGTGATATTCGTTCCGCTCATCGCGCGAAACCTGCGTTTCATGCACCCCCAGCTTTTCGGCCAATTCCCGCTGCGTGAAACCCCGCGCGATCCGCAGCGAAATCAATAGTTGACCCAGGCCATGCAGGTTCTCGATCTCTGCGAATTCCCCTCGCAACAAACGCTCGTAGGCCGCTACTTCTTCTTCAAGCTGCTGGTGAAATGAACGCATGGGGTCCAGCGCCCGCTTAATCTGGGCTGGTCCCAGGCCCAGCGTCCTTAATTCTTCTTTTTGCCGGTTGAGGCGGTCCTTCTCCTGCTGCAGACGTTCCAAGGCTTCACGATACTCTTTGTCATTGCGGATCATGGTCGTCCTCCAATTTTCACAATTCCGCGCGGCCGACCGTCGCGGCGCGAGCGGCGAAACGAGGAAGGAAACTCCAACTCGTTGCCGAATTCGTCCCGAATTCCCGACCATTGCCCATAGTGGGGATAAAGCTCGACCCGGTACTGATGCCACATCGGCAACTGCTGCTTGGGGTAACCGCGATACGGGCGCCGCCGCGCCGGATCCCAGGTCCAGACCTGGTGTGGATCCTGCTCATTGAGTTCATGCTCCAGGGCCCCGCTCGCCAGCCGATGCAGATCGCAGACAAAGTAACCGTCGATGTCGTTGGGGTGGTCTTTGTCCTCAGCGAAAGAACCATCCACGAATATTTCGGTGATGCCCACCCGCCAGAGCTGACCAACCAGCACTTCCAGGTTGTCCACCAGCTTCGCCCGCCACTGCACATCCCAACTCGGACAGCGCGCCCGATCCTGAGGACCAAGCACCAAGACCGACTGCCGCAGTTGGGCAATCGTCACCTCGTAGTCGTGCGGTGGCAGCAGGCCTTCTGCGGTAAATTCCGGTATTGAACCCAATGGACACCTCTAGCCACTATGATGACATTATTATCTAGTATGACATAAATGTCAATATCCTGCCTGGGTATTGCGGACCCCGGCCACTTCACTTCCCGGGGATGCGCGACAACCGTATCCAACCGCCCCCCTGCTATCATCCGCACCATGAACGTGGCCCTGCTCACCAATGCCGTCTGGCTGGATGATGAGTTGCCGCTGTTCCGGGCTTTGGTCGTCGGGCTGATCGACGAAAACGTCCGCGTGGTGCAGGTGGTGCCCGATGAACTGGGCGACGGGGAAATCAGCAGCTTCGGTCGGCGACTCGACTGGCGCGACAGCCGCTTTCACTGGTTGCGCACGCGCCGACTGACGCAGCTCGCCGCGGCCCTGCGGGAACAGCAGGTCAACGTCCTGCACGCGCTGGACGCCCAGCTCTGGCCGGGGGCGCTGCGGCTGGGGCAGGAACTGGAATGTGCGGTGGTGCTGCATGTGCGCAGTGCTGCGGATTTACCCGCCGCCAGCAGCGCCATGGGCCGCACCCGGCAGAATCGTCCCGCCTTCACCGCCGCCACCACCAGCCTGGGCAAGGCGCTGCTCGAACGCCTCGGACCCGACGCCATCGTGCAGGTGACCAACCTCAGCGCTCACGTCAGCGATCAGCACGAACCCGCCCCGGATGATGCCGCCTTGTGCGCGGTGGTGGTGGGCAACGGTCGCCATGACGCCAACTACGAAGCCCTGCTCGAAGGCCTCGACGGCATCGTGCAGCAATGGCCCCAGTCGCAGTTTTTTCTCGATGGTCAGGACACCGACCAGCATCGCCTGTGGCGGGCCGCCAGTCGGCGCAAGCTGCTGGCGAACGTCAGCCTCGCTCCGCGCCGGCTGGGGCATCGGGAACTGCTGATGCGCGCCGACGTCATCATCCAACCCCAGGCGCTGGGCGTCGCCCGCGGCCTGCTCATCCAGGCGATGGCCAACGGCGTGCCCGTGCTGGCGCTGCGCGATCCCTGGCTCGATCATCTCATCGACGGCCACACCGCCTGGCTGGTCGACCAACCCGACCCGACACGCTGGAACGCCCTGCTGCGGAAAGTCATCGAGCAGCCGGAACAGACGCTGGCATTGACCCAGAGCGCCCGCCAGCATGTGCGGCAAAAACACGTCCCGGCGCGGCAGGTCGCGCTGTCCTTAGCCCTCTACCGCCGAATGACCGGCGAAGGTTTCCTGTTCAAAAGCGAGTGAGCAACAACCATGTGGGTCGCCCACACCATTGCCGATCTGCGGCACCGCCGCACCGCCTGCACCGGACCCGTCGGCTTCGTGCCCACCATGGGCGCGCTGCACCGCGGCCACGTCGCGCTGATCGAACAGGCGCGCCAGCGCTGCCCGCAGGTCATCGTCAGCATCTTCGTCAATCCCACGCAGTTCGGCCCCAACGAGGACTTCAACCGCTACCCCCGCCCGCTGGAAGACGATCTGGCGGCCTGCCGGGCGGCGGGCGCGGCCGGCGTCTTCAACCCTGCGCCCGAGCAGATGTATCCCCCCGCCCGGCCGGCGTGCGAGGTGAATGTCCCGTCGCTGACGAACGACCTGGAAGGCGCGCTTCGCCCGGGCCATTTCGCCGGCGTCTGCCGGGTGGTCGCCAAGCTGTTTCACCTGGTGGCGCCGGATTTCGCCTGCTTTGGCCGCAAGGACCTGCAGCAGTTGCGCGTGATTCAAGCCATGGTCGCCGACCTGGACCTGCCGGTGGAAATTGTCGAGTGCGAAACCGTGCGCGAGGAGGACGGCCTGGCGCGCAGCAGCCGCAACCGCTACCTCACCGCTGCGGAGCGCCCCCGCGCCGTCGCGCTCTTCAAAGCCTTGACCGAAGCCCGCCTGCTCATCGAACAGCAGGGCGAAATCGAACCGGCTGCGGTGGAGAGCGCCATGAGCGTCATCCTCCGCGCCCATCAGCTCACGGTGGATTATGCCGTTGTGCGCCATCCGCGCACGCTCGCCAGACTGGAAGTGATCGAGCCGGCGCTCACCGGCGGCGTGGCGGCGCTGATCGCGGCGCGCCTGGGCAGCGTGCGGCTGATCGACAATATGCTCATCGGCGTGGATGCGTGAAGTGCTGCTCAGCGCGCGGGGGTCGGCCCCGCCGGCCGGCTTTGCCGACGCAGCATCACTTCCACCGGCAGGCTGCCCATCCCCATATAGCCCTGCTGCGGCGTGTCGCTGACCTTGTTGGACTTGACCTGCCCGTTGATCATGGTGTTGATCTGGCGATTGACCTGGCGATCGATCGGGCGGGCGACAACCTGATTGGGCGCGAGGGGCGTCTGCCGGCGCTCCAGTTCCTCAAGCTGCTTCTGAGCATAGCGTGGATCAGAGCGCGGGTCGAGCAGGAAGACGGTGTTGGCGGGCAGCACCTCGACGAACTGGCCATCGCGCTTGCCCTGCACGTTGGCGTTGAAGGTCTTCTCGCGGTAGGGATCGACGACCATGTAGGTCATGCGGTCGACCTTGGCGGTGAAGCCGGGGCCGACGCGGTAGAAGCCGTCCTGGGTCTGGGCGCCGCCGAGCATGCCGGCGGCGGCATCCTGAGCTTTGATGCGATACAGCGAGGTGCCTTCGCCGTCGCTGCGCAGGCCGGTCTGCGTCTGCCGCATGCTGTGGGAAAGCACGTCGAGGTCGCCCACGCCCTGGTCCACGCCTTCGATCGCTTCGGCGTGCAGCGGCGCGCTGCTGAGCGCCGCCGGCAATACGAGAACCCAGAGCCACAATCGGCTGAAGTAGCGCATGGTCAGGTTATCGGCAGTCTGGCTGCGGGAAATGCAGCCAAATCCGCTGAACCACGCTCACCGCCAGCTTGACCAGACGTTTCATGGAATAAACTACGTCGTCGGGCGGTAGCTTTGCCGTCCCGCTGTTCAAGTTCGGAGCCCGCCTGCATGTCGCCAACCCTCACGTTGCCGCAGTTGTTCGCCCAGGACCGCTTTGCCGCCCGGCTGCAGGCCGAGGGTCAGACATTGGTGCGCGACCGGCTACGAACGATGCAACTGAACCTGGGCAAATTGTGCAATCAGGCGTGTCATCACTGCCACGTGGAAGCCGGCCCGCAACGACAGGAGGTCATGACCTGGGCCGTCATGCAGCGCGTGCTGGCGTGGATCGATCGCCATCAGGCGGCGGCGGGGCTGGAAGTCGTGGACCTGACCGGCGGGGCGCCGGAGCTGAATCCGCATTTTCGGCAACTGGTGGTCGCCCTGCGGCAGCGCGGGTTGCAGGTGCTCGACCGCTGCAACCTGACCATCCTGCTCGAACCCGATCAGGACGACCTGGGCGCGTTCCTGGCGGAGCAGGCGGTGGGCATTGTCGCTTCGCTGCCCTGCTATCTGGAGGAGAACGTCGACGCCCAGCGCGGCGCCGGCGTGTTTGCGGATTCGATCCTCGCGCTGCAGCAGCTCAACGCCCTGGGCTACGGCGCCGACGACGGGAAGCTGACGCTGGACCTGGTGTACAACCCGGTGGGCTATGGTTTGCCGCCGGCGCAAGGGGCGTTGGAAGCCGCGTACAAGGAGCAATTGGCGCAGCGGTTTGGCATCCGGTTCAATCGGCTCTTCGCGCTGGCGAACATGCCCATCCGGCGGTTCGCCCACGCCCTGGAGCGCGACGGCAAAGTGGGGATGTACCAGCAAAAGCTGGAGACGGCGCATCGCCCCGGGAATGTCGCAAGCGTGATGTGCCGAGCGCTGGTGAGCGTGGGCTGGCAGGGCAGCGTGTACGACTGCGATTTCAATCAGATGATGCAGATGCCGGTGGAGCCGACGACGTTTGGTTTGGGCGCGGAGGAAGCGTTGGTGGAGCGGGACAGCCGGAAGCTGTGGGAGTATGAGCTGGCGGAATTGTGCGGGCGGGCGATCCGCACCGGGTCGCATTGCTTTGGCTGCACCGCCGGCGAGGGGTCCAGTTGCACCGGGGCGCTGCAGGCGTGAACGGGTTTGTTCGCGGATGAAACGGCGCAGCTAGGCGGCGTGGCCGGCGGTGGTCAGATGCGCCTGCAACGCCTGTCCCAGTTGGCCCAGCGTGATGGGTTTGGTGTAGTAGCCATCACAGCCGGCGTCGAGGCAGCGCTGGCGCGTCTCGGGAATGGCGTCCGCAGTGAGCGCCAGCACCGGCTGGTGGTAACCGAGCTTGCGCAGCTGCCGGGCGGCGGTGTAGCCATCAATTTCAGGCATCTGCATGTCCAGCAGGATCAGCTCCGGCGGATCGTTGGACTGCACGCGCTGGTATGCCACGGCAGCGCCGTCCACCGCTTCCGCTTCATACTTGAGCCGCTGCAGCAGATGCACCAGCAGCTTGCGGTTCATGGCGTCGTCATCGACCACCAGCACCCGCGTCGGCGCGGCGGCGGGAACCGGCAGCGCTGGCGTCTGGGCTTCCATCTGCGTCACGCGCGGGGCGGCGCACTGGGCGCTGGTCAACGGCAACTCCACGATGAAGGTGGTGCCTTGTCGTGGGGTGCTGCGGACGGTGATCTGCCCACCTAAGCTCAGGATGATCTGCCGGGTGATGGGCAGCCCCAGCCCCAGGCCCGGGAAATGCCGGCGCATGGAATCATCCGCCTGGGCAAAGGGTTCCCAGAGCTGTTCCTGCTGGGCGGCGGTCATGCCCATGCCGGTGTCGCGCACCTCCAGCCGCAGCAGTTGTGAGGAAGGGGCGACGCCCGCCCACAGAGTCACTTCGCCACCGGCAGTGAACTTGACCGCATTGTCCAGCAGTTTGACCAGCGCCTGCCGCAGCCGCAGGGGATCACTGGTGAGGGTCGGGGGAATGCCCGCTTCCGCCAGCCGCATGGTCAAGCGCAAGCCCTTGGCGCGCGCGGGGTCCGCAGTGGCGTCCATCACCGAACACAGCAACTGCGGCAGGTTCACTTCTTCCAGATTGATCCGGGCGGTGCGGGCGTCGAACTCCGACATCAGCAGCACATCGTTGACCAGTTCCAGCAGATGCTGCCCGCTGCGGCGAATGTCCGCCAGCGCCGAGGATATCTGCGCCGGATCATCGCGCTGGGGATTGATGGTGTCCCCGTAGCCGAGGATGGCGCCCAGCGGGGTGCGCAGCTCGTGGCTCATGTTCGCCAGAAACTGGCGTTTGGCGGCCAGGGCGGCTTCCACCTGCTGCGTCTGCTGTTTCAGTTTGCGATGGGCGGCACGCACTTCCAGCAAGCGGTGGCGCAGATCGCGCGTCATGGGTTCAAAAATCAACAACGCTTCGCCGGCGAGCGCCAGCAGCACCAGCACCGTCAGGGCTATTTCCAGCCCCTGCAGCGAGCGCACTTTGCGGGCCGCCAGTTCCTCATACAGCTTGACGATCTGGTCCATCTGCACCAGAAAATCCTGCTCGTGCGCCAGCGCCCGCGCGGCGGCGGCGGCGTGCTCCGCCGGGGTGGTCGCCTGCAGCGCGGCATGCGCGGCGGCGACCAGTTCCTGGTGATCACGGTCCAGCCGATGGTAGCCCTCGGTGATCGCCGGCACGATCAGATGGGGAATGCCGCGGGCGTCGTCGCCATCGCGCAGCGCCTGATGCGCCGCTACAAACTGCTCCACCGCTTGAGTTAACTCGATGCGCAGCGCGGGCGCGTCCGCCGGCGCCGGGCTGGCCGCCAGCCGGAGGATGAGCTGCGTCAACCGCTGGCTGAGCATGCGTTGACGCCCGGAGATATTCACCACATGGCTGTCATGGCGGGCCGCCACCAGCGCGTACTGCACCAGCGCCTGGCTGATGAGCGTCAAACCCGCCACCAGCGCCAGCGCCAGCACATAGCGCCGGCGGACCATGCGGGTGAGCGTCAGCGGCCCACCACTGGGCGCCAGGGCCGATGGGTTGCTGACTGGTGTTGAGCAGGTTTCAACCCGCGCCATAAATCCGCCTTTGCACAACTTCATTCAAGGTCGGCAGGCGCCCATCCCTGGGCCGATCAACGATCCCGGTACAACGCGAACACGCACACCGTGGCGAACCGCCGCAGCGCGGGAATCTTCAGCAAGAGGTAATCCAGCCGATGCAGCCCCGCCACCAGCGGCCAGCAATTGGGGAACGCCGGCCAGACGCGGCTGGTCATCTGGAAATGCCGCATCACGCAGCGATCAAACGGCTGGGCGAACGCGGCGATGTCGGCGTCGTTGAGCGGCTGCTCGTCCTCGGTGGGCGGGAAAAACGAATACGGCACGCACTGCCGCAGCCGATGCAGCAGGTGCGAATTGATCACCGGCTCGGCGAACACCGCGCTCCCGCCGGGCCGCAGCCGGTCGTACACCTGCTGCGCCATCCCTTCCAGCGGGATATGGTGCAGCGCGGCATAGCCGATCACATGGTCGAACTGCTGGCCGGGAAACGCCTGCGTGAAATCGCCGGTCACCTGCAACTGCACGCGCTGGTCCACGCCGTTGACCTGGGCACGGCGGCGCACCATGGCGATCGACTGGGCGCTGATGTCGTACGCATGCACATTGGCGCCGTTGTAGGCGCAGATGCTCGCGTCAATGCCGTTGCCGCAGGCGATTTCCAGCGTGTCCTTGCCCGCCAGCGGCGCCAGCAGGTGGTAGTAGTACTCGCGGGGATAAACGGTATGGGCGGAAGGATGGGCGTAGCGCTCCTGATCGAAAGCGTCGAGCGGAGCAATGCCGCGCGCTGCTTCCTGGGCGTAATGCTCTTCAAAATGCGCGACCTCGCGCGCCAGCCGTTCCGCGACCTGCACCTGCGTCATGCCACTGCTCCCTGCGCGCGACGCCGGCGCGGCATCTGCGCTCCTTGTTGGGTCTGTATCGGCTGATCGGGCTTGGCAATTGAGTCAATGAACGGGCGTTCACTTCCTATCGGACGCAACCGCGTCTGCCGGCGGTTATCATGCCCCCGCCCTGACCCGCCGGAGGGTGAAACCTCCTGTCGGCGGCCGGGGTAAGACCTCGGGAGGACCCTCCATGACGCCAATTCGCGCCGGGAATCGCTGGACCGCGGTCGCCGTGCTGACCTTCACCTTCACCCTCTTGCCGACCGCTGGCAGCGTCCGGGCCCAGACCCCCGCCGCCAGCGCCGGCGCGGAGATCAAAGTGCTTCAGGAACGACCCGACCGACTGCTGGCGGTGCTGCCCAATCGCATGATTGTCGCCGTGCAGGAGCTGCGCACCGCGCCCGTGGTTTCCGCCCAGGTGTGGGTGAAGACCGGTTCCATCTACGAACAGGAATTCGTCGGCGCCGGGCTGAGCCATTTCCTGGAACACCTGCTCGCCGGCGGGTCCACCACCACCCGCAGCGAGGATGAAACCAACGCCATCCTCGGCCGGATCGGCGCCAAGACCAATGCCGCCACCGGGCTGGACAATGTCCACTACTACATCGACACCACCGCCGACCATGCCGACACCGCTATCGACCTGCTCTCCGACTGGATGCGCAACAGCGTCATCTCCGACGCCGAGTACCAGCGCGAGCGTCAGGTCATTCAGCGCGAATTCGAGCACGGCCTGGGCAGCCCCGGCCGGGTGTTCTGGAAGCTCACCCAGCAGGCGCGCTATCGCGCCCACCCCGCCCGGCATCCGACCATCGGCTATCTCCAGCAATTCCTGAGCATCAGCCGCGATCAGATTTATGACTTCTACCGCCGCATGTACGTGCCCAACAACATGCTGTTCGTGGTGGTGGGCGATGTGGACAAGCATGCGGTGCTGCAGCGCATCGCCCGGGCGTGGAGCACCGACACCACCGGCAGCCTGCCGCGCCTGAGCTTTCCGGTGGAACCTGAACTCACCGAGCCGCGCCAGTACACCGGCGTCGCCGCCATCACCGCGCCCAAGCTCCGCCTCGCCTGGCCAGGCACGCAACTGGCGGAGCGCGGGGATTACGAGCTGGACCTGCTGGCGTCGATCCTCGGCGGCGGCGAAACCAGTCGCCTGGTGCGCGTCATCCGCGATGAGCTGCAACTGGTCAACAACATCAGCGCCTACAACGCCAGCTTCTCCTGGGGCAAAGGTTTCTTCGGCATTGACGCCGACGTGCGCGTGCCCGCAGGCGAAACCCCTCAGCAAGCCATCGGCCGAGTGCAGGAAGCCATCCTGCTGGAAGTCGCCAAGCTGCGCAGCGAAGGCGTCACCGCTGCCGAACTCGCCCGCGCCAAGCGTCAGGTGCTCGCCGGGGTGATGTATGAAGGTCAGACCGCCAACGCCCTGGCGAGTCGGCTCGCCAGCGACATCCTGGGCATGGGCGATGCCGACTATCTCCAGCGCTACGCCCGGGCGGTGCAGGAACTGCATCCCGATGCCCTGCAATTCACCGCCGCCCGTTTTCTGGAAGCGAACAAGCTCATCAGCGTCACCCTGCTGCCGCTCCCGCCGGGCGAACGCATGGGCGAGATGGAGCGCCCCGCCGAGCCGACGGCAACTGACGACCTGGCGCGCACCCCGGTGCTGCTGGACAACGCCCTGGTGATCGACCGCCTGAGCGCCAAGGTGCTCGAACCCGTCGGCGACGACCGGGCGGGCGCGGTGCTCGGCCCCGTCGAACGCTTCACGCTGTCCAACGGCCTGCGGCTGCTGGTGCAACGCAGCACGCTCACGCCCACCGCGTCCATTCAGCTTTATCAATTAGGCGGTCTGCTGGCGGACGAACCGGGACGCGAAGGCCTCGCCAACGCCGTCAGCGCCATGCTGACCAAAGGCACCGCGACCCGCAGCGCCCAGGACATCGCCCTGCAGACCGAAGACCTGGGCGCCAGCCTGGACTTCGCCTGCGGCAACAACACCAGCTACGCCCGCGCGGTGTGTCTGCGCGACGACGTGCCGGCCGTGCTGAACCTGCTGGCGGACTGCCTGCTGCACAGCAGTTTCCCCGCCAGCGAATGGGCGTTGCTCCAGCCCCGGCTGATGGCGGCAATCGACCGCAGCCAGGAAAGCTGGGGCGGCGAACTCAACGCGCGGTTCCGGGCCGCCTACTTTGGGGCAGCGCATCCCTGGTCGCAGATGACTCTGGGCCGCCGCGAAGTCATCGCCAGCCTCACCCCCGCCGACCTGGCGCAGTTTCATCAGCAGCGGCTGAGCGCCAAGGATGCGGTGCTGGCGGTGTTTGGCGATGTCGATCCGCAGGCGATCAAGCAGGCCGCCGAGGAATTGTTCGCTGCCCTGCCGCGCGAAGCGCAGGTTCCCTTCACGGCACAGCAGCCGGAGCTGCCCGTCGCCGGGGTGCAGCAGTTCCACACCGACAAATCGCTGGCGGCGGTGCAGATCGGCCTGGGGCCGGGCGTCGACCGCACTGACCCGGACTACCCCACCCTCAGCGTGCTGTGCAACCTCATCAGCAGTTTCCCCTCCGGCTGGTTGGAAGCGGAGCTGCGCGGCAAAGGGCCGGGGCTGGCGTATGCCGTGTGGGCGTACCAGGCGACCGGCATGATCCCCGGCTACATCGCCGTCGGCTTCAACACCCAACCCGACAGCGTGGAGGAAGCCACCCGTCGGGCGTGGTCGGTCGTCGAACGCGCCAAGACCGCCAGCGATATTGATGACGCCACCCTCGCCCGCGCGAAAGCCGCCGTGCTGGTCGGTGAGTTCCTCGACAAGCAATCCAACAGCCAGCGCGCCGCCGAAGCCGCGCTCGGTGAGCTATATGGCCTGCCCGCCGACGACGCGCAGCGGTTCTTTGCCGCGGTGCGCAAGCTGACGGTTGAAGAGCTGCGCGCCGCTGCGGAACGCCATCTGCAAAATGCGGTCACGGTAGTGATTTCCCCGGCGGTGGCGGCTCCCACCGAAACGCCAGCGCCGGCAGCAGTCGGCGCGGGGTCGTAAGCCAACCCCGTTAGCCCCGGGCTCTGCCCGGGGACTGGCGCGCGTGCAATCATGCGGTCCAGTGCAACGAATCATCCCCGGGCAGAGCCCGGAGCTAACGGATGGACGTTGCCGTCGTGCATGTCACTGCCACCAGACTGTCTCCCACGCCTCGGCTTCACGGTCGCTGATCCGCACGCGCTCGCCCTTGATCTGCAACCCGACGGGCGCGGGGGCAACCGCCAGCAGGTGCGGCCGCAGCACGGTCGCCAGACGCCAGCGCGAACCCGCCATCCGCAGCATCAGTTGGCCCATCGCATCGGGATACGGCTGGCCGGGCGCGACGGCGGCGGTGAACTCGCAGGGCGAATCCGTCGCGGCCACCAGTTGCAAGCCCACGCGCGACGACACCCGCCAGTGGGCGTGGAGCGCCTCCTGCACCCGGCCGCGCTGACGCTGGCGCCACTGGGCGTAGCCGATGCAGTCCGGCAGGGCGGGCAATCCCAGCGTGTTGGCTGCGTGCTCATCGCCGGCTGGCGTGTCAACGGTCAGCTTGCCATAGGCGTGAAACATCCAGCCGAAGCGCCGCGCGGTTGATGGCAGCGTCGCGCGACAATCATCGAGCACCAGCAGCAGGTCGCCGCGCAGGAGCAGGCGGCGGCGCAGCTCATACCCTTCGCCCACCAGCACGCCCTGCGCCCACGGCTCGTCGGCGTCCCCGCCCCAGGTCAGGTCGGCGCGGCCCATTTCGTTCTGCTCGTCGACGCAGAGCATGTTGTGCGCTGCACTGGTGCGGTAGTAACTCAACTCGGAGCCGCGTTGCCGCAGCGAATAGCCCGGTTCGCCCAGGTCAGGCGCAATGAGTTCGCCCAGCGCGTGCAGCGTGAATTGCAGCCGATCGGGATGGTCGTGCCCGCTGATGGGCTTGCCGCAGCGAAAGGCGACTTGCAGCCGGCTGGGCGCGGAGCTGCGCAACACCCCGAGCTGCGCCACCGGCAGGAGCGTGGCACGGCGCGGCGGATCGGCGGGCGCGGGCAGTTCATCAGGACCAAACGCCAGTGCCGCCCAACCGGGACGCGCAGCCAGGCCGGCGGCGCGACGCTGGGCGGTCAGCGCGGCGACGACCGGCGCGAAGCGCGCCGCGTCCAGTTGCCCGGCGGCATACTCGTACAGGTGCGCGTAACGGGTCAGGTTCATATGCCGGGGATTGCCCAGGTCGCCCACCACGGTCAGCCGCCATTGGTCGTCGAGCAGTTGGAGCGGCGCAGCCGCCATGGCGCACAGCCGCTGCTGCAGCAGGTCATGGTCGGCCGCCGGACGGTGACGCTGGATTTCCCAAAGCCCCAGCAGCGGATACAGCGAGTAAAAGTGATAAAACAGCGTGCCTTCATACCAGAACCCGTCGCACCGCCCGGCGGCGTCGGCGGGCACGCCGGCGAGCAGTTGGCTGCGCAGGCCGGTCTGCTGCCCAAACGCCGGGGCGATCCAATCCTCGCGCTGGTAGAGGCGGCCGGCGGTCGCCAGCGCCAGGGAGACGAAGCACGACATGTTGTGGGTCGGTTGCCGACGCAGGAACTCGACCATGGTGGGCAGGCGATCCTCGAAGATGTCGCGGCGGATGGCGTCATGGTCGGCGGGGGTGAAGGCGGCGCTGCCGCGGGTCATTTCGTAGATCGCGCCGATTTGCGCCAGGATCGCAGCGTCGTACAGATTGCTGAAGTAGTGGGCGGGTCCGCCGGGGTCGGGGCGACGGGGCAACGGCAGGGCGAAATACGCCGCCGCCTGACGCAGACCTTGCGCGACCCATGCGGCATAACGCTCCTCACCCGTCAGTTGGTACAGCAATCCCACGCTGCGCAGCAGGCGGTAGGCGCGTTCATGGCTCAGCAGCACCCAGGCGCGCCGCTGGGCGTCGTCGCGTTCGCGCTGGTGCGTGCTGGGATCGAGGAAATCCTGCCCCCCCGCCGGCTCAAACACCAGATGCTCGCCGGTCTGCCGGGAGTAGAAATCGTGGCGCCAACCCGCCGGCTCCATGACCAGCGTCGGAGGCGCCGCGAGCATGGCGTCCGCCTGCGCCCGCAACTGGTCCAGCAGCTCTCGTGCCCAGGCAAGTTGACCAACCTTGCGGCGAATCTCCCCCACCACCGCCCCGGTGAAAAACAACCCGGGCCAGAAATCCTCCAGCAGCAAACCGGTGGTGGCGGGCGACAACAAATACGGCTCATGTCGAGCAAACGGGGCAGCCATGTCAGGCCTCCGTCAAGTCCCGCACCAGCGCGAGCGCGGCACGATGGGCGGTGGACCATGCCCATTGGAAATTAAATCCGCCGATGCGTCCATCCACGTCCAGGATTTCACCCACCAGGTACAAGCCCGCACAGCAACGCGATTGCATGGTGCGATGGTCCAGTTCACTCAGCGGTATGCCGCCGGCGGTCACCTCGGCGTGGTTCCAGCCCCGATCGCGCAGCACAGGCAGTTCCAACTCCGTCAGCGCATGCGCCAACCCCCGGCGCGCCTCACGCGGAAGCTGCGCCCCCGCCCCCGGAGCCGCCCCCGGAGTCGCCCCCGGCAGTTTCAGGTGCGCACACAGCGCCTGCGCCAGACGCTGGGGCAGCCGCTGACCGAGCACATTGAGCAAACTCGCCCGCCCCTGCCCGGCATCAATCAGCCATTTCTCCACGCCGGCGAAGTCGTCCTCCACCAGCGCCATCCGCAAAGCGAACGGCTGCCCGGCGGCGAGCGCGCCCAGACAGAAGCGGCTGGCGTCGAGCACCACCGGGCCACTGACGCCAAAGTGGGTCCACAGCATTTGCCCGCTGCGTTCGTCCACCCGCTTGCCGGATACGAAGCTGCGCAGCGTCACCGGCTGGCTCAGGCCGGCGAGCTGGGCGTGAAAGAAATCTGACGCCAGCACCAGCGGCGCCAGCGCGGGGTAGGTGGGCGTGACGGTATGTCCCAGTGCTTGCGCCAGGCTGTAACCCTGCCCATCCGAGCCGGTGCGCGGCAGCGATTTTCCGCCGGTCGCCAGCACCAGGCGACGACAGTGCAGTTCTCCCTGCGCGTGGCTGACGAGAAAGCCCGTGTCGTCCCGGCGCACCGACCGCACCCGGCAAGCCGTGGCGAGGGTGACGCCCAGTTCGCCGCAGCGGCGCAGCAGGGCGTTGAGCACGGTGTGGGCGTCGTCGGTGGTGGGAAAGAGCTTGCCGGTCGGTTCGCGTTTGAGCGTGACGCCCAGGCTCTGGAACCAGGCGCTGGCGGCGGCGACGTCGAATCCCGCCAGGACATGTTTGATCAGGTGGCGTGGGCCGTGGTAATCGCGTTCGCTGACGACGGCATGGGTGACGTTGCAGCGGCCCCCGCCGGCGACGAGGATTTTCGCCCCCAGGCGCGGCGCGCCATCAAGCACCAGCACCCGGCGAGGCCCCAACTGCTCGGCGGCAAACACCGCCGTCGCCAGCCCCGCGGCGCCGCCGCCGACGATCGCCAGGTCAACTTGAGGGTCGGTGGTGGAAGGAGCATGCATCACGCGCTGCAGCATACCGCCGACGGGGTCAGTCATCTGCCACCGCACGTCGGGCGGTCCAGGCGCCCGCCACGGCTTCGTTGCGAATGCCCAGTTGTTTTTCCAGCAGACGTTCGAGGTACAGCGCGCCTTCGTCATTGGGCAGTCGGCGCAGCAGGGACACATCCTGTCCCTGTTGGGTGCGGAAGCGCACTTCATAGCTGTAGCTGGTGCCGTTCTTGGTGTGATGCGTGCGTCGCTTGCAGTAGAGTTGGGCGATGTCGAGGGGATCGAGCTGGCAGTTGCCGCGCCAGGGCAGGGGTTCATGGCGGACGGTCAGGGCCTGGGCGTCGAGGGTGATGCGGGTGCGGTTAAACAGCAGCGCGAGGATGAAGTAGATCAAACCCAGGCCGACCGCCAGATGCAGCAGCGGGAAGAGGGCGAAGAAAATCGGGGCGTTGCCGGAGAGTGCTGCCCCGATGAAGGTGAACACGATGCCGTTCCAGAACAGGGCGAAGGGGATGAGGAACAGCACGATCCAGGAGAACCAGCGGCGCTGGATGGTCAGCGTGCGCCCGTCGTCGTGGACGGTCCAGCCTTTGGGCGGTTGCAGGTTCAGGGGCTGGGGTTCGTCGGCGGTGGGGTCGGCCGGGTCTGCGGGGGTCGTTGAGGTGCGAACCGTACACCCGCAGTAGTCACAGGTGGACCACCGCTGGGCATCAGGTGGGGGCAGCGCACTACCGCATTGGGGACACATCAGGCTGCGGGCGGGTTCCATGGGACCTCCGTCTTGGGTCACTGAGCTTCGCCACATTTCCGCGTGACATCCGGCTGGGGGGTTGACCCACCCCCGGTGTTAGCAGTAGGTTATGCGCAATTCAAGCGTTCCGGAAGTCGCGGAGCAATCCTGTCTTGCCCAGCACGCGCCCGGTGAAGTATGAACTGCGTTTGGTCGGCTCCGGACGACGGGGTCGATTTATGCCCACGGGGGCGATGTCTTTCACGTACCGTCTTGCGTTCATCCGCCGCCAGGATCGCCCATGAAAGTCGGCGTCATCAGCGACACGCACGACCGTCTGCCCACCTTTCGCCGGGCATTGGCGTTGTTCAAGCGGCTGCGCGTGGAAGCCATTTTCCACGCCGGGGATTTTGTCGCCCCCTTTGCCGCCAAGCTCATGGCGCCCGAGGTGCTGTCCATCCCGCTGCATGTGGTGTACGGCAACAACGACGGCGAACGCAAGGGCCTCAAAGCGGTGCTGCCCAACCTCATCGACGGTCCCGCGAAAATCAAGCTTGCCGACCGGGTCATCGTGATGCATCACTTCTTCGACTGGCTCAAACCCAGCGACTACGCCGACGCGGATGTCATCATCACCGGGCACACCCATCAGGTGGTCAACGAAACCCGCGCGGGCAAGCTCTTCCTCAACCCCGGCGAATGCTGCGGCTGGGTCACTGATCGCTGCACGGTGGCGCTGCTGGACCTGGCGACCCTCACCGCTGAGATCGTGGAAGTTCACGAGTAAGCAACGATCTCAAATGAACAGCAACCACAGAGCCACAGAGATCACCGAGCCATACGCACAGAGCATGCAGGAATATCCAGAGGCTCAGTCAGCTTCTCAGGCTTGCTCTCTGTGTCCTCTGTGCCTCGGTGGCAAGTCTTGAGATCATTTATATGCCGCCGGCTGGCGGTCTTACCACGGACAGGCGACGCCCGCCTGCTGCGCCAGTTCCGTCAGCTTCTGTTGCATCGCCGCCGGGACTTCCACGCCGGTTTTTTCCGCCGCGCGCAGGCTCGCCAGCGCCCGTTGGCCGGGCAAGCGGATGGCGTCAAAACCGGGCCGCAACCGGCTGGTGTGCAGGTGCGGGATCAGCCGCTTCATCTCCTGCAGATAAGCCCCGCGCCCGGCGAAATGCTGGGGGTCCAGCACCAGCAGCGCCACCGTCTGTCGCTGCGGCGCCGTGGGATCATTGGTGCGCCCGCCCGCCAGCGCGGTGAGCGCTTCGCACCAGAGCGAAAACGCAAAGCCCTTGTAGCCGTCGTGATCGCCGCCGAGCAGCGCGATGCTGCCGCCCTGCTGCATCACGCCCGGGTCCGTGCTGGGCATCCCATCGGGGCCGACGAACGCCGGGTAATCCGCCTGCTTCCGCTGGGCGAGCAACTGGTTGACCTTGCCCATCGCCATGGTGGAGGTCGAAAAATCCGCCAGCACCACGTCGTCCGCGCCTTCGCCCACCGGAAACGCCAGGGCGATCGGATTCGTGCTCAAACGCGGCTCGATTCCGCCGAACGGCGCGCTGTCCTGGCAACGACAATTCTGCGCCCAGAGCTGCGCCATGAGTCCATGGCGCGCCAGCGGCAACAGGTAAGGCCCCAGCGCCCCGATCCAGTGCGTGTTGGCGACCACGGCAAACGAACTGCCCAGTTCGCGCGCCTGCCAACCCGCCTGCTCGACCGCGCGGTGCAGCGCCCATTGCCCCATCACGCCCTGGCCATCGTAGAACAGGTTGCCCGGGGCGCGCGGGGCGCTGCGGACCTCGCGCTGCGGGTCCACCGGGTCCGGGATCAAACCCGCCAGCGATACCCACTGCGCCAGCCCGTGGGTCTGCGAACCCATGGCCGCCGCCGTGACGGCGTAATCCGCCACCACGGCCGCCCGGTCCTCCGGCACGCGCCAGGCTTGCAGCAGGGAAGCGCCAAATTCACGCAGGTTCGCGAGGGAATGAAGTGACATCACTGCAGTGTAACAACCCCGTCGGGTCTGATGAACCGATACTTGACGACCGGCTTCAACCGCGGGCCTAACATATCCCGCCATGCCGCTGCGGGAATATCAACTGGAATGCGAACTCCTCCTGCCGGGTACGCCCGCGCAGGTGTTTCCCTTTTTCGCCGACGCTTTCAATCTGCAGCAGATCACCCCGCCCTGGTTGCATTTTCAGGTGTTGACGCCCGCGCCGATCGCCATGGCGCCCGGCACGCTGATCGACTACCGCCTGAAGCTGCACGGACTGCCGCTGCGCTGGCGCACACGCATCAGCGTCTGGGAGCCGCCCTTCCGTTTCATCGATGAGCAAATCCGCGGCCCATATCGCCGGTGGATCCACGAACACACCTTCGAACCGGTAGGCACGCAAACCCGCTGCCGGGATCGCGTGAGCTATGCGGTCCCGGGTGGTGCGCTGGTGCATCGGCTGTTCGTCCAGCGCGACGTGCAGCGGATTTTCGACTACCGCCAGCAGCGCTTGCGGGAGCTGTTTGCCGCCTCCGCGCCGGCGTCACAGACCAGCTGAAGTCTTCACGCCGGCAGCCGCGCCAGTGCTGTCTCCAGCGCCAGCGCCTGTGGGAAGAGAAGGTTGTTTTCCTTGTGGACATGCTGATGCAGGTCGGCTTCCAGACGCGCCAGACCATCGAGCATGGCGCGATAGGTATTGCAGGCCCAGGCGGGCGGCGCGTACCCGTCCGTGGCGTCATGCATGGTTTCCAACGCCTGGCCGGCGTGATCATGCTCCAGTTCCATGCGGGCGATCGGATTGGCGATCGAGCCACAGTGATGATGAAGCGCGGCAACGGCGGGAGCTTCCAGGGCGCGGATCAGCGGGAACAGAATCTGCTCCTCTTTGACCAGGTGCGACAGCAGCTCATCGCGCAACGCCACAAAGGCCTCGCGCAGCTCCGTCAGCCGCGGCTCCCGCGCCCCGTGCACCCGCGCCACCTTTTCCGTCATCACATCCAGCCGCGGCAATTCCTCGCGCAGATAGACATGGTGAGTCTGCTCAATGTGGTCCGCCAGGGCGCTTAAGCTCAACGCCCGCACATCGGGAACGGCGGCGTCAGCGGCGGCGTCACGCGCATCCAGTTCCTGCAACTGGGTGATGATCTGCGCCGGTTCGACCTGCCGGCGGGCGCAGGCTTCCGCCAGCGACAGTTTCCCGCCGCAGCAGTAATCAATGCGCCAGGCTTCGAACACCCGAGCGCGGTTGGGGGCGGCTTTGACCAGTTCGCCCACCGTGGATTCGATCAGGATCGTGGACATACAACAACTCCTCAGCAACAGGCGGGATGACGGGAAACCATGAGCCGCGTGCCCGGCTCGGACGACATTCATGCAGACGTCGAGGAAACGGGCTGGCTCGTGCGGGAGTACTCGGCGGGGGTCGCATCGGTGCAGAAACCCCAATGCAGGCCCGCGATGAAGTAGCCCAGCGCCATGATGCCCACGGCAAAGAGCGTGTCACCGATGACGCGCAGCCAGCGCAAGGTGTCCATGAGCTCGGTCTGCAGGAACGCCGCCGAGCGGGCGTACCACAGGCCGTGTTCGACGGACGCCACCGTCTGGAGCAGGCCCACCGGGAGAATGCTGATGAGGACCATCAGCGCCAGCCCGACGTTGATGCACCAGAAGGCGAATTTGAGCGACCCGGTTTTCCAGCCGGTGTGGCCGGTCAAGCCTTTGAGGCAGAAGAGCATCAACCCGATGCCGAGCATGCCGTAGACGCCGAACAGCGCGGTGTGCCCATGGACGGGCGTGGTGTTCAGACCCTGCATGTAGTACAGGGCGATGGGCGGATTGATCAGGAAGCCGAACAAACCCGCGCCGACCAGATTCCAGAACGCCACCGCGACGAAGAAATAGATCGGCCAGCGATAGGCCGCCACCCACGGCCGACTGCGGGTCAGGGACAGATTCTCATACGCTTCAAACCCGATCAGCACCAGCGGCACCACTTCCAATGCACTGAAAGAAGCGCCCAGCGCCAGCACCGCGGTGGGCGTGCCGGTGAAGTAGAGATGATGGAACGTGCCGATGATGCCGCCAAACAGGAAGATGGTGCAACTGAACAGCACTGCCGAGGTCGCCATGGCGGTGCGCAGCAGTCCCATGCGGGTGAACAGGAAGGCAATGACCACCGTGGCGAAGACCTCAAAAAAGCCTTCCACCCACAGGTGCACCACCCACCAGCGCCAATACTCGATGATGGCATAGTGGCTGCGCTGGCCGTACATCAAACCCGCGCCGTAGAAGCCGGCGATCGCCAGGGAACTGATGAGAAACAACGCCAGCAGATGCTTGTGCTCGCCCGGCTGCCGAAAGGCCGGCCACATCGCCCGGCTCATCAAACCCAGCCATAAAAACAGCCCCACCAGCAGAAACCATTGCCAGAACCGCCCCAGGTCCACGTACTCCAGTCCCTGATGGCCAAACCAATAGCTGGTGGTTAAGTCCATCTGCTGCCGCGTGGAATACCAGGTTCCAAACAGGGTGCCCAGGACGATCACCAGCAACGCGACGAACAGGAAGTTGACCCCCGCGCGCTGGAACTTCGGCTCGTAGCCGGACACTGCCGGCGCCATGAACAGCCCGGTCGCCAACCACGCGGTGGCGATCCAGAAAATGCCCAGTTGCGTGTGCCAGGTGCGCGTGACCGAGTACGGCAAAATTTCCGCCAGCGGCAACCCATAAAACCCTTCGCCCTCCACGCCGTAGTGCGCGGTGACCGCCCCCAGGCCAACCTGCAGAACAATCAGGGCTGCCACCACCCAGAAGTATTTGCGAGTGGCGCGCATGGATGGCGTCGGCTGCAGCGCCAGCAAAGGATCGTGCGCGGGCAGGTGGTCCTGCTCTTCGCCCGACTGCTTCAGCGTCGCGTGAAACCACGCCAGCGCGCCCACGCCCGCCAGCAGGAACACGAAGCTCAACACCGACCAGATGACGATCGAACCGCCGGGCCGATTGCCGATGAGCGGCTCCGAGGGCCAGTTGTTGGTGTAGGTCACGCGGGCATCCGCCAGCGCCGCATCCGTCGAAGCATTTGTAGCAACAACGGGACGCTCGGTGCCGCACGCCCAGGCCGCCCAGAAAAAGAACGCGTTCATCGCCCGCTGCCGCTGTGGATCGCGCAGGGTGCGGGCGGGGATGGCGTAAGCGTCACGCAGCTCCGGCGGCGTCCTGCCCCCATCGGCGAGAAACAGCAAGTCGTCGTCAAACGTCTGTGCGTCGCCAAACAACGCCGCGTAATACCGCCCCAGCGCGTCAATGCCAGCCGCACGATCCGCGGACACCGTCAGGACGTCGGCCTGGGGGTCATACCGATTGGTGCGGTACTCCGCCCGCAAACGCGCCTCGACCTCCGCGCGGGCGACCGCATCCAAAGCCGCGAACGGCTGACCATAATCACGTTGCGACCAGCGCTCGGCGACGTACAGAATCTCCCGGTGCAGCCAGTCCGCTGACCAGTCGGGCGCCACGTAGGCCCCGTGTCCCCACACGCTGCCGACCTGTTGCCCACCGATGGATTGCCACACCGCCTGGCCGGTGAGCATGTCCTCCCCGGTCATCAGCACCGTGCCGTCGGCCGCGCACACCTGTCCGGGATAGGGCGGCGCCTGCCGATATATCTCCGAGCCGTAGTACCCCAGCACCGCGAACGAACCCAGCACCACCACCGCGAATGCCACCCAGTGTTTCACGTAAGACCGCTTCATCCGCCAGCTCCTGTACGCCTTGAACCTGCGCCAGCCTTATTTAACGCTTTAAGGCTTTAATAAATTATTGACTTCTTTTAACGGCCGGATACGCTGTTGTCAATCACCTGTTGCGGAATCCACCATGAAATTGCTATCTGATGCCGCCGAGTATGGACTGCGGGCGGTGGTCTGGTTGGCCCAGCGCAGAGGACAGGCGCAAAAGGTGCGGGAGATCGCCACCGGCACGCGCTCGGCCCCGGGTTATCTGGTGAAAGTGCTGCAGAACCTCGCCAAAGCGGGCATCCTCGAAGGCCGACGCGGCAGCCTGGGCGGCTTCACCCTGCAACGCGACCCGGCGCAGCTCACCGTGCTGGATGTGCTCAACGCCGTCGATCCCCTCGAACGCATCCACACCTGCCCGCTGGGTTTGCCCAGCCACGGCCGCGAGCTATGCCCGATGCATCGGCGAATTGATGAAGCCATGGCCGCCATCGAGGCGAGCTTTCGGGCCTCCACCATCGACGATCTGCTCAAGGAACCCGCCAAATCCCGGCCGCTGTGTGACACGCCGGTGGCGCTGACCCGTTCAGCTCGGCCGCGCCAGACCATCAGGTCATAACGACCGCCATGGGCATTACGCACGTCACCGCAGGATCACCGGTGAGGGCCAGCTGCGGCCCCGGCCGGCTCAGCGTTCGCGCAGCACCACATAGCAGACGAACTGCGGGGCGAAACTGCCCGCCAGCGGCAGCGTGATCGGCTGTCCGGTCCACGGCGTTTCCAGCACCGGCGCGCCCCAGTAGTCTTCGACATTGATGAAGCGGAAACGCTCGCCGGGTTTCGCCTGCCACAACTGCGCCAGGTCGAGAGGAATCGTGGACGCACCCGGCCAGTTGTAAATAATCAGATGGGCGCGGTCGAGTTCATAGGGATTGGGGCGCAGGTACACCCACGCTTCCTGCGGCGCGGTGGAGACGAATTCGCTGTGCGCGCCCCAGCCGGTGGCCTGCTGCCAATCCGCCAGGCTGTCGAAAGATCTGCCATCGCGGTAGATGTGCCGGGACGACGGAGCTCCCTCGGCGAAGTAGGTATTGCGGTCCAGTTCACTGCGGCGGGGATCGTAGCGCAGGTTCGGCGCCGCCTGGGGTTCCTCCAGGAAGTCCATCACGGCATCCCCCTTCGGCGCGACATAAAACGGATCGTCGCCCTGGGGACTGGTCATCATCAACCCGTAGCCGGTGTGGGTGTAGCAGCGGTTGTCGGTGAAGGTCAGGCGATGCCAGTTTTTGATTTCCACCGCGTTGAGACCGCCGACGAAGACGCTGTGACGGATCGCCAGCGTGCCGTTGTTTTTGGCGATGTAGCCAAAGTCCGCGCCGCGCTTGAAGCGTCCCGCTGAGCCGCCGCCCTGGGCGATCGCCGCCGCGACGGCCTGCTGCACGTCACCGCCGCCGACGATGTGCGCCTGCTGCGGGAAATAGGTGTAGCAGTGGTCCACCTGAATCTGATTGGCGTCCTTGTGCCCGCCGAGCAGGAAGTTGACCACCGGGAGGGCGCTGCCGACAGGCAGGCCATTGCCATAGAGCACGCAGCCTTCGAAGCGGAAGTTCGCCTGGGCTTTTTCCTCGGCGTAGCCGTGCATGCCCCAGCCGAAGTTGTTGAAGATCAGGCACTCGCGAAAGGTCTTGGTGGTGTGGGCTTTGGTGTTCTGGGTGTAGATGCCATGCGATTGGGCTCTGGTGTCCCGCCCATTGCGATAGAGCAGGCAGCCGGTGATCTCGTGGTCGTTGCCGATATCCCAGGCGCCGATGCCCGAGCGGTCGGGATTGTCGTGGATGATCAGGTTGATGAGCTTGACGCCATCGCCGCCCGCCAGCCAGACCGCCCCGCCGCGGCGTGGAGGCAGATCGCCGCCGACGGTGACTTCCACCCCCCAGAGCCAGGTGTGCGAACCCTGGAGGGTCAGCACATGCTGCACCTCCGCAGCCGCGGTGATGGTCGCCCGCACCCCGGGCAGCGCGCGGTAGATGATTGGCTGCTCCGCGGTGCCGTTGAGCGCGGCGTTCTGCTCGAAGGGGCCTTGATAAGTTCCTGCCAGCAGCCAGATGGTGTCGCCGGGCGCGATGCGCTGGGCGTCGGTCAGCGCGGTGGCCAGGTCCAGCGGCGCGGCGCGCGTGCCCGGCGCGTCCGGCAAACCCTCGGGGCTGACGTACAACTCACGCGCCGAGGCGATGCCCACCAACAGCAACACGCCCAACCCCGTCAACGCCATTCGCATGTCCAGCATCCTTATACGATCCATGGTGAAAAACAGCGGTCGGGGCGAGCAGCGCTGGTTCATGGCTGCACGCGCAGGTAAAGCGGCCCGGCGGTCAGTTGCGCCGCCGTAAGCCGCAGCTTGCTCCAGCCAGCCTGCGCGGGCACATCCGCTTGCCGCCACTGACGCTGATCCGTCGAAAACCCCAGCGTCTGGGCTGGGAAGGCAAGCTCCACATCCACATCGCCGGTGATCTCGAAGACCTGCGGCGCCACGCGACGCACGCTGATGGCAGTGGTTTTGGTCACCGTGTCCCCCGGGCCATACCACCAGGCGTGCATGACGCCGGCGGGGCCGAAGTCCGCCAGTTCCGGCAGCTTTTCGTCCACCACCTGCCAGCGCCCCGGCCCACACCGATTGACGCGCCAGAACCGCGTGGCGTCATCGTCCGTCGCCACCCATGTGCGCGGCACGGCCGACTGTTGATCGAGCCAACTGCCCAGACTGCACTGAATCTCCCGGCTTTCCGCGGCAATCGCGTTGATCGGCGACCGATACAACTCCGCGGTCAGCCGGGTGACGATGCGCGTGCCCGCACCTGCCGTCAGGTCCGCAGCGATATCCAACGCGGGCACCGCCGACCAGGTTGCACCGCTGCCGACGACGAGATTCCCCCCGCGCGGATCGCTGGGCCAGCTTTGATCGAGCCACAGCGTGCGCTGACGGTAATCCACGCGCACGATGCGCCCTTCGCGCCGGGCGGCCTGCGTTTTGATCTGCACCAACGGGCTGGCGAGCAATGTGCCGCCGGTGAGCGCCGCCTGCCGCAGCCCCTGCTTGTCCTGCGAGTGGAAAGCAAATTCACCGGCCACACGGTAACCGCTCTCTGCCAACTCGCGCGGCTTATCCGGGCGACCGTCGGCAAAACACACATCCTGCCGACCATCCGCCAGTTGCACCCCCACCGCCACCGCCCGCAGGTGATCGGTCTCATTGTCGTTGACCGCCAGCGCTTGCACGGACTGGATCAACGGCTCACCTACATAGGCTTCAATGATGGCGGGGAAGACGGATTGCACCTGGCGTTCGCTGCTGCTGCGCTGCTGGACGTAGATGTGCGTCATGCCATAGTCCATGCGCTTGGAGATCGCCCGCGCACGCAGCGCCTGCGCGCCATCGGCTTCCAGCAGATGCAGGCGCACGAACTTGCGCGGCGAGTCGGGGTCGAAGTTGATCCCCAGCAACCGATTCTCCGTGCCGTACGCCTGGGCATCGCGGCTGTAGCGCCAGGTGGCGGTGAGTTGCCCGGCGATCTGGCCGGCGAATTTCGACTCCGGCGCTCGGCCGAAGATGCTCAGGTAATGCTCGGGGGACGCGACGGACGCCGGCCCCATCGCGCCGGCGTCAAAGCCCTCGGGCGCAGCGCCAACGGCACGCTCCGCCGAGACATTCCAGGTGAAAGCATCATCCGCCATGGCGTGGAAACAGAAGGTGTTGACCGTGCCGGCCGCGGTGCGGGCGCAATCGAACAGGTAGGAGCCGGGCGTGACGTTCGCGCGGGGCTCAAGCTGGGGCAACTTCGCCACGGGGTATTGCTGTGCGATGGTGAGCGGCTGCGACGGCTGGCTGTGGTCCACATCAATCAACGCAGCCTGGCGACTAAAGTGCTGGCTGGCGATTTCCGCGAGCCCCCGCGCTGCCACATAACGCGCCTGCGGCGCATCGGACAAGCTGGTGATCCAGGCGTGAAAACGCTGCGATCGGCCGTCCCATTCCACGACATTATGAACCCGGCGAATGGTGTCGGAAGGAACGGTGTAACCCAGACGCTGCCCCCCGTCGATCAGCATGGGCAGGCCATGGGCGACAAACTGCAGGTCGAGTGAATCGTCATGGTGATGGCCATAGCCCAAGCCGGTGCGCAGGTAAGCCGCCCGACGGAAACGTGGGTCGTCATGCTCGTGTCCGGTTTCCAGAATGCCCGCCCAATTGGGCAGCACGCGCGAGGGTTGGTCGAGCCACGGCGCGCGGTGCAGTTGCGCCGCGGCGGTTTCAATCGCCTGCCACTGGGCGTCGGTTTCGTTCTGGCGGCCCAGGTAGTGCTTGAGGATGAAAGCGAACAGGGGGTCGCCACTCCATTCCCAGCCGTCGCGCATCATGTGACGCATCTGCAGGTGCATGAAGCCGGGCAGTTTGTCCGGGCCGGTGACATCGCCGACGCGCACAAAGTCCCAGCCGGCGACAATGGCGCGCACCATCCAGTAGCAATGCGCCAGCGGCTTGGGATAACGCTGGGGGTCCATCAGGCTGTAGCGCGGGTTCCCGCCGGCGGCGAGGTAGGCTTCAATCGGCGCGACGATGGTGCGGGCGCCTTCCATCGCGCTGTAGTGCGACGACGCGCCGTTGCCGTAAGCCGGCCCGTCGGGGTCGGTGCCGCTGATGAGCGCGTCCTGGATGCCCGCCAGCGCCATGGGATAGTAAAACGTGCGGGAAAAGGCCCATTCCATCCAGGGATCGGTGATGGCGTTGTCGCCCAGCACGGTGGCGACGGTGACGATGGATGCGGGATACACCACATCGCAGTAGTGCAGTATCCGCCGCGCGGTGTGCTGCACGCCAAAGACATCCATCAGCATGATCAGATCGGAAGGCTGCTTGACCCACGGCACAAATCGGCCGACGGACTGAGCGAGTTCCTGGTTGTCCTTGATGTAGTCGTAGATCATGTCGTACGACTGGGCGATCCACTGATAGCTGCCGTAGTGGCCAAGGGCATAGGCTTCCGCGGAGCGATAGTGGAAGCGATCGCGGCCGTACATGCCGGTGGCGTGCACCGCGAAGGCGTGGTAATTCGCCGAGTCCAGCGCGGGCAGGCTGTAGGCGTAACGGATCAGCGCCAGCACCTGATCGCGCAGGCGGTCCTCGCTCAAGTCCGCAGGCCATTGGGAATCCGGGCGCGGCGTGAGATTCTGCAGGTAAAACTGCCGGTAATACTGCACCGCGTCGGCAATCGGACTCCAGTACCAGCACTTGTTCGGATCACGCGGATCCGGTGTGACGATGCCCTCGCCCACATCCTTGAAGGGATACGGGTCCGGCAGCGGCTTGCGGGCGCGGAAATCCGCCACGGTGTATTTGAGGTTCAGCTTCTTGTTGATGATGAAGGCATCGTGGTACTGCGGATCGCTGAACAGGTATGCGCCGCGTCCGTCATGGGCCGGCGTCCATGCGCCGAATTGCGCCTCGATCTGCTCGGCGGTCAGGTTGGGCATGCCCTTGGTCACTTCCCGCGGGAACATGACCGTGGGTTGCGATTGCTTGAACTGGTAGCCGGCGCCCTGGTCGTTGAGCAGGGGGAACAGCTCCCACAACGCGCGATCGCGCGCCAGGCGCTGCTCAGGGGTGTAAATGCTGGGTTTGCGCTGCGTCGGCGGCGCGGGCAGGTCGAGCGTGCGCCGCGTCTTGATCGGCCGGCGCACTGCCCCCGCCAGCACGTCGTCCACGGTGATGTTGTGCAGCAGCAATGGCACTTCGCTGCCTTCATCCACAGCCAGCGTCACGTGGTATTCGCGCGCGGCGGGGGCGTGAAAATACAGCTCAGCGATGCAGTAGAACGTGTCGGTGTAGTTGGCGCGGAAGCGCGTGGTCGTCACTTCGCCCGCCAGGCCGTCGTTGACCGTCAGGCGCAGGAACAGCGGTTTGCGGATCGGCTGCAGGTGCTGCGCTTCGACTGCGCCGATCACGCGCACGACGTACATGCCCCACGGCAATTGGCCCAGATCCAGCGTGAAGACGGGGGCGTTGGCCGTGACGCGCAGCACCGTGGCCGGGGGTTCCTGTGCCTCCTGCCGGGTGGCGCCGGCGCGCACCACGGCATATACCGGGGCGACATAACTCTCCGGCTTGAGCTGCGGACTTCCCGGCGCGACTGGTATGTGGGGCGCCACAAAATTGCGGAGCTGCGTACCCCGATCGAACAGGCTGCGCGTGGGGGTGTACTTCATCCAGTACGCGCGCCAGTGCTCGACGGAGCCGGGGTACAGTTCCCACTCGGGGTGGTAGCCTTCGTAGGCGTAGCCGGGGGGGATGCCGGGCGGGGCGGCGGCGACGGGCAGGTTGACGCCCGCCAGTGGTCCGCCGATGCCGTATTCCTGAGCGTGAGTCACTGCGGTGAGGAAGCAGACCCACAACCCGATGATGCATAACTGCAAGCGCATGAGATTGATCCGTGGCAATACCTGGGCTGCAAACCAGTGCAGCCGCAGAGCGCAAGTTGGCGGTGCAATTGCTGCTCAGTACGACGTGCCCGCGGCGTAGCTGAGTTCCCACCAGCGGGCGTTCCAGAAGCGGCTGGCGGTGTTGGCGTAGTAGGTGAAGCTGAGGGGGATCAGCGCACCGTGGCCGTCGAGGAAAACGAAATTGGTGGTTTCGCCGGGGTGGCGGGGATCGACTTCGTAGTTGGTGCTGTAGGGAAAGCGTTCGCCGATCAGGTAGGTGGAATTGCTGACGCCCCCGGTGTCGCCGAGCATGACGGTCTGGCTGTGGGGCGAGCGGATGTCGTCGGGCCGAAAGCTGTACATGCGCTGTTTGGCGGCGATGCCCGCGCCGTCGCGCAGGGAATACAGCGTGCGGGCGGTGCCCCAGGCTTCCTTGTAGAACTGGTAGTTGACGCCGTAGCTCGTGTAGCGGTTGGTCGCCAGGTATTCGCCGCAGGCGTGCACTCCGGAGTGCCAGATGGTGCCGCTGGTGAAGGTCTTGCTCGGCGCCGGCAGGTAGTTCCGCCGCACCAGCGTATAGGGCCAGGGCACAGCTTCGCCCGCGGGCAGAGCGTAGGTCTGCACCACAGCTGCGGAGGCGTCGATCCGCGCGACCGGGTTTTCGGGATACAAGGGCGGAATCCGCTCGGTGAAGTCGCCGGCGTAGACATTCACCGCCTGCCCGTACTGCCGCAGGTTGCTGGCGCAGGCGATCATGCGCCCGGCGGCGCGGGCCTGCTGCAACGCGGGCAACAGCATGGCGATCAGCAGCGTGATGATGGAGATCACCACCAACAGCTCGATGAGCGTGAACCCACGCCTCCGGGAATACCGGTCGTTCATGGTGCTGTCTCCTGGGTCGGCACGGACGCCATGGGCATCATAAACCGCGGATGGTTCGGCTCCGTGACGAAGCATTATCTTTAGTAGCAATGAACTTATCCTTTATGCGATGCTGTCGGCGGTGCGCGGCGCGGCCAGCGGCGGAACCGTGGCCGGAGCCCCGTCCTGCGGGCCCGCATCCACCACCCACAAGCTGCGTTCCCCGGGCGTCGAGGTGTTGAAGTAAGCCCGCTGACCATCGCGCGACCAGGTCGGGTGCAGATGACAGGCGCGGTTGCTGTAGTCCGGCTGACTGACCTGCGCCAGCACCTGAAAATCCTGGTGCGCCACGTCGTACGCCACCACTGCTCCCAAAGGCTTATGCGGCCAGTTGGTGAGATCCACCACGATGCGCGTGCCGTCGTGGTTCACACAGGCGTGTTTGCCCAGCATGCGTTCGATCAGAGTCCAGCGGGCGCCGGTGTCGGGATCAAATGCGGTCAGGTCCTGCCCGCGATCGGGGCGATTGACGAAAGTGCAGATGATCGGCCGCCCGCTGCGGGGATCAACACCCCACATCGGATGATGCGCCTCCTCGCCGGCGTAGCGCAGGTTGCCGCCGTCGGCGTCGGCGACGAACACCGCGTGGACCCCTTCGCCTGGCTGCTGAAGCCGCGTCAGCGGGCTGGTGTTGCTCGCCATGACGAAGAACCGCGCCCCATCGGGCGCCCACTTGGTATGCATGAACGCCAGATGCTCACTGCCGGGGAAGCTCACGCCCAGCGGGTGCAGACGCATCGCCTGCTCGAGCGTGAACAGCGGCGTCAGCCGGCCGGCGGTCAGTTCCATCCGGCATACGGTGTCATCCAGATGGCGCGCCGGCGGGTCATAATCATGGCTGGTGGTCAGGCCGACGGGCGCCGTGGGGCTGAGCATGCGCAGCGCCCCAGCCATTTCCCGCTGCGTGCCGTCGGTCAGCGACACCAGCACGGTGCGCAGGCTGCCCGGCGCACCATCGCAAAAGGCAATCGTGTCATCATCCACCCAAAGCTGTCGCGCCCCGGCATGGCGCTCGGCGTGTTCGAGCCGGGCGACCTGGCGCGTCATCCCGGTGGCGACCTCCACCACGCACACCGTCCCCGGCACGTCGACCAGCGGAACTTCCGGGGGGCGGTCGAACGCCACATACACCACCCGCCGGCCGTCGGGGCTTTCGGGGCAGACGTCGTAGTAGAAGTGGATCGCATGCACGCCCGGAGGCGTCAATCGCGTCAGCTTGCGCACTGCAGTCATGCCTGTTCCCTGTATGGACGAGCCGGTGGGTCCGGCGGCGATTTCATGGTACGGCATCCGACTCGCTGCCCCAGCAAAATTGGTTATCTTTACTGATGAGATTCTTTCCGTTTATGCCCAATGGACATATCCATGAAATCGCCCCCTCTGGTGCTGGCGGACCTGCAGTTCAGCCGCTGTCAGTATCGCCTACGCCAGCCGGGCTGGACCTATCCGCCGGCGTACCACCGCGACCTGTGGGAAATCTATGTGTGCTGGCAGGGACAATTCGAAGTCGGACAGCGCGGCCGGGCGACCGTCATCACCGCGCGCCAGGCGCTGGTCATTCCGCCGGGGCGCGCCCATGACGCGCGGGTGCTGGGCGAAGACCCCGCGCTGATCGGGATCATCCTGTTTCGCGCCCGCTGTCCGCGCCTGCGCCGTCGCGCCTTTGCCGCGCTGCCCCTGGCGGGACGCCGACTGGACCGGCTGCGGCAGTTCATGAACGAGCGCGGCCACGACGCCACCGCCGCCCAGCGACGTCTCGCCCTGCTGACCCTGTTTCTCCTCGATCTGGCGGAACCCGCCGCCCCGCCCACGACGCCGCACGCCCATCGGCTGCAGATGCTCGCGCCTTACGCTCAAGACCCGCTGGTGGAGCGCGTGCTCGAACATCTGCTGGAACGGCTGCCCGATGGCCTGGCGCTGGAGGAACTGGAAACCCGCACCGGTTACGGCGCCAGCCGGCTGCGCCAACTCTTCCGCCAGCGCACCGGCATGAGCCTGCGCGACGCCATGATGCAGTTGCGCCTGGAAGAAGCGCAGCGCCTGCTGCTGTTCTCGGGGCTGAAAATCGCCGCCGTCGCCCACATGGTCGGGTTCCGCCAGACCCCCAAATTCAACCAGTTCTTCCGCCGCTGCTGCGGTTGCTCGCCCACGCAGTTCCAGCGCTCGGGCGTGCGCTTTGGCGAAAAATGGGGCGAGGAAGCCGACCACAATGAAGTGCAGTTGCCCGCCGGCGCGTTACGTCGCCCGCGCCGCTGACGGCAGCCGTTCCTGACGCACCAGCACCACGCACCACGCCACCGCGGCGGCATTGAGCACCAGGAACAGCAGGAACCACACCAGCCCGCCGGCTTGCGCCAGCTTCGCATGCTGGTCGTACAACTGCGTGATGTCGATGGCGCTCAGGCGAATAGCTTCGCGCACCACCGTCATGCCCAGCGTGGTGACGACCCAGCCCAGCGTAATCACCGCCATGCTGGGCCACGCGGTTGTCTGCGGCAAACCATTGGCGCGTTTGGCGCGGACAAGAACCAGCAACCAACCCACCGCCTGCACGCCCGCGCCCAGCAGCGCCGCGAGCAACCACGGCTGCGCCAGCGGACCGGCGATCGTTTCCTGCGTGGCCTCCGGCAGCATCTGGTGATGCCAGCAGGCGCACCCGCCCGCCAGCAGCAAGCCCACCAGCGCCAGCACCGCCAGCTCACGGGCGCATTGCCCGCTGCGGCGCAACTGCCAGCCGGCGATCAACGCCATCCCCGGCAACGCGCCCAGCGCCCACATGCCCAGCCGCGGCCAGAGCAGCGCGTCGTGATACCACATCGAGCGCGAAGCATAAAAGCTGGGCCAGATCCCGCTGTTCAAGCTCAGCAGGTGGTTCTCCGTCCATGCCCAGGCGGTGTAACCAAAGCACAGGAAGGCGCCGAGCCCCACCAGCGGCGCCGCCCAGCGTAGCCCGGAACCGACCTGCCGACTCTTGAGCACATACAGCAGATAGAAACCCACAATCAAAGCGGGCAGCAGCGCCATCCAGCGATGAAACAGGAGCAGATTGGCGCTGTAGAAATTCAGCTTGTAGAGCAGTTGCACAAACAGCAACGGCGCCACGCCCGCGGTAATGGCGGCGCCCAGCGCGAAGGGCAACCAGTCACGCAGCAGGGCCGCCAGCGCGGTGGGCGGCTGAGCGCTGCGGCGTGCTGCCGACCAGGTCGCGCGCTGCAGCGCCCGGCCGGTCACGTAGACAATGCCCGCCAGCACATAGTTCATCAGCAGCACATGGATCACCAGCGTCGCCACGTACAGCGTCAGGTACAGGGCGGTCGGCAGCGGAAAACCCAGGGGAAACAGCGTATTCATGGCGTCACCTCCTGCGGGCGGGAGATGGCTTGACTGATGCGCACCGGCGGCGGAGCACCCTCTGCCCCGCCAGGCGGCGGGGGCGACATCGGCAGCGTGCCGGCTTCATCGAGCCACTTCTGCAACTGGGCGCGCACCTGTGTGAAATCCGGCTGGGCGCTGCTGTCGGCCCAACTCGGTGGTCGGCCGGCGTCGATCCAGGTGATCCATTGCACCACGGCTTCGAGTTCCTCGGGTGAGCCGGCGAACGGCGGCATGAACGGCTTGAGCCGTTGCAGCTTGGCGATGTTCTGCCGCTTCATGTCCAGGGTCCATGAGCCGGTCAGATGGGTCAGCCCGTTGACGCCTTCGGGGGTATGACAGATCAGACATTGCAGACGGAACACTTTGGCGCCGGTGCGCAGCTGCTCGGTGGGCAGCAGGTCGCCATCGCGCAGCGGATAGGGATCGTCGGTCACGCTGCCCTGGATCCGCAGCAGCGCCACCTGATCGGGACGGATGGCGTTGGAGTAAAGCTGATGGCGAATGGTGAAGGGCTTGCGGACGCCTTCGCGGACAAACTCGCCGCCGGCGGTCGCGCCGAAGCCCAGCGCCAGCAGCAGCGTGGCGGTGGCGCCGTTGATGTAGAGCTTTTGCCGCAGCAGGCCGATCACGGCGTAACCTCCGATCAACACGCTGCACCCGACGGCAAGGGTGAAGAACATGGTCATCGCCACGCTGCCGCCGGTGAGCCATTGCTGACTGTCGCGCGGCAGCACGGAGAAGAACCAGCCGCCGAACAGCGGCATCAGCACCATCCCCGCGAGGAAGTGCGCGGCCCGATTGATCAGCCGGGTGCGGCTGGCGCGGTCGAGTCCGGGCATGGCGTTGATGACCACCATGGCCGCCAAGCCTGCGATGGTGAAGGCGGCAAAAGTGCGGAAAAACAGCGACGGCCAGAAGCTGGGATTGAAGAAGCCGTCCCACACGCTGCCGGTGTAGGTCCACTGGCCGGGGGTGAGCTGCCAGGACAGGATGCCGTTGATCCAGAACAAGCTCATCCACGCGGCGAAGGCATAGAGCAGCAGCAGGCGCATGCGGGCACGATCGGTCAGTTGCGGGCCGCAGCGGTAGAAGGCGTAGCCGGCAACGATTTCCAGGCAGAAGAAGGTCCACTCGATCGCCCAGACCCAGTGGAACTGGTCGATCATGACGCCGATGGTCCGGGCGCTGATTTGGATGGTGGTGAACCACATGCCCACGCCGGTGAGCGCGCCGAGCACGAAGCTGATGAGCACGAGGACGCGGAAGAAGCCGTCAAGGAACTGCCGCGCCAGCGGTTCGCGCTGGGTCTGGGCGAGCCATTGGAAGTAGCACATGAGCCAGCCGCCGCCGATGGCGAACTGGGCGAGGAAGACGTGGAAAATCCCCAGCCCCCCGATGATCAATCCCTTCATCAGCGGGCCGAAGTCATTGCTGGGATAAAACGGAAAGCTGCTGGTCATGGCGTCGACTCACCAGACAGCGTGCGACGGGAGACACGCGATCAAGCGGTAGCATAGTCAGTCTTGGGGCGTTATCCAGTTGCGTGAAGATGTTTTTGCCACGGATGAACGATGATGGATTTGGAGATTTGCTGATTTCAGATTTGGTGATTTGCAGCAGGCGGCATCTGGATGAACGTGCCAGTGAATGAGACAGGCGTCGTCACTCGCACATCACCAAATCCCCAATCAACCCATCAACAAATTCATCATCGTTCATCCGTGGCAAAATATCTGCTGCGTTTTCCGGCAATGGAGTGCTGAGACATGGTGCAGGTTCCCCGCTGGCTCGCGGTGTATGGCAATCGGCGGATGGCGGCGCTGGTGGGCCTGGGTTTCGCTTCCGGGTTGCCCGGCGCGTGGGCGCTGTTTGGGACGCCGCTGCAGGCGTGGCTGCTGGACTGCGGCTATGAAGTCAAACAGGTGACGTTGGTGGGGCTGGTGAGTTTGCCGTTTGCTTTCAACTTCGCCTGGGCGCCGCTGCTGGATCGCTTCGCTCCGCCCGTCTTTGGCCCGTTGGGACGCCGGCGGGGTTGGTTGGTGTGGATTCAATTGCTGTTGGCGGTCGGCATCGCCTTGCTGGCGGCGGTGGGTCCGCGGCAGGCGGGAGACTCCTTGCTGGCGCTGACGCTGGTGGGGCTGGTGGTGGCGACGCTGGCCGCGACGCAGGATGTGTTGTGCGATGCGTACCGCACGGAGGTGTTGGGTGATGACGAACTGGGCGCGGGCGCGGCGGTGTACGTCAACGGCTACCGCCTGGCGATGCTCGCGGCCGGGGGTGGACTGCTGTATCTGTCGCACTGGGCGTCGTGGCCGGTGCTGTTTGCCGCGCTGGCGGGGGTGATGGCGTTGTGTCTGCTGGTCACCCTGCTGGCGCCACGCGAGCCGACGACGGCTGCTCCCGCCACGCTGGGCGAAGCGGTGGAAGCGCCGGTGACGGAGTTCTTCACGCGCTTAGGCTGGCGCGGGCTGCTGATCCTGCTGTTTGTCATCGTGTTCAAACTGCCCGACAGCACCGCCCGCGCAGCCACGTTGCCCTTGCTCAAGGAACACCTGCAGTTCGATGCCGGGGCGATCGCCCTGTGGCGCGAAAGCTGCGGCCTGGGCGCCACGCTGCTGGGCGCGCTGGCGGGCGGAGCGCTGACTGCCAGACTCGGTTTGCGCCGAAGTCTGATTCCACTGATCGTGCTGCAGCTGGCGAGCAATCTGGGCTTCGTGTACCTGGCGCTCCATCCCCCCGCGCTGCTGACGATGGCGGCGGTGGTGCTCGTCGAAGCCTTCTGTGCCGGACTGGTGACCGCCGGCTTTATCGCGTACCTGATGAGCCTGTGCGATCGCCGGTACACCGCCACGCAGTACGCCCTGTTCACCAGCCTCAATTACTTCACGGGCACGCTCACCGGAGCGTTCTCCGGGCTGTTCATCGAGCGCACCAGCTACGCCACATTCTTCCTGCTCACCGCGGCGCTGGGGCTGCCGGCGCTCTTGTTGTGGCGTTGGACGGCTGCGCCAGCATCTGCCGCAGCCTGGCCGGCAGCGGATGGTCCGGACGCAGCCTGAGCAACTGTTCCAGGGTCGTCTGCAGTTGCGCCGGGGCGGTCGAATCGCCCTGATCGATCAGCGCCGCCTGGGCAATCGCCAACTGTTCGAGCAGACTCACCTGCTGGCTCGGCTGGGCCAGGGGAAGCGCCTGCTCGACCACCTGCCGGGTCTGGTGGAACTGACGCTGAAAGTTGCAGGTGCGCGCCAGGTTGATGCTGGCTTCGGTGAAGGTGGGTTGCAGTTCCAGCGCCCGGCGCAGGTGGGCGGCGGCTTCGTCGTAGCGCCGCTGCTGCGCCAGTACGACGCCCATGAGGTTGTGCGCCTTGGGATAGGCTTCGCGCAGCGCCAGCGCCTGCTGGCCCGCCTGCAGGGCCTCGTCGAGTTGGCCTTGCTGCAGATAGGTCATGCCCAGGTTCGCCCACGCCAGCGGCAGGCCGGGGCTCAGCGCTTTGGCGCGCAGGAGATGTTCCAGCGCCGCAGCCGGCTGGTTGCGTTGCAGCAGCACAAAGCCCGCGCCGTTGTGGGCAAATGAGTTGTCGGGGTTGGCGGCGAGCGCCTGTTGCCACAGCAGCAGTTCGTCACGGTAGTCCAGTTGGCGGCGAACGTTCAGGCCCGTCCACCCCACACCCGCCAGCAGCGCGATGGCGAGCGCCGAGCGTCCGGGCAACCACTGCCGCGCCGCCAGCGCCAGCAGGACGAGCACCGGCAGCAGGGGCAGATACATGCGGCGCTCCGCCATGATCTCCGTGACGATGGGCACGAAGCTGCTGGTGGGCGCGAGGATGGCGTAGAACGCCAGACCCAGCACGCCGCAGCGCGGCCGACGCCTCAGCGCCCACAGCGTGACGATGAATCCCGCCAGCACCGGCAAACCCGCCGGCAGCGCCGCCAGCAGACTCGTCTGCAACTTCACCTCGTGATAAATGCTCTGGGGCCAGGGCACGAGGCTCAGCCGCAGATAGGCGACGATCACCCCCGCCTGGGTCAGCAGGTAATCCCAGGGCGAAATCCCCGCGCTGAAGCCGGCCGTCTCCGAACGCGGCCCGGTGACATTCAAGCCCGCCAGCAACAACCAGCTGCTCAGCAGCGCCGCATGCCACCGGCCGTGGCGCTGGAGCAAATCGCGCCAGCTCGCACTGATGAACGCCCGGTCATACGCCAGCACCAGCAGCGGCGCGCTGACCATCACCTCCTTGCACGCCATGCCCGCCCAGCAGGCGAGCGTCGCCAGCAGGAGCCAGCGGTTGTGCGGGCGCTGGTGCTCACGGACCCAACCGCGCGCGGCGGCATAAAGCGTCAGCAGGTAGGCGCTGCCCATCATCAGCTCGGTGCGCTGCACCACGTAATGCACCGTCTCGGTGTGCAGGGGATGCACCGCCCACAACAGTGCGATCGCGCCCGCCAGGTGCAGGTCCGACCGCGTGGGCTGGGTTTCCAGGGAAGTTTGGCTGCGCGTCAGACGCAGGCTCAGCTCCAGCAGCAGGAACACCAGCAAGGTGTTGAGCAGATGCAGCAGATGGTTGACCAGGTGGTAGCCCCGGGGGTTGAGCTCGTCGAGGGCATAGTTGAGGGCGAAGCTCAGAGCGGGCAACGGCCGGCCGGCGAGGGTGGATTCCTCCGGCGCCGACAGGGCGTAAGACAACGGCCAGAGCGTCCGGACATGCGGATTGTCCACGATGGCGTGCAGATCATCAAAAAAAAGCGGCCCGGCGTAACCCGGCAAATACACCACCGCCACCACCCCCAGCAGGGCGAGCAGCCAGCGACGACGCAGATGGGACCGGGGCGGCAGGTTCACAGTTCGTAGTTTAATCCACTTGAACAATGCCCTATCCTAAGCAAAGCGCAGCCGCGTGACGCACCCGAGCCGCGCCTTGTGGAAGCCCCGGAAGCGAGAGGATTCAACCATGAGCGACGCCCCCCCGCCCGCGCCGTCGGCGGCCAACGCCCGCCAACCCCAGCCGCAGGAAATGAGCAACTGGCCCTTCATCAAACGCATCGGCCTGCTGGCGGTCGGCACCGCGCTGGCGGTCTACCTGTGCTGGTGGGTGGTGGGTTGTTCCATGCAGGACAAGCTGCTCTTCCCGGCGCCGGCCGCCCCCCCCACCGTCGGCACGCCCGAAGGCGCCGTCCGTTTCCTCTGGCCGCAGCGCGAAGGCACCGGGCAAACCGAGGGCTGGCTGTTTCCCGCGCCCCCGGCGTTACACCCCGCCCCGCTGGTCATTTTTTTCCATGGCAACGCCGAATTGATCGACTACCTGAAGGAAGACACCGCCATCTTCAAGGCGCTGGGCTGCAATGTCTTTCTGCCCGAGTATCGCGGCTACGGCCGCTCGCAGGGGCGACCCTCACAGGCGGCGTTGCGCGAGGACCACGAAGCTTTTTATGACGAACTGATAACCCGTCCGGAGATTGATCCCAAACGCGTGATTTACTACGGCCGCTCACTCGGCGGCGCGGTGGCGGCCGACCTGGCGCGCACCCGACCGCCGGCGGCGTTGATTTTGCAGTCCACCTTCGCCAGCCTGCCGGAGATGACGCGCGAGTTTGCTTTCCCCGCTTTTCTGCTCAAGCAGCGCTTCGACACCATGAGCGCCCTGCGCGAAATGGATATCCCCACGCTCATCTTCCATGGCACCCTCGATGATGTCGTGCCCATCCGTCACGCCTACCTGCTGCGCGGGGTGGCGCGCCAGCCGCGCCTCGTGGAATATGAATGCGGCCACAATGACTTTCCCGGCCCGGGCAACATGCGCGATTACCTGCGGCAGCTCGAACGCTTCCTGTCCGACCTGAACCTGCTGACGCCCCGGCCCGCACCGACGCCGGGGCAGCCGACGGCAAACCCGCCGGCGCCGACCACCGCGCCGGCGACACAGCCCGACCGCCCAACAACCGCGGAGCCCGCCTCCCCCATGCCCTGAGCTCCATGGATGGCTTCGACCATGGCGGAAAAAGTGCACACCTTCGTCCAGCGGCGCGGCGCCTTGCGGGCACTGCCGCCGCGCCGGGAACTGGTGCTGCCAATCGAACGGGTCCAGCCGGTCATCCGCATCGCCCACCGCCTGACTCACATGGGCACGCTGGTCATTCCCCACCGCATCATTTTCGATCATGAAATGATCCTGGTGCTGCGGGGCCAGGGCGAACTGGTGCTCGACACCCAGACCATCGCGCTGCGGCCGCTGCGCCTGCTGGTGATCGAGCCATTCGTCCGGCATCGCCTCGAGGGCGACCCGCGAAAACCTTTCGAACACATTGCGGTGCATTTTGATCTGGCGGCGGGTTTTCCCGCGCCCAGCGATGTGCTGCGGCGTCGGCATTCCTATGCGGTGCGGCTGACCCATGGGCTGAGCCTGCCGACCTGCACGGACCTGCCGGAAGGTCATCCGATCATCCGCTGGCTGGGGCAACTGGTCGAGGTGCGTCAGCGCAGCGCGCCCACCGCGGCGCTGGAAGCTTCCGTGCTGCTGGCGCGGGTGCTGGTGGAGTTGCTCAAACGCGAGCCGACCGCACCGGGAGCGGATGTGGTGGACCAGCGCAACCGGGTGCGGCTGCAGCGGGTGATCGACCATGTGCAAAGTCACCTGCAGCAACGGCTCAGTGCCCGCGATCTGGCGGCGGTGGCGGGTTTGAGCGAATCGCACCTGACGCGCCTGCTGCGGCGCTGGCGCGGCCAATCACCGGCGGAGTACGTGGCGACGGCGCGGATCGACGCGGCGCGGCGGCTGCTGGCGGATGTGGACCTGTCGATCAAACAGATCGCCCGCCGGGTGGGCTTCACCTCGACGCAGCATTTCGGGCGGGTTTTCCGCCGAATCGACGGCCTGACGCCGACCGAGCATCGCGAGGCGCTGCTGGCGGGGCGCGATCGGGCCGCGGCGGCGGAGCGCGAAACCGACACTGAATAGTCGGAATCGTCACCAGATTCTCCCGCCATGATGTGAATGACGTAAAAAATCGCTGGACGCCCGCCAGAGCATCAGGCATGCTCAGAACACGGGGGTCGGTCAGACGTTCGCTGCCGTGGGCGTCTGGCTTTTGCCCGAGCAGCATCCCGTCATGACCCAGGAGCAGCCACTGATGCAGCACACCTCGAAGCGAGCCTTTACGTTGATCGAACTGCTGGTGGTCATCAGCATCATCGCCCTGCTGATCGCCATTCTGCTGCCGGCGCTGAGCAAGGCGCGCCATGCCGCCGAGGTGGTTCAGTGCCAGTCGGCGATCCGCCAGATGACCGTGGCGCTGAGCAACTACTGCATCAACAACGATGGCTGGTTTCCCCGTCAGGATCCGGCCGTCAGCACCGCCGACACCGACTTCTGGCGCGCCGCCATCCCACCCTACATCGGCCTCGACGGCGTCTCGACCAGCAACGCCAACTGGTACAAGAGCGGCAAGTACCGCCAGGTCGTCTGTCCCTCCCGGCTCACCGGCAATGCCTCGGTCATCTTCCCCACCTTTCCCCATGTGATGTTCTCCATCAACTGGGGACTGGTCACGACCTATCGTGATGAACCCGGCGCCCCGCTGAACACCGGCCCCGCCAACACCAGCAAAATCGTCGTCTCCGCTCGCCTCGAACACATCCAGAAGCCCTCGGACATCTTCATGTTCATCGATGGCGGTTACAACCTGGCGGCACGCAGCCCCAGCACCGACCTGCGCACCATCGCCACCGCCGGCAACACGCTCAGCTCCCCCCACCACGACGGCTTTGGCAACTCCATGTCCTTCGTCGATGGCCACGCCACCCACGAAAGCACCGACCAGCAGTACGTCTATGATCCGCGCGCCAGGTGGAACCTCAAATCCGCCTGGCTGCCCAACTCTGAAGGCTATGGCGTGGCGGTGGCGGACTAAAAAAAGGTATAAGTACATTTTTGCCCGCCCTCCCACCTGTTCCGGGCAGTACGTATGCTGTGATGCATGAGCGATGCGCCGTTGCGCCATGTCATCGGGGCGATGACCGGCACCAGCCTCGACGGCCTGGACCTGGCGTTGGTGCAACTGCAGGGACGGGGGTTGGAACTGACTGCCCGGCTGCTTGAGGCCGCCAGTGTGCCGTTGGGGGACTTGACGACCCAGTTGCGCGCCCTGGCGGAGGGAGAGCCCCGCCAGCCGCTGGCGTACCTGCGGGCGGCGCGCGCCCTGGGTGAACTGCACGCCCATGCCGCGGCACATTTGCTGGCGCGCCATCCGGGGGTGCGTTTGGATTTCTTCGTCGCCCATGGTCAAACCATCTGGCACGCCCCGCAGGAAAACCTGAGCTGGCAGCTCATGGACCCCTGGCCCATCGCCCGTCGGCTCAACGTGCCGGTGTGCTACGACCTGCGGCAGGCGGACCTCATTGCCCAGGGGCAAGGCGCGCCGATCACTCCGCTGTGCGATTGGCTGCTGTTTCGCTCTGCCCGGTGTGATCGGCTGATCGTCAACCTCGGCGGCATCTGCAATGTCACCCTGCTGCCGCGCGGGAGTACGCCGGATCGGATTGCCGGGGAAGACATCGGCCCGTGCAACCTGCTGCTGGACGGCCTGACCCGGCGGCTCTCCGGCGCGCCGATGGATGTCGATGGCCAACTGGCGCAGCGCGGGCATGTTCTCCCGCAACTGTACGATCGGCTGCGCGTGCACCCGTTCTTCCAGCGTCCTCGTCCCCGCACCACCGGGCGCGAGGATTTCAGCGGCATGTGGTTGGATGAACTGGTGCGGACGCTGCCGGGGACGCCGACTGATCTGCTGGCGTCGGCGGCGGATGCGGTGGGTCGGCTGGTGGCGCAGGCGCTGCCGAGTGGTGGGCCCTGTGAACTGCTGCTGGCGGGCGGCGGGGCGCACAACCCGGCGTTGCGGGCCGCCATCGCGCGGCATCTGCCCAGTACCGCACAGGTGCTTGAGCCGGAAACGGAACGCGCCCAACTGCTGCGCCAGCGGGAGCCGGTCGCCATGGCGTTGCTGGGCGCGCTGAGCGCCGACGGCGTGCCGATCACCTTGCCGGGCATCACCGGGGCGCGCCAGCCGGGCGCTGCGGGCGCATGGGTGAACCTGCCGGGCCCGGTGTAGAATCGCCCGGCTATGGTTGATTCCACGCCCGCTGATCCAGCGTCCATCGCCGACCGTGGCCATCTGCTGACCGAGCAGCGTTTGTCCGCCTCCGGCGCGCTCGATGCGTTGTCGGTTGAGCAGTGCCTGCGGGTCATCAACACCCAGGACATGGAAGTGCCGCAGGTCGTGCGCGCGGCGATCCCGGCGCTGACGCGCTTCGTGGACACTGTGGTCGCGCATCTGGCGCTGGGCGGCCGACTGATTTATGTCGGAGCGGGCACCAGCGGAAGGCTCGGGGTGCTCGACGCCAGCGAGTGTCCGCCGACGTTTCAATGCGATCCCGGTGAGATCGTCGGCCTGATCGCCGGCGGCGACGGAGCGCTGCGGCGCAGCAGCGAAGGCAAGGAAGACGACCCCGCGGGGCCGACGGAGGAATTTGCGGCGCTGCAGCTCAACGACCGTGACGTGGTGCTGGGCATTGCCGCCGGGGGCACCACGCCGTGGGTCTGGGGAGCGCTGCAACGCGCCAATGCGGTCGGCGCCGCCACGGGCATGCTGTGCTGCGTCCGCCGGGACATGATTCTCCAGCGCGCCAAAGCGCCGGTGGTGCAGGCGACCGCCAGCGTCGCGGCAGCGCCCCGGCCGGCGTTTCCCGCAGTGGTGGACCATTGGATCGAGCTGCCGGTGGGCGCGGAAGTCGTCACCGGCTCCACCCGCATGAAGGCTGGCACCGCCACCAAGCTGGCGCTGAACATGATCACCACCGCCACGATGGTGCAGCGCGGCAAAGTGTGGGGCAATCTCATGGTGGACCTGCGCGCCAGCAACACCAAGCTGCGCGATCGCGCAGCCCGCATTCTCATGCAGCAACTGGGACTCGACCGCGCCTCGGCGCTCGAACTGCTCGATGCGGCGGATGGGCAGGTCAAGGCGGCGCTGGTGATGCACCGCCGCCAGGTTTCCCGCGCGGACGCCCTCGCTCTGCTGGCGGAAAACGCCGGGAAACTCCGGCCCCTGCTCGGTTCACCCCGGTGACGCCAGCGCCCCACGGCGCTGCCCCATCCGCGCGGTTGGGCGACTCCCGCCGGCGTGTTATCATCCCGTTCAAGATTCCGGCAAACCGCGTGGCTTTCTTTTTTCAAAGCAGTCCCACATGGCCAACCGCTCCGGTGATTGTCCCATCCAGGTCAGCCGCAAAGCCGGCGTCGTCGTGGTTGAACTCCAGGACCGCTACATCACCAGCGATGAATGGGTGGCGTTGCTGGAAGCCACCTTCAGAAAGATCATCGACAAGGAAGCCGCCCCCAAGGTGCTGGTGCTGCTGAGCGAAGTCGAGCACATTTCCTCGGCGGTGCTGGGCGAATTCATCAGCGTCAATCGGCAGCTGCGGCGCAAGGACGGCGAGCTGCGTCTGGCGGGCGTGCGGCCGGAGGTCGCGGAGATTTTCGCCATCACCCGGCTGGACCAGTCCTTCCGCATTCACGCCACGCCGGATGAAGCGCTCAAGGCGTTCGCCTGAGTCGACCGGCGCTGCTCACGGATCAGCCTGGTTCAATGTGCTTCCCACTGCGCCAGCAGATGGGCGGCTTGCACGTCGCGCGGATGATGTTGCCGCAGCCACCGCAGATGCGTGATGGCGTCAGCACGCCGGCCGAGGCGATCCAGCGCCAGCGCCAGGTTGATCCGGGCATCCACCTGATCGGGCGCCAGCGCCAGCACCCGCTCGTATTGCTGGACTGCTTCAGGAAAACGCTCGGCGCGGGTCAGCGCCAACGCCAGCTCGAACTGGATCGCGGCATCGGTGGGACGCAGTTGGGCTGCGGTGTGCAGATGCGTCAGCGCACCCGCCAGATCGCCTGCATCCAGCAGCGCTCGCCCCAGATACCAATGCGCCTGAGCGTAATCCGGCCGGAGCTCCACTGCCCGTGCGAACAACGCGCGGGCGTCGGAGAGGCGTCCCTGCCGGGCGCGGACTAATCCCAGGTTCACATAGGCGCGCTCATACGTCGGATTCCCGCGCAGGCATTGCTCGAACAGCACCGCCGCTTCGTCCAGGCGTCCCGCCGCCGCGTGCTGGCGCGCCACGCCATGGGCGGCAATCCAGCTCTGGGGATCCTGCGCCAGATTGTGCGCCCACATCGTGCCTTCATCCTGAAACGTCCGGGCGTAGCGGAACGTCAGCAGCATCAGCACCACCACCAGCGCGACCGCGATGGATTGCGTGATGCGACGCCAGCCCGGCCGATGCGCCAGCGTGCCCAGACTCGCGCCCAGCAACGCCAGCGGCGCGGGCAACGCCAGATATTGCAGATGATCCGACACCAGCGAAAAACGGGCGAAATACATGGTCAGCAAACCCAGCACCGGGCCCAGCGCTGCCGTGAACGCGAGCAAGGCAAACGTCGGCCCACGCCCCCACCGCCGGCGACCCCACCACGACCCGACCAGCAACAGCGCCAACCCCAGCAGCGGCAACCACGCCTGCGGCTGGAACGGGTCCACCGACCAGCGCGGGTAAACCATCATCAGCTTCGTCGGCCACAATGCTTTGCCCAGATAAAACCACCACACCCACCCGCTGCCGGCAAGGCGCGACAACAAACCCTCAGGACGCGGATTGCTCAGGCCCACCGCCTGCTGGTTCTGAAACCACACCGCCGCCAACCCCGCCAGCAGCGCGAGCGCCAGGACCGGCAACACCGCCAACCCATCGCGCCAGCTCAGTCGCCCGTGTCGCCACCACAGCGCCAGCAGCAACAGCATCGGCAGCACCACCGTGGAGGATTTGCTCAGCAGCGCCCCGGCTGTCAGCAATAACGTCAGTGCATACCAACGCCCCAGGTGGGTGCGGTCGAAATGCAGAAAGGACCAGCCCGCGCCCAGGTACAGCACCAGCGACAACGTGTTCTTGAGCTGACTCACCCACGCCACCGACGCCACCGTGACCGGATGCACCGCGAACAGCAACGCCCCCAGCCACGCCCAGCGCACCTGCAGTTGCCGCAGCACGCGCCACAGCAGCACCGCCCCGGCTGCGTGCAGCAGCAGATTGACCAGGTGGTAGCCGGCGGGGTTCGCGCCCAGCGGATGGTGCAGCAACCACAGCAGGGACCACGTGACCGGGTAGTAGTCCGTTGCCGCGGAGGAAAACCAGATGGCGTGCAGCCCCGCTCCATCCCGGAGCAGCGGATTCTCCAGCAGCAGCAGGTGGTCATCCCACGTGAAGCCGGCGGTCAGCGCGGGAGCATGGGCCGTCACCGCGGCGGCTACGAGCAACAGCGCCAGCAATCCGCAGCGGACGCGCGGCGTCATGGCAGGGGCGCCTGATCAGCGGCAGCGCGATCGGCGGGAGACAAGCGTCGATGCCGCCGACGCATGGCGAACACCTGCCAGGCGGCTTCCAGTTGGATGGTCAGGCTCATCTTGGATTGCCCGCGCTGACGATCGGGAAAGTAGATCGGCATTTCGCGCACCCGGTAGCCGAGCTTGAGCGCCAGGTACGCCATTTCCACCTGAAAACCGTAGCCGTTGCAGCGAATGTGCCGCCCGGGGTCCAGCCCGCGCAGCGTCGCAGCGCGCCAGAGCCGAAACCCGCCGGTGGCGTCCTGCAGCGGCGTGCCCAGCAGCAGCCGCACGTACCAGCCGTTGGCGAAGCGACTGAGCGCTTTGCGCCACCACGCCCAGGTCTGGTCCACGCCGCCGCCGGGCGCGAAGCGTGAGCCGAGCACCACGTCGGCGTCGTGGGTGGTCAGTTCCGTCAGCAGCCGCGCGACGTCGGCAGGCTGATGTGAGAAATCACAGTCCATCTGCACGATCAGCTCGGCGCCCTGCTCGAGCGCCGCGGCAAACCCCGCCAGATAAGCTCTGCCCAGGCCTTCCTTGCCCGCCCGATGCAGCACGCCGACGCGCCCCCCGCTCTCGGCCGCCAGCTCATCGGCAAGCTGGCCGGTGCCGTCGGGCGAGTTGTCATCCACCACTAGCACGCGCAGCGCCACCCCCGGCAACGCGAGGCTCAGCAGCGAATCGAGCATGGGGCGCAGATTGTCACGCTCGTTGTAGGTGGGCAGCACAACCGTCAGTGCCGTGAACATAGCGCCATGATACCCGTGCAGTGCGGGAAATACGGAAGCTGGGCGATGCTGAAGGTTGGCTGCGGAGCAGTCATCTCAATACTCACCACAGAGGCACAGAGGACACAGAGTGAAGAATTGGATACCTCGGTGTGTCATTCTCTGTGAACTCTGTGCCTCTGTGGTGAAACTGGTTTGGGATAATTGCTTACTGACCTTCCTTCTTCCCGTCGCCGGCGATGCTCGAGCGCATGGACGTGTCGGACTGGATGTTCTGCATCCGGTAGTAGTCCATGATGCCCAGGTTGCCGTTGCGGAAGGCTTCCGCCATCGCCTTGGGCACCTCGGCTTCGGCGAGCACGACCAGGGCGCGGTTCTTCTGGGCTTCGGCGCGGTGTTCCTGTTCGTGGGCGACCGCCATGGCGCGGCGTTTCTCGGCTTCGGCCTGGAAGCGGCGTTTGTCGGCTTCGGCCTGGTCCGCCTGCAGCTTGGCGCCGATGTTCTCGCCCACGTCGATGTCGGCGATGTCGATGGAGAGAATCTCAAACGCGGTGCCGGCGTCGAGGCCCTTCTGCAGCACGGTCTTGGAGATGCGGTCGGGATTTTCGAGTACCGCCTTGTGCGACACCGCCGAGCCAATGGTCGTGACGATGCCTTCGCCGACGCGGGCGATGATGGTTTCCTCGGTGGCGCCGCCGATCAGCCGGGCGATGTTGGCGCGGACGGTGACGCGGGCGCGGGCTTTAAGCTGGATGCCGTCCTGGGCGACGGCGTCGATGGTGGTGCGGCCGGAGCTGGAACTGGGACAGTCGATGACCTTGGGGTTCACCGAGGTCTGCACGGCTTCGAGGATGTCCCGGCCGGCGAGGTCGATGGCGCAGGCGGTGTTCCACGGCAGGGCGATGGTGGCGCGGTCGGCGGCGATCATGGCGTTGACCACGCGCGGCACGTTGCCGCCGGCGAGGAAGTGGGTTTCCAGTTGGTTGGTGGAAACGTCCAGGCCCGCCTTCACCGCCCGGATGCGCGAGAGCACGATGGTGCGGGGGTTGACCTTGCGGAACTTCATGCCGATGAGTTCGAGGAAGCCGACGTGGGCGTTGGAGAGCAGCGCCTGGAACCAGAGGTTGAAGTAGCTCAGCAGGAGCCCGAAGATGAAGACCACCATCAGGCCCAGGAAGATGAGGATGACCCACATCAAGCCGGGGGGAATGGCGGCGAGGGTCAGCAGGTGGGCGAGGTTGAGCATGGGAATCCTCCGGGGAACGGGGCGTGGCGGCGGGCGCGACGCCGATGGTTGTTGAATCAGCCCATATCATGCGGTGAGTTGGCGTCCCGCACAAGCGGAAAGACGGCACTATAATCGCGGTTTCGCAACTGGGGGACATCACCCGGTTGCGCACCTTTCGCGTTTTCATGGAAACGGAGCCAAGCATATGCGCGCGATCGTCACCGGCCAAGTCGGCATGGACAAGAAACCGTACCTCAACGCCGTGGCGAACCTGGCGGGGGAGCGCGGCGAACGGCTGGTGGTCCACCACGTGGGCGACATCATGTACAGCGAGGCCCCGGATGTGCGCCCGGGGCGCATCCTCGACCTGCCGCTGAGCCGACTCAACTCGCTGCGCCGCGCCGCCTTCAAGGACATCATCTCCGAGGCCGCCGACGAGAAGAACCTGATCGTCAACTCCCACGCCACCTTCCGTTGGCGGCATGGGCTGTTCAGCGCGTTCGATTTCGACCAGCTCCAGGCGCTCAAGCTGGATGTGCTGATCTGTCTGGTGGACAACATCGAAGTCGTGCATCACCGCCTGCACCGCGACCATGTGCTCGACGCCACGCTCAAGGACCTGATGGTCTGGCGCGAGGAAGAGATCATGGCGACGCAACTGGCGGCCCAGGCGCTCGGCTGCGGCAATCAGTTTTATGTGGTGTCGCGCGGCCGACATCAGGACACCATCGAAACCTGCTACCGGCTGGTGTGTCGCCCGGACATGAAGAAGGTCTATCCCTCGTTCCCCATGAGCCATGTGGTGGACATGCCCGACGTGCTCCGGGAGATCGACGAATTCCGTGCCGAGCTCGCCAGGCATTTCATTGCTTTCGATCCGGGCGATGTGGATGAAAAACTGCTGCTGGACACCGCGATCGCGGCGGCGAAGGAAGGCAAGGACTTCATCGAAATGAAGGCGCACTCCTTCGGCGGCGGGCGCGGGGGTACTTTCCCGGTTTCCGTCAAACAGGTGCTGGATATCGCCGGCGATGTGGATGGCCAGATTTACGCCCGCGATTTCAAGCTCATCGACCAGTCAGACATGATCGTCTCGCTGGTCCCCGAACTGCCCGGCGGCGTCCCCGGCCTGTCCAGCGGCGTGGAGCGCGAACTCCAGCATGCCTTCGAACATGGCAAGGAAGTCTACGTCGTCTGGAAGCCCAAGAAGAACCCCAGCCCGTTCATCACCGAAACCAGCACCAGGTGGTTCCGCTCCACCGAAGAAGCGCTCAGCTACTTCGACGAAAAAGGCATGTTCCCGACGACGAATCTGTTCGGGCATTGAGACGTCGGCAACGCTACGCGGGTAATCGGATTTTCTGCTGAACGAGCCGGAAGCGTCAGCGACGGGCACGGCGAACGGCGACCGGTAAGTCTGTGGTTGATCCCGGTGCGCAGGGCGTCCGCGCACGCTGCCCGTCGCTCACGCTTCCGGCTCGTTGAGCGTAAGGCACGGCGCACGGCGACCGGTAGGTCTGTGGTTGACCCCGGAGCGCAGGGTGTCCGCGCACGCTGCCCGTCGCTCACGCTTCCGGCTCGTTTCGCCAAGGGGCCTGATTCACGCGCTCTGGTTTGCCGCGGGCGCGGCGAATTCCTCGCGCAGGATGCGCGGGGCGATCTCATTTTCCGGGTCCACTTCCAGCACCTTCTCATACCACTGCTTCGCCTGCTCGCGCTGGCCCAACTGTTTGTAGACATGACCCAGCGTCATGCGGATGCGGGCGTGCAGCTGCGGCTCCTTAGCGCACTGCTCGGCCTGATGCAGCGAATCGAGAATGAACTGGTAATACTTCTGGTCATGGAACCGCGCCAGACCCCAGAGCGTCATGGCGGCTTCAAACAAGTGGGCGGCATCCGTCGGATTGGCGGCCCGGCCGCGCAGCAGCACCTGCTGCGCTGCTTCCGCGCCGCCTGCGCCGATGGGCATCTTTTCCGGGTCCTGCTTCCAGGTCACCCAGCGCGACCACAACAGCCAGGCGGTGTTGCAGTAGATGCTGCCGGCGGTGGGTTCCACTTCCACATAGCGGTAGCCCATGCGGATGATGCGCTCAAAGCTGGCGGGCGGGGTGTCCAGATGTTCATGATGCCAGTACCAGTCCATGAGCAGGGACATGAGGTCGAGGTCAGTGGAGGTGGAGAGTTCCGCGATCATCAGGTCGCCGATGTATCCCCAGTGATCCTCGCGCAGCGCCAGGCCGAGGTCTTCGACATAGCGTTCCTGCATGAGCCGAAGCTGTTCCACGTACGCCGCGCGGGCGGTGGACAACACGTCGAGCGTGAACGGGTCTTCCTCGGCGACGAAGTCCAGCAGAAACGCGCCTTTCGCCAGCGTCTGGCTCTGGGTCTGCAACTGCGATTGCAACTGCGTCAGCGCGGGACGGTCGGCATCGGCGGCGTTGGTCACGGCCGACTGCACCTGAGCGAGAAACGCGCTGGTGGCGGCGCGGGCGGTTTCCAGACGGGTTTGCCGAGCTATGGCGATAGGCGCGATCACTTCCGCACGCGGGCGCGGCTGCGGCGCGGCGTCGTGTTCCGCAGCATGATCGTGTTCAGCGGCGGGTGCGGCAGGCGATTCCGCAGGCGTGGTTGCCGGCGCGGGGCGTTCGGCGGCACGGGGCGCAGCCGACTGTCCCTGGGTGCAGCAACAGGTCAGCGTAAGCAGCAAGGGACTGAGCCAGACGAATTGGCGCATGGGAACATCCTCATCACATATGCCGAGGGTGCATGAATCGCAGTCATCATAGCCCGCCGGTCCGCACCGGGTATGATGAAACCTCTGCCAGGAAAGGAAACCTCATGCCGATCGTGGTCAACAGTCCGTTCAGCGGCAAGCCGGTGAAGATTCGGGACCAGGACGTGAATCGTGCGGTGCGCGACGAGGAAAACCGGATTTTCTACGTGCTGCCGTTGAGCACGGGAGCCGGCTACTACGCTTCACCCACGCGCCAGGGCGGCGCCAAGGAGGAGGAGCGTTACCTGTCCATGGCGGCGAAAACCGGGCAGATGGCGGACAACGCCCGCGCCGAGCAGACGCCGCTGGTGCACAACGCCGCCGGTCGCCCGCGTTCGGGCAAGCGGGGCAAACTGGTCATTCTCGTTTTCGTGGTGATCATCGCCGCGGTGGGCTATTGGATGTGGAACCATCGGGATCAATGGCAAAAAGGCCCCGCCGCCGGCGATGTCCCGCTCAACTCGGCCCCGGCGAGCAACCCATGATGCGGCGGCGCTGCTCTCCCCGACCGCACTGGCGTTTCCCGCTGCTCATGCTGTGGGTGGCGATGATGCTCGGCAGCAGTTGTGTGGTGGCGCGCGCGGAGGATGCGACGCCGCAGGATTTGCCGGCGCTGCTGCCCAAAGCCTTCGCGGTGGGTTTGAAGATTGAGGATGTGCAGGAAGGCACCGGCAACCCGATCCAGCAGAAAGACCATGTCGCGGGGCACGTCGTGGGCTGGGTCGTGGGGCAGAATGATCCCTTCACCAACAGCCGCGCCGGGCAACCGATGGAGTTGAGTCCCAGCAAGGGCGATCTGCTGGCGGGGTTGCGGCTGGGGCTGCTGGGCATGCGCGCTGGCGGACGCCGACGCATCACCATTCCCCCGCAACTGGGCTTTGGCGCTCAGGAAAAACCCGGCGTGCCCGCTAATTCCACCTTGATCCTGGAAGTGGAAGTGCTCGGCTGGATTCCACAACTGCAAGTCGAAACGCTCCGCGCCGGCAACGGCGAAGCCGCGCAGGGTGGGCAGCTGGTGACCGTGCATTACCACGGCACGCTCGACGACGGAACCGTCTTCGACAGCTCGCGCGACCGCAAGGTGCCCTTCACCGCCGCCCTGGGCAGCCATCAATTGATCAAAGGCTGGAACCGCGGCCTGCTGGGCATGAAAGTCGGGGAAATCCGCCAGCTCACCATTCCCCCTTCGCTGGCGTACGGCGACCGTGCCCAAGGCAAAATCCCCGCCAACGCCACGCTGCATTTCGATGTCGAACTGCTGAGCATTCGCCCCGGCGTCACTTTCCGCACCACCAAGCCCGGCCGCGGCCCCGGGATCAAACCCGAACAGAAAGGCATCGCCCACATCCGCCTGGTCACACTCGATGGCCAGGTTCTCGTCGACACCCAGTTCAGCAAACCCATGACCATCTACATGAACGATCAGGTCAACCCGCTGGGCATGTACTGGGGCATGCTGGGCATGCAGATCGACGAGGTGCGCGAAATCAATATCCCCGCCCAGTGGGGACTCTACTCCGGCAAAGGCGCCGGCAAGGCGCTGCAGATGACCGTCGACCTCATGAAAATCATCGACTGACTCCCGGAATCCCGCCAAGGGATTCCAGTTCTCCTGCTCACCTGCTCTCCTGCTCCTCCAGTTCCCCTGCTCACCTGCTCCGCCACAACAGTCGCCATGAAATTGCTCATCGCCACCGGCAACCCGCACAAAGTCGAGGAAATTCAGGCGGTCATGCGCGCCGCTGGTCTGGAACTGGCGTGCCTGGCGGACCTGCCCCAGCAGTATGACGAGCCGGTGGAGGATCAGCCGACGTTTGCCGGCAACGCGGCGCTCAAGGCGCGGCATTACGCCCGCTGCACCGGCTGGTGGTGTCTGGCGGATGACAGCGGCCTGGAAGTCGACGCACTCCATGGCGCGCCCGGCGTGCGCAGCGCCCGCTACGCGCTGGATGATCCTGCCGCGGCTGCAATGCTCACCGCCGGGGGCGCCCAGCCGGGGCGAAAGGACATCGACCGCGCCAACAACCTGCGTCTGCTGCGCGAACTGGGCGACCTGCCGGCCGGGCAACGAACGGCGCGCTTCGTCTGCACCATGGCGCTGGCGGGGCCGGCCTCCACCCATGATGAAGTGTTCATCCAGCGCGGCACGATCGAAGGACGCATCCTCGGACCCGGCGACCTCGGCTACGCACTGGACAACCCCGCAGGGCGCGGCCGCAACGGCTTCGGTTACGACCCCCTCTTCCTGGTGCCCAGCCTCGGCCTAACCACCGCGGAAATTTCCCCCGAGCACAAAAACGCCATCAGCCATCGCGGCCAGGCGACCCGCGCGCTGTGGCCCACCGTGCAGCAGTTGCTCAGCGGGAAGTAGCAACGCGCATCAATACGTCGACATGGAAGCCATCTGGTAGTCTTGTAGATCCAGGCTCGCCCGGACAAGGCATGGCGCATGGCGTACGTGTCCGGGCCAGCCCGGACCTACAAAGAGCACGACCACGCTACCGTGGACATCACTTGCCCTGCGGCTCAAACTCCACCTGGTTGCGTTCGAGCAGCGTGCCCATCGCCAGGTAATAGTTGGCGATCGCCACGTTGTAGTCGGCGATGGCCTGAGCTTCGCGCAGCTCGGCGGTGGCGAGCGCTTCCTGCCGCCGCAGCTTCAGGTCCAGGAAGTCGGGCGTCATCGCGGCGCCGGCGGTTTCCTGGGCTTCCAGCGCCCGAACGTTCTCGGCGGCGGCGCGGCGGGCGGAGCGCTCCGCGCCGATCAGCTCATAGGTGGTGAACACCTCGCGCATCGCGTTCTTCACTTCCAGCACCGCCTGCTGCGCCTGGTTGCGGTAGTTGATGACCGCCGCCCGGCGTTCGATGCGCCGCTGCTCGTACACCGCCTCGGCGGCGCGATTGCCCAGCGGGGCTTCGAACTGGGCGCCGATGATGTAGTCGATGTAGTTCAGATCGCCGATGAACGCGGGGTCCTGGTCCAAACCATTAGCGCGAACCGAAGCGCTCAGGTTCAGCAGCGGCAGCCGCTGGTTGTCCGCCACGCGCTGGCGCAGCGAGGCATCGTCGATCTGCAACAGCGCGCTGCGCAGCTCCGGCCGATGCTGCAGAGCATTGGTCACGCCATCGAGCAGGCTCAGTTGCACCGGGGCGTCCACGGGAACATCCAGCGGGGCGATGAGCGTTTCCCCCGACAGCGGCAGGTCTTCGTCATTCATCAGCCGCTTGAGGTTGTCGCTCGCCTGCCGCACCGCCTGCCGGGCGCGGATGACATCGGCGCGGCGGGACTCCACGGTGCTGTTGGCCTGGGTGATCGCCTGCGGCGTGGCGTCGATGATCTCGCGCTGCTTGATGTGTTCACGGTCGCGGATGGTGCGCTCCAGCAGGCGCACGCGAATCTGCAGCTGCTGGCGGGCGAAAACCAGGTCCCAGTACGCCCGCTCGGCAGTCAGGCACGCCTGGAGCAACTGGTTGCGCAGGTCTTCAAGGTCCTGACGTTTGGTGCTGCGCGCCAGCTCGATCTGCGCCCGGTTGACGTCGGAGCCGAAGTTCCGCAGCAGCGGCTGCTCGATGGTGAGCATGACGCTGGGGGTGTAGATGCTCTTGACCGCGAAGCTGCTGGGGGTGCTGTGCTGGTAGTTGAGGGTGTACTGAGCGCTGACCTGGGCGCCGGTGGCGAGCAGCTTGCGGACGCCTGCCTGCACGGAGGTGTTGGTGGAGCGCAGGTCGTTGCCCAGGAAGCCGATGGCGCCGACACTGGCGAAGCGCGGGGTGTCGAGCTTCTGATAATCAACATTGGCGAAGAAGACGGCATCGAAGACCGCCTCCGCCTGGGTGATCTGCTGGTCGTCAATCGACGGCACCATGCGGGCGATGCGCAGGTTCAGGTTGTTCTGCAGCGTCTTGTGAATCACCGTGCGCAGGCTCATCTGCACGGTCGGCGAATGCGTCTGCCCGGTCAGGTCGGGCCCGAGGTCAAAATGCTCGGGGCCATAGGATTCCGGCCCGGAGAGCTTGTCCAGTTCCGCCTGCCGCTGGGGGGTCAGGTCCGCTTCCACCGCGCTGGGGGCGCGCGACACGGCGATGACCGGTGCGTTTTCGACCGCGGCGGTGTATTCCCGCCCCACGCCCAGCAAACGGTCGCGCAGTTCGCCTTCCATCTGCAAAGAGGTGGGACTGCTGCACGCCCCGGCCGCCAGCGCAGCCGCAGCGACGATCAGTAACTTCGATTTCATGGTTTCGACTATAGATTTGCCGCGCATCGCGGTCAAAGCACGCCAGGACACAAATGAATATTTAGCCCTGGGTCATTGACCCAGGGCGAACTGCAGCGCCGCGCCAGCGCCGGTTACGTCAGGTGCGCAATCACCGTCGCCGCGATGCCCAGCACGGTGAAGAAGCCGGTCAGGTCCACCGTGGTCGTCACCAGCGGGCCCGACGCCATCGCCGGGTCGACGCCCAGCCCTTTGAGCAGCAGCGGAATGGTGCCGCCGACCGCCACCGCCACGCAGATGGTCAGTGGAATCGCCCCGCTGACCACCGCCGCGAGGTACCAGTTGCCGCGCAGCACCATCGCCACGGTGAAGACCAGCGTGCCCATCACCACGCCGAGCATCAGTCCCACCGCCAGCTCTTTGCGCAGCACGCGCCAGCCGTCGCCGGGTTTGGCGAGCCCCAGGGCGATTTCGCGCATGCTCACCGCCACCGCCTGATTGCCCGCACAGCCGCACAGCCCGGCGACCATGGGCAGGAAGATCGCCAGCGCCGGCACGCGCGCGATGGTCGGCTCAAAATGGGCGATCACGCTCACGCTCAGCAGCGTCAGCAGCAACGTGGGCACCAGAAACAGCAGACGCCGGGCGGCGCGCGGCAAGGGGTCCATGGTGCGCAGCTCTTCGCCGGTGACGATGCCGCCGAAACGCAGCATGGTCTTGTCCGCGCGATCGGTCAGGCCTTCTTCCACAAATGCCCGCCGCACCACGCCCACCAGATGCCCCTGCTCATCCACCACCGGGGCGGCAAAAAATGCGTTGGCGTCGAAAAAGTCGTCCAGCTCATCGAGGTCCGCCGACACCGGCACGCTCTTGGCGTCGCGTTCGATCAGCTCCGCAATCGGCGTCCGCCCGGGGGTCAGCACCAGCGTGCGCAGCTTGACCACGCCGCGCAGGCGTTTGGTGTCATGCTGCACCACATAGAGGTACTGGGCGTCGTACTCGGCGTATTCCTCGACATGCTCGCGGAGCTGCGTGAGCACATCGCCGACGGTCAGGTTGTCGGGGAACGCCAGGTATTCCGTGACCATCAGCCCGCCGGCGGTGTCCGGGCCATACTGCGCCAGACGCTGCACGTCGGCTGCGTCTTCCGGATCCATGTGATCCAGAATCGCCTGGGCGTCTTCGTCATCCAGTTCCGCCAGCAGGTCCACCTGGTCGTCGCTGTCGAGTTCGTTGACGATCGCCGCCGCCTGCTGGGCGGGCATGTCCTCAATCAGTTCCGCCGCCTGGGTGATCGACAGATCATCCACCAGGTCCGCGGCATCATCGGGGTCCAGCAGTCCGAGCAGACGCTGCTGATCGTCGTCATCGAGATGGGCGACCGCCCGCGCCAGGTCGCGCGAAGGCAGCGTGCGCCAGAACGACTCGACGGCAGCGGCATCGCCCGCGTCGAGCAATTGCTCCAAACGCTCGGCCGGCTCCAGGATGGTCGAGTCCTGCGAAGACATCCGCGGCACTTTCGGCACTGGCTGCTGAGTAGGTCACGATGCAGGCACTCTACCACATCACCTCGCGATATGATGCTGCCATGATCGCACGCATCCGTGGCCGACTGGTGGGGTTGAGCAAAGACAGCGCGCTGCTGGAACTGGGCAGCGGGTTGACCTACGAAGTCCTGCTGCCCTCGTTCAGCATTGGTCGTTTAGGCGGCCGACTGGATCAGGAAATCGAGCTGCAGACGCTGCACTATCTGGAAGGTCAGAACCAGGGCGCGACCATGCTGCCGCGGCTGGCGGGGTTTGAAACCGTCGCCGACCGGGAGTTCTATCAGCTCTTCACCACCTGCAAGGGTCTGGGCAATCGCCGGGCGCTGCGGGCGCTGGCGCTGCCGACGGGGCAGATCGCCTCCGCCATCGTGGACCGCGACGCCAGCCTGCTGCAAAGCCTGCCGGAGATCGGCAAACGCCTGGCGGACACCATCATCGCCACGCTCACCGGCAAGGTGGACGCCTACGTCTCCGTCACCAGCGTGCCCACGCCAGAACCCGGCACCCCCGGCACCCCCGCCCCCGGAAGTGCCGGAAGCACCCGTGCAGCAGCGAGCGGCGGGCGACCGGGCCAGAACGCCATGATCCGCGAAGCGTTGGCAGCCCTGGTCAACCTGGGCGAAAACCGCGTGCAGGCGCTGCAATGGATCGAGCAGGCGGTGTACGGCAACAACCCGCCCGAGTCAGTCGATGAGCTGATCCGCCGGGTGTACGAACGCAAGTCCGGCTGACGCGCCGCCAACGCCAACTCCAACATCACGGCAATACTGCATTATCCCCGTCTTCATCCGTTCTCATCCGTGTTCATCTGTGGCAAAAAAAAACAGCCCACCGCACGCCATGCGACGACGGTGCTGGGCTGCGATACAGATGTGAAGGTAAGCAGAAAAACTGCACCAAGTGGTGCGGCTATCTGCTCATTTCGATTCAGCGGGCGCCTTGGGTTGTCCAGGGGCGCCGTTGGCTTCGAGCTGTTTCCAGAACGCCTGCTCGGCCTGTTGGAACTTGCCGAACAGGGCTTGCAGATATTCAAGCTGCTGCTGCACTTCCTGGGGGTTCGCCTGCTGCTGATCCGCCACCGCGCGCAGGTTCTGGGCGGCACTGTCCAAGGCCCCGGCTGCGAGCGCGAAGCTGCGGGCGGCATCGTAAAGCTGATCCGTCTCCAACTGCCGATCGCTGGGCACATGCAGCAGACGCCACGGCGAACGCCGGACCTCGATGGCGGTGAGCTTGAGCTGATCCGACAGCAACTGGGCGTTGGCGAGCGTGCGCTCGAGCACCGGCTTCTGCCCCGCCACCAGATCGCGCGCCTTGACCGCCGCCGTCTGCAGGTTGTCCAGCGCAGCCCCAGCCTTGTCGAGCGCTGCGGTGATCTGGTCCAGCGTTTTCTGCCGCACCGAGGCTGCCACTTCCTTCACATCCGCGCTGGCTTGCTGCAGGTTGTCCAGCGTGGTGCTGACGGTCGGGCGTTTTTCCTTCACCAGCTCCCGCGCGTCGGCGGTGGCGTGACGCACGTTGTCCAGCGAGGCTTCGATCTGCTGGGACCACTCCTGGGCTTTGGTCTTGACCAGCGTGGTGGTTTCCTTCACGTCGGCAATCGCCGCCCGCACATCCGTCACCGAGCTGTCCGCCTGGTCCATGATCCGCTCGACCTTGGTCATCACCTGCTTGGCGCTGCGGGTGATCTCCGGCAAATCCGTGCGCATGGTCGTGGTGATGACATCGAGATTGGCGATGATGTGCTGAATCTGCCGGCGCTGCTCGGCCTGAATGCCGATCTGCTGAGTCAGATCGCGCACCAAGGTGCTGCCCGCCAGCGCGCCGGGGATGGCGTCGGAAGGGCCGGGGTACCGCGCCAGGATTTCCTTGTCCCCCAACTGCTGACGATCCGGCGCCGGCGCGGCGGCATCGCTCGGCTGCAAGGCCCAGTCCGGCACCACCGCGGCGGGCATGGCGGCGCCCGGCGCATACAACCCGATGCCGTTGCGGCCACCGACGCTGGAGATGTTCAGGCTCGTGCCCGAACCGATGGCGGGTTTGACCAGTTCGATCTGCGCGTCCCAGTGCAGGCGCACGCGCTTGGGCACCTGGACATCCACCACCAGGCCGACCACGCGCTGGTCCTGCTGTTCGTCAAAGTACGGGGTGATCGCGGTGACCTCGCCCACCGGCTGATCGCCCAGCGTGACGGTGGCGCCGGGCTTGAGGCCCTGCACGCCGTCGCTCAGCGCGAAGAACACCTTGACCGGATGCGTCTCGCGGGTGAAGCGTTCGAAGTCCGCCAGCAGGAAAACAACCAGCAGCATGAGCACCATGCCCAGCAGGACGAACAAGCCAGCTTTGAAGTTGTCGCGCATCTGTGCCATGGCAATGGGTCTCGCAGGGCTGGGACGCCAGCATCAGCGCCGGGTCGGAGTGAGAGCAGGACGGGAGGCGATCTGCGGCGCGGCAATGCCCAGCAGGTCTTCCTCATAATTGGACGATTGCTTGCGCTCGGACAGCGGCCCCTCGGGCGACCCCCGCAAAAACTGCCGAATGAGCGCCTCGGCGAAAGGCAGTTCCCCCTGGGCGTCGCGGATGGCTTCAAAGTCGGCGCGGGTGCCAATCTTGAGCACCTTGCCTTTGTCGAGCATCACCATGCGGTCGGCAATGGTGAACGCCGAGTCCATCTCATGGGTGACGACGACGCTGGTGACCCCCAGCAGCTTGGAGTTTTTCAGGATGAGCTGATCGATCTCCGCGCTGGTGACGGGGTCGAGTCCCGCCGAGGGTTCGTCGTAGAAGAGGATTTTGGGATCGAGCGCCATCGCCCGCGCCATGCCGGCCCGCTTTTTCATCCCGCCGGAGATTTCCGAGGGATACTTGGCGAAGTGCTCGCGCAGGCCGACTTGTTCGAGTTTGATCTTGACGATGATGTCGATGACGCTCTGGTCCATGTCGGTGTGCTCGATGAGCGGCAGGGCGACATTTTCCTGGAGGGTCATGGAATTGAAGAGCGCGCCGGACTGGAACAGGATGCCGATTTTTTTGCGGACCTGATTGAGCTGGTCCTCGCTCATGCCGGTGATGGTGGAGCCGAGCAGTTCGATGCTGCCCGAGTCCGGGGTGAGCGAGCCGATGATGTGGCGCAGCAGTGTGCTTTTGCCGCAGCCCGAGCCGCCCATGATGACCAGGACTTCGCCTTCGTAGACGTCAAAGGTGATGCCATCGAGCACCGCGCGCGGGCCGCCGAAGGTCTGTACGAGATGGCGCACGCGGATGGTGCAGGGGCGCTGCTCGGGGGCGGCGGCGGGCGGATTGTCGGAAGCGGGGTCCATGAAGCTGCACCGGGGTCCGGGAGTGTGGTCGCATGATAGCAGGAAGCATTGAACGAGCCGGAAGCGTCAGCGCCCGGGCCGGGCGTTTGGCATCCAAAGACGAGGCCTGTTGGCACTGCTGCTCTGGCGTCCATGCACCCAGCCCGGGCGCTGACGCTTCCGGCTCGTTCATCTCGATTGCAGGCACTGGCTACAATGCCGGGCGTATGGATTCGTCAAAGCGGCGTCTGGCTGCATTTCTCGAAGAATACCGCACTAAACCACTGGATGAAGTGGCGGTCAGCCCTCACGCCGGCGGCGGACGCGGCGCGGCGGGCGGGGGTGGACGCTTCGGCTTCCGCGCCCGGCAATATGCCGCGGCCGGGCCGCCCTCTCCGCAGCGCGGCGAGTACCTGCGCCTCTACCGCCGCTGGCTGCGCCCGTTCACCGGCACGCTGGTGATCATCTTCATCCTCGCGGTCATCGGCGATGGCTTGAGCATGCTGCCGCCGCTGGGGCTCAAGTTTGTCGTGGACAAAGTGCTGCTGGCAGAGGCCGTCAGCACCGCCGAGCGTCTGCGCCTGCTGAACCTCGCGGGGCTGGTCATGGGTGGGCTGATCCTGCTGAGCGAGCTGATCAAAGTCGCGCGCAGCTATCGCACCAGCGTCGCCAACGCCAAGCTCACGCGCAACCTTCGGCAGGTGTTGTTCGACCGCCTGCTGCGCCTGCCGCTGGACCATTTACATGACCTCAAATCAGGCGGCGCGGTGGCGCGCCTGAGTGGTGATGTCGATCAGACTGCCGGTCTGGTGCACACCGCGATCATTTCGCCGGGGGTCGCGGGGCTGCGCTTTGTGATGGCGCTGGGCTTCCTGTTTTACCTGAGCTGGGAACTGGCGCTGACGTGTGTGATCGTGGTGCCGGGGATTGTGGCGCTCAATGCGTGGTGGCTGCGGCGGCTGCGGCCGATCTATCGCTCGGCGGGACAGGACCATCAGGCCGCCAACGCCCGGGCGACGGAAACCTTCGGCGGCATCCGCATCGTGCGCGCGTTCGGCCGGGAGTCGCGCGAGCAACGCGATTTCTTCCTCTCCCGGCACAGCGAGCTGCGCAAAAGCATTCTCGCCCGCATGAACCAACTGGGCATCCAGGCGATCTGGGAAACCATGATGCCCGGCGTCGCCCTGCTGATCCTCTGGCTGGGCGGCTACCTCATCCTGCGCGGCCAGAAAATCACCGTCGGCAGCCTGTTCGCCTATCAATGGTACGCCTCGCTGATTCTGCATCCCGTGTGGGTGATGGTGAACTCGCTGAGCGAAACGCAACGCGCTTTGGCGGCGATGGAACGCGTGTTCGAAATCGTGCAGCGGCCCATCGAAATGCCCGACCGCCCCGACGCCCGGCTCGCGCCGCGCGACATTCAGGAAATCCGCTTTGAGAATGTCAGCTTCGCCTACCCCCAGGGTCAGCCGGTGCTGCATGAGGTGAACCTCACCACGGCCGGCGGCAAGGTGATCGCGCTGGTGGGGCCCAGCGGCGCCGGCAAAACGACGCTGGTGAATCTGGTGGCGCGGTTCCACGATCCCACCGCCGGGCGGATTCTGCTCAACGGGGTGGACCTGCGCGACCTGCGGCTGCGCAGCTTCCGCCGCCTGCTGGGCGTGGTGGAACAGGAGGTGTTCCTGTTCGACGGCACGGTGCGCGAGAACATCGCCTACGGCCGGCGCGGCGCCAGCGAAGCCGAGATCATCACCGCCGCCGAGCAAGCCAATGCCGACAGCTTCATCCGCCAGTTCCCCAACGGCTACGACACCGTCATCGGCGAGCGGGGCGTCAAGCTCTCGGGTGGACAACGCCAGCGTCTGAGCATCGCCCGCGCGATCCTCGCCGACCCGGCGATCCTCATTCTCGACGAAGCCACCAGCAATCTCGACAGCGAAAGCGAACAGCTCATCCAGCAGGCGCTCGAACAACTGCTCGCCAACCGCACCACGTTCGTGATCGCCCATCGGCTGAGCACGGTGACGCATGCGGATCAGATCATCGTGCTCGAACAGGGCCGAGTGGTGGAACAAGGACGCCACACGGAACTGCTGGCGCGCGGGGGACGCTACCACGCCATGGTGCAGCGGCAGCGCGACAGCCTGGAAGAACTCGATACCGCGCTGCGCTGGGAGTAGCGGAAGAACCACCCCGCGCGAAGATAGCTGTCTGGTAGGTCCGGGCTGGCCCGGACAGGGAATGACGCTTGGGGTGCTCGTGTCCGGGCCAGCCCGGACCTACTGGGCTGCGCCACTGCGTTATGCTTAACCCAACCCCAGCGCCGGCGGCATTCCCTCCAGCACCGCCGGCGCACAGGGCAGGTAATACAGACTGTCCGCGCAGTGATGCAGCTCGATCCAGTTGAGCCCCCCCGGCTGCAATTCCGCACGAGGCAACACAACCGTCAAGCTCAGCGGCTGCACCTGCTGATCCACCGGCGGCCAGGCAGTCAGCTCCGCCAGCGCGTGGGCGTGTCCATTGACGACCAACTTCAGATCACGCCCGGCGGCGGCGGAAAAGTTGCTGACGTTGCTGTTGGCGAGCGTCAGCGTCAGCTCCACGGCGTTGATGCCCGTCAAGTCATCAAGCTGAAAGCTGTGCCGCACCGCCTGGCCGGGTTGGAAGGGATGGAACAGGTAATCGCGCCGTGCGGGGTGCTGCTCAGGCAGGCCGGGGGCGGCATGCAGCCGACGCTCCTGCGCCTGCGGTTGCAAGCTGGTGTGCGCCATCGGCCAGTAGAACCCGTAGGCGTAGCGCACCAGCGGCAGTCGACAGCCTTCGTCGGCTTTGCAGGGCAGGCGGTCTTCCTCGGGGTACAGCGCAGCAGCGCACTGCATCGACCAGCGCAGGGTCAGCGGGCTTTCCCAGCGTCCATTGTGAAAATGGAACTGCGGGTTGGGACGCTTGAACAAGCCGGCGCGGTACTTGTCGTTCATCTCGACGCCGAAGTCGCCCGTCGGGTTGATGTAGCTGCGCAGGTAGGACGTGTTGAAGAACGCGCCCAGCCCCGGCCCATGTCGGCCGGAGTTTTCGATGTGATGCCACTGCCCGTCGAGCAACACTTCCGCCACGATATGCCCGGTGCAGCCGATGGCGCGGGTGGTCAGCCCGGAAAGGTCGCCCAGGATGTTGAAAGCTTTGGCGCAGCCGTTGCACCAGCTCTGGTAGAAGATGGCGTCAAAGCCGTTGTCCAGGTTGCGCGGGTTTTCGGGGAAGGCGGGGCATGGCTCACGATGCTGGAAGTGCTCGTAGAGGAACCACTCCGCCAGCGCCCGCGCGACGGCGGCTGGGGCGGCGTCGGGGGCGACGTGCATTTCGCGCAGGATGCGTCGCCGTTCCACTTCCGCGCGGTCCCAGGCTTCCTGTTGCTCGTTGACGCTGCCGCCGAGCACGCGCGGGGTCGCGGCCGTGCTGTGGGGGTAGCTCAGGGAAAATCGGCGATCGACATGGCGATTCCAGAACAGGCCGCGGCGGTCGGAGCACGCGGGGTCGGGATGCGCCAGCCACTGGTCGGGCTGGTCGTACACGGCGGTGATGTCCCACGCCGGCACACAGCGGTAGCGTCCTGCCGTGGCGGGGCAGTTGCCGCGACCGTCCAGTTCCAGATCAACCCAGGTGGGTTCAGGCATGCCGATGGTTCCGTTTCTGCCGGGGATGTACGAATCGACGACATGATAGCAACCCCGCTCAGGGCGCCGCAGCGGTCGGCAGGAGGAGGGCGAAGAAAGGGGATAAGTACATTTATTTAGCAAAAAAATGTACTTATCCCCTTTCTTCGCCACCCCTTTCTTCGCCAGCCCGAATCATTGAACCTGCCCCCTCCCACCGGGCGGGTTTCTCGCTATGCTGTGCGGCTCGACCCATCGCCCCAGGAGTTGATCGGATGAGCCTGCAATCGACGCAGAATCTCAATGTCGCCGGCACCACCCCGCTGATCATTCCCAGCGCGCTGGAACGTGAACTGCCCATGACCACCGCCAGCCACGCCACCGTGGTGGAGAGTCGGCAGGTCGTCAAAGCGATCCTCAAAGGCGAAGACCCGCGCCTGCTGGTGGTGGTCGGCCCGTGCTCGATTCATGATGTCACCTCCGCCACCGAATACGCCCAACGTCTGGCCGAGCTCCGCCGCAAGGTGCTCGACCAGTGCTACATCGTCATGCGCGTCTACTTTGAAAAGCCCCGCACCACCGTCGGCTGGAAGGGCCTGATCAATGACCCGCACCTCGACGGCAGCTTCGACATGAACACCGGGCTGCGCCTGGCGCGCAAGCTGCTGCTGGACATCACCGCCCTGGGCCTGCCCGCCGGCACCGAACTGCTCGACCCCATCACCCCGCAGTACATCGACGACCTGGTCAGTTGGACCGCCATCGGCGCCCGCACCACCGAGTCGCAGACCCATCGGCAAATGGCGTCGGGCCTGTCCATGCCCGTGGGCTACAAGAACAGCACCGAAGGCAATCTGCAGGTCGCCATCGACGCCATGGAAGCGGCGCGCCATCCGCACCATTTTCTGGGCATCGACGAGCACGGCCGAACCTGCATCGTCGCCACCAAAGGCAACCCGTGGGGCCATGTCATCCTGCGCGGCGGAAACAATCGCCCCAACTACGATCCGCAGAACGTCCAGGAAGCGGCGCGCCAGCTCGCCAGCGCCGGACTCGATCCCTATGTCATGATCGACTGCTCGCACGCCAACAGCGGCAAGAAGCATGAGCGCCAGGAGATCGTCTGGTCCAGCCTGATCGACCAACGCCGCGCCGGCCAAAGCGCCATCGTCGGCGCCATGCTCGAAAGCCATCTGCACGAAGGCAGCCAGAAACTCACCGCCGACCGCAGCCAACTCAAACCCGGCGTCTCCATCACCGACGCCTGCATCGGCTGGGACAAAACCGAACAACTGCTGACCGACGCGCACCGAACGCTGGGCGCGTGAGCCGGAGCACAGACAGCAGGAGGCGGGCAGGCAAGGGGCGATCCGGGGGATGGGTGCTGTGTTCGACGCCGACAGGGGTCATGGGCAGTAGCCACGGGTGGAGCGCAGCGAAACCCGTGGTTGACGAGCGCACTTGATTCCCTTCCGTCCTGGCGGGACGGCGGATACTTCCTTCACGCCTGCCGGGGTGAGAATTCGCACCAGCGCATTTTCCCACGAGTTCCGCTGCGCTCCACTCGTGGCTACGTGCCTGCGCCCCCTTCAGGGGCGAATACCATGCACTGCAGACAGGGGGGGGCAACAGCAAGCCCTGACGCGCGGTGATCCTTCCGCACGGGTTGATCATCCAGATGCGTTTGCCCGCGCCCACGGCTGCAATCCGAGCCATTCTGCTTTATGATGCAAAAGTAGATGTTAATTTAACAACTAAATTGGACCCCTATCCATGACGACTGCCGCACCGCTTTCCATCGCTCCTACGTTTGATCTGTCCTCCGGCGCCATCTGGGCGGTCGCCGATCCGCAGCCGGACAGCTACGCCGCTTTTCGCGCAGCCTTCGCGCTGGACGCCCCGGCGACGGTGACGCTCCACGTGCTGGGCGCCGCGTGGTATCAGGGATATTGCGATCAGCGTTGGATGGTTGAAGGGCCGGATCGGTTTCCGCTCAATCGGCCGGAGTATCAGACGGTGACGCTCCAGCTCGCCGGCGGGGCGCATGAGCTGGCGTTTTTTGTTCATCATGCGGGAGTCAGCACACGCATGCTGTTGGATCAGCCGCCGTTCCTGTGGTGCCGGGCGTGGCGGGGCGGGGAGGAGATCGACTTGCCGTGGCGTGCGGCGGCGCTGACGGGTTACGCCAGCCAGGTGCGCCGGATCAATCCGCAACTGGCGTGGGTGGAATGGGCGGACACCCGCCAGCCCACGGCAACGGACCTGGTGGTGCTGAGCGCTCCGGGGATGACATGGACTGATCCGGTTCCCGCGCCGGTGACGCTGCCGCCGGCTGGCCCCTCGACGCTGCGCGTGATCGCGCCCACGCTGCATGAGCTGGCGCCGATCGCCCAGGGACCGCTGGCGACGCCGTTTGGTTATGAGCGCGACGATCCGTCCTGGCGGTTTTTCGCAGCGGATCGGCGCTGCGTGGACTGCTGGCCGGAGGGACGCTGGTGGCGTTTCGACCTGGGACGCGTGCGGCTGGGGCGGGCGTCGATCACGCTCGACGCGCCGGCAGGCACGGTGGTCGAGTTCGCCTACGCCGAGGCGCTGCAAGCCGGCGTGGTGTCGCCGTGCATCAACTGGTCGGCGGGTACGTCGTGCAATCTGGACCATTACGTGGCGCGCGGGGGCGTGCAGACCTTCACTCCACTGACGCCGCGCGGCGGGCGGTATGTCGAAGTGCACGCCACCCCGCCCTTCCGCCAGCGCCAGGCGGAATTGCGCAGCGCCCGCTGCCTGGAGCGCGTGTACTACCCGCCCACGCAAGCGACGTTCCGCTGCGAAGACGACCGGCTTAACCGCATCTGGGAAGTCGGCGTCGCCACCTATCGCGGCTGTGCCGAGGACGCGCTGGTCGACAACCCCACGCGCGAGCGCGGGCAATGGATGGGCGATGTGGCGACGGTGGGCATGGCCATCGGCGCCGTCGCCTACCACGACCTGGACCTGATCCGGCGCGGCCTGCTCCATGCTGCGTTGTGCGCCCGGGAAGACGGCCTGGTCGCAGGCTTGTGCCCCGGCGGCAGCACGCATCCGGTCAGCTATGCCTTGCAGTGGATCACCGCCATGCTGCACTACCACCGCCTGACCGGCGACGCTTCACTGCTGCACGAACTGCACGATGCCGCCGAGCGCAACCTCACGGCGGTGGACGCCGGCTACGCTCCCGCACCCGCGGACGTCACCGATCAATCAGCGCTGCTCGCCAGCGGTCTGGGGAAACTCAAATCCTGGACTTTCATCGACTGGGGTTATGACCACGCATTGGGGCATGCGGCGTATGAGCTGCATTACCTGGAAGCGGTCGAGTCGATGATCCATTGGTGCGCCTTGCTGCACCGCGAGGCAACGCCACACCAACGCCGCGCTGACGAACTGCGGGCATTCCTGCGCCGGAAGCTCGAGGCGATTCTGGCGGTGCATGGGTGGGACGGCTGCGCGCTGCAGGACCTGGTGCTGGCGGCGCGGCTGGGCTTTTTCACCGGTGACAAGCTGACAGCGGTGCTGGATCAGGTGGAGCGTCACTATGCCGCGTGCTATCCCAATGACCGCACGGCCCCGCGCGCCCACACCCCGACGCTGGAATACCGGGGCCTGATCACGCCCTACTTCGCGCACTACAGCTTCCCGGAAATGCTGCGGCACGGGCGCGCGGATTTTGTGCTCGAACAAACCCGCCGTTGCTGGGGTTGGATGCTGGAGTGCGGGGTGACGACCTGGATGGAAGTGTTTGAGCCGCGCTGGACGCACTGCCACCAGTGGGCGGGTTGTCCGACCTGGCAGCTCTCGCGCTATGGCTCGGGCTTGTGGGCGCGCTATGACCTGGCGCCGCACCATTTTGAGCTGACGGTGCCGTGTCTGCCGCTGCAGCAGGTGGAAGTGAATCTGCCGATCTTCGGCCAGCCCGGCAAGTTCGTGCGCGTGCGATGGGACCGCCAGGGCGAACAGTTGGCGTACCGCATCACCAGCGATCATCCCCTCACGCTGGCGCTGACGGGAGCTGATCCGCGAACGCTCGCGCTCAGCGCGGGGCAAGCCGAAACGCTCAGCGCCAAGGCGGGACGCTGGTTGTAAGCGCGCTGGCCGATTGCTGTCCCCACGCGGCAACTGGCATCGCCACGCGATTCACTGCATGATGGCCGACCGCGAGGCGCTTCGCCTTGCTCACGGGAGTCGACCATGTTGTTGCTGAGTCGTTCGCTGTGTCGTGCGGCGGTGAATGTGCGGGAGGTGTTGTGTCGGCCGCGCCGGGTGCAAACGGAGCCGGTGCTGACCGCCGAGCATCCGTGGGAAGCCAACGGGGTGTATCTGCAAGGCTCGGTGCTGCGGGAGGACGATGGGCGTTACCGCATGTGGTACAGCGCGATCGGGGCGCAGCGGCGGGAGCAGCAATACGCTTGCGTGGCGGAATCGGCGGATGGGCTGCACTGGACCAAGCCGCTGGCGCGGGCGCGGGCGCATGGCGAGTGGGCGCAGACGAACATTGTGTATGGGCAGCGGTTCAACATCTCCGCGCCGTTTGTGGGGCGCTACCAAGAGCCGCGCGACGGGTATCGGTATTTCATGGCGTTCGACTCGCGCATCGAACAGCACGAGCAGCAGGCGGTGCCGCGCGTGGGGGGGCTGACTGAAGCTGATCGACGCCGACTGATGCGTCACCCCAGCTACACGCCGGGGCTGGACTGGAACAAGTATTTCCTGAGTTCGCCGCCGACGTGGCGCGCCACCTATCTGGCGGACTCGCGCGATGGTCTGACCTGGGAGCCGACCGACGGCCGGTACGCCATCGCGGGCCAAGCCGACGGCGATCATCCGGTGGTCTACGACCCGATCCGCCAGTGCTATCGCATGTACCTGCGCACCAACCGGGTGGATGAGAACGGCCAGCGCATTCGGCAGGTCATCACCGCCACCAGCCGGGACACCATCGAATGGACCCACCCGGAACTGTGCTTGGAGTCGGACGCCATCGACGACCCGCGCGTGCGGCAGATTCACGGCATGATCGTCACGCATCATGCCGGGCTGTACATCGGGGTCATCCAGATGATGGAGATCATCGAGGAGGTGCCCGGCTGGAATCCGCTGATGCCGTTTGAGCGGGCGCGCTTTCATGGGCAACTGGCGGTCAGCGTGGACGGCGTGCACTTTACGCGGGTGGCGGAGCGGGCGGAGTATCTCGGGACCGGCGCGGAGGGTACGTTTGATGCCGGCATGGTTCGGCCGGGCAGCATGTGGATCGTCGAGGACGAGCGGATGCGGATGTATTACGACGGCCGACCTTACGCCCATGCGCCCAAGGAAGGGAAGGCAGCGGGTTTGTCGCCGCAGGTGGGGATCGGCGTGGTCGAGTCGCCGCGCGATCGCTTTGCGGGACTCACGCCGACGGATGCGACGCAGCCGGGGGAGGTGCTGATTGATATTCCCGCCGGGACGCGGCAGGTGACGCTCAATGCCGCAATTGGGGCTGACGCCAGCGTGCGGGTGGGGGTGCATCAGGCGGACAGTTCGCGCGTGCTGACGCATACCGCCGAGGGCTGTACGCCGGTGCGGGGGGATGGTCTGCGGCTGCCGGTGCGCTGGGGGGAACTGGATATGTTGCCCAGCCAAGGCGCCCAACTGCGACTGACGCTGCTGGGGCCGGCGACGGTGTACGCGGTGGACTTTGCGTGAGTTGTCGTGGTCGCCGGATAACGAGTTTGCAGCACGGGGCGGTTAGGTTGACAATGGCTCCCCCGCCGCATCTGTCAGGGGATTGCCATGCCCAGATACGAATACCAGTGTGCCGCCAACCAGCGGCGGGTGGTGGTGCGCCATTGCAAGAGTCAGTCCATGCAGACCTGGGGCGACCTGTGCGCCACCGGGCAGGTTGAAGCGGGCGCCACCTCGCTGGCGGCTCCGGTCACCATGGTCCAGCAACTGGCGTGCGGCAACGGCGTGGTGCATGCCCCGGGCGAATGCTGCGGCGGGTCGCACCATGATGACTGCGACGACCAGCATCAACACCCGCATCAGAACCAGCAATAATCACTTTAACTTGCGTTTATTAAAATAGTTATTTGATTCCAAAAACCAGATGACATCGCTCCTGCAGGTCGATGGATCTGGTGCTGCGCCAGCGTCGTTCGCGCGCTTTGCCGCTCTATTCAAGAGTGCAGATTCTGCAAATGCCATCGACACTCTGCCGATGAGTCCGTATACTTCCCCCCACTCGGGTATTTGAGAACTGGAACCATTCGGTTGCTCGGCTGACACGCGCCGAGTCGTTTTGTCAGGCCACGGTTGATTCTGTCTCACCTGCGCTGCCCGCCCGGCGCACCCCAATTGGAGATGATTGTGTCCGAAACCACCTCCCGCCTCGCTTACGCTCCAGCCATTGACCCCAGGAATCGTGTGCTGGATGGAGCGGTCACCGGCTTCATCATCCTGCTGCACCTGCTCTGCCTGCTCGGCTGGTACACCTTCTCGTGGTCCGGCCTGGTGCTCATGTTCTTCTTCGCGTGGGTCACCGGCTGCCTGGGCATCACCCTGGGCTTCCACCGCCTGCTGACCCATACCTCCTTCAAATGCCCCCGCTTCGTCCGCTACTTCCTCTCCCTCTGCGGCTGCCTCGCCTGGCAGGGCAGCCCCGTCCAGTGGGTCGGCACCCATCGCCTCCACCACAGTGAGTCCGATCAGGAAGGCGATCCCCATACCCCCAAGCATGGCTTCAACTGGGCGCACATCGGCTGGAACCTCTTCCGCACCAGCAAAGACTTCAAATTCCAGCAGGCCGCCAGCGATCTGATGAAGGACCCCTTCCTGCGCTTCATGCACCGCTGGTTTGCCGTCCCGCAGTTCATCCTCGCCGGCGTGCTCTTTGCCCTGGGTTACTACGTCGGCGAAGGTCGCCTGGGCCTGCCCGCCCACGCCCAGGGCGGCATCTTCCTGGGCACCAGCTGGGTCATCTGGGGCGTCGCCATCCGCACCGTCGTCGTCTGGCACGGCACGTGGTTCGTCAACTCCGCGGGCCACACCTGGGGTTACAAGAACTTCCGCACCAAGGATGACTCGCGCAACACCTGGTGGGTCGCCATGCTCAGCTTCGGTGAAGGTTGGCACAACAACCACCACGCCTTCCAGCGCTCCGCGGCGCACGGCCTGAAGTGGTGGGAGTTCGACATGACCTACTTCATCATCCGCTCGCTCAAGCTTGTCGGCCTCGCGTGGGACGTGGTGCTGCCCGACTCGACCGCGATGGAACGTCGCTCCACCAGCAGCCCGGCCGCCGAGGATCAGGATCTCGTGCACGAAGCCGAGAAACGCATCAAGGCCGCCACCGACGCGGTGACCGAAGCCGCCGCCACCCTGGTCGCACCCCGGGCGCCCAGCCAGGGCTGACCCCCGGCAGATTCACCCACTGACCTGCAACAAATCAACCGCCCGGCGCGCTGCCACGCCGGGCGGTTTTTTTGTTGCAGTTTTGCCACCGATGAACACGGATGAAGAATGGGAGAGATGAAGGCAGGGATGGAAAACAAGATGAGAGCAGGTGAGTCGCTTGCTTGCGCTGTCACCCCGATGCAATGAGTTTGTCCAGCACCCCCGCCTGACCCGCTTGCGCCTCCGCATCCGCGCCACTCACATCTCACCCACCGTCACGCCTCACTGACCGTCACCCGATGCGTCGGCGTCGGGCGCCCGGGGCGGAAGGCATTCACCTCCCCCACCTTGCTCCGCACCGGCGCCAAATCTTCGAGCACGTGTTTGACCGCCCCCGCCAGCGTGTCCGGGTCCGCCTCGGCGCGGAGATTCACCGTCAGCTCCCCAGCGGTCAGCGGGTCCTTGAGCGTGTGCGTCATCTGCGGGGCTGCTTCGGTGCGCGTCAGGCTGATCGCGCCCAGGTCCGGGCCTTCGCTGGGCAGCAACGTCATTTTGAGATGCGCGATCTCCACGCCCAACTGGTCCAGCACCAGCCGGAGCTTGTCGGTGACTTGTTCCAGCAGCGCGTTGCCGTCGAAACTGGCGGCACTAGTGAGGCTGGCGGTGGTGTTGAGCCAACCGAGCAGGGCTTCGCCGTCGGCATAGGTGTCGTAGTCCACCTCCATGGTCGGCCGATTTCCCAGTTGGTCCGCCAGCAGGGCGTCGAACCACGCTTCCACGCCCTGGCCAGTCTGACAGGACACTTCAAAGCAGCGGGCGTGCGGGTACATTTTGCCCAGCGCGTCGCGCAGTTGCTCCCGCAGCGCCGGCTCGAGCAGGTCGATCTTGTTGATGACAATGCACTCCGCCTCTTCCAGTTGCTTGCGGTAAACGTACAGCACCTTTTCCGAAAAGCTCTTGCCCGGCCGCAGGCCCAGAATGCGGGCGCAGCGGACCGGATCGACCAGCACGGACAGCGGCGCCACGTCGTAGTTGTCGCCATAGAGCTGACGCAGCGGATAGCTGACGGTCGCCTTGAGGTCGGTGCAGGAGCCGACGGGTTCCGCCAGCAGCACGTTGGGTGCGGTCTGGGCGGTCAGGCACTGCGTGGCGTCCATCAGCGAATTGAACTTGCAGCAGAAGCAGCCGCCGGTGATCTCCTCCACCGGGAAGCCGGCCGCACGCACACGGGCGGTGTCGACCAGATCGACGCTCTGATCATTGGTGATCAGGCCCACGGTGAGCTGGCGGGTTTGCAGATACCTGGCGAAGCGCACCATGGCGGTGGTTTTGCCCGCGCCCAGGAAGCCGCCGATCATGATGTAACGCGCTTTGGCCATGTCACTGTTCCCTTTCACGACTGAGGGTCAATTCGGCTCTGGATCATCCAGCGACGCCACCGGCTCAAGCGGTGCTGCAGTACAGTTCTGCGTTTCCGTCGGCGCTGGCGCAAAGGCGGGGCGCAGCAGCAGATCGTGCAGTCCGCCGCCCAGCAGGCCGCCGACGATGGGGGCGAGGATGTAGACGGTGAAGAAGCCGCCGCGTGGGCCGGGGATGGCGATGGCGCCCCAGCCGGCGAAATACGCCACCAGCCGGGGACCAAAGTCGCGCGCCGGGTTGAAGCACGCCTGGGTCAGCGGAGCCAGCACACAGACGAGGATGGTGATGGTCAGCCCGATGAAGGGCGCAAAGAGGGTGCCATGCGGGCGGTTGTGGTTCTGCGGGTCAGTCAGGGCGAAGATGAGGAACACGAGCACCGCGGTGCCGAAGGCTTCGGCGGTCATCGCCTGGAACAGGGAAACCTTGGCGTGATCGTGGGGCGTGGCGCCCAGGATGCCGGGGTTGGGGAAGTATTCGCCGAACATCATGGCGGAGTGTTCGCTGCCCGCTTCGCCGCGGACGATGCCGTGTTCCTGTTCAAACGCATGGATGACGCCGGAGAACAGGCCCAGCAGCAGCGCCGAGGCGAGGAACGCGCCCAGCAGTTGCGCCAGCAGGTACGCGGGGATTTTGTGTTTGGGGAAGCCGCGCCACACCGCCAGCGCCAGCGTGACCGCCGGGTTGATGTGGGTGCCGCTGATGGCACTGGTGGCGTAGATCGCCAGGGCGATGACCAGCCCCCAGACGATGGCGACGGAGAACAGGCCCTGCAGGGCGCCGGTGAGCACCGCGACAAAGACCGCCCCGGTGCCGAAGAACACCAGCAGGAAGGTGCCGATCAGCTCGGCGACGCATTCCCGCAGCAATCGGTTTGGGGGCAGCATAAGTCGTTCCTTGAAGCGGACTGCTCATCCGCAGCGCCGGGGCGCGCGACCTGGGTGATGACCAGAAGCAAATTGGCGACCGACGCCTGATATTCCTGCAAAGTGCCCGCCCACTGCACGAGGCACTGTCGGCCGGCGGGGGTCAGGCGGTAACAGCGCTTGGCGGGACGGTTGTCGTTGAACTCCATCGCCGACTCCAGCAGGCCGTCGCGCTCCATGCTTTTGAGGACGCGGTACACGCCGGTGGGGTCCGGCCGATGGCTGCGGTAGAGGCTCATCTCCGCCAGCCGCTGGACAATCTGATAGCCATGCCCCGGGCGCTCGGCGAGCGCCGCCATGACCGCCGGCTGCACCAGCCGCGCCAGCGTCTTGCCCGTACAGGGACAGTCGTTCAGGTCCATTAGTAGACTAGCTCCACTAGGTTGAAGCGGAGTTTTACCCGCCGGCTGATCCTCGGTCAATCTGTTTGCGGTTCGTTGTTGGTGAGAAAAAAACCCCGGGAACCACCCGTCCTGCGCGCCGGGCTTCGGCCCGGCGGCATCCGACCCGATCGTGGGCCGGGGCCGGCGTACGATGGCTGGGCGATGGCTGTGCGATGACGGCGCAAAAATTATCTTTGATAATCATTGTCTTAATGATATGATTTGATAATCACCGCCGCAGGAGCCGCGCCATGTCGCCTCGCCCCAGCCGTCCTCATCGCTCCAGCCGGGTCAGATCCGTCAGCGGCCGTGCCGGCGCGAAGCACGCCACGCCGGCGTCGCCCGCACCCGCCGCGGCGCCCGGCGACCTGCTGGCGCTCGATGAAGCAGTGGCGCTGCTCAAGACCTCGCGCCCGACCCTCTACCGCTGGCTGCGCACCGGGCAGATCAAAGCCGCCAAGATCGGCAAGCAGTGGCGCTTTCGCCGCGCGGACCTCGAGCGCTGTCTGGCGGGTCAACACCCGCCGGTGATCCTGCCCACGGACATCGGTCCCTTGCTCGACGACCTGCGCCACCAACTGGCGGAATTGCAGCAGCCGACCGACGTCGACGACCCCGACGCCGATGACAGCCTGCGCGCGGTCCTGCTGCTGATCCGCCTGGCGCACGCCAGCCAGGCCAGCGACCTGCATCTTGAGGCCCTGCTGCTGGACGACCAGCGGGTGGCGGTGGCGCGCTGCCGCATCCATGGCGTGCTGCAGGAAGTCGCCCGCTTTGACATTCGTCTGCTCGACCACCTGGTGGACCGCTGCAAGACCCTGGCGGGTTGCAATGTCAATGACCGCGTGCGCCCGCAGGATGGCCGGACGCACCTGCGCGTGGCGGGGCAGACCCTGGACCTGCGCGTGTCCTGCCTGCCGGCGACGCTGGGCCCGACCGTCACGATCCGCCTGCTGGATCCCCAGGCGGTGTTGCTGTCGCTCGACCGCATCGACTACTCCCCCGAAGTTCGCCAGCACCTCGACCACGCGCTGCGTCAGTCCTGGGGTTTGGGGCTGATCACCGGGCCGACCGGCTCGGGCAAGACGACGGTGCTGTATGCCTGCCTGAACCAGCTCATCCATCCGGGCGTCAAGGTGCTCAGTGTCGAAGACCCCGTGGAGTATGTGCTGCCGGGTGTGGTGCAGGTGCCGGTGCGGCCCAGCGAAGGCGTCACCTTCGCCGCCGCGCTGCGCTCGTTCCTGCGCTGCGATCCGGATGTCCTCATGGTGGGTGAAATTCGTGATCTGGAAACGCTGCAAATCTGCTGTCAGGCGGCGCTCACCGGCCACCTGGTGCTAAGCACCCTGCATACCCAGGACGCCGGCGAAGCGCTCCAGCGCTTGTTGGACATTGGCGTCCCGCCGTTCCTGGTGGCGTCGACGCTCAAGTTCGTGCTCGCGCAGCGCCTGCTGCGGGTGCTGTGTCCGCACTGCAAGCGCCCGGGCACGCCGCCGGCCGGATCGTGGGCTCTGCTGAACCGACTGGCGGGGCATCCGTCGGCGGTGGATGCGGGGCCGGGCTATTGCACGGCTGCCGGTTGTCCGCAGTGTGCCCAGACGGGTTACCAGCGGCGCACGGTGGTGGCGGAGCTGCTGACCATGACGCCGGCGCTGGGCGAAGCGCTGCGGCAGCAGGTCCCGGCCGCAGAGTTGCGCGCCATCGCCATGAGCCAGGGCATGACCTGTCTGGCGGCCGACGGATTGCGCCGCGCGCTGGCGGGACAGACGACGGTGGAGGAAGTGCTGCGGGTGGTGCCCACCGACGCGCCGGCTTGACCGGCGTGGCAGCCGGGTTCAGCGCGAGCGCACGAAGCGCACCGCATAAATCGGCGGCAGGTGATGGCTGAGCGTCTGCCAGTGGTCGCCGGCGTCTTCGCTGAGGAACAGGTTGCCGGTGGTGGAGCCCAGCGCCAGGCGGGAGCCGGTGTCGTCCAGCGCCAGGCCGTGGCGGTACACCAGGTCATACGCATGCTGCTGGGGCAGGCCGTCGGTCAGCATGTCGAAGGTTTGGCCGGCGTCAGTGGTGCGCGAGACGATCAGGCGGGCGTGGGCGGGGATGCGGTGTTCGTCCTTGATCGCCGGGACGAACCACGCGGTGTCGCCGCGCTGCGGATGTACTGCGACGGCGAAGCCGAACGCCGACACGTGTGCGGGTTTGAGTTCCGTCCATTGCGTGCCGCCGTTGGTGGAGCGGAAGATGCCGTTGTGATGCTGCGCCCAGCAGACTTCGGGTTGATCCCGGCATTGCACCAGGCGATGCACGTCCTGACCATCAGGTTCATATTCCTGCCCCGGCGGGGAATAGTCGGCGCGCATGCCGTGGGCGCACTGGCGCCAGCTCGTGCCGCCGTCTTCCGTCAGCCACGCGCCGCCGCAGGACACCGCCAGCAATACGCGGTTGGGATCGCGCGGGTCCACGCAGATGGAATGAATGCCCGGCAGGTCATAGCCGCCGCCCATCCAATGCGCCCGGCCGGGGTGGTTCCACAGGGATTCAACCAATTGCCAGGTCTGCCCGCGATCAGTCGAGTGAAACAACCCGCCCGGCAGCGTGCCGCACCACAGCGCGCCGTCCTGGCGCGGATCGATTTCCAGCGCCCAGATCATGTGCAGGCTCCAGGGAATCTCCTTCTGCCGCATCTGGTCAATGATGACCGGCGCGTCGGCGGGCTTGGGCGGGTAGGCGGGCGTGGTGATCTCAGCCCAGGTTCCGTCGGCGTCGCGCCGATGCAGCTTGGTGCCAAAGTGCCCGTGAAACAGCGTGGCGTAGACGCTGCCGTCGCGCGGATCGTCGAGCATCATCGGCACGTGATCGCCCACGAACGCCGCTTCCGTCAACGTCCAAACGCCGGCCGAGCGGCGCCAGGTGAACAGTCCTTTACGTGTGGCGGTCAACAACTCATCAGCCATGGGTTCATCCCCCTGACAAAGCCTGGAACACGCAGACCTGCGCATCCGGGGCGACGGGATCACTCAAACGGACGCGGTCACGCACCGGCGTCCCGGCAATGAAAACAACCATGTGCTGCCGCAGGGCGCCCTGATCGTCGAGCACGTAGCCGCGGGCGGCAGGGATTTCCTGAAAGTATTGCTCCAGCACGGCGCGCAGCGTCATCTCCACCCCCGGCGCCAGCACAATGGTGCGCTCGGGGCAGGTCACGTGTCGCTGCAGGTTGAGCGTGAAGCTCAGGCGGGGCATGCAAGAACCATGATACCCCCAGAATCACCTTCGGAACCACCCCCGGAACCACCCCCGGTTTCGCTGCGCTCAACCGCGGCTTTGCCCGCCAAGCTGCTCATGAGCAATGCCGCGCCGACTGTGGGGCTCACGCACCTGATTCCCCTCCACCATCCCCCTGCTTCATCCCTGTCTTCATCTCCCCCCTCTTCATCCGTGTTCATCTGTGGCAAAAAAAACCGCCCCGAAAAACCATCAATCTCACAGCACCGTGGTCCACTCAAAGCTTTCCAGATGCAGCCGAAGCGCGGACATGCTGGCGAAGCGTTTGAGGATCAGATCCCGGCGAATGCTGGCGCAGATGTATTTGATCTCCGCAGGCAGGCTGGGATAAGCCTCGCGGCCGCCGAGGCATTCGTAGAACACCTTGACCGCGTCGTACAGGTCCTGGCGCTGCTTGTACGCGCGGGCGGGGCCCCAGTCGTAAAAGTCGATGAGTTTGAGTTCGAAGCGCACGCCCACCGGGCGGATCATGATGTTCTGGCTGTGCACGTCGGCGTGGTACTCGCCCAGGGCGTGGATGGCTTCGAGTCCGCGGACCAGGTTGTAGAACACGTGCAGCGCGGTGTAGGCGGGCACCCGGCGTTGACGGTGCTGTTTGAGCCAGTGTTCGAGCGGCTGACCTTCGCACAGGTCGGAGATCATCGCCACGACTTTCTGGCGCTGGACGGTGATGACCTCGCTGTGGTGGTATTGCAGGACGATGGGGCAATGGCGCAGGGTGTTGAGTTTTTGCGCGTGGCGGATGGAGAGCTTGCGCTGCGGGTCGCGGTGGGGGAAATAGATTTTCGCCGCCCGCAGGATGCCGGTGTCCAGTTCGCGGAGTTGATAGACCTCGCCCTCGGAGCCGACGCCCAGGCGGCGTTCGATCCGGTAGCGTGGGCCGATCTTCCGCCCCGCCGGGAAGTTGAATGATTCAATGCGTTTGGTCATGCACGCCCGGCCCCACCAAGGGGCGTCATTTCACATCAAAGGGGGGGCATTGTACCAGCAGACCCGGCAGAACAGGACGACATTTTCCGGGCCCGGTTTCGTGCCGTCGGCAACCCGCCAAGCCCTCGGCGCACGGGCGCCGCTTGGAACGCCCCCACGGGCCGGTTATGCTGTTTCTACGAACATCTGTGGGGCTTTCCCGCTTCCTGACCTGCTGCTGTGATTTCTTCGCATTGAAAGGATTGGGCATGCATCGCTCCCGAGGCTGGCGGTTATGGTCGGGGTTGGCCGGGGTTCTGCTGTGGACGCTGGCGGGTGCGTCGGCGTGGGGTCATGTCGACACGTTGGCGCAGGTGCTCAAGAACGACCCGCTGGTGCGTACGTTTGAAGCCGAGGCGCTGCCGCGCATCGGCGGCGGGGAAATCGGCCAGGATGAGCAGGCGACCGGCGGGAAGCATGTGGCGGTCAGCGCCCCGGGCGACGGCTTCGCGGTGGACCTGGGCGAACTGCAGCCGGGCATTTACGCGCTTTACATCTGTGGCCGCGTGCTCGATGAGGACGCGCTGATCAAGGCGGTCAACAACGACTCGCTGCTCAACACCGACGTCCAGACCAGGCCGCTGTATTTTGAATTGTCGGTCAACAGCGGCAACGACGGCGAGGTGCAGACCCACCGGATGCGGGTGCCGTTCTCCCCCGATCGGCTGTGGGAATACATGGGCAAGATTTACTTCCACGCTCCGGCGGCCCGGGCCTACCGCGCCCAGCTGGTGGTCGGCCGGGACACGGCGGTCCGGCAGATTCAGATCGATCGGCTGGAGCTGCGCAATCCGCTGGGGGCGTTGCAGTTCGCCCGCGTCAAAGAGCAGCAGGTGCTGGTGGAGCGCAATGCCGTCAAGGCCCTGCGGATCGCATCCGCCAAGGAAGGCAAGCTGCCCGAACCCATGCGTCCCCAGCCGCTCAGCGCCGCCGAGCGCGCGGCGCGTGACGAAGTGATGTGGAACCAGTCGGTCATGCCGCTCAACGCCCAGCCGGCGCAGATCTATGGCGACTTCAAAGGCCACGAAGCCCAGCAGCAGGCGTACGCCAAAGCCAGTGAAACGCTGGGCAAACCGCTGGGCAAATGGGTGCTCACCAGCAACGCCTACGACGAACCGTGGGTGCTGCAGAACAAAGAGCTGGGGCTGACCTACACGCTGGCGGATTATGTGGCGAACAAGCCGCTGCCGGCGCCCTGGCCGTTCCCGGAGGACAAAGGCGCGCACTTTTTTGACGGCGCCAAGCTGGGTTTGCCAGTGTCGTTCAACTTCGGCGTGGTGGGCGGGCTGATCCAGCAGCGCTATCACTCGGTGCTGGCGGCGCTGGGCGCGACGCCGCAGGGCAAAACCTCCTTCGCCGACCTGCCCGGCCGCTACGTCCTGCTGGGCGATCTGGAAGCCGCCGCCGACGCGGCGTTCCTGCTGGCGGCGTACGCCTATCGCTATCCCGCCTATGACTGGAACCTGCACTGTCTGGTCAATGTCTACCAGGTGCCGCGCACTTTCGCGCCGTCCCACAACAACGGACGCGGCTGTTCCTACGAGGGCTGGAGCACCGGCGAAGTGCAGGGCGTGGTGGAAGCCTACGACAAGCTGTTTCCCTACATCGAAGGCAATGCAGACCTCGCCCGGCGCGTGGGACGCTTCGTGCCGTGGGTCAAAACGCCTGACGATGTGCTCAAGCTGATCGACACCTTCCTGGTGCAGCGCGCCGCCCAGGATGCGGTGCAGCACATCCTGTACGCCCCCATCCTGCCCACCGCGGCCGTGGTGCTCGGGCCGGGCAAAGTCAGCGAGCATTACCTGGACATCTATTTCACCACCGGCATCTATCAGCGCGACACCCTGTGCGGCTTCTCCGACGCGGCGGTCAACGGCTACAGCCGCGACGGCCTCAACTACATCGGCTCCACGTACTACACCGTCGGCGAATCCATCGAGGAAATGGCGGAAATCGCCCGGCTGATGGAGCGCTATCTCGCCGTCGGCGGCGCCAGGCGTTTCGCCTTCGGCGATCCGAAACAAACGCCGCGCGTGGCGGCGTGCCCCGACAGCCTGCTGCGCCTGCACATCGCCGGCGGGTACGACACCGGCATCGGCGATGTGGGCGAACCGACCATGCCCTATCGCCCCTACATGCGCCTCGATCCCGCCAGGAACGCCGAGTTTTTCCAACTCGCCTGGCACTGGACCAAAGACCCGCGCATCGCCTGGATTCTCGCCCACAAGGTCGGCCAGCAATCCCTTTCCGACCGCGAATGGCAACAGGTGCAGCAACGCGCCGCCGAGCAACGCGACCCCCTGCTGCACACGCAAAGCCAGGTCCTCGAAGGCTACGGCCTGGCGACGCTGGAAGAGAACACCGACGCCGACAACTTCCAGCTCAAACTCGCTTCCATGCTGCGCTTCGGCGTCGGCTCCGGCCACGCCCATCCCGACACCCTGGACCTGGAACTCTACGCCTTCGGCCTGCGCATGAGCAGCGACATGGGCGGGCGCCTGTCCTCCCGCTACGGCCGGCCCACCTGCATGAGCAATAAGGTCCACAACCTCGTCGAAGTCGATGAACGCGAATTCAACGGCGGCCCGCAGAACTCCACCGCCCTCGGTTGGCTCACCGCCTTCAAGCCCGCGCCCGGCGTCCAGTTCGTCGCCGGCCAGGCGCATGCGGAAACCCACCCGCACGTGGACCTCTACGCCCGCAGCGTCGCCCAGATCGTCAGCGACGCCGGCGACGGCCAGACCACCCCCGCCCGCGGCTACCTGTTCGATGTCTTCCGTGTGCGCGGCGGCAAGGTCCATACCTGGAACTTCCACGGCGCCGTCTCCCAGGATTTCATCAGCAACGCCGGCCTGTCCCCCGCCAGCAGCGAACTCGCCAAACGCTACCTCGCCAGGCATCACGACGGCACCGAACAGGAAGGCGTCGCCCCCGAAGTGCTGCACGCCCGCTGGACCCTGCGCCGCAAGGATGAGCAGGTGGGCGAACTGAAACTCCGCAACGCCGAGCTCAACATGCTCGGCAAAGAACGCTATGACGAGAACTCCCCGCTCAAGCACACCGCCGTGTCGCTCTTTGGCGCCCAGGGCCAGCAGGTGCTGGTGGGCAACTGGTATGCCGACGACATGCCCTCGCGGCACTTCAGCTTCCCCCTGCTGCATGTCCGCCGGGAAGGCGACGGCCAGACGCCTTTGCAGTCGGTGTATCCCGCGCTGATCGAGCCGCAGCTTGGGGAGTCGATCATCGCCAGCGCGGAACAACTGCCCCTGCCCGGCGACAGCGCCACCCGTCCCGTCGCGCTGCAGGTCAAAACCACGCTCGGCCAGACCGACTGGCTCTTCGCCAGCCTCGACGGCGCGGCGGCGGTGAAGGTCAACGACCAGTTCACCGGCTCCGGTCGCCTCGCGGCGGCGTCCTTCGACAGCCAGGGCCTGCGGCTGGCGCATCTGGTGGGCGGCTCCACGCTGCAGGCCGGGGCGGTCCAACTGACCGCTCAAACCCCGGAATACCAAAGCGTGATCCGCAGCTACAACCCGCAGAACGCCAGCGCCAATGTCGAGCCGGCGCTCCCCGCCACGCTTGCCGGCGCCATCGTCACCACCGGCGGCACGCTGGCGCCCAGCACGCGCAAACTCACCACCGTCGAGGGCAACAAGGTCGGCTTCGACCGCTCCAGCATGACCTACCGCGGCGGCGTCGAGTTCATCGATCCCGACGGCAAATACTTCGTGCTCGACCTGGCGCCCTACCTCTACAACTACCACCCGGATTACTACGAGGGCATGGTCGCGGTCAATGAAGCCGGCCAGACGCTCGGGCGCGTGCGGGTGCAACTGGGCGAACGCTTCTGGTACACCGGCTGGCCCGACGCCCGCCAGCATCTGGGGCAGATCGCCGCCGCGGACCTGGCGGACACCAACGGCGACGGCAAGGTGACCTTCGACATGCTGGTCAGTCCCCTGGCTGGACGCACCCGCCAGTTCGCGGAGGACGGCACGACGCTGCTCGAACTGAAACCCGGCGACCAGATGCTGCAACTGGAAGTCACCCGCCGGCGCGATGACGGTTTCATGTTCTACACCCAACAGCATCCCCGCCCCTATCTTGATGCCCTCAAGACACCCCACCCCGGCTGGCCCTACCACCAGCAGATCGTCCGCAACGAAGCCGGCACCAGGGAATGGGTGGTCAACATGCCCGGCGACCTCTACCAGCTCACCATCGCCGACCGCAAAATCTCTGCGGGCGATCTGCCCGACACCGATGGCGACGGCCGACGCATGGTCTTCCTGCACGATCTGGGGCCGGGCAGCACGCTGACCGCGCCGACCTCCGTCGCCCTGCGCCGCGTCAGGCCCGGCCTGTTCGAGCTGCGCGCCGACGTCGCCTGCTCGGTCACGCTGCCCGGCGGCAAAGCGGCGCTGAGCACCGACCAGGGCGCGACCTTCACCGACCTGCCGGCGACGGCCCAGGGCGGCGCCATCACGGTGAACCTGTCGCTCGAACAGGTCGCCAGGGAATCGGTGTGGCTGCGCGTGCAGTAAGCCAGCCGACCATGCAGGTCCGGGCTCGCCCGGAGAAGGTTGATCCCTTGCGCGTTCGTGTCCGGGCCAGCCCGGACCTCCAGGAACCGTCGCGCACGGGGCGAGCGTGACTGATTCCCCTGATGCCGCGTTCACCTTGCGCCTCCGCGCATTTGCGGATATCCTTACGCCTCAGGGCAACACCCGCAGGGAGCATGACGCATCATGGCAGAAGTCGCCACCGGCAATCGCACCGAAGTCCGCGGCAACGTGGTCGAGCAAGGCGAAGGCAAGCTCGTCCTGGCGCTGCCGAGTTCGGAATATCAATTGCATCTGGTCATCCAGGCGCCGGTGAAGCCGGCGTTCAATGGGCGCATCAAGGGCGTGATCGACGCGGTGGCCCGACGGGTGGACCTGACGCAGGACGGCCGGGGCGGACGGTTCATCGAGCCGATCTACGGCCGACCGCGCCGCGTGCAGGGGCGCATCATCGCCACCGATGCCGCGAAAAACACCCTCACCGTGCTGGCGGCGTGCCCGGTCAACTGCACCCTGACCTCCCCCGGCCAGCAGGCGAGCCACTTCGCCATTGGCCAGTTCGTGACCTTCGATGTGGAGCCCGGCGCCCGGTTCACCCAGACGCTGGACTGATTCAATTGCCAAGCATTCACCACAGAGACACAGAGAACACTGAGTTCAGCAATTTGGCATGACCCCTGGCGAGCGTGCCCGCCCCATGACGGTTCACCCCTCTCTGTGCCCTCTGTGTCTCTGTGGTGAAAATGATTTTGTGGTCCCGTCCAGGCGTTGATGGTTATCTGGAACCATTGGTTCACTTATCTCACCTGCCGATTCGGCCGACGATTAATCCATGCCACGCACCAGCAGCGAACCGTTCAAGCGTATTCTCGTCACCGGCGGCGCCGGCTTCCTCGGTTCGCACATCTGCGAACGCCTGGTCAACCAGGGTCATGATGTCATCTGTCTGGACAACTTCTTCACCAGCCAGAAGTCGAACATCGCCCACCTGCTGGGGAAACCCAACTTCGAGCTGATCCGCCATGACGTGGTGGAGCCGATCTTTCTGGAAGTGGATGAGATTTACAACATGGCGTGCCCCGCGTCGCCGGTGCACTACCAGTACAACCCCATCAAGACCACCAAGACGTCCGTGATGGGCGCCATCAACATGCTCGGGCTCGCCAAGCGCGTGCACGCCCGCATCCTCCAGGCGTCCACCAGCGAAGTCTATGGCGATCCGTCCATCCACCCCCAGCCCGAAACCTACCGCGGCAACGTCAACCCCATCGGCCTGCGGGCGTGCTACGACGAAGGCAAACGCTGCGCCGAAACCCTGTTCTTCGACTACCACCGGCAGAACGGCGTCGATGTCCGCGTGGTCCGCATCTTCAACACCTACGGCCCGCACATGCATCCCTACGACGGCCGGGTGGTCAGCAACTTCATCATCCAGGCGCTCAACAACCAGGACATCACCATCTACGGCGAAGGCCAGCAGACCCGCAGCTTCTGCTACCGCGATGATCTCGTCGACGCCATCATGCTGATGATGAACAACCCGCACGGCTTCATCGGCCCGGTCAACATCGGCAACCCCGGCGAATTCACCATCAAACAGCTCGCGGAAATGGTCATCGAACTGACCGGCTCCAAAAGCAAACTGGTCCACCTGCCCCTGCCGGCCGACGATCCCACCCAGCGCAAACCCGACATCACCATCGCCCGCGACAAGCTCAACTGGGAACCCAAGATTCCCCTGCGCGAAGGCCTCACCCGCACCATCGAATACTTCCGCAACATCGACCTGCGCCAGTTCCGCCGGCCGACCGATCATCAAGTGCAGTAAACCACGCTGCTTTGCAGGTCCGGGCTGGCCCAATAAAAAAGGGGATAAGTACATTATTTTTTACCAAAATAATGTACTTATCCCCTTTTTTAGTCTCCGCGCCATCGCCCCGGTCTTGGCGCGCTACAATGACCAGCGTCATCCGCCATGCCACGCTCGTCATTGTCCATCCCGCTGCTGCTCCTGTTGTGCGTCACGCCACTCCGCGCCGCCGACTGGCCCAGCGCGCGCCATGACCAGGCGCTCACCGGCGTCGCCCCGGCGCCGGAGCAGGGCTTCAACGATCAACTCACGCTCCGCTGGGAATACGTCACCGAACAGGCGGTGCGCGGCTCGGCGGTCATCGCCGACGGCGTGGTGTACATCGGCTCCGACGACGGCAAGCTCCACGCCCTCGACCTGACCACCGGCAAACCCGTCTGGACCTTCACCACCCAGGCCCCCATGGAAGCTCCCCCGCTAGTACTCGACAACCGCGTGTACGTCGGCGGGCACGACGGCTTCTTCTACGCTCTGGATCGGCAGACCGGCCGGCAGGTGTGGCGCTACCCCACCGAGGACAAAATCCTCGGCGGCGCCAACTGGTTCCGCGATGAGGCCGGCGCCCTGCGGCTGGTCGTGGGCAGCTATGACTTTCACCTGCACTGCATCGATGCCGCCACCGGCCAACGAGTGTGGACCTACGCCACCGACAACTATCTCAACGGCACCCCCGCCGTCGCCGGCAACCGCATCGTCATCGGCGGCTGCGACGGCGCGCTGCATGTCGTGAATCGCACCGACGGCAAACCGCTCGCCAAGTACGAAATCAACAGCTACATCGCCGGTTCCGCCGCGGTACGCGGTGACCTTGCTTATCTGGGGCACTACGGCAACGAGGTGCTCGCCATGGACCTGAACACCGGCGTGGCGGCGTGGACCTATCGGCAGCGGCAGTTCGCCTACTTCTCCGCGCCGGCGGTGGACGACGAACTGGTCATCATCGGCGGCCGCGACAAGGCGGTGCACGCCATCAACCGCGCCGATGGCGCCGGGCGCTGGCAGTTCATGACCCGGGGCAAGGTGGACGCTTCCCCGGTGCTGTGCGGGCAGCGCGTGGTTGCCGCTGCCACCGACGGGCGAATTTATCTGCTGAGCCGTGCCGACGGCGAGCAACTCTGGAGCTACGATCTGGGTAGTCCAGTCGTAGGCAGTCCCGCGGTCAGTGACAACTGGATCGTGATCGGCGCCGATGACGGGCATGTATATGCCTTCGCCCCGGCTGCGAAATGATGATTGACTTCAGCGCTTAACCGGAACGACACGGTGACTGACCAGCCCCCGCCCCACTCCCTGCCCGTGATCAACCCCCCCGCCCCCGGAAGCAGCGCGGGGACATCATCCACCACGGAGCAGACGACCGCCGGCAATTACTTCGTCGCCAACTATCCGCCCTTTTCCTTCTGGAAGCCCGAGCATGTCCCCGCCGCGCAGGCGGCGCTCGCGCGCCGGCAGGAGCCGCAGCCGCCGCTGGGTTTGTACTGTCATATTCCGTACTGCCGCAAACGCTGCCATTTCTGCTACTTTCGCGTGTACACCGACCGCAACGCCAGCCAGATCCGCCGCTATCTCGATGCCGTGATCGCTGAGGCGAAGATGTACGCGAAGCAGCCGGCGCTGGCGGGACGCAAGCCACGCTTCGTGTACTTCGGCGGCGGCACCCCCAGCTATCTGTCCGTCGAGCAGCTCCGCCATCTCTTCACGGGTTTGCAGGAAGCCTTCGGCTGGGACGACGCCCAGGAAGTCGCCTTCGAATGTGAGCCGGGCACGCTCAACCCCAACAAGCTGGCGGCGCTGCGTGAGCTGGGCGTCACCCGTCTGAGTCTGGGCATCGAGAACTTCGACGATCACATCCTTGAACTGAACAACCGCGCCCATCGCTCCAATGCCGTCTTCAGCGCCTACGAAGCAGCGCGGCAGGTCGGCTTCGAGCAGATCAACATCGACCTCATCGCGGGCATGCTCGGCGAAACCGACGCCAACTGGACCCGCTGCATCGAGCAGACCCGCGCGCTGGCGCCCGAGTGCGTCACCATCTATCAGATGGAAATCCCCTTCAACACCACCATCTACCAGCAGATGAAGGCAGCCGGGCAGACCGCTGCTCCGGTGGCGGATTGGCCGACCAAACGCCGCTGGGTCACGCAGGCTTTCGCCGCGCTCGCACAAGCCGGCTACACGCAAGGCAGCGCCTACACCGCGGTGCGCGATGCCGCGCGCACCAAATTCCTCTACCGCGATCTGCTCTGGCGCGGGGCGGACCTGCTGGGCGTGGGCGTGGCGAGCTTCGGCCATCTGGCGGGCATCCACCTGCAGAACCAGCACAACGAAGAACCCTACATCGAAGCCGTCGAGCGCGGCAGCCTGCCCATCTACCGCGCCCTGCCCACCACGCGCGAGGAGCAACTTGTCCGCGAGTTCATCCTGCAACTGAAGCTCGGCTGCGTCGACATCAACTACTTCCAGGAGAAGTTCGGCGTCGACGTGCGCCAGCACTTCGCAGATCATCTGCACCAACTGGCGCAGCAGGATGCCGCCCATGTGGAAGGCGAACAGATCCGCTTCACCCCCGCGGGCCTGTTGGAAGTCGACCGTCACCTGCACGGCTTCTTCCTGCCCCAACACCGATCCGCCCGCTACGCCTGAGCAACACTTGTAAAGCCAGATGAACCACAGAGGCACAGAGGTCACAGAGAATACCCTCGTCCCCGGAGAGTCACGACTGCTTTCAGAGCGCACCAATCCTCCTGCTTAACCTCGGTGTTCTCTGTGTCTCTGTGGTGAGAACTGCAAGCTCACTGCTGCCCGGAATCGCATGATGCTCGAACCGCTCCAGCACTGGTACCCCGCAGGGACACACTGTCCCGTCTGCACACCGCTGCCGGCCGAGCAGTTGCCCCCACCCCAGCGGGCGATTCTCGCCAGCGGGCGCGACATGACGCCCACGCTGGAGGAGCATTACCAGTGCGCGCTGGGTTTGCGCGTCCTGCGTCACGAGCACGATGCAGCCACGCTCACCCGACTGGTGCGGCTGGTCGACAGCGGCAGCGAGCGCGTGCTGGCGTGCGGCGCGATTCGCATCCTGCTCGCTGCGCTGCCCAGCGCTGCCGCGCAGGAAGTGACCGCCTGTCGCACGCCGCTGGGGCGCATCATGGCGGAGCATGGGGTGGCGCATGTCAGCCGGGCGACGGGCTTCTTTTCGCTGCCGGCCGATTCATTGTTGCAGGACATCCTGGGCTGTCCCCCGCACGCCACGCTGTACGGCCGACGCAATCGCATTCTGTCGCCCACCGAGGTGTTGCTCGCCGACGTGGTGGAAGTGCTGCCGACCACTTGACCAGTTCATCCGACCGCGCCAATGATTCACCGCTCCGCAGTAGGATTGTTCGTGAACCAAGACTATGACGCCATTGTGATCGGCGGCGGCCCGGCCGGCTCGGCGGCCGCCACCACCCTCGCCCAGCATGGCCGGCGCGTCGTGCTGCTGGAGAAATCCGCATTCCCGCGCTACCACATCGGCGAATCGCTCATCCCCTACTGCTGGTTCCCGCTGGAACGCCTGGGCTTGAATGAAAAACTCCGCGCCAGCGCGTTCGTCAAAAAATACAGCGTCCAGTTCGTCAACACCGACGGCAAGCTGTCTCAGCCGTTCTACTTCTTCCAGCACACCGAGCACCCCTGCCACCAGACCTGGCAGGTCCAGCGCGACCAGTTCGATCGGTTGCTGCTGGACCACGCCCGCGAACAAAGCGTGGAGGTGCGCATGCCCGCCCAGGCGCGCCAACTGCTCTACGACGGCGAGCGCGTCGTTGGCGTGCGCGCCAGCACGCCCGAGGGCTCGGAGTATGAGCTGCGCGCCCCGCTGACCATTGACGCCTCCGGCCGGGACCTCTTTACCGTCAACCGACAGGACTGGCGGGTCAACGATCCACAACTGCGCAAGATTGCCGTGTGGAGCTACTTCATGGGCGCCGTGCGCGATCCGGGTCAGGACGAAGGCGCCACCACGGTCGCCTTCATTCCCGAACGCGGCTGGTTCTGGTACATCCCCCTGCCGGACAACCTGGTCAGCGTCGGGGTGGTCGCCGAGCGCGAGTATCTCTACCGCGAAGGCAAAGACCCCGACGCCATTCTCGCCCGTGAGATCGCCGGCCAGCCGTGGATCGCCAGCCATGTCGCCCCCGCCTGCAAAGCCAGGCCCTGTCAGGTCACCGGCGATTACTCCTACCGTTCCCGGCACTGCGCCGCCGACGGGCTGGTGCTGGTGGGCGACGCTTTTGCCTTCCTCGATCCCGTCTTCTCCAGCGGCGTCTTTCTGGCGCTCTACAGCGGGGTTCTCGCCGGTGACGCCGGCCATGCCGCGCTGCAGCGCCATGACGTCTCCGCCCACGCTTTTGCCGACTATGGCCAAAAAGTCTGCCAGGCGATCGAAGCCATGCGCCGCCTTGTCTATGCTTTCTACGACCAGAACTTCAGCTTCGCCAGGTTTCTGGGCAAGTACCCCCACTACCGCGGCGATCTGACCGATTGCCTCATCGGCAACCTCGAAAAAGACTTTGACCCCATGTTTCAGCACATGAGCGAATTCGTCGCCATTCCCGAACCTTTGTCCCATGGCAAACCATTAACAACCACGCCGTAACGTCTTCCCATTTAGCCCCCGGTGAATCACCGGGGGCTAAATGAATCGTCCGCATGCCGCGGGAAACCTGCCGATGCGCATCGTGCTGCTTACGCCTGGGGCGGGCAACTTCCATTGCGGGAGTTGTCTGCGCGACCATGCGCTGGTCAAGGGCCTGCGCGGGCTGAGGCATGATGTGAGCATGCTGGCGTTGTATCTGCCGCATGTGCTCGATGAGCCGGACCAGCAGCCGCGGGAAGTGTTCTTTGGCGGCGTGAATGTCTATTTGCAGCAGAAATCCCGGCTGTTTCGCCGCACCCCGCGCTGGCTCGACGCCCTGCTGGATGCCCCCTGGCTGCTGCGGTTGGCGGCCCGGCGCGCGGGGATGACCCAGGCGCGCGAGCTGGGCGAACTGACCCTCTCCATGCTGCGCGGCGAGGAAGGCCATCAGCTCAAGGAACTCAATCGTCTGGTCGAACATTTGCGCGTCCATGACCAGCCGGACCTCATCATCCTTTCCAACGCGCTGCTGGTGGGACTGGCGCGCCAGCTTAAACACACGCTCAACGTGCCGCTGCTCTGCACGCTCCACGGCGAAGACGGCTTCCTCGACAGCCTGCCCGACAGCCATCGCCAGGCGTGCTGGGATACGCTCAGCGCCCGAGCTGACGACATCGCCTGCTTCGTGCCCGTCAGCCGGTACTACGCCCAGGTGATGGCGTCGCGCCTGCAGCTGCCTGAGCAGCGCGTGCGCGTGATTCACAACGGGATAGATGCCGACCAGTTTCCACTGCCAAAGTCAGCATCTCCATCATCCCCAGCCATTGGCTACCTGGCGCGCTTCTGTCCGCCCAAGGGTCTGCACACGCTGGTGGATGCGTTCATCCAGCTCAAAGCCACCGGGCGCTATCCTGACCTGCAACTGCACCTGGCAGGGGCGCAAACGAATGCCGACGACGCTTACGTGCGCCAGCAGCAGCGCAAGCTCGCCGACGCCAAACTAACTCATTGCGTGCGCTGGCAGCCGAATGTGGATGCGGCGGGCAAGCTGGCGTTCCTGCATGGGCTTTCGGTGCTGAGTGTGCCGGCGACGTATGGCGAAGCGTTCGGGCTGTATGTGCTTGAAGCGCTGGCGTGCGGCGTGCCGGTGGTGCAGCCGGACAGCGGTGCGTTCGGGGAGTTGTTGGGGCATACCGGCGGGGGTATTCTCTGCCGGCCGGATGATCCGCCGGCGCTGGCGCAGGCGCTGGCGGAAGTGCTCGACGATCCCGCGTTGCGGACGCGGCTGGGTCAGCGGGGTCAGCAGGCGGTGCGCGAGCATTTCACGCATCAGCGGATGGCGCGCCAGGTCGAATCCCTTTGCCGCGAGTTGTGCCCATGAGTGATCCTGCCCCCACCACCCCTGGCGTCTTTGTCGCGCGGCAGCGGGTGGAGTTCGTGGATGTGGACTCCGCGGGCATCATGCATTTTTCCGCGTATTTCCGCGGCATGGAGCGCACCGAGCACGCCTTCTTCCGCAGCCTGGCGGGGTCGGTGATGGCGCCGACGGACGAAGGCTGGCACACCTGGCCGCGTTTGCGGGTCGACTGCTGTTACCTGGCGCCGCTGCGGTTTGAGGACGAGTTCGATGTGCGCCTGCTGGTGGCGCAGCGGCAGGTGAAGAAGCTGGAGTTGCTGTTCGTGTTTGAGCGGGACGGGCAGCCGGTGGCGCTGGGCGAGTTTCTGACGATTCATGTGCTCAAGCCGCGCGATGGTGGAGCGATGCGTTCCCTGCCGATTCCGCCGGAGCTGGCGCAGAAGCTGACCCCCGCGCCGGCCGAGCAGGTCGCCGCGGCCCGGGCGCTGCGGAAAGGCTAGACACAAACTCAGACAATGCATCCACCACCGAGCCACAGAGAACACAGAGGGAATGTAAAAGTACATCTGCAGGCCAGTCTGTACTTCTCTGTGCGCGTGGCTCGGTGTGCTCTGTGTCTCTGTGGTACTTTGATTGGCTGGCCCAGCAGCAGAGCAATCGTCACCGTTGCACTGGAAAACCTCCCATGCCGCCGCAAACTGAATCTTCTTTCGCCTGGCTGACGTTCGCCCTGATGACCGTTGCGTCGTGGGGGTTGTACGGCATCCTGCTGCACAGCGGACAACTGGCGATGGGCGATCCCGTGCACGGGCGCTACAAAGCGTTCCTGTGGGTGGGCGTGGCGTACTTCCTGACCGCGGTGGTGGCGCCGGTGGTGGTGTTGCTGGTCAAAGGGGCGACGTGGAGCATGCCCGGGGCGGGGGTGCTGTGGTCGCTGCTGGCGGGCATCGTGGGCGCGATCGGCGCGTTTGGGGTGCTGCTGGCGTTTGGCGCCAAGGGCAGCCCGGCGGTGGTGATGTCCATCGTGTTTGCCGGGGCGCCGGTGGTCAATGCCGTGGTCGCCATGATTCTGCATCCGCCGGCCGGGGGGCTGAGCGCCATCCGCTGGCAATTCGCGCTGGGCATTCTGCTGGCGGCGCTGGGCGGGTGCCTGGTGTCGCGCTACCGTCCCATGCCCGCGCCCGCCAAACCGCACACGACCGCGGCAACGCCGACCGCGCCACCGACTGGATCATGACGTCATCCCACCTGACCATCGCTGTGGAGCAAGAGCAATTGCAGGCGCTGCGCGTCCTGCTCGGAACGGTGCGCGCGGGCAACCGCTACTACGCGCCGCTGCTGGCGCAGGCCCAGCTTGATGAAACGGTGCCCGACCTGGCGACCTTCATCGCCCGCATGCCGCTGACCACCAAAGCCCAGCTCGTGGCGGACCAGCAGGCGCACCCGCCCTATGGCACGAACCTGACCTACCCCTTGTCGCGCTACACGCGCTTTCATCAGACCAGCGGGACGACCGGATCACCGCTGCGCTGGCTGGACGACGCAGAGAGTTGGCAGGGGCTGCTGGACAACTGGAAGCAGGTGTATGCGGCCGCACAGGTGACGGCCGCCGACCGCATTTTTTTCGCCTTCAGCTTTGGGCCGTTCCTGGGTTTCTGGACGGCGTTTGAAGCGGCGGCGCAGCTGGGTTGCCTGTGTCTGCCGGGCGGTGGGCTGAGCAGCAGCGCGCGTCTGCAGATGATCCGCGCCAACCGCGCCACCGTGTTGTGCTGCACGCCGACCTATGCGTTGCATCTGGGCGCGGCCGCGCAGGCGGAAGGCGTGGACCTGACGCACAGCCCGGTGCGCGCCCTCATCGTCGCCGGCGAACCCGGAGGCAGCCTGCCGCAGACCCGCGCCCGGCTGGCGCAGCTCTGGCCCGGCGCGCGGGTGGTCGATCACCACGGCATGACGGAAGTGGGGCCGGTCAGCTTTGAACCTCCCGATGCGCCGGGATCGCTGCAGCTCATCGACCGCAGCTACCTGGCGGAAGTGCTTGATCCGCACACCCTCACCCCGGTGGCGCCGGACCAGGAAGGCGAACTGGTGCTGACGACGCTGCGGCGGGTCGGCTCCCCGCTGCTGCGCTACCGCACGGGCGATCGCGTATGTCGCGCGGACGATTCGGCGCGCACACTGCTGCGCGGCGGCATCCTGGGGCGCTGTGATGACATGGTGGTGGTGCGCGGGGTCAACGTGTATCCCTCGGCCGTGGATGAACTGGTGCGTGGCAGCGCCCAGGTGGCGGAATACCAGGTGCGGGTGCAGCAGCGCGGGGAGCTGACGGAACTGAAGCTCGACGTGGAGCCGACGGACCGCGCAGCCGATGCAGAGGCGGTGTGTCGGCAGGTGCAGCAAGCCTTGCGTGATGCGCTGGGTTTGCGGGTGGAAGTGGCGCCCGCCGCGCCGGGAACACTGCCGCGCTACGAACTGAAAGCCCGACGCTGGGTGCGGGATTGAATGCCTCGCGGGGATTGTCAGGTCCCTGGCCAGCGCAGACGGCTGGGCAGCATTCGCCGGGATCTCCAGGGGTTGAGCCTGCGCCGGCGAGGTTAAGACATGTCCGCGATGGGTCGCGCCTCGCAAGCCGCTGCGCCATAATTGGTTTTCCTCATCTCAAGGAGTCCGCCATGGCTGGATCATCGTGTCGTGGTGCGTCATGGTCGGGTTGGCTGGGCGTGCTGCTGGCGTTGTTGACGGTCGGCGGGAAATCACCGGCGCCGGTCCAGGCGGCAGACCTGCTGACCGCCCGCAGCGCGCCCATGCTGCGCTGGGAAAAAGGCGACCTGGCGCTCGCCCCGCGCGTGCTGGCGGACCGGTTCGTGTACCGCCCCACTGACGAAGCCGGCCAGATTTATGTCATGCTGCCGACGCCGCCCCAGGGCGTTGCACTGTCCACCTGCCGCGCGGTGGTGGAACTGCGGACCGCCGCCGGCGAAACGCGCGCCAGCGTCACCGTCGCGCTGACCGACAGCCCGAAGCTGCATGGGCAACTCGATGTGACCCAACTGCCGCCCGGCGCGTACGTGCTCGCCGCTCGTCTCGAGGGCGCGACAGGCGCGGCAATTGGCACGGTCGCGCCCCAGGCGGTGAGCATCGTCGCCGACGCGCAGTCGGCGGCGAACTGGCCCGGGGACCATCTGCCGTTGCAGTTGCCGGCGCAGCCGGATGTGTCCAGCGTGGTCTGGCCGACCCATGCGCCAGTGGCGTTGCCGGCGGGGCTGGTGAAATCGGTGGATGAGCTGACGCTGTACGAAGACGGCCAGCCGGCGCCGGCGGACATCCGCGCGGCGGGCGCCTGGTCCACTCATCCCGGGGCTTCGCTCAAATGGGTGCATGTGCACTTCCTGGCGCGCTATCGGCAAGGTCAACCGGCGCGTTATGAACTGCGGCGCGGGCGCGGGAAGCCGGCGCCGGCGCCCGGGTTTGCCCTGCGTTGCGTCGAAGAGGAAAAGACCATCACCGTAGACACCGGCGCGGTGCGGTTTGTGCTGAGCAAGTCCGCGTTCGCCGGTCTGGAGCAGTTGTGGTACGACCCCACGGGCAAAGGCCGGTATGACGCAGGCAAGCCTTTGCTCGCCGGGCCGGGCGGGCCGTACCTGGTGGATGGGCGCGCGATTCGGTTCGACAGCATCAATGGTTCGGACGTGACGGTGACGGTGGAGGAACAGAGCCCGTTGCGGGTGGTGATCCGCGCGGAAGGCTGGTACGACAATGCGGAGCGGCGGGTCAAGCCGGTCTGTCGGTTTGTGACCCGGATGACCGCGTGGGCGGGGCAGCCGGTGGTGCGGGTGCAGCATCACACGATCCTGGGGGCGGACACCCGGTTGTTCCAGATCGCCGATCTGGGCTTTGCGTTCGCCGCGCCGCTGAGCGGGAGTTACGCGCTGGGTCTGGATGGTCAGCGGCGCGAGGGGGAGTTGCCGCCGCGCGGGCATCGGGTGTTTCTGCATCAGGACCGCTACGACCATGTGCGTCTGGTGGATACTTCGCCGGGCATCAACGACCCCAAAGCCCTGCTCGCCGAAGGCCAGCGCAGTGACGGCTGGTTCCAGCTCAAGCCCACGCCGGGGGCGAACAGCGCGGACGATCTGCTCAGCGAAGGCGCCGCCGACCGCGCGCCGTTGACCCTGCTGCTGCGCGACATCTGGCAGAAATTTCCCAAGCAGGCGACGCTCCGCCGCGACGGCGCCACGCTGCACTTCTGGCCCAGCGACGGCCGGCGTTCCTTCAGCCTCGACGAAGAGCTGGCGCTGGGCAACATCTACAAATTCTGGTGCTGGCATCAGCATCAACTGCTGGACCTGACGCTGCCGCCGGACTACTTCGAGAAGCTCAAAAGTTACCCCGGCACGTTCGAGAACGTGCCCGAGCACGCGCTCAACGGCAACGCCAGCGGGGTGGCGATCGGCAACGACTTCATGCTGCTGGTCGGCTCCGATCTGGCGCTGGGCGATCCCGCCGGATGGGCGAAGCTGTTTCAGGAAAACCCCACCGCCCTGCCGCCGGCGCGCTGGAACGCCGACAGCGGCGTCATGGGCGACATCGCCGCCGCCGACGATCCGAACTTCCAGTGGGTCGAGGAAGCCAACGAAAATGCGTTCCTCTCTTACACCCGCAGCGTGGAGCGCGGCAACGCCTATGGCATGTTCAACTATGCCGACACCCACACCTACTGGATTCCCACGGAAAACCGCGCCGATCTGCACCGCGTCTGGCACAACTCGCACTATCACGAAGTGGGTAAAACCTGGCTGCTCTATTTCCGCAGCGGCAGCCGGAACCTGCTGCGCTGGGCGCGGCCGAGCACCGACCATTACATCAATGTCGACACCATCAACTACGCCGACCCCGAAGCCCGGCTCAAGTTCCACGCCCTGGGCGCCATGTACCACTGCAAGGGCCAGACCCACTGGGGCAGCGAGGGCTACGGCATGGAGCGCCGCGACACCCACGCCGGCTTGTGGGGCCACTGGGTTGACCCCGACGCCTCCCTGTGGGCGTGGTTGATCGACGCCAACGACCGCGCCCGCGACGTCTACCGCACCTGGCACCAGTCCATCCGCAACGCCGGCCTGCCGCTGCGCGGGACCCGCCGGGAGATCAACACCTCGCTGGCGATCGCCTGCACGCTCTATGAAGCCACGCTGGATCCCGACATCCTCCCGGCGATCCACGGCATGGGCCGCTCCCTGCGCGAAGACGAACCGCTGGAAAATCAGAACCCCGGCCCGATGTGGCATCCTCTCTGGGTCAACCGCTATCTGCACCAGACCCGCGATCCCCAATACGACGACTTCCTGCGGGAACACGGCAGCAAAGTCGGCATCAAGGACACCTGGGTCGTCGCCCTGGCGGCACAGACCTATCAGCGGTTCGGCGAGCGGCAGACCCTGGTCAACCACTTTGACCGCCTGCTGGAGATGCCGCGGAATTTCTATCGTGACCCGGGCGACAGCTACGACTGGTACGGCTGGGGCCCCGGCCCGCTGGGCAGCCGCTGGTTCTGGTTCGGCTGGCCCTACTACCTCAAAACGCTGCAGCAGGCGGGCATCACGCAACTCGAACGCCAGGGTACGCCCAGCGGCGCTTACCCGTTCTCGCCCAGTCGGCCCACGCCGCTCACTTCACCGGCGGGCTTGACGGTCTATCTGCTCCAGACCCGTGATGAGCCGCTGAAGCTGGATTTCACCGCCCGTTCCTTCGGCGGCGATCTGCACATGACCTCCATGGTGGTCTACGCGCCCAGCGGCAAGCAACTGCAGCATGAGCCGCGCCTGGGCAAAGGCGGCTCCAGCGCCAGGGTGGAGATGGAATTGCCCGCCGACGGCGAAACCGGGCTGTACCGCGTGGAGTTTCGCGCCCATGAAGCGGGCATTCTCGGGCCCATCAGCAATGCTCCGCATGAAGCCACGCAGGCGGACCCCGGCCGGGCATACCGCACCATGCGGGTCTACAGCCATGTCGAAGCACGTCCCGCCGGCGCGCCCTTGACGGTGCGCATCCTCAGCGGCAGCGACCGGTTCCCCTGTTCCTATCGCGTGCTCGACGCCAACGGACAGGTCATCAGCGCGGACTCACTGTTCCTGGCGCGACAGCGCAAGGAAGTGCAACTCGCGCCGGACCCGGCGACCCATCCGCAGCCATGGTTGATCGACATCGTCGGCCTGGCGAGCGTGACCTACGGCGGTGAAGGGGTCAAAGCGGTGTTGATCGCGCCGGAATTGGAAAGCCTGCAAGCCGTCCGGGCCGCACTGCCCGCCCAGCCGTAGGGCTTTCATCGACACGGCTCTTGCGGTCGCCTCGCCGGTCAATCCTGCAGTTCGCACGCGCCGGTGTCCCGGTGCAGAAATGCCGGGATGATCCGCCGCGTGCCGCCGGCGTGGCGGACCTCGGGCTCAGTCCTGAGGAGAAGTCGAACTGCTCGGCAGTGGGTGGACGAGATTATGCCGGCGAGTTGGCGCAGCCCGCGCGGGCGGCGGCGTCATCCACCAGCGTGCTCTGCGCTTTGATCAGCCGAAGTTCCGCCAGGGCGCACACGGCATTGATCACGATCGCCAGCGCCGCGATCACGAGGTGCACTTCACCGCTGAACCAGGGACGTACCGTCGGATCGGCGGCTGCCCCGGCGAACATGGCGAGCATCACACTGCCCACCGCCGCCATCATCAACGGAAAGACGCGCGACTTGCGCCGCAGCGGCGCGGCGACATAGGTCGCCACATCCAAGCCCACTTTCGCGGCGGCGGCTTCCAGCCAACGGGTGGTCGCCATGAAGTACATGTACGTGCCGATGTGCGTCACCAGCGCCATCATGCCCGCGCCCAGCGCCATGCCAATGTGATAGGCGTACAACCCCGTCGGTCGGCCATCCACCACGGCGAACAATCCCAAACCGAACACCGAGCACAACAGCAGCAGATTGGCGATGGTCATGCCGAGGAAAAGCGGAAGCATGCCGGAATTGTAGCGATTTGCCCTGCGCCAAGGAGAAGCTGACGCACCCATCTCGTCAACTCAACAGAGCCAGCGCCTCTGGCCCGGCGGCAACAACGCCTGCGCGTGAGCAACGGGTAGCAGCACAACCGCAGGAGAATGACGCCCGAAAAGCAGCAATTCCTCTCCGCCGGTTGGTGGTGGCGCACCTGTCGTCATGGCGACCCTGTGATCCACACTTCCGGGGGGTTCAGGGGGTTCAGGGGGTTCCGGCGCTTCCGGGGCTTCCGGGGGGGGTGATGATTTCGACACCGACAGGGGTCGTGGAAAGTAGCCACGGGTGGAGCGCAGCGAAACCCGTGGTTGACGAGCGCGCTTGATTCCGATCCGTCCCGAAGGGACGGCGGAAGCTTCCTTCACCCCTGCCGGGGTGAGTTGTTTCCATCACGCTTTTTCCCACGAGTTCCGCTGCGCTCCACTCGTGGCTACTTGCCTGCGCCCCCTTCAGGGGCCAAGACCATGCACTGCCAACAGGTGGGCAACAGCAAGCCCTGACGCTCGGTGCTCCGTCAGCACGGGTTGATCATCCATCTGCGGTTGTCCTGCCCGCAGGGGGCGTCGCACCGCCATCTGCAAATATTAAATAAATTGTTTATTCACATAGTATTACAGTACATTGCATGAATATCAAAAATCGGATATGTTTATACTTTTATCTGCTTGTGGCCCGCGCCGCCATGCGTGATGCAACCACCTTCTGGGCACAGCACGATTATTTCTGAAACGGTAGTTCGATGTCGATCTGCATCAAACACTACACACCGGATTTATTCCTGAGTCTGCGTGAGGGCTACACCCGACGACGGTTGTTGGGCGATGTGACCGGCGGCCTGACCGTGGCGATCATTGCGTTGCCGTTGGCGATGGCGATGGGGATTGCCAGCATCCCGCAAGCGGTCGCCGAGCAGATGCAGCAGGTTCACCCCTGGCTGACACCGCCGGCGATGGGGCTGTTCACGGCCGTCATCGCAGGTTTTCTGATCTCGGGGCTGGGCGGGTCACGGGTGCAGATCGGCGGACCGACCGCGGCGTACATCCCGATTGTTTACGGCATCGCGGCGGCGCATGGCCACGAGGGGTTGATCACCGCGACGGCGATGGCGGGCGTCATTCTGGTGTGCCTGGGGCTGTTTCGGTTTGGCCAATTAGTCAAGTACATCCCGTATCCGGTGACAACCGGATTTACCTCGGGCATCGCGGTGACCATTATCGTCTCGCAGATCAAGGATTTCTTCGGTATGCGCCTGGTCACTGCGGACGGCAGTCCCGCGTCCCTGCCCGCCGAGTTCATCCCGAAGCTCCAGTTGCTGTATGCGAACCTGCCCACGATCAGTCCGCATGCGGCAGGTGTGGGGTGCGCCAGCCTGCTGGTGCTGATCGTGTTGCGACGGTTGATGCCTCGGCTGCCGGGCGCGATCGTGGCGGTGGTGCTCAGCGCCGTGGTCGTGCAGGCGCTGGGGTGGTCGAGCCTGGGGATCGCGGAGGACGGAGCACCGGCCACGCCTCTGGTGGAAACCATTGGCACCCGTTTCGGGGGAATCCCGGATCGGCTCCCCACGCCCCGCCTGCCCATGTTCTCCTTTGAGCTGATGCGTGACCTGCTTCCCGCAGCCATGACCATTGCCGTGCTGGGCGCGATCGAAAGCCTGCTGTCGGCGGTGGTGGCGGATGGCCTGACCGGTGGCCGGCACCGCTCGGATCAGGAACTGGTGGGACAGGGACTGGCGAACATCGGCAGTGCTTTGTGTCTGGGGTTGCCCGCCACCGGCGCGATCGCGCGGACTGCCGCGAACATCAAGAACGGTGGGACCACGCCGGTGGCGGGCATCATCCATGCCGCCATCATTCTGGGCTTCATGCTCGCCTTGTCGCCGCTGGCCAAGACCATCCCGCTGCCGGCGCTGGCGGCGGTGCTGATCATGGTCGCGTGGAACATCTGCGAAATCGACCACTTCCGCACCTTGCTGCGCGCGCCCAAACCCGATGTCCTCACCCTGCTGACCACGTTTGGCTTGACCGTATTTACCGACCTGGTCCTGGGAGTCGGGGTCGGCATGGTCATGGCGTCGTTCCTGTTCATGCGGCGCATGGCCGAGACCTCGACGATTGTGGGCATCCGCAATGGCCCGGCGCAAGACCAGGAACCGCAAACGCCGGACCCCAAAGACCCTGTCGTCTTGTCGGACGTCATCGTGCCCGAGGGCGTTGAGATCTATGAAATCAATGGGCCGTTCTTCTTCGGGGTCGCGGATCGACTCAACGACATCCTCCACCAGTTGGAATTGCCGCCCCGGGTTTTCATCCTCCGCATGCGTTATGTGCCGCACATCGACGCCACCGCGATGCACGCACTCGATGAGTTCATCCAGAAATGTCGCCGGCAGCACACCACACTGCTCCTGGGCGGGGTGCATGTACAGCCGCTTTTCGAGATCACGCGCAGCGGCCTGTTGAACAAGGTCGGCAAGGACTGCGTCTTCGACAACCTGACCGATGCACTGTCCAAAGCCAGACAAATCATTGCAGCGCGCTGAGCCTTCCCCGGCAGCGCCCCGTTAGGGCGGAAACCGCGCAGGTCGCACGACGGTTGGCGTGGAATCGACCGGCGCCAACGGCTGCCCGGAATCGTGTGGCCATGACGTATTGCCAGCGAATCCTGCGAACGAACGGAGCTACTGGACATGATCCAGCGCGCTGTCTTGCCGATCGTCTCCCCCGCCGGCTGCCAGAAACCGCCAACTGACCCACTGCGCCACCGTCAGCACCACGCCAAACCCGAACGCGCATTCCACCCACGGCACATTCGCCGGCAGGTTCAGCACCCGCGGGTCGATCAGCAGCGCACAGGCGAACGCCACCACGGGCATCACGCTCAGCCAGCCCGGGCTTAACCCATTGATCGCCGCCAAGCCTGCGGTCATGGGCAGCACCATGCCCAGCGCCAACCCCGCCGACCAGCCGCGCGATGCGCCCACGCCGACCGCGAACAGCAACCACACTGGCACGATCCAATGAAACCGCTGTGGCAACAGGTCCGCTTTGCCCGCCAGCCGCGCGCCTTCCCGATGGCTCAGCCACCTTTGCGCACTGACCAGCAGCATCAGCATCACCACATAATGGAACTGCGGCGAGCTGCCCTGCCCCGGCGCGGACAGCCACGGCTGATTCACCAGCGGCAGCGCCAACACCGCCGCCGCCGAGGGCAACCACGCCGCCAGCGTCAAGAGCAAGGCGAAAGTGTCGAACGTCAGCCGGCGCACCCGCAAGCCCAGCAACCCCTGCCAGAGCACCGGCCAACCGCACGCAATCATCACCCAGCCGCTGAGCAGCAATTCGAGCAACCACGGAAACACATAGCTGCGCGGATCATCCGAACCCCCCGCCAGCCAGGGGCCAAAGTAATGCAGCGCCAGCGCGGGCAAACCATACACCAGCCCCGTCGCAAGTCGGCATTTGTATTCGTACGCCACCTTCGCCCGCAAAGTCGGCAGATCATTGGCGGCCACAAACCCACTGCCCACGCGGTCGCGCAACTCCAGCGCGAAATGCCGCGCCAACGCCGCCGCCTCGTCCACCTGCGTTTCCGTCAGCTCCGCATCCGGCTCATTGCCGTTGGCGAGCGCCGCTGACTGTCCCGCCAGGTCGATCTGGTTGTGCAACCCAGCAGCCGCCCAGGCGCGCGACAACCCGCGCGCGTCGGCGTGACTCTGCAAACCATCCAGTATGACGTGCGTCTGTCGCATGGGTAAGCAATGGTGAATCAGCGCGCCGGGCAGAATTGCGGCGAAATACCGCACCGGAATGGCGCAGCGCCCCGCATCGTCACGTCTTGACCGTCTGCAGCAAAAACGCGCTCACCGGCAGATACAGCACCACTGGCAGCCACGCCGAGGCGACCGGGTTCAGGTCGGCCGGGCTCATCTGCTGCATCACCAGGCCGCTGGACCACGCCCCGATGCAGATGCCTGCCGCCTTGATCGACTGGATCAGGAAATTGCTGGTCAGGCGATTGATGAAGAACGGCAGCCCCATCGCCAGCACCAGCAGGTTCATCACCAGCAGGCTCAAACGCCCATGCATGATCTGGCGCAGCTCCGCGCCATCCACGCGCGGATGCGCAAGCAATTCCTGCAACTGCGTGATGCTCAGCAGGCGCACGAAGATTGCCGCCCGGCGGGTCATCAGCAGCGTGGGCGTCAGGTCGGTGACGAAATACGTTTCTTCCTGACGCTGCTGGGCGACGCTCAGCCCGCCCGAGTCTTCCACGGTGGGTCGATGCACCACGTAGCCGCCGGCGAGCGTCCAGCGTGCGTTGGCGTCGTCCCACACCGCCTGCTCGGCGGTCACGCGGCTGATGATTCTGCCCTGCAGATCCCGTTTGAGAATCACCACGTCCGTCAGCACCGCGATGTCTTCATTCTCGCCGCGAAAACGGAAGTCCGACGCGCTGACCAGATTCCCCTGGCCATCGGGGGCGAACATCACCGGCTCATGGCGGACGTACATGCGCTTCAGGTCGCTCTTGGACCGCGCCAGCTTGGCGGCCAGTTGGGGGATGAGCAGTTCCTGGTTGAGGATGGTCAGGCCGTTGAGCAATGCCCCGATGATCAGCACCGGCATGGCGACGCGGTACATGCTGATGCCGCTGGACACCATGGCGACGATCTCACCCGAGCGCGCCAGATGGGCGAAGGTGAAGCCCACCGCCCCCACCACCAGCAAGCCGGCGAAGTAGGTGTACAGCAGCAGCATGACCGGGCCGTTGAAGTCGATGATCGCCCAGATGGTGCGCACGATCTGGGCGTAAGTGCCTGGTTTGAGTGCTTCATGCAGAGCCGCGGCGCGCTCGGGGCTCAGCGCCAGGGCCTCCGCCAACTGGCTGGCGCCCACGCCGCGCAGCGCCAGAGGTTCCAGCGCGTCATACGGCACGCCGTATTCCCGCGCGGCATCAGGGACCAGGGCGCGCACCGCCTGCACCTGCCCGCCCTTGACGAATTCGTCGAGGTCGATGATGACATCGCCGACGATGTACAGCGCCACGAACACCGCGCCAAGGATGGCGAAGTTGAGCACGAACTGCCGGGCGATGTAGCGATCAAGAATGTTCATCGAGCGTGCTTGGTGGGGGTGAAGTTCCGGGTGACGGTGCAACGATCGTAAAAAAGTGAAACCACCGAGCCACAGAGAACACCGAGTGATGCTCACCGAGAATTGCCGGGGAATCAGGGGCGATCCATGTTCTCATGCTTCTACTCTGTGCCCTCTGTGTCTCTGTGGTGAGTGTCTGCCGTGATTCGCTAATGGCGACTGAGTTTCCAGCCGGTGGCGGCGACGAGCAAGCCCAGCAAACCGTTGCCGGACCAGATAATCAGCGCGCCGAGGGTTTCGCCGCGCAGGGGGTACGGCAGGCCGCTCTCGGCGCTGCGGGTGATGATGACCGCCACTGCTGCGGCGGCAAAGCTCCAGAAAAAGATGACCAGCGGCAACCGACCCGCCAGGCGCAGGCTCAGCACCGCGCCCAGCAGCAGGACGAAGAACGCCCCCACCGCCGCCGCGGCGCGCCCGTGCAGCATGGCGTACTGCTTGCCCGCCAGATTGGCGATCTGATGCCGCGTCTGCTCGATCGACCGCTCGACAGCTTCGACGTCCCGGTAATCCCGCGCTGCCTTCTCCAGCAACGCGAAGGTCGGCGTCCGCTGCAGCGGCTGGGCGACATCCACCGCCAAACGCAGCGGCGACAGCGGCGGCAACGCCTTGTGCTGCGTGCGCCGGCCTTCGCGGCGCAGGTCCAGCACGTCCACCTCTTCCAGTTCCAGCTTCAGCCGCAGCGCGTCGTCCCGGTAGCTGGTCGACAGCACGCCGCGCTGCGCCCGCGTGCGGTAACGCGGCAAGCCGGCGACATAGGACTCCAGTTCCACCGGGCGGGTGCGGTCGCCGGTCAAGCGCAGACTGTTGCCTACGCGCTCCACCAGCGGCGCGCGGAGCAGATAGCGCTGCTGCTCGGTGATTCCCAGCATGGTCAGACTGCCCTGCCCCTGCGCCAGCGCCGTGAGCATCTGCCGCAGGGCGGCTTCGGTCGCCATGGCTTCCACCAGCCGCGCGCGCACGTTGGCGACCTGCGGCAGCCGCGCCGGCTCATCCGCCAGCTTCTGCAAATCCGTCCAGCGCAGAAAGCGCAGGTGATTCTCAAAGGGATTGGGCAGATCGAACCGCTGGGTCATCTGCGCCGCGCTGCCCCACGGCTCGTCGGGCGATCCGCTGTAGTAGGCGGCGTTCGCCAGGCGGATTTCCACCCACGACTTCTCGCGGTCCTGAAACAGCAGCAGGTCCGCCTGCTCGGCGGTGGCGTCGTTGCGCAGTCGGCCCTGCTCATCGAGCTTGCCCACCGCCACGCCCTGCAGCACCACCAGCCGATTGGGCGCCACGCCGTCGGGGTTCGCCAGCGTCGCCGCCTCCTCGGGGGTCAGCTCGCGCTCGCCCACGCGGTCGGCGTACAGCGCCATGTCCCGCTGCCGAAACGGCTTGCCTTCCTCCAGTTCCTTCACCACCACGCGCACCATATCCTGCTGCAGCGTCACCGCGGCCTTGCGGTAAAAACTGGGAATCACCCAACTGCTCAGATAAAACATCGCCAGCATCAGCCCCACGCCCAGCACCGCCACCGGCAGCAGAATCATGCGGTAGCTCATCCCGCTGGCGCGGCAGGCGGTGATCTCGTTGTCCGACGTCATGCGGTGAAACACCAGCGTGCTGGCGAAGGCCGCGGCAAACGGCAGAGCGATGTCCAGAATCGTCGGCGCGGAGTAGAACACGAACTTCACCAGCGCCAGCGGACTGAGCAGCCCATCGGCCAGCGGCTTGATCGCCAGCGCCATGGCGATCACCGACACCAGCACCGTCAGCGAGACCGTCAGCAGCTTGAGCACTTCAAACAGGATGTAGCGATACAGCGTCAGCGGCATGGGTGAACTCACCTGGCGCGCCGGCTCCGAGTCGGCAACCGCGCACCGGTCCATGATAGCCTCAGCGCGACCCCCGCACCTGCGCCGACGCCGCGTGGGCGTCCAGACCTTCCGCCAGCGCCAGCCGGGCGATGTCGGCCCGGGTCTGTTCACGCATGCCCGCCGGGTAGGTGACGGTGCCGCTGCGTTTGAGGAAGGTATACACGCTGATGCCGCTGGTGAAGCGGGCGGTGGTGCCGGTGGGCAGGCAGTGGCTCGGGCCGGCGTAGTAATCCCCAGCCGCGACGGGGGTTTGCCCGCCCAGGAAAAACTCGCCGCCATGCTTGAGCCGCGCCAGCCACGCGGACGGTTCCGCCACGGCGAGATTCACATGCTCGGCGGCGATGGTGTCAGCGAGCTGGGCGGCGTGATCCTCATCCTGCGCGAGCAAGGCGGCGGATTCGGTTTGCAGGGCTTTGAGGATCGCTTCCTGTCGGCCGCGCTGCGCCAGTTGCTGCTCGACCTGCTGCACAATGGCGTCCAGCACGTCCCGGCGCCAGGCGATGAGAAAGCATTTGCCGGGGTTGTGCTCGGCCTGGGCGATCAAGTCGCTGGCGATCCACGCCGGCGGCGCTGTGCCATCGGCGATGGTGACGATTTCGCTGGGGCCATAGAACCCGCCATCGGTGCCGCACACGCCGGCGACCTGCTGCTTGGCGAGTTGCACAAACACATTGCCCGGCCCGGCGATGAGGTCCACCGGCGCGACGGCAGCCGTGCCGTGCGCCAAAGCCGCGATCGCCTGCGCTCCACCGATGCGGTACACGCGCGACAAGCCCAGCAGTCGACAGGTCGCCAGCACCAGCGGGGAGATGTCGCCCGCCGGGTCGTGGCCGCGCCGCGTGGGTGGAGGGCTGATGACGCTCAGTTGGTCGGCAGGCACCCCCGCCACCAGAGCCGGCACCGCCAGCATGATGAGCGTGGAGAACAACACCGCCGCCCCGCCGGGCACCGCGAGCCCCGCGCTGCTGACCGCATTGAAACGCATACCCAGCTCGGCGTCGCCGACTTTGATCGGTGCGGGAGCCGTGGGCAGCACATGCTGCTGATACGTCCGCACGTTGGCGATGCTGCGTTCCAGCGCCCCGCGCAGTTGCGGATCGAGGGCGGACAACGCGGCATCCAGCTCCACAGCAGTCACGGCGATGCGCTCGGCGGTGAAGTCCGGGTCGGTCCACTTGCGCATGTAGCGCACCACCGCGGCATCGCCCTCGGTGCGCACGGCGGCAATGATTTCCTGCACGGTCGCGGCCGCATCGCTGGCGGCGCTGCTGGTGCTGCGCAGGCGCGTCAGCAAAGCGTCCAAGCGCGCCCGCCCGGTTTCGGTGTTCAATTCGCAGATCGGCAAAGTCACGGGCACATTCCCTTAGCAGTCAGTTGCACAGCAGTTTTACCACAGAGACACAGAGAACACGGAGCAAAGGCCCACCGAGCCAAACCTGACCAAATGCAAAAAAATCCGATGATCCACGCCCGCATTCACTCTGTGTTCTCTGTGCCTCGGTGTCCTCGGTGATCAGTTTCCCAGCGCTTTGCGCTAACCATCATGAGCTGGTCTTGCTCTTAGCGCGTCGGCTGAACTGGCTGGCGCCGTCACGGCGGATCAGGCCTCGGATTTCCAGCATGGTCAGCTCCGCCTGCAGCGCGCCGGCCGGCTGACCCAACTGCTGGACCAACTGGTCGAGCGTGCGCGGGCTGCTCAGGGCGTCCCACACGCGCTGCTGGCTGGCGTTCAGGGGCACCGGCGGGGCGCTGGCGTCGGCGGCTTTCGCTTCGGCGAACAAACTCGGCGGGGCGGCTTCGCGCAGCGTCTGGCCGGCTTCGCCCAGGGCTTCAAGCACCTCGCTGACCGAGGTGACCAGCGTCGCCCAACCTTCACGCAGAATGCGATGACAACCCGCCGAGGCGGCGCTGTCAACCCGACCCGGCAGCGCCAGCACTTCCCGGCCGTGGTCCTCGGCCGCCAGCCGGGCGGTGATGAGCGCGCCGCTGCGGTTGGCGGCTTCGATGACCAGCACCCCCAGCGCCAGGCCGGAGATGATCCGATTGCGACTGGGGAAGTTCTGGGCGCGTGGCGGGGTCAGCATGGGCAGTTCGCTGACCACCGCGCCGCCGTGGTTGGCGATGTCGTGAAACAGCTCGGCGTGCTCGGCGGGGTACGGCCGCGCCAGTCCGCTGCCGATGACCGCAACCGTGCGGCCGCCGGCGCGCAGCGTGGCGCGGTGCGCCGCGGCATCGATGCCGTACGCCCCACCGCTGATGATGCTCAGCCCCGCCTGAGCGCAGCCGGCGGCAAGTCGATCCGCCTGCTCGCGCCCGTAATGCGTGCACTTGCGGGCGCCGACGATCGCCAGTCCCACGGTGTCCTGCTCCGTCAGCTCCCCCTGCACAAACAGCACCGGGGGCGGATCGCCGATCAGCTTGAGCAGTCGCGGATAGCCGGGCGAATCGAGCGTCAGCAGCCGGGCGTTGGCGTGGGCCAGCGCGTCCAGTTCACGGGCGACCAGGTCGCGCTGGCGCACCTCATCGAGCGCGGCCCGGAGCGCCGCCGCACGATTCTCCCCAACTCCTTGAATTGACTGCAATTGCGCTACGGTTGCCGTCGCCACCGCTTCGGGGCTGCCCAGTACGTCCAGACAGCGTCGAGTCAGCAACGGCCCGAGCCCGCTGGCGAGGGTCAAGGTCAACCAGGCTTGCTCACGCGGCGTCATCGCCCAAGTGTAGCAGCGGTGCACGACCCGCCGCAGCGGTATAATCCCCAACTGGTGGGGAATGTCAGTCCCCCGCGAGTCATTTCTACATACTGGAGGATGTCGATGTCACGGACCTGGTTTGCGGTGGTGTGGGTGTGCGCCCTGATGGTGCTCTGCAATGCCGCCTGGGCGAAGAAGGAAGAAGGCGAAGCCGGCAAGCCGGACAAGGCGCCCAAACCCGCGAAGGTGGACAAGGCCGCCAAGGAAGACAAAGGCCCCGCTCTGCGTGGGTACTACGCGATCATTGCCTCCCGGCTGCAACTGACCGAGGCGCAGAGCGAGCAACTGGCGGGCATCGCCGAAGCCAAGAACAAAGCGGCGCAGGAAGTCGCCGCCGCTGCCGAGAGCGATCCCAAAGCCGCCAAGGAAAAGAAAGCCGCGCTGGAAGAAGAATACGACGGCAAGATCCGCGACATCCTCACCCCGACCCAGCGCGCCAGCCTCGAAGGCTTGAAGATGGAAATGGGCATCATGCGGCGCTACAAGAAGCTGGGCCTTTCCCCCGAGCAGGAAGAGCAGATCAAGCAGCTGTGCGCCGAAGCGGGCAAAGCGGTGGACAGCCTCGACCAGCGCGACAACAAGAGCAAGGCTCCGATCATCGCCAAGCTCAATCAGCAGATCACCGAGCAGGTGCTCAATGCCGAGCAGCGCGCCGCCGCCGGCGCCGACAAGCCCAAGGCCGACAAACCCGAAAAGAGCGACAAAGCCCAGAACTAAGCGAAAGTTCAACGCGGCAACACGGAGTCATGCCCGTCCCGCGTAGCTTTCAACGCAGCACCACGCAGCCGCGCGCCCTTCCGGCGCGCGGTTGTTTTTTTGACGCCCGCTACGCCACCCGCGCCTGCCGGCGCACCTCCGGCAGCGCATTGCCCGGCTGCTCTTCCCGCCGAACAATCAACACCAGATCACGCTTCACGTCATCCTTGGTCACATCAATCGCGATCGACCAGCCCCCTACCGCCTGCGTCTGCGTGACCAGTTCCAGCCACTGATACCGCCGCTGCGTGGTCATGCCCTGGGCAAACGCCAGCGGCTCGGAGGGATCAAAGCCGTCGCGCGGCCCACGCTGCGCGACCACCGCCATGTACCGGCCCGGTCGCAGCACGCGCCATGCCTCCCGCAGCACTTTCACCGGGTTGGGATGGCGTTCGAGCACACTGTCGATCAGCACCAGATCCACGCTCTGGTCGCCCAGCGGCAACCGGGCGAGGTCCGGCACGGCTTCATAGCGCGGACGCTGCTGGGGATACTTCTGACGTTCGATGCACTGCCGGGCGAATTGCAGATGCGCCGGGCGATCGTCAAATGCGACGCACGGCACGCCCCGCGCCGCCAGCAGATGCGTGACCAAGCCTTCGCCGGCGCCCAGCACCGCGACCTGCTGGGCAGCGCCGGCCTGGCGCAGCACATCCAACGTCACCGCCAGCCGCACATGCGTCCGCGCCTGCTCCGCAGCATCCTGGGCATATCGCGCCCATTGACTCTCGGCGAACGGCGGCACCGGCGGCACAGCGAGCCGAGGCACATCAGCGCCAAACAGCAACGGATTCCACAACAACGGCGTGCCGGCGTACAGCCGCTGGACCCGCTCCAGGTCCGGCGCCAGGCGATTGAAACCCCATTTCTGCTCGAAAATCCCCAGCGTTTTGAGCACGCCCGCTTCGGTGTCGGCTTCGGTGGCGCGGTCCAGCCGCTTGCCATGCTGATGGATGAACTCGATCTCGGGAATGGCATAGCAGCGCCATCCCGCCAGCCGCGCCCGCAGGCCGAAGTCGATGGTCTGCCCGCGCAGGAAGTCCTCGTCGTAACCGCCCAGTTCGTCGAACACGCGCTTGCGGCAGCAGTAGAAGCAGCCCATGACGTGATCGACTTCCAGCCGATGCCTGACGCTCTGCCGGGGGAAGCCGCAGGCGACATGGAGGTAGCCGTGGGGGTGCAGAATGAAGTCGCCAAAGGCGTGGATGTTGCCGCTGATTTTGAGTTGCTTGGGTCCGAGGACGCCCACGCGCGGGTCGGCTTCATCAAACAACTGGGCGAGCTTGCTGACCCAGTGGCGGGTGAGGCAGACGACATCGCCGTCGAGCCGGGCGAGGATGTCGCCGCGCGCCTGCCGGCTCATGATGTTGGCGGTGCGCGCCAGCACGCCGCAGTGCTGATCCTCGATCAGCCGGAGGAACGGCGTTCCGTCGCGCCAGGTGCGCTTCGCCCATCGGCGTAGCGTGGCGACGGAATCATCCGTGGAGCCGTCGTCATAGACAATGATTTCAAAGGGAGTTGGATCGTCGTGCAGCGTGTCGTGCAGGCTCTGGAGCAACTCGGTGATGACATCATCCCGGCCGTTGCGGGCGCTCTGCACGCCGTTGTTGTAGTTGGGGATGAGGATGGAAACGCGCGGCGTGCGCGCGCCGGGATGGGTGCGTTCGGCAGTCATGCAGATGTTATCGGGCAAGTGCGGGAAGCGGCTGCAATGGTGAGTGCCCAGACAGGACCACCCAGGCACCGATCGGAAGGCTAAAAAAGGGGATAAGTACATTATTTTACGAGTAAAATAATGTACTTATCCCCTTTTTTAGCCCGAACGCCGAGCTTGGCGGGAAGAGCGCGACAGAGCTACATAAAACGAAGGAGCGACGGCCGGTAAGCCGTCGCTCCCGCATCAGTGATCGGATGTCCGCGAAACTGCGAACGCTCCAAGGATCCAAAGTGAGAACCAGGGGGCCAGGTTGTGCCCGGAAAGTCCCCGACCGGTCCCCGCAGCGCCGGGGCGCTGCGGGGAATGAAGTCGGGACGATCCGTTGGCGTCGGCGCTGCCGGTTTTAGCCGAGCAACGCGAGCACGGACTGGGGCTGGCTGTTGGCGATCGAGAGCACGTTGGTCGAGGCGTTCACCAGGATCTGCGAGCGGGTGAGCTCGGCAGTTTCGCTGGCGAAGTCGGTGTCGCGGATGCTGCTCTCGGCGGCGCTGGTGTTTTCCAGGGCGACGCCCAGGGAACGGATGGTCGCGCCGATGACGTTCTTCTGGAAGGCGCCCAGTCGGCCGCGGAGGTTGGAGACCTGCTTGATCGCCAGGTTGACCACTTCCTGCGCGGTTTCCAGATCGCCGTCGACGAGGTTGGCGCTGGCGCCGGAGCCGAGGTCGCTCAGGAAGGCGACATCGGAGTCACCCAGGCGTCGGGTGGCGACGTTGGAGATGCCCACCGAGACCTGATTGGCGATGTTGACTTGCGGTCCGAGGTTGAAGCGGGCCCCGCCGCCGGTGATGGTGAAGGCGCTGATGGTCGCCTGGGCGGTGGCGCCGGCTTCGGTCAGTTCGATTTCCAGGTCGAGGAAATCGGTGGCGATGCGGGCGGTGCGGCCCTTGCTGGTGGCGGCGATGCCGTTGATGATCGCGCCCACGTCCTGGCCGGCGTCGCGGATGGGATTGGAGACGTTGGCGAAGCTGGTGGCGCCGGCGGTGCGGGCGACATCTTCATCGATGCTCGACAGCACGTGGACCGCGCCGGCCTGGCCGCCCTGATTGACGATGTCGAAGCTGACGAACTCTTCCGAGCCGAATTCGGTGCTCTTGATGATCAGGCCGGTGCCGCTGGTCGCCGCCGAGACGCCGGTGACTTCCTTGAAGGTGTTGATGGCGTCGGCGATGGAGGCGAGGGTGGTGCCGGAGGCGAAGCTGAACTCGCGGCTGCCCTTGCTGCCGGCGATTTCGAAGGTGAACGCCGAGCTGGCGTTGGTCAGGTCCAGGGCGCCGTTGGTCGAGAGGAAGAGGCCCGCGTGCTGGGCGGAGGCGGTGACCACGACTTCGACGTCGCGATGCTCGTTGTGGCTGAGCTTGGCGGCGTTGATGGAGAAGCTGTTGACCGTGGTCGCCTGGCCGCTGATGGTGAAGTCATAGGTGCCGTTGAGCAGCTTGGTGCCCTGGAAGCTGGTGGCGGCGGCGATGCGGTCGATGGTCTGGAGAATCGAGTCGATCTGCAGCTGATTGGCTTCGCGCTCCTCGCGGGAGAGGCCCGCGTTGTTGGCGCTTTCGCCGACGAGTGACTGGACTTCCAACAGCAGGGAGTTGATTTCCTGCAGGCCGCCCTCGGCGATGTTGATCACCTGGTCGGCGCGTTCGGCGTTGCCGATGGCGGCGGTGATCGCCGACTTCTCGGAGCGCAGATTTTCTGAAGCGATCAGACCCGCCGGATCATCCGCACCGCGGTTGATCCGCAGACCGGTGCTCAGCCGTTCCAGGCTTTTGTTGAGCGACCCGTTCTGCTGGCCCAGGATGCGCTGGGCGATGAGCGAGTTCACGTTGGTGTTGATGCGACTCATGTGGTTGGTCCTCCGTGAGCGTTGAGCGTTGCGTAGCCCGTGAAACGGCGGCCTCCATGCCTTAATCGTTCAGCGGCGAATCACTCCGATCCGATCCCGATGCTTCCGACCCTCGACGCGTCCGCGGCGGCCAGTCACGCGCTGGCCCAGGTTTCCGATGGCGTCGGGCGGGGATGCTTCCCGTCAGACGCCTGGTTGCCGCAGTCGGTCGAATCATTCCTGCTGGTTGATTGCGACTCTCTGCTTTTCCGACTCACGGCGGTTTGGCTTTCGCTTGCCGCCTGCCCATCTTTGTTCGGTGTGTTGCCTGCCGTTGAACCACCGGGCGAACGAAACTTTCTTATCGGACGACTCGTTTCCCGGCGACCCGCAGGCCGCACAACCGTTACAGCCGTTGCCATCGTCAGGGTCGTCGCCGGGCTTAACCACGCCGACGCAACTGAACGGGAAAAAATCAGAAATGTCGCTTCCGCCAATGCCCGCCCACGGAAAAAGCCGCGAATTCTCCGGGGTTTTCCGCAAAATGCCGGCGCCCCGCCCCGACCGCACCCCCGCGGGCGCGCGGCGTCATTTACTGGTCTTTGAGCATTCGGACGCAGCTTCTCGGACTTCAACCCGTTGCAGCGCCATGCGGAAATCGCCCCGGCGAAAGGTCGGCTCCCGGCAACCCGCAATGGCGTCAAGCCCCCACCCGGCGCGGGGGCGGCGGCTGTCTGATAACTGAATGGGCGTTGCACTGGCGCGCGGAGAGAGGACGGCGACCTGGCACAAAGCCGCAGCGATGCGCATGCAAAAGAGCCGCGGGCGATGAAACCCGCGGCTCCGGAGAAGGCGAAACGTCTGGGGCGTGCGCGCCCCGATGCGGCTTTAGCCGATCAGGCCCAGCACGGACTGCGGGCGGGAGTTGGCGATCGCCACCACATTGGTGGACGCGGCGACGAGAATCTGCGACCGGGTCAGCGAGGCGGTTTCCTCGGCGAAGTCGGTGTCGCGGATGGCGCTCTCGGCGGCGCTGGTGTTCTCCAACGCCACGTTCAAGGCGTTGATGGTGGAGCCGACCACGTTGGACTGGAAGGAACCAATCCGGCCGCGGAGGCTGGAAATCTGATCGATGGCGGCATCGACGATCTTCTGCGCGTCATCGAGGTTGTCGCTGGTGAGGCTGTTGGTGCCGCCCGAGCGAAGCGAATCGAGCTTGCCGGTGGCGTTGCCCAGCTTGCGGGCCGCGACGTTCTGGATGCCCAGGCGCACCTGGTTGTTGGTGTCGACTTCCTGGCCCAGGTTGAACAGAGCGCCGCCGCCGCTGATGGTCAGGGCGCTGATGTTGCCGTTGGCGGTGGCGCCGGTGGTGGACAGGGTCAGCTCGAGGTTCAGGGCGTCGGTGTTGACCTTGATGGTCTTGCCGTCGCCCTTGGCCTTGATGCCGTTGACCAGCGCCGAGACGTCCTGGCCTTCATCGCGGATGGGCGCTGAGACGTTGGCGAAGGAGACGGCGCTGGCGGTCTTGGCGACGTCCTCGTCGATGCTCGAGAGGGTGTAGACGTTGCCGGTCTGGCCGGCGCGGTTGGTGATGTTGAAACTGACGAACTGGTCCGAGCCGTACTCGGTGCTCTTGATGGTCATGCCGGTGGCGCTGGTCGCCGCCGAGACGCCGGTGACGTCCTTGAACTGATTAACGGCCGTGACGATCTGCGCCACGGTGGTGCCGGAGGCGAAGCTGAAGGAGCGGGTGCCCTTGGCGCCGCCGACTTCGATGACGAAGGTGTCGGTGGCGTTGGTCAGGTCCAGGGCGCCGCCGGTGGACAGATACAGGCCGGCGTGCTGCGCCGAAGCGGTGACGGTCACGCTGGCGGCGACGGTGGAGCCGGTGGCGAACTTGGCGCCGTTGACCTTGTAGTCCGAGACATTGGCGTGGACCGAGCTGACCTGGAAGTCCAGGCCGCCGTTGAGCAGCTTGGTGCCGTTGAAGCTGCTGGTGGAGGCGATGCGGTCGATGGTCTGCAGGATCTGATCGACCTGCTGCTGGTTGGCGTCCTTTTCATCCTGGCTCAGGCCGGTGTCATTGGCGGTGGAGCTGACCAGGCTTTGCAGTTCGGTGAGCATGGACTGGATTTCGCTCAGTCCACCCTCGGCGATGTTGGCGACCTGATCAGCGCGCTCGGCGTTGCCGATGGCGGCACTGAGCTTGACCTTCTCCGACCGCAGCTTTTCGCTGGCGATCAGGTCCGCCGGGCCGTCGGCGCCGCGGTTGATCCGCAGGCCGGTGCTCAGTTTTTCCAGGCTCTTGGTCAAACCGTTGTTGTTCTGACCCAGAATGCGCTGGGCGATGAGCGAGCTGACGTTGTTGTTGATGCGACTCATGGTGAATCTCCCGTATGCAGCGTGAGGTGGTGACCTGCTCCCGACCGGTTGGCGTACATCCGCAATCCGTGTGAGCCAGGCCAAGGACTCCGTTCACAAACTTCCAACCCCGTCGGTGCTGACGCCGGCAGACCTCCGCTGCCGGTGTCCGTCGATCTGGGCGACGGGGTTGTGCCCAGGCGACGACATTGGGGAAACCACGGCCGTTTCGCGATTCTCCCGGTCGCAATTTCGATCCCTGGCGCTCCCCGCCAGAGATCGCATCCTTCGCGACAGGAAGTGGAATCGTCAGGGCGACTTTGCATCATCAGCCTGGGGTCTGGTATTCCCTACTTTTCGCCTTGCCGAACCACGCACAGCCGGCAGGCTTTTCGCCGCTTATGCAGGCCGCGTAAACCGCACAGTTCCGCCATGCGATTCACCAGCCCGCACAGCCGCGCCAAAACGTCGCCCAGTGACCGTACGAACGCCACAGTCGGCATAAACGGAAGCCTGGCGGGGGAAGCAAGCAATGGACCAACTGCCCAACGAGCCCCGCGCGTGAGCAAGGGGTGGCGGCGCAGCCGCTGGGGCATTCCCGGAAACCGCTTGCTGACGCGCGCGGCTTGTTGCACTCAGCGCATCCTGCGAACGAAAAGCACCCCCTCCGCGCGACCCGCTACAATTCGCCCCCATGTCCGACCCGTCCCCCCCGCCGCCATTCGACCCCCACCGCCAGCCCGACGGCAAAATCCACGGCGTCACCATCGCCTGCTGCCGCGACGACGGCCGATGGCTGCTCATTCGCCGCAGCGCCCATGTTGCAGCGCCCGGAACCATCTGCTTCCCCGGCGGCCGACTGGAAATTGGTGAAGCCCGCGCCCAGGCAGCGCGCCGGGAGTTTCAGGAAGAAGTGGGCGCCCCCGTCCTGCTGCAACGCGAAATCTGGCGCCGCGTCTGCCCCGACCGCCCGCTGATCCTCTTTGGCTGGTTAGGCAGAATGCTCGGCAGCGAACTCAAACCCGACCCGCGCGAGGTGGCTGAGGTGCTGTGGCTGACGTTGGAAGAAGCGTATCACCATCCTGAAGCGCTCCGGCATACCGACCATTTCTGCCGGGCAATCGCAGGGGCGACAGGGACGCCGCTGGGGGAGACGCGGAGTTGTCCGACGGTGCTGTAAGGCGTTGCCAACTGTATCGAAGTCAATCAACATGACATCGTGATCAAGTACTGGCTCATTCTGCTGCTCCTGCTCAACCTGCTGCTGCTGCCATGCGGCTGCGTGACAGTGATGGGCTTGCTCAATTCGTTCAACCCCATGCAGTTGGCGTTCATCACCGATATCCAGGTGACGAATGCCACGGACGAGCCGCTGCGCGTCACGCCGATCGGCGCTATCGGCGCTGAGGGTCGCCGCATTCCATTGCCAATCTTTCGCCAGCGCTCGCCGGCTTACCCCGCCACCCAAGTGGGAGGCTTTCTGGTTCAGCCCGGCGCCAGCATTGAAATTCTGTACGACTGGGACGACGTCAACCTGGCGGAGATCGTCGTGGAGAACAGCAAGGGCGACCTGCGGCAACTGGTGGCTGATCCTGATCCGACCCGTGATCAATACCATCCAGCCGAGCCCAACACCTTCACGATCAGCGATTTTCCAACCCTCGACCCCGTCGGCATCGACACGCTGGCGGCCTATCACGAAGCCCAATCCGCTCATGGGCCTTGGTTTTTCTATACCGTGATTGCGCTGCCGTGGATCAGCTTTCCGATTCTTCTGACGCTGACGATTCGACGCTGGCGCAGAAACCAAGCCGCCCAGGCCGGCAATATCTCCGCAGTGGAGACTCAGGTGTCAACTTGATTTGCTGCCCAGCTCGCTCTTCCCGCCCTGCCGCGGCTTCTCCTCCACCTGATCCCGCTCCGCCTTCTCCTCCGACTTTTTCACCACCAGCTTGATCGACGCAATGCCGCCGTTCTTGGGTAAGTCTTGGCCCAACGCCAACGTCACCTTGAAGGCTGCTTTCGGCAAGCCGGCGACAGTCACCTGCGGCTCGGAGCAGTAGCCTGAGCCGGGGTCGGTCACCACGATGCGTATGAGCTGTCCCTGCTCCACCACGGCATACGCCCGCGCGGGACGGGTGGGCCAGATTTCGTCGGAATCCGGGCGGAAACGGTAGTAATTCGACACTTCGTCCAGCCGCTCGTTGGTCACGCCGTGGGGCGCGAGGACTTTCAGCAGCGCCGCCTTGTTCCGGCGCGCTTCGTCACCAGTCGGGTGTCGCCCCGCGCGGGTGTGACGCCGCTGAAGGCTTCACGGAATACATCGGGCTCCACCCCCAGGCCGGCGGCGATCAATGCCACCGGTCGCCCGAAATCATTCCGCGCGATCACATGCCCGCCCGTGATCTTGACCGGCACCGACCCCGCCGGCGCTTCGCCCGCCTGCGTGCATGACCAACTGGTCAGCAGCGTCAACGCAACCGTCAAGGTCATGGCCAAAGGTAAGCTGAATCCAGCAACGGGCGCGGGTGTTGCGGGCATGATGATCCTTCCAAAGAATGCGCAGCAGCGAACAACGACGCGGGCAGTCTAGCGCAGCCGGCGCGGGGGAAGATGAACGAACGATGAGAGTCAGCGGATTGTGCAGCTATCCCCAGCGGCAAACCACCAAGACACGAAGACACCAAGAAAACCGCGCGGCGTAAAACAAGCGGGTATCGGAAAACGCCCCGGCCCAGGCTTCCACGCTATGCCCCTCTGTGTCTCTGGGGTAGGTCTTGTGCAGCTGTCGAGTCACTGAAACCCGCGCGCCCTACCGCACCCCGGCCGCATGGCTCGCGCTGACCTTCGCGCTGGCGGTGATCGTCAGCATGCGCTCCAGCGCCTGCAGCGCGAAGTGCTTGACCTGCGGATGCACCGTGATCTGGTTGACCATCTGGCCTTCCGCCAGTTGATCGAGCGTCCACAACAGGTGCGGCAGATCAATGCGGTACATCGTCGTGCACAGGCACTGACAGCCGGACAGCATCTTCACCTGCACGCCGCGCCGGGCGGCCTCGTTCGCCAGGCGGTTGACCATGTGCACCTCGGTGCCCACCGCCCAGCGTGAGCCGGGGGCGGCAGTTTCGATGGCGTGCTTGATGCCTTCAGTGGAGCCGATCTGGTCCGCCTTCTGGCAGACCTCATACGCGCACTCGGGATGCACCATCACGGTGACGTCGGGCCACTCGCTGCGCACTTCATCAACATGCTCGGGCCGAAACAGCTTGTGCACCGAGCAGTGGCCTTTCCACAGGTAAAACACGGCGCGCTGCAAATCCTCCGCGCTGTTGCCGCCCAGTTCCTCGGCGCTCTTGGGGTCCCACACCACCATCTGCGTGACAGGATCAAACCCCGCGGCGGCGGCGGTGTTGCGGCCCAGATGCTGATCGGGCAGGAACAGAATGCGGATCGTCTCATTCGCCTGGCGCGGCTCAGTTCCGCCGGCGAGCGCCCAGGCGAACACCTTGTCGCAATTGCTGCTGGTGCAGACCGCTCCGCCGTGTTCGCCGCAGAACGCTTTGATCGCGGCGGTGCTGTTCATGTAGCAGATGGGAATGACCCGGCTGTTCGTCCCGGCGAGCGCCTGCTGCAATTGTTCCCAGCAGTCGAGCGTGTCTTCGTAGTCCGCCATGTCCGCCATCGAGCAGCCGGCCGAGAGATCGGGCAGGATCACCGCGGTGCCGTCGGGGGTCAGGATGTCCGCCGACTCCGCCATGAAGTGCACGCCGCAGAACACGACGTACTTGGCGCCCACCGCTTTGACCTTCTCCGCGGCGAGCTGTGAAAGCTTGAAGCTGTCGCCGGTGAAGTCGGCGAACTGGATCACCTCGTCCTGCTGATAGTGGTGGCCGAGGATGACCAGTTGATCGCCCAGCGCGCGCTTGCGCGCGGTGATTGCCTGCACCAGCGCGGCGGTGGACATCTGTGTGTAACGATCTGCCAGCGGCGGTTGCCAAAGCATGGGCGGCCTCCCTGAGCCATAAAGCGAACAGGGCATTATAGGGCAAGCGTTCAGGAAGCCACTTCGCCGCTCGACCCTGCCCGACCGCAGCCGCAAGTCGGCGGGCGCCGCGCGCGAACAGGGGCGTCGAAAGGGTGATGATGCTGGATCGGACGTCGATGCTCACCCCGCGCCCAGCGCGACCATCTGCCGCACCAGCGGGAGCATTACTTCCAGCGCCGGTGCTGCCGGGGCGGCTGCGAGCGTCAGCGTCTGGTCCGTGGCGATGCGCGGCAACCGATTCACCAGCACCCGCAAACGCTTGTCGAACTGCGCCAGATGAACGCACAGCGTTTCCCCCGCAGCTTTGGCGGCACTGTATTCCATCATGTCCCGCACCGGCGCGTCCAGCGCCACACTCGACGGATAAAACAACGTCACCCCCCCGGAACCGGAAGCGCCCCCTCCGGATGCCCCCCCGGAGCCCGATGCTGCATCCGCCAGCGATTTGGCGACCTCGCTGCACTCCGCAAAGCCATCCACATAGCACGCGCTGAAGCGCGCCATGAGCTGCGCATCAAACCCCGCCCCCTGCTTCACGAAAATGCGCGGGCTGGGAAAGTAGTACGCCTGCGTCAGCGCCCCACCCAGCTTCGCTGCTGCAACCTGCAACCCCGCGATATCCACCGCCCCCACTTCATATTTCGCCGCCTCTGCCGTCGCCCCCCCCGCACGCAACTCCCGCACAATCGCTTGCGCCTCCGCTTCCCCACGCTGATACGTCACCACCACCGCCCCCCCGCCGGCGGCAATCAGCTTGGCGGTCACTTCCCCGATCCCACGCGACCCGCCCACCACCAGCGCCCGCACCCCGGCAAACTCGCCCGGCGTCACTGCCTGCTGCACCTGGGCAAAACTCGGCTGCACCGGCGGCGCAGGGCGGTAAAAGCATTCCACCTCACCCGCCACCCCCGCGCCCTGCACTTGCATCCGCACCAGTGAGAAACGCGGGTCCACTTCCGTCACTGCATACTGCAAAGCCCCAGCAGACGCCCCGGCTTCGTCCCAGCGCAGCTCAAAGCTGCTGAAAACCGACCGCAAACCCGGGCACTCCATGCCGACCAGCCGCGTCAGCGCACACAGCGCTGCCGACACATCCGGCGACAACCGTCCCAACGCCGCCCAGCGCGCCCGCGCTTCCTCCAGCATCCACCACAGCGGCAAAGCACCCGTGCGCCCCGCCAGCTCATCCAGCTCCAGCACGCGCGGCCGACCCAGCGCGTCACCCGGAGCCGCGCCGGCACATTTCACCATCGCCTCCGCGCCCCATGTGCCGTCGATGGTCGCCAGCTTCTGCTCACCGTCGAACAGATGCAGTTGGAACTGCCCCTCCTTGCGTTTGGCGAGCACCGTCGAAATCGGCCGATCGAGGAACACCGGCCGCTGAAACTTGACCTTCAGCCGCGCCAGCCGTTTCGCCCCGGCCCCAGCCTCATGCGCCAGCAGATGGTCCAGGGCAGTGAGCACGCCATGGATGCCATGGACCACCACCTGGCCATACAGCTCGCGCCGGGCCGCCAGCGGGTCCACGTGCAAGGGATTGCAGTCGCCGCTGAAGCGGGAAAACCACGTCTGGTCGTTAAGGCTGTACGCCTGCGCGCCGATAACTTGAGCAGCCACGCCGCCGCTGCGCCCCGACTTCGTCGCGGAGCCGGTTGTGGTTTGCTCGGGTTGACTCATGGGTCGGCCCTTGAGGTTGACGATTTTCACCCCGGCTAAATCCGGGGGCCAGCAGCAGGAGACGGCCAGCCATGTCCGCCACGCTTGAAAAGCTTAACGAAGTTTTCCAGGACGTATTCGACGACGACGAACTGTCCGTCGAACTCGACACCACCGCCGAGGACGTCGACGGCTGGGATTCGCTCCAGCATGTCACGCTGCTGCTGAACGTGGAGAAGGCGTTTGCCGTCAAGTTCAGCAGCTCGGAAATCGCCGGCCTCAAGAATGTGGGCGACCTGGTGACGCTGATCGAACGCCATCGCAATCCCAAGACCTAAAACAGTTATCACCACAGAGACACAGAGGACACCGAGGAAGAACATGAGCGGAGGCATATTCCCCGAGCCTGCTGCATTTCTCTCTGTGTCCTGCTCCGTGTGCTCTGTGTCTCTGTGGTAAGTATTCGCAAGCGTTTACCGCCTGCCGCTGCATCCAGGGATCGAACATCATGGCGACCGTGCTGACCAACGACGTGGAGGCTGCCTCGTCCACCAGTGCGCTCTCAACGGCGCGCCAGTTGCGCAAAGCTGGGCAAATCGACAAAGCCCTGCGCGGGCTGGCGCTGGCGATCCGGGCGGGGGAACTGAGCGCCGAAGACCTGGAAAAAGCCGGGCAATTCCTGCGCAAAGCGTGGGACCAGCAGGGCTATCCCGCGGGTACGCTGTCGGTGCTGCTGCTGGGGCAATTCACCACCAACTGGCTGGGCACCGTGCTGACTGCCGCCGCGTGGGGCCGGGGCGTCGCGCTGCGGATCAGCGAAGGTCAGTACGACAATGTGATTCAGGAACTCATGGCGCCGGCGTTGCAGAGTGATCCGCCGCAGGCAATTGTGCTGCTGCCGTGGCATCAGCGTCTGCTGGGCAAAGCCGACGAACGCGCCGCCAACGAAGCGATTGCAGATGAACTGGCGTACTGGCGTCAGTGCTGGCAACTGGCGACGGGCCAATTGGGCGCCAAGCTGGTGCAGGTGGGTTACGACCTGCCGCTGCCGGGGCCGCTGGGTTACCACCTCGCGGGACTGGGTGAAGGCGCGATCGAGCGCGTGCGGCAGGCGAATCATCAGCTCCGCGCCGAGTTGCCGCCGGGGGCGTACTTCGTCGACCTCGACCAGATTGCCGGGCAAATGGGCCGCGAGCAGTTTTACAGCTCCCGCCGGTACTACTGGACCAAGCAGCCCTTCAGCGAAGTCGGCACCCAGCGCCTGTGCGAACACCTGTGGGCGGGTCTTCGCGCCGTGACCACCGGGCCCAAGAAAGTGCTGGTGCTCGATCTGGACAACACGCTCTGGGGCGGCGTCGTTGGCGAGACCGGCCCGCTGGGCGTGGGGCTCGGCGAAGATGCCGCCGGCGAGGCGTACCGCGCTTTCCAGAAATACTGCAAACAACTCGCGCAGCGCGGCGTGGTGCTCACCGTCGCTTCCAAAAATAACGACCAGGACGCCCGCGAACCGTTCGAGCAGAACCCCGCCATGGCGCTCAAGCTCGACGACTTTGCCGCCTTCTGCGCCACCTGGGACCCCAAAGCCCTGAGCATCCAGCGCACCGCCGCCACGCTGCGGCTGGGGCTCGACAGCTTCGTCTTCTTTGACGACAACCCCGCCGAGCGCGAGCACATTCGTCAGGCGCTGCCTGAGGTGGAAGTGGTGGACGTGCCGGAGGACCCGGCGCTGTACATCGCAGCGCTGCAGGCGGGGCTGTATTTTGAATCCCTGCCGCTGACCGACGCCGATCGCCAGCGCAGCGATCAGTACCGGGTGGAAGCGCAGCGGCGCACGCTCGAGCAATCGTTTGGCTCCATGGATGATTATCTCGCGTCGCTGAAGATGCTCGGCGACCCGCGTGATCTGGATGACGCCGACATGCCGCGCGTCGTGCAGCTCATCGGCAAAACGAACCAGTTCAACCTGACCACCCGCCGGCACAGCGAAGCCGACGTGCGCGCTCTGCTGGCGCAGCCGCGCAGCGTGGGACTGACCCTGCGCATGGAAGACCGCCTGGGCGAGCATGGACTCATCTCCGTGCTGCTGGCGGGCGCGGATGCGCAGGACCCGGACACGCTGAACATCGACACCTGGCTGATGAGTTGCCGGGTGATCGGGCGCACCGCGGAGGAATACTTCTTCAGCGTGCTGGTCGAGCGCGCCCGCGAACTGGGCTATGCGAAGCTGCGGGGGCAATACATCCGCACCGCGAAGAACCAGCTCGTGGAGAAGCTGTACGACCGGCTGGGGTTTGCTCAGGTCAGTGCAGCCGACGGGGTTGTGACCTATGAGCTGACGCTGGCGGAGCTGGGGCCAATCAAACACTTCATCACCCGCGCGGGCACGCCGTCATGACCACGCCCGTCAAGCTCATTGATCTGGCGGGCCCGGAGTTCTGGGTCGCGTGCGGCGTGGGCGTGGTCGGGCTGACCGTGCTGGGGCGAACCCGTTTTCGTCCCCTGGCGCAAACCGTGCTGAACCTGGGCTTCCTGGTGGTGATGCTGCGCGCTCAAGCGCTGCTGGTGCTGCTGGGGGCAGTGGTGGTGTGGCTGGCGCTCAAGCTGCTCGCCAAGCGCTGCGTGCCGCGTTTGCTGTGTCTGCTGCTGGGGACGGCGATTCTCGCCTTGTTCATCTGCAACAAACTTCCCGGGCTGGCGCAGCGCATCGACCTGGGGCCGGTGAATCCGATCCTGAGCGTCATTGGTTTTTCCTACATTGCGCTGCGGCTGATCGAGCTGATCCGCGCGGTGTATGAGCAGCGGCATCCCGCGCCGGGCTTGCTGGGGACGATCAACTATCTGCTGCCGTTCCACATGCTCGCCGCCGGCCCGATCCAGGCGTATGACGAGTTTGTGGCGCAGCCCGCCCAGCCCGAGGCGCTGAGCGCCAAGGACACGCTGGAGGCGGTGGAGCGCATCGCTGCCGGGCTGTTCAAAAAGTTCGTGCTGGCGACGGCGGTCAACAGTCTGTTCCTCACCAACTTCACCGCGCCGGGTCCGTGGTACTGGCTCTGGGAAGCGCAGATGTTCTATCTGTGGCTGTACCTGGATTTCAGCGCGTACAGCGACATCGCGGTAGGTGTGGGTCGGCTGATGGGCGTCGCCACGCCGGAGAATTTCAATCGGCCCTACCTGGCGCGGAACATGGTGAACTTCTGGGAGCGCTGGCACATTTCGCTGTCGCTGTGGATTCGCCGCAACCTGTTCTTCCCCATCCAGATCGCGGCGATGCGCTGGACCGGCGGCAAGTGGCCGCTGCTGGCGGCGACCCTTGCGTTCATGATCGCGTTCATGCTCTGCGGGCTGTGGCATGAACTGACGATCAACTACTTCCTGTGGGGCGTCGCCAACGCGGTGGGGCTGAGCGTCGCGTACATCTACCGCCAGTTGCTGCAGAAAAAGCTGGGCGGCAAGGGACTCAAGCAATACAACGCCAACCCGTGGATTCGCGCGGCGGCGGTGGTGGTGACGTATGAGTTTGTCGCGTTTTCGCTGGTGCTGTTGTTCTGGCCGTGATGAATCCCCCGGAGCCCCCCGGAATCCCCCGGCAGAGCCGGGGGCTAATGGATGAGGTGATTGAACATGCTTAAGCGTTGGCTCAATCCGGTGCCGGAGCTGCCTGCGGGGCGGGTGTGGCTGCGCGTGCTGTGGATCGCGGTGCAGGTCGCCCTGGCGCTGGTGTGGGCGGGCAAGGCCAATCCGTTTTTCTATCAGGCGTTTTGAGGAAAGCGAAAGCTGTGCGTGACGCGCTGCGACAACTGGGCCCGCTGCTGAAACTCACCCTCGCGGTGGGCGTGTGCGTGCTGGCGCTCAACGGCGGGATGCTGGCGCTCGATGCCGCGTGCCCGGGGTGGCTACCCCAGCAGATGGCGGGCAGCGGGTTTGAACAGGACATCCGCGCCCGCGTGCACAGCGCGGAGGAATACCTGGAGCAGCATGCGGATGAAAAGGAAAAACTGGCGGTGGTGCTGGGTCTGTCCGGCGCGCGCGAAGGCGTGCTGCTCGGCGAACTGGCGCAGCATGATGAGCCGCTGGACTACCGCTACCTGGGCCTGTGCGGGGCGGGCGGAACCGTGCAGACCATCGCCAAGCAATCGCAGGCGCTGTTCACCAGCGAACTGAAACCGAAGCTGGCGGTGCTGGGCATCACGCCCTTCGCGTTGATTCCCCCCGTGCAGGCGACGGCGGATGATGACGAAGCAGCGCAACAATCAGACCTGCTGCTGGCGCTCAAGCAGCACAATCCGCGGCTGCTGTACCGGGCGCTGCGCAAACGCTTCTGGTTTTACAGCCGGCGGCGGGACGCGAGCGATCTGATGACTGCGAAATTGCAGGATGGCAAGCTCGCGCTGCTGGCGGTGTTTGGCACCGAGTTGCCCACGCCGCCGACCCATCGGGACCCGTGGCGTGAGATGATCAAGCTGGACAACCCGCTGCACGCTTCGCAGGCGACGCTGAATCAGCAGCTCAATTCCTACGAAAGCCGGGGGTACTTCCGTGCTTCAGCGTATGAGCATCTGGAGCCGGAGTTGGCTGCGCTGAAGCAGATGATCGATCACTTCCGGGGCCGAGGGCGGGAGCCGGGGGGCCGGGGGTGTGCGGTGGTGCTGGTGCTGATGCCCGAGCACAGCCAGCTGGCCCAGCGGATTCCGCCGGCGGGGGTTGATGTGCTGACGCACTGGCTGAGTGCGACCTATGGCAACGATGCGCCGCCGGTGCTGAACCTGCGGCAGGTGATGCCCGACGACGCCTTCACCGATGTGTCGCATCTGAACCACCCCGGCAGCGAAACTTTCTCGCGGCTGCTGGGCGCGGAACTCGCCAATATCGTGCGGTGACTTGCAGGTCCGGGCTGGCCCGGACAGGTACACCCTTCGTCCTGCTTGTGCGCTTTACGTCTCACGTGTCCGGGCAAGCCCGGACCTACTTTTGCCTGGTCTGACAGGCAGGACACGGGCACAGGTTCGCCAGGCGTTCCCAGGTGAACAAGCCCGTGTCGTGACCATCGGAAAAACGGATGCGCAGGGCATAGTTGCCCACCGGTTCCAGACCCACGACGCCAATGTCGTGCGGCACGCTGTCGGGGTTGAGCAGCGGCTTGCCGGTCCACTCGTCGACGCAGGACGCGCAGTGGCAATTGAGCCGGAGGTAGCGCAAGGGATAGACGCCGATGTGGTCGGTCCGCCAGGTGAGGGTCAGCGTGCCTGCAGCGCGATCGGCATGCACATGCTGGGGCGGACGCACGGACGGATTGCGGTTTACGGGCGAGCGTTCCATGGGGCGTACAGCATATCGGTGGATTCAAGCGGCAGCGTGACAGTCAAGGTTCCGTCAGTGGCAACGGTGGGTTTGAGCGCACCCAGACGCGATGAGTGCAGCACCCCATGCGCCTGACCCGGCCGAAGCGTGACGGTGATCTGCGCCAGTGCACTGCCGGTGTAATTCGCCAAAGGAATCACGAAGCCGACGTTGCTTTCCATGAACCGGGCTTCGACCTGGCGCGTGTCCACCTGCACCGGCTCCACCACGCCCGCGCTCTGCGGGGGCAGGCAGATGAGCTGCCCCAGCGCAGCCGGGTAACGGTAAGGACAGGTGGAATACGCCTTGCGGGGCACCATGAGCGGGCTGGGCTGCGCGGCGATGTCGTCTTCATTCGCCACGCGCAGCACCTGTTCCACGAACGCCAGTTGCCGAACCGGCTGCTCCAACTCGTCTTCCAGTTGGCGCCAGCTTTCGTACATGTAGCTGGTGCCGGGGGCGAAGCCGAACAGGTACACCTGACCCGCGCCGCGCTTGATTCGCAGCGCCGCCGGCGCGTCGTCCGCGAAGCGCGCCAGCACCTCGACCTCCCCGGCCGGGGCGCTGTTTTGCCGGAGAAAACCATAGGGCACGCTGCCGGGCGCCGGGTTCGCCAGCGTCACCGCGCCAGCCGCTTTGAAAGCCTTCATCACATACCGGCTGGAATGCACATACCGCCACTGCTCGGGCCCATCCGCGCGTCCCAGTTGCAGACCCTCATCGAGCGTCTTAAGCGGCTGGTTCAGTTCATCCCGGCTCACCGCATACGGCGCCAGCACCAGCGTGCCGCCCTGCTTGACCCACGCCACCAGCGGCGGCACACAGCGCGCGTCCAGATGCTCGCCGACGCAGTAGACCACCCGCCGCTGCGCCAGCGCGCCTTCGAGCACTTCCGCTTCGCTGATGACATCCACCGCGGTCTGCCCATGCTTGAGCGCCAGCCAGGTGAAGGTGCGCTCGTGCGATTGCACCGTGTCATAACCGGCCGCCCACAGGTCCGCGGTGGTGCTGTGCAGGATGGCGGCAGCGGCAGGACGGGGCAGGGCATCGATCAGCACATCCTCCGCAGCGCCGATTTCATGTGCTGCTTCCGCCACCGCGGCATAGCGTTCCCACTGGCGATACCAGCCGCGCTCATGCCCGGCGTAAATCGGCTGATAGGCGTAGAAATTGAGCAGCTTGGCGCCCTCGGCGATGTCGCTGTACGCCTTGAGCTTGATGTCCAGCGGCCGGCGTCCGTAGCTGGTGATGCAGTACATGTGGACCGGCTGGCCATGCTTGCGGGCGGCAGCGCGCAGCAGGGCGACGTTCCAGCCGCACATTTCATGCGTCGCGCCCAGGTTGGTCCAGTCCTCGCTCATGGCGATGTCGAGCGCCTGCTGGCGGGTGAAGAACTCGTAGTAATCCACGCCGGCGGCGAAGGTGTTGCCCATGTACACCGCATAGTCGGAGAAGTTCTGCGTGGTTTTCAAACCGGCGGGAAAGTGGCGGTGCACCGCGTCACTGGCGAGCTTGAAAAACCGCGCGACGGTCCATGCCTGGAAACGGCGGCTCAGCAGATACAGCAGCGGCTCGGCATGGTCGCGCTGGTCGGTGAGGTTCACTTCGTCCATGCCCAGGGCGCCCAGGTCCATGGCGGTGTAGCCCTGCTCCTGCACCCACTGGCGAAAAACAGTCTGGTCGGCCTTGCTCTGCATCATCTTGTCCAGGCCCGTGCCGGATGCTTCATCCATGAGCTTGACCTGCGTGATTTCCCCCGGCGGCGGATTGGCTTTGAGCTTCCCGCCGGCGTCGCGCGTGCGCTGCTCGATGGTCTCCAGGTCCGGCTCATTGAAGCCGCCGGGCCCCATGTGCCAGATGGACGCGCCGGTGCGCCCGAAGCGCAAGCCGGCCGCGACGCCGGCGGCGGTGGGCAGGCCGGCGTCGCCGCTGAGCCCCATCCACTGCGCGGCCGCCAGCTCGTTCGCCGCGGTGCCGGGACTGATGCTCGAACCGGAAACTGAAATGTCCGTCAGCAAAGGAAAACGCTGGGCGCGGCGACCAAACGGCACCGCCGGCAGTCGGGTGGTCAGCGCGGAGGTTTCGCTGGCGATCTGGTAATCCGCCATCGGTCGGCGGCCCTCCGCCATGTTCTCGGGCACCAGCACGGCGATGCCATTGCCTTCACCTTCACGGCGAATGGTCTTGACGATCGCGTCCTCGCGCGGCGCGGCGGCGAAGTCGATCTCATACACCGCGCGGTCGGCGCGGCTCTGTCCGTAGGTGATCTGGGCGTGGAAGTTGAAGATCGTGGGCCAGCCGTCGTACAGCAGCCGGCTGACATTCGCCCAGGGCGTGGTGTCGCCGGGGTTAAGCCGGTCGGTCGAACCGGTGAAGTGTTTCAGGTGCAGCCCCGCGCGGTCGAAGCTGATGTTGCGATACCACGGCTCGCGCATGTGGTTGAGGAAGGTGTAGAAGTAGACGTCGCCGGGGTCGCAGTCGAGCAGGCGCAGCCGGACGTAGGTCTGGGGCGCGAAGTCCCGATGCTCGGGCACGTATTTGCTGTCGGTGGTCAGCAGCAGGCAGTCGATTCGGCGGATATTGCCGTTGGCGGCCAAGGGTTCGCGCTTGCTGAGCGTGAGCTTGAGCGGGCCGGCTTTGAGCGCGACGCGGTAGCGGCCGTCGGGGAATTTTTCCTCTGCGTCGGCGGCCGGTTCTTCGAGGCTGAAATCCACCTCGTCGCCGCCGCGTCCGCCGGATTTCCCTTTGCCGGCGCCGGGCAGCTTGGGCGTGTTGGCATTGGGGTCCTGCTCGTGGCGGGAGACGACCCACTCATAGCGGGCCCAGACCGCGTTGCCGCCGGCGCCGGTGCGTTCGAGCTTGCGGTCATATTCCTGCTGAAAAACGGGGCGGCCGGCCTGCTCGAGCTGCAGCGCAAAGGGGGCGCGCAGGCCCGACGTTGCTTTGGGGAGCTGGGCAAAGCGCACCCAGACAAAATAGCGCCCCGCCTCGGGCACCTGCAGTTCGTGCGTCGCCACGCCGGAGCCGGCGCTGTTGCCCGCCAGGTCCTTCATGTTGGAAATGAACGGGGCTTCGAAATGCCGACTGGCGTTGACGACTTCCCAGCCTTCGCCCAGCGTGGTGAAGTCCTCCGCCTGCACGAAGACATACGGCCCGCGGGGGCCTTCCCACAAGCCGGCGGTGTCCGCCTCCTGCGCCTGCGCCGACCACGCCAGCGCGCCGAGCAAACCCAGCCACAATCCCGCGGCGCCGCGACCGATTTTCCGCCACGACGCCGGCCGAAGATGAGTCAGATGTTGCATCAGGACAGTATATGCCGCGCGCGGTTCACCCCCTGAAATGCTGCTGAATCGCTGAATTTTCGGGGCTGGCGCGTGGCCTGCGCATGCGGAAAAACGCACTGTCAGGTCAGGGGCGCGGCCCTGCTGCTCCGGGGGCATGCGGCACCCGCGCCTGCGGCGGCAGCAGACTGGTGAAGTCCGGCCCGTGCTCGGCCCACCACCAGCTCAATGGCTTGCCCTCGCTGCGCGTCGCCGGCGGCACCCGGCTGTCCCATGGCATGCGCGAGTGCGGGCGCGGCGTGTCCCAGCCGTCCTCAGCCACATACGGCCGGACGATCAACTCGCTCTGCGCATCGAGCCAGCGTCCCCCCGAATATTGCTTGAGCCATTGCTTGAGCGTTTGCCGCATCTGCCGCTGCTCGGACGCCAGCGCTGCTTCGCCCGCGCGGTTGTGCAACTCGTGCGGGTCGGTCTGCAGGTCGAACAATTCCTCGTAACCCGCCAGCGGATAGTAGTGGTACTTGTAGCGCTGCCCGATGACGTACCCGCCGGCTTCGATGGTGACGACATGATCCCGCGGCACGCGCCCGGCGGCGATCTCCAGCAGCGAAGCGCCGGGCAACTGGTCATCGGCGAAATCCGCACCGCCCAGCGTCAGCAGCGTGCGCGCGATGTCATAGTGACTCACCGGCAAGTCGCAGGTCTGGCCGGCTGGGACGCGCCCCGGCGCCCAGAGCATCAGCGGCACATGGATGGAGCCTTCAAACCCCAGCGACTTATACCAAAGCCCGTGGTCGCCCATCATGTCGCCGTGGTCGGAGCTGAAGATGATCACGCTGTTGTCGAGTTGGCCGCTGCGTTCCAGCGCCGCAATGATGCGCCCGACCTGCTCGTCAATGAAAGTGATGTTGGCGTAGTAAGCCGCGAGCCCCAGGTTGCGGGCGTGCTCGGAATATAAATCCCATTCCTTGCTGCGCACGTAATCGCGGTAGAACGGCCAACCGTCGAGCTCCCCTGCACGCCGCCAGGGCGGGGGCATCTGGTTGGGATCGTACAACCCCCGCAAATGCTGCGGACAGTCATACGGCACATGCGGCTTGACGAAGCTGCTCCACAACAAAAACGGCTGGTCGCGCGGCGCCTCGCGTTCCAACCATTGCACCGACTGGTCGCCGCACCACTGCGTGACGTGATGCGCCTTGGGCAGATGGTTGATCAGCGGCTTGATCTCGTTGTAACCAATCTCCGGCGGCTTCTCCCAGCCCCACAGCCCCCGCTGAGCGAGATAGCGGTCGTAATCATCCAACTGCACGTCATTGGCGGTGGGCGCCTGCCGAATCCAGCGCATTTCCTCGGAGAACATGGCGTCATCAAAGCCATTGAGCATGCGCTGGTAGGCCGGGGTGAAATGGAACTTGCCGACGCCCTGCGTGCGATAGCCCTGCTGGCCGAGGCGCGCGGGGACGGTCTGATCGGGATGGAGAATGCGGTAGCCGGGGGCGATCTGTTCCTGGTTGTACCCGCAGTACCCGGTCATGAGTGTGGCCCGGGTGGGGATGCAGAACGGATGCGCACAGTACGCCCGGGTGAAGCGCACGCCTTCGCGGGCAATGCGATCCATGTGCGGGGTCTGGATGATCGGGTTGCCATAGCAGCCGGTGGCGTCAAAACGCTGCTGGTCGGTGATGATGAAGATGAGGTTGGGACGATCGGCGAAGGCTTTGGTTGGGGTGCTGGACATGATGGAGGCGATGCTAGCGAGTGGGGGTGACGTACGCCAGCAGGCGGCATGGTGCTGGTTGCGCGGGGACGGAGACCCGCCATTGCAGCGCAACGCCATGCACGGCCCCGGCCTTGCCGGCGCACCGACCGACGCGGCTGCCGCGGACGCTTGACCTGCCGGCGCGGGGCCGGGTAGGCTAAAATACAACGTTTTCAAACGATGGATTTCCGCCCCTGGAGCACTGCCCATGGCTGTCAACCTGCCCGCCCCCGAAATCCTGGCTCGTGAGCTGGCGCAGCGCATTGCCGCCAACCGCGATGCGTTTCTCGTTTGGCCGCTGGTGCGCATCTGCCAGGATGCGCCCTGGGCGGATCGGCAGGCGTTGCTGGCGGGGCTGCTGGACTTTCATCGGGAGCGGATGGCGAAGGTGCCGGATCCCGCCCGGTACCCCGACGCCCGGCCGTGGGTCGAGTCGCGGCTGGCGGTCGATCGGCTGCTGACGGAGCAGTATGGGTTGAAGTTTGAAGAGCTGGCGCAGCTGCGCAGCTTGTATGAGTACGTGCAGTATCGGGGCTTTCGCATCATCCGTCCGCCGGCGGCGCCCAAGGTGGAACGCTGCCGGGTGGCGTATCTGCCCGAGTCCGACCAGGGTGCGTTTCACATCAAGAATGTGGACGACCCCATCGAGCATTATCGCCCGGACCCCAATCCGGTGACCGTCATGCCGTTGCAGGGGCCGCTGAACTGGGACGGCACGGGCTCGGGCCTGCATCTGGATGATGAGCCGGAGGACACCTTCCCCCTGCCGCTGACGGAGATGTGTCTGGCGCTGTGTCAGGACGTGCCCGGGGCGCTGGCGTTTCTGACCCGCTACAGCCCGTTCGGCGGGAACTTCAACTGCGTGCTGCATGACCGCCAGAAGCGCTGTGCCGCCGTGGAAAAATGCAGCCACAATTTCATCGAAACCTTCGGCCCCGACCGCAACGGCGGCGCCCACTGCTCAGGCATGGCGTGCCGCGATCCGCAGTCGCCGCTGGGACAGTACCAGGCGCGCAAACGCAAGGAATATCTCGACCTGGTCGGCCTGGATGAATCCGGCAGCGACTGGGCGTTCTGGCAGGCGTGCTATCAGAAGGAAGCGCAGCTCGCCGCCGCCATGAACACCCCCGGAGTCTCCCCCGGACATTCCCCCGGCCCCGTCAAAGTGCAACCCCTGCTCGACCTGTTCACCCGCCCCGCCAGCCAGGGCGGCTTCAACAAGGACGGCGTGAAGAACCACCCCGATCAGGCGGTCGCCGAGTACACGCTGATGATCCGCGTGCATTACCTGGATAAAAAGCGCTTCGAGCGCTACCAGCGCAGCGGCGACGGCAAGCACTTCCCGGCGCAGCCGGAGGTATACGACTTCACCAGTTGAAGCGCGCCCCAGCCGACACCATGCAAAAAGGCTGGCGTGACGGAAGCATGCGGCGATAGGATGCTGTCGGCGTCGGCGTTCGTCGGCTCATGGTTCCTGCCAAGGATTCCGCCTTTGACAACCTTTCCCGCCTGGCGCGACCCAGCCCGAGGGCTGGCGCTGCTGCTGTTGTGGTGTGGTCCATTCCTGTCGGGCGCCTGCGGCGAAGACTTCGCGCCCGGCGACCAGATCGAGTACCAGGTGCGCGGCAGTTGGCCGGTGCAATGGGCTCCGGGCCGGATCATTCGCCCGCTGGACGGGGGCAAGCAGTATCTGATCCACGAGCAGCCCAGCGAATTTTTCCCGGAGGGGCCGGAGGTCGCGTTCGCGCCGGAAAAATTACGTCGGCCCGCGCCCGCGCCACCGCAGCCGCAGCCGGATCCGGAAGGTAAACCACAGCCGGAGGCGCCCGCGCCGGCCGAACCGGACAAGCCCGCGGCTCCTGTCGAGCCTGGCCCGCCTGCCGCCGCCGCCCCGCCCGCCGCTCCTGCCGCTCCTGCCGGCGCGCTGCTGAGCAAAGCGGATGTGCTGGCGTACGCCCAGGCGACCTTCGGCGCGGGCGATCCCTTCGCCAATCCCCGGCGGCAGGAACTGCTGGATCAGATTCGGGATCACATCAAAGCGCGCGGAACCAGCTTCCTGCCGGATCTGGATTTCTCCAACCAGATGGGCGCGCTGGGGGCGTACTCGGTGCACATCAATTCCGCCATTGAAGCCAACCATGGCCCGGCGCCCAAACTGGAAGACTACTTCGGCACGTTCCTGCTGCGCGTCGCCAACCGCGGCTCGCAGTCGCACACCCGGGACGGCTCGCGCGTCATCGTCACCACCACCGACAGCCAGCACGAATCGGGCCAACTGACCATCCATCCCGACGGCACGTACGTATGGCAACTGCAGCGCGGCGACCCGGCGGACAAATGGCTGCGGGGGCAATGGCGCGCCGTCAAACCCGCCGAGATGCACCTGTGGGAGGCCGGCCCGGCGTTGTGGCTCGAGCGCGCCAAACAGGAGCAGGATTACATGGTGCGCGGCTGCCGGGCGCCGGGATATGCGGACTGGATCGACGTGGGCATGGGCAAGGGCCGCACCCCGGTGGAATACGGCCGACGGGCGGCGCAGCGCTAGGATTGGCAGCGCGGGAAAGGGCCAGGCGCTGCCAGCCCATCCACATGCAACCAACCGATTCAGCCCCGGGTCATTGATCCGGGGCGAAGTGCAAGCGGATCGGAACCGCCGGATGGCGGCAACAGGATCGTGTCGCCCGGCCGCCTCACACGGTCATCTTCTGCACCTGCTGGGGACTCTCGGCCTCCCCGGTGCGGGCGCTGAGCAGGCACGCCAAAGCGCACGCCAGCACATGGCTTTCGCGCTGCGGGTTGAGACGGATTTCGTCGTCGGCGGGGGCGTGCAGGCGTTCGCGGAGGACCTGGGCGAGTTGCCCGGCGAAGTCGGCGGTCGGCTGGGGGGCGTGCTGGTCAAGCAACTCGCCGGTGCGGGCGTGGAGCTCGTAGTGCTGCTGGGTGACGGCGAGCTGGGCGTCCGTGCCGAGCAACAGGAACTGGCGGCAACGGGCCGGGGCGGTGTCGCCGACGGCCAGGGTGCAGACGCGCTGGTTGCCGAACCGGGCGTGGGCGGTGAGCTGGCCGGTGAGGGAACGCGGGTTCTCGGGCGCCGGGGGCAGCGGTCCGGCGAGGGCGGCGTCGATGGCGTCGGGGACCGGGCAGCACGCCAGCAGCACGCGCCAGGCGTCGCACAGGTGGGCAAAGAGGGATTGCTCGCCCTCCTGCCCCAGCGAGGTCAGTTGCAGCAGGCGCAGGTCGCCCAGGGCGTCCCAGGGGTGGGCCGCCTGGCGCCAGCCGGGGGTCTGGAGGAAGGAGCCGAAGGTTTCCAGGCTGCCCTGGGGCTGGGGTTTGTTCCAGAGGGTCTGGAGTTCCACCTGATTGCTCGCGGGCGGTTCGAGGCACAGCATGGCGCTGCCGGCGGCGAGGATAGGGGGCAGGTCGGCCGGGTCGGTCTGGTCGAGGGTCGCCAGCAGGAAGAAGCCGGCGGGCCGGTCGATCGCCATCTGGCGCAGGTCGTCGTAAGCCGGCGCCTGCAGCTGGTTCGCCAGGTCATCGCGTTCCCGGCTGCGGGGGCCGCCGACCGCCAGGGTGCGCACCTGTCCCGCCAGATGCTCGAGCATGCGGCCCAGCAGCGGAGCGCGGGCAGCGTCGGTCCAGAGGACCAGTTCAGGTTGATCGGCCGGGGCATTCATCACCGCTGAGATTACCACAGGAGGCCGTCGGGCGGATAGCAGCCTCTGGCCCGGGCGCGACGGCGGCTCCCGGGAGGACAAGTCATCAGGCGCGGGCATCTTTTGCCGTGGTCACGCTTTGCATCGCCGGTCGAAAGGCAGTAAAAAACACGGCTACGGCAAGGTCTTGAGGCACGGAATTTCTGCAGGTTGCGTTGGCGGTCGCGAGGGAACCGACTACAAGCTGAGTCGGCCAGCGCTCGCCACGTGCAAGCCTCCGGTGAAGGACCTGTTCAGACGGAAGTCGCTCCGCGCGTCGGCCGCGTGGAGTGGCGTTCCCAGTGTCAGCTATTTGAGGCGTAATCGGCATGCCCGTACCTACGGAAACCTTCTGGAACATCAAGAAGCTCAACCTGGTCTTCCTCGCCTCCGCCGGCGTGCTGGCGCTGTCGACGATGATCTTCATCGTCGCCGACTCCAAACGCGACTGGCAAGGCTACCAGCGGCAGGGTCAGGTCTGGGAGACCGCGCTGACCGAGGACGCCCTGGCGCATGCCCAGGACGCCGAGACCCGCCGCCAGCTCGACGACCTGAAAATGCAGGTCCGCGAACTGGAAGCCCAGCTGCCCCATGAGCAGATCGCCAAGCTGGAAAAGGAACTGGCGGACGCGACCACCGGCAAGGAACGCATCAAGCTGCCCATGGCGGTCAAGAAGGGCGAACTGGGCCCGCAGTTGCAGCAGGTCGAACGCGCCATCCTCACCTTCGGCGAGAACAGCGAACAAGCCCAGGCCCAGCGCGACAAACTCGCGGCGATTCAGCAGGCATTCGATCAGTTCGCCGCCGAGATGTCCGGCTACGAACTGACGCTGGCGAACCACCCCGTCAAGCTCCGCGAGCTGCGCGCCCAGGTCACCGAAGCGCAAAAACAGATCGCCAACCTCAACCGCTCGGTTGGCGCCCTGGAAGAACAGCTCAAGCGCGTCAACCCCGGCAGTCAGGGCCTGGCCGCCAAGTTCAGTGATGAAGTCCGCAACGCGCCCCTGCTCGACTGGTTCAACCCTTCGCTGAAGGTCAGGCAGGTCGTGGCGCCCGACATCAAGACCGACTTCATTTTCGCCAAGGTCGAAACCATCGACCGCTGCAACACCTGCCACGTCAACATCGACAACCCCGCGTTTGAGAGCAGCAACCTGACCGCCTTCGTCGAGCGGCAACTGGCGCTATACGGCAAGCAGCGGCTCGACGACATCGCCGACGCCCAGCCAGTGGTCAACCTGACCTTCTGGCGCCAGGCGGCGCAGGCGGCGGGTGTCAGCACCGCCCGGGCGCTGGCAAAGCTGGACGAAAAGACGCTGGCGCAGCTCAACGAAATGCGGGAAGCCGCCCAGCGCCAGCCCATCGCAAGCATCGCCCAGCTGCCCGCAACGCTCGAACGCATTCTCACCGAGGAAGTCGGCGCCGAGAACGCCCCGCGCGCCCAGTGGTATGGCCTGGTGAGTTACTACGTCGCCGACGTCAAGGAAATGCTCCGCCGGCAGCTGGGTGATGATGAGTTCCGCAACCTCACCGACCTGTACCGCACCACGGCGATCGCCCAGCTCAACGAGCACCGCCGCGCCGAGGGGCTCAAGGAACTGAGCGCCAGCCCGGTGATGCTGGGGCATCCCAAGATTGACCTGTTCGTCAGCACCGACTCGACGCACCCGATGATGAGCATGGGCTGCACGGTGTGCCATGAAGGTTCGGGTCAGGAGACGGACTTCAACCACGTCGCCCACACGCCGCGCGATTTGTGGGTGGACGCCCAGACCGGCATGCCGGTGCCCGCCCCGCTGCTGGGAGGACGGACGGGCACCGCCACGGAGATCGCCCGGCTGGTGCGGCAGAGCCAGCGCGCTGCCGCGCCGGCTCAGGCTGACACCGCCGACGCGTCCGGGCATGAAGAAGTCGCCGCCGCGCCTGGTGCTGCCGAACACGGTGGCGCCGACCACGGCTCCGCCCCCGGCGAAGGCCATGGCTACGAGGGTTACTCCCACGCCGACGTCAATCTGGTCGACGTGCACAACCCCGCCCCCTTCGCTCCGCGTCATCCCGCTCATGGCGCGGGCGCTTACCAGCACCCCGCCGACGCGCCGGGCACGCTGCGGCTGGCGATCCCCCAGGCGCAGTACTGGGAGCAGACCTACCACTGGCACGCCGTCACCTACATGCACTGGGAAAAACCCATGCACAGCCTCGACTACGTGGAGTCGAGCTGCATCAAGTGCCACACCGAGGTGTACGACATTCCCGAAGCGGCGCCCAAGCTGTTTGAAGGTCGTCAACTCTTCGCCCAGCTCGGCTGCGCCAACTGCCATGCGGTGGAAGACCTCGCCCACGCCCCGGATGTGAAGAAGGTCGGCCCGAGCCTGATGCATGTGGGCCAAAAGCTGAGTACGGAAATGATGGCGAGCTGGATCTGGTCGCCGCGCGGCTTCCGGCCCACCACGCGCATGCCGCATTACTTCATGCTGGAAAACAACTCCGCGCCCGCCGACATCCTGCGCACGCAGGTGGAAGTCGCGGCGATGAGCCATTACCTGAGCAACCCGCCCACCGCCACTGGCACTTCCGGAGGCAAGGCTGACGACTATCAACCCGCCGCGCTGCCGGAGAACGGCAAAGGCAACCCCGAGCAGGGCAAGGCGCTCTTTGCCGCCCTGGGTTGCTACGCCTGTCACACCAACCTCGCCGAGCAGGGCGAGCAGTGGATCACCACCGACCTGCAGCAGCGCGAGGGCCTCGATGCCGAGCACGCCAAGGCGCGCTATGCCGCGATGGACTACAACCAGCAGCACTGGTACGTCCAGCAGTACCTGGAGGACAAGCTCAACCTGGTGGGGCCCGAATTGTCGGGCGTGGGCACCAAGCTCAAGGCCGGCCGCACCGAAGCCCAGGCGACGCAATGGCTGTTCGACTGGCTCAAGAATCCCAGCCACTACTCCAGCTACACGATCATGCCCAGCTTCCGGCTGGATGATCAGCAAGCTTTGGACATGGCGGCCTACCTGTTGGCGCTGGAGCGGCCCGGTTACACCCCGCGCAACTTCGACGCCATCGTCACCTCCACCGACGGCTCGGACATGCTGGTCAAACTCGTCGCCCAGCTCAGCGCCGGGCAGATGACCCCGGACATGGCGATCGACTTTGTGCGCCAGAACATGGACCAGCAGCAGCAGCTCGCCTACCTGGGCCAGAAGATGATCAGCCACTACGGCTGCAACGGCTGCCACCTGATCCCCGGGTTCGAAAACGCGCCCTCGGCGTGCACCAACCTCGACGGCTGGGGCGCCAAGGACCCGCACAAGATCGACCATGGCTACTTCGACCACGCGTTCTACAAACAGCACGACCGCCCCTTGCCGGTGTTCAAGGTCGAGCACGAAGGCCTGACCGCCAATGCCGTGCAGATCAGCCATGACGCCGGCGCGGCGCCCGCCGTGTCGGGAACGGAAAGCAAGGCCCATGAAGCCGCCGCCACCGCGCCCGCAGGCGATGCCCCGGCGATTGAAGAGCGTCAGCTCGCGTGGGAGGAGCTGCCCGGCGACCGCCGCTCCTGGCTGTACCACAAGCTGCACAATCCGCGCATGTTCGACCGTGGACGTGAATCGCTGCAAGGCTCGCTGGCGGGCGGCATCGACCCCGGGCGGCCGTATGACAAGCTCAAGATGCCCAAGTTCTTCGTCAATGATCGCCAGGCCCGCGCCCTGGTCACCTATGTCACCAGCCTGCGCGAAGCATTGGTCAGCCCCGCCCTGCAGGCGCGCACCTACACCGACGCCAAGCGCCGGCTGGCGCACGGCCGGGCGATCGCTACGGTCTACAACTGCTACGGCTGCCACAATGTGGAAGGCAATGAGGTTCCCATTCAGCAGTACTTCGGCGTGCGCAACCCTGACGGCACGCTCAACGACAACAACCTCAACTGGGCGCCGCCGCGACTGATCGGCCAAGGCAGCAAAACCCAGCCGCAGTGGCTCCATCACTTCCTGCAGAACGTCGAACCGATTCGGCCCTGGCTGCAGGTGCGGATGCCCAGCTTCCCGCTCACCGGCGCGCAGGCGACCCTGCTGGTGGATTACTTTGCCGGCCACAGCCAGGTGCTGCAGGATTCGGTGGGCGTGGACCTCGCCGCCGCCCGGACGATCATTGACGCCGCCGACCAGCGGATCAAGGACAAGGACGCGGAGATCGCCAACTTGACCGCCCGCGCCGCCGCCGCCCGGGAAGCCGGCCGGGACGCCGACGCCGAGCGTTTGACCAGGTTCATCGCCGCGGCGGAAGTGGAAAAACAGAACCTCATCGAACGCCGCGCCGACTGGTATCAAGCCAACACCCCGCCCATCCAGCGGCTGCGGCAGTTCGCCATCAAGGCGGACCTCGCCACCGCCGATCAGCTCAGCGCCCGCACCAGCGACAAGGACGCCCTGCGGACCAGATGGCAGCAGGTGATCGACGGCATCGGCATCCTCGTCGATGCGTTCCAGACGGATTATCCGTATGTGGACCAGTGGCGGCCGCAGGTGACCGATGTCGACATGGTGCGCGGCGAGCAGCTCTTCGCCCTCATGGGTTGCATGGCCGGTGAATGCCACCGCGCCGGCGATGAGCATCTCCTGGCTGAGCACAACCTGCTGGTCAAGACCCAGCCCATCGGCAACGCCGGCGGCGCCGCGGCCGCGGAGGAAGACGACCCCTACGGCGACGCCCCCGCCAAGAAGGATGAAAAGAAGGAAGACGATGGCTACGGCGAGGACGACGGCTATGGCGACGACGGCGACGCCGAGGGTGGCGCGAAGCTGGTTTCCATCGCGCCGCAACTGCCGCCCGCCGGCGCCCCCAACCTGTCCCTGGTTGCCGACCGGCTCCAGCAACGCTGGGTCCTGCGCTGGCTCAACCACGCCCGCGTGATGCAGCCCGCCACCCGCATGCAGGAGTTCTGGCCCAACGGCGACAGCTTCTTCAAGGTCTTCCCGCCCGACATGCGGCAGGAAAAAGAAGCCCTGTTCGGCTACACCGGCGCTCAGCAGAAAGACACGCTGGTCAACTTCCTCTACCAGATCGGCCCCCGCAACCTCACCTACAACGTCGACGGCACCCGCCTGGGACCGGGCGAAGCACCGAAGGTGGAACTGACCGCCCTGACGCCACCCCCGGCCGTCAAGGAACAGCGTGAAGCCGAAGCCCAGCAGGCCGCCGCCGCTCCTGCCGCCCCCGCCGCCCCGGCCGTCTCCGCCGAGGAGGAAGCCCGCAAAGCCGCCGCCGCCGTCGCCGAACCGCAGGCTTCCACCATCGCGCTGCCCCAGGGCGACAGTGAAGCCGGCGCAGGCACCCGCGTGGTCGGCGTCATCAGCTTCGACGGCAAGGCTTCCCGCCCCCGGCCGATCCGCATGACCGCCGACCCGACCTGCGATCGCTTTTACAAGGAGACCGGCGGCAAGGCGATGTCCAACGAGTTCATGGTCAACGACCAGAACCAGTTCCAGAACGTGTTCGTCTACGTCAAAGCCGGCCTGCCCGACAGCGCCAAAACCGTGCCCAGTGAGCCGGCGGTCATCGACCAGTTGGGCTGCCTCTACCGCCCCCATGTCACCGGCGTGGTGGTCGGCCAGCCGCTGCAGATTCTCAACAGCGATCCGACCCTGCACAACGTCAAGATGAGCAGCAAAGCCAATGGCAGCTTCAACGACGGCATGCCGGTCAAAGGCATGGTGCTCAACAAGAGCCTGAGCAAAACAGAGCTGAATGTGCATCTCAAATGCGATGTGCACGCCTGGATGACCGGCGTGGTGCATGTGGTGGACAACCCGTTCTTCGCCGTCACCGACGTGGAAGGCCGCTATGAGATCAAGGGCCTCCCGCCCGGGAAGTACACCCTCGAAGCGGTGCATGAAAACGAACGCATCAAGCCGGTGCAGTTCGAGGTGGAAGTCAAAGCCGACACCAGCATTCGCGCGGACGCCACGCTGGCGCGCTGATCGACACCCACCGCATCTTTGGCCATCCCTCAACCCCTGCTTCGGCGGGGGTTTTTATTTGCGTGCGGCGGGGGAGATATGTTGTAAACAGACATTTTTGTACTTAATATAGCGTCATCTGATCAGTCACCCTGACGCCCTGCGTCAAACTGAGTCCGGAGGTGTTCATGTCACTGAGCCTGCGTCCCAACTCAGCGCTTTCCGCCCTGCGCGCCAATGTGCGCGCGACGCTGGCGCACCAGCAGCCCCCCGCCGTGCCGATGGATTTCGGCGCGACGCCGGTGACTGGCATGCACTGCTCCTGCGTGGCGGCGTTGCGCGAGCACTTTGGTTTGGAACGTCGGCCGGTGAAGGTGCATGAGCCTTACCAGATGCTCGGCATCCTCGAATCCGATCTCCAGCAGGCCCTGGGCCTGAGCATCGAAGGCATCCCCGGCCGCAACACCATCTTCGGCTTCACCAACGAAAACTGGAAAACCTGGCGCACCCCCTGGCAACAGGAAGTCCTGGTCTCCCGCGATTTCCAGACCACCACCGGCAGCGATGGCGACATCTACATCTTCCCCCAGGGCGACCGCAACGCCCCGCCCAGCGGCCACATGCCCCGCAGCGGCTACTTCTTCGACAGCATCATCCGCCAACCCCCCGTCGACGACGACCGCCTCAACCCGCAGGACAACCTCGAGGAATTCGGCCCGGTCAATGCCGCCGACCTCGATTACCTCCAGCAGAATGTGCAACGCGCCAAAGCCACCGGCCGGGCGGTCCTCATGCCCCTGCCCGGCACCGCGCTGGGCGACATCGCCCTCGTTCCCGCCCCCTTCCTCAAACACCCGCGCGGCATCCGCGACGTGGAAGAGTGGTACATCTCCCTGGCGACCCGCCGCGATTACATCCATCGGGTCTTCGCCCAGCAGACGGAAATCGCCCTGAAAAACCTGCCCCGCATCTTTGCCGCCGTGGGCAACGAGCCGGACATCGTCTTCCTCTGCGGCACCGACTTCGGCACGCAAAGCTCCACCTTCTGCTCCGAGCAATCCTTCCGCGAACTCTACCTGCCTTACTACCAGCGAATCACCGACTGGATTCACCAGCACACCACCTGGAAAGTCTTCAAACACTCCTGCGGCGCGGTGCGCCCCCTGCTGGGCGCGTTCATCGACGCCGGCTTTGACATCCTCAACCCCGTGCAATGCTCGGCGACCGGCATGGACCCGCGCCAGCTCAAAGCCGAGTATGGCGCACGTCTGACCTTCTGGGGCGGCGGCGTCGACACCCAGCACATCCTGCCCTACGGCTCACCCGAACAAGTCCGCCAGCAGGTGCTCGAACGCTGTGAAATCTTCAGCCCCGGCGGCGGCTTCATGTTCAACGCCATCCACAATGTGCAGGCGCTCACCCCGGTGGAAAACATCGTGGCGATGGTCGAAGCCGTCCACGAATTCAATGGCACATCGCGCTGAAGCAGCGCGACATCCCCAAAAACCTCAAGCCGCGGATGAGCACAGCGAATCCGGGGGTCGGTTCGCCTCTGCACCACCAAACGGGATCTGGCTCCGCGCTCAACGCCCTTCGAGCGCCATCGCAGCGATGACCACCAGGACCAGCCCCGCCAGAAGCAACACCGCCCAGCCATAGACGCCAAACGCCAGGATGCGCCGGGCATTGCGGAACTGGCGCACATCCGGGTCGGTGATGGGCCGTTCGCGCAGCAGTTGCGCCAACACCTCGTCGGAGCGCACCAGCGATCGACAATTGAACAGCCGAATCGCGCAGCCGATGATCAGCGCTGGCCCGAGAATCGGCATGGGCAAGGACAAGGCCATGACCAGCAGCACGATGGACCCATCCTTGACGATTGCCTGCATGCGCTCAAGCGTTTCCGGGCGCGGGCGCGGGGCTTCATCTACCGACAGCGTGACATCATGGGTATGCACAGCAGTCTCCCGGTTCAGCCTGGCTGCGCGGGAGAGGGAACAACTCCCCCGGTCCAGTCCTGGTGCAGAATATCAGCTTCGTTCATCCCATCGCAAACACGCTGCGCTGGATGGCCTGAGAGGCGTGCCGTCTACCCTCGCCGCGCCCCGGTCACCACCAGATTGTCACAGTGGATGACCTCGGCGAATGATTCATGCCCCAGCAGTTTGGCGAACTGCGTGGAGCGTTTGCCCTGGATCAGCGCCAGCTCGACGGCGTTGTAGTTGCTCAGGCCCCGGGCGATTTCCTGATCGTTGGCGTCATGCACCGCCAGCACGTCGCCGCGCTCGAAGCTGCCAGTCACCTGCGTGATGCCGATGGCAAGCAGGCTTTTGCCGCCTTGCCGCAGCGCCTTGGCGGCCCCGTCATCCACGCGCACCGTGCCGGCGGGGCGACGGGTCAGGCCGATCCAACGCTTTCGACTGTCGAGCTTGCGCGGCGCCGGCGCGAAGACCGTGCCCACCGGCTCCCCGGCAAGCAGGCGCGGCAGCACATTGCGCTCCCGCCCGTTGGCGATCACCGCCACCTCCCCCGCTTCCGCCACCATGCCCGCCGCCTGCAGCTTGGTGCTCATGCCGCCGGTGCCCAGGCTCGAGCGCGTGGCTTTGGTCAGCCCCTGCGCCGCGGTCATGTCCTCCACCAGATCCACCCGCTGGCCCGCGCCATCGAGCAAGCCATCCACCACCGACAGCACCACCAGCAGATCGGCGCGGAGGGCATTGCTCACCAGCGCCGCCAGCATGTCGTTGTCGCCAAAGCGGATTTCCTCGACCGCCACGCTGTCGTTTTCGTTGATGATCGGCATGCAGCCGTAGTCGTGCACCGCATTGATGCAGTTGCGGAAGTTGAGGAAGCGCAGCCGATCGTCAAAGTCGCTGCGGGTGACCAGGAGCTGCGCCACCTCCACGCCATGCGGCTTGAACGCTTCGTGGTAACAGGTCATCAGCTTGCGCTGGCCGACGGCCGCCACCGCCTGCTGCTGGGCGACATCGCTGGGTTTGCGGTCGAGGTTGAGTTCGCCGCGGCCGGCGCCGATCGCGCCGCTGCTGACGAGCGTGACCTGTTTGCCCAGCTTCTGCACTTCCACCACCTGCCGGGCGAAGTCCGCGAGGTAGGCGCTGTCCAGCTCGCGCTGGCCATTGGTGAGCAGTTGGGTGCCCAGTTTGACGACGATGCGCTGCACGTGGGGCAGGACATTTTGACGCAGTTGCGTAGCAGGCATGGGAAACGCTTTTCGGTGATCTTTCACTTAGCCCTCGGCGAGTCGCCGGGGGCCAAATGTGTCGGTTGATAGCGGTGTTATTCGTCGGGTTTCATGGGCGGCATGAGCTGTTGCAGCAGGGCGACGTGCCGGGCTGTGGCTCCCTGGCGGGACAGGATAACGGCCCGGCCGCGCTGTGCCAGTTGGGCGGCGCCGGGACGATCCGCCAGCAGCGCCGCCGCGGCGGGACCGGGCTCTGTGGTCACGCGGATGCCGTCCCCTGGCAACAGCGCATCCATGGCGAAGGCGAAATCGCTGTAATGGGGACCAATCAGCGTCGGCTTGCCCAGCGCGATCGGCTCGAGCATGTCCGAGCCATACAGCCCCAGGAAGCTGCGGCCGACGATCACCACATCCGCCAGGGCGTACGCCTTGCGCAGCTCGCCCATGGTGTCGAGCAGAAAGCGCGTGGTCCCGGCGGGCGCGGGTTTCCCGGCCGTGCGCCGATGCAGCGCGGGATCGAGTGCCGCCACCTCGGCGAAACGCTCGGGCTTGCGCGGCACCAGCACGAGCTGCACGTCCCGCGGACAGGTTTCCAGCAGGAGCGCTTCCTCACCGGGCCCCGTGGAGCCGGCGACGATGATCGGCTTGCTGCGATCCAAACCCAGCTCGCTGGCGAGTTGCTCGGCGCCGTCGACGTGATCCGCCACCTGCGCGGTGTCCCATTTCATGTTGTCGAGCATCTGCACCCGCTCGCCGGGCACGCCCAGCGCGATGAAGCGCTCGGCGATGGCGGGGCTTTGGGCCGCCACCTGCGTGAGCTGGCGAAACATGGGGGCGATGAACGGGCGAAAGCGGCGGTAGCCGCGGAAGCTGCGTTCGCTCAGTCGGCCGTTGACGACGCAGACCGGGATGCCGCGCTGCGTGCAGAGCTGCAGGCAGTTGGGCCAGACTTCCAGCTCGGCGAGGGCAACCAGGTGTGGGCGCACGCCGTCGAGCAGGCGGGACATCGCGCGGGTGAAGTCGTAGGGGAAGCGCACGACGTCGTGGGCGGGGGTGAAACACTCACGGGCGCGGGCGTAGCCGGTGTCGGTGGTGCTGCTGATGACCAAGCGCCAGTCGGGGCACGCCTGGGCGAGCTGGGCGACCAGCAGGCGCAGGGCGTTGACCTCGCCGAGGCTGACGGCATGGAGCAGCAGGGTCGGGCGCTGCTGCGGGGTCAGGCCGTGGTGACCGAAGCGGGCTTTCCAGTCGGTGCGATGCTTGCCGCTGCGCAGCATGCGGCAGCCCCACAGCGGGCTGGTGAGGGTCAAACCCAGAGCATAAGCACAATCCAGCGGCAAACCCATAGGCGGGTCATTGTATGAGGAACCCATCCACCGACATGGGCGCGTCAGGGAAAAGAAAGGGGATAAGTACATTATTTCTGGTCAAAAATAATGTACTTATCCCCTTTCTTTTCCCGCCCGGCCTGCTGCAGCGCTGCCTTGGTCGGCGAGTTTCCCCGAACCCTGCGCGCCGGCGTTTTTCCGAGGTATGACAAACCGCCCGCGCCTGCGATACACTGCCCCAGCCGCTCCGGGGAGATTGAAGGTTGCCGCAGCACGCATGGATAAAACGACCAAACCATCCCGCCGCCGGCGTGGCCGCCCGTCCCGCCGCGCTCGCGCCCACGCCGAGGCGCTGCTCAATCCCACGCAGCACGCGCCCACGCCCGACCATCCGCTGATTCCCCGCCAGGAACCGGTCTGGTTGACCACCACCGCTCAGCTCATCGACTGGCTCGACAGCGCCCGTGACGCCGGCGCGATTGCCTACGACACGGAGTTCATCGGCGAAAGCAGCTATCACCCGCGGCTGTGTCTGGTGCAGCTCGCCACCAGCAGCGACTTGGCGCTGGTGGATCCGCTGACGGTCGAAGACCTGACTCCGCTATGGCGGATGATTGCCGACCCGCAGGTGCTGACGCTGGTGCATGCCGGGGCGCAGGACGTGGAGCCGGTGACCCGGCATCTGGGGCTGCCGGCCGCGAACGTGTTTGACGTGCAGATAGCCGCGGGATTTGCGGGTCAGCCGTATCCCGTTTCGCTGCTGCATCTGGTGCAGGCGTATGCCGGGGTGAACCTGGGCAAGGGGTTGACGTTCACCAACTGGGAGCATCGGCCGCTCTCGGCGACGCATCAGCGTTATGCCGCCGACGACGTGCGCTACTTGCCGTTGATTCACCATCGGCTCAGCGAAGCGCTGGAACAGAGCGGCAGCACCGCGTGGGCGCTCGCCGCGTGCAATGAAGCGTATGACGCCGCCAACTTTCGGCTGACCCCGCGCGAGCAGGCGCTGCGCATCGCGGGCAATTTGAAGCTCAGCCGCAAGGAGCTGGCGGTGCTGTTGGCGCTGAGCGAATGGCGTGACGCCGCCGCCCGCGACGCCGATTTGCCGCCGCGTTCGTTGCTTAAGGATGAGTTGTTGCTGGGGATGGCGCGACGACCGCCGCGCAGCAGTGCGGAGTTCGGGCGGTTTCGGCATCTGCCGCGCCCGGTGGTGCAGCGGCATGGGCAGATGCTGCTGGACCTGATGGCCGACGCCCTGGCGCAGCCGCCGGCCGATCTGCCGGTGCAGGACTCGTTCGATGAGAAAGCCCAGCAGCGCAATCATGCCGACGCGCTGTGGGCGGCCGTGGGCGCCTACTGCCACGGCCGCGGCATCGACCCGGCGCTGCTGACCACCCGCGGTGAAATCATCCGGCTGCGCTATGACTTCTGCCAGGGCCAGTCGCTCGAAGCCCACCCGGTCATGCGCGGCTGGCGCGGCGAAGTGCTCGGGGAATTCCTCACCGCCTTCCTCCAGGGCCAGACGCCGATCACCCTGCGCTACCGTGAAGGCCAGTTGGTCAGCGAATAAGCGGACGCCCGCTCCGGGGCGTCAATGCATCAAACGGTGAAATGAGCGGGTTGCGGCGCCGCTGCTCAGCGCCGTTTCGGCGGCGGCTGGCCTTCAGCGGCGGTGTCGTCGTTGGCGGCAAGGGCTTCGAGCGCGGAGATGGGGTCGATCTCCTCCGCTTCGCCGTCATCCACTGCTGCCGCCAACGCCGCCAGCGGATCATCGGCATCGGCGGGCGCCGCCTCGTGCTGCACCTGGGCTTCCAAAGCCGCCAGCGGATCGTCGGCGTCGGCGTCGGCCTCAGTGGACAGCAACGGCGCGGATTCTGCCACCGGTTCCGGTTCCGGCTCCAACTCTGGCTCTGGCTCGACGGCACGCTGCGGGGCGGCGGGCTCGTCCGCCGCGTCGTCCGACATCGGCTCGAGCGCCAACCGATCCAGTTCCGCCAGCGGGTCTTCCGCTTCCGGCGCCTCGTCGGCGGTCACGTCCAACGAGGCGAACGGCTCAACCGCCTGAGGCGTTCCCGGCGCGGCAACCGCATCAGCCTGCTCCTCCGTCAGTTCGTCGGACAGTTCTTCCAGGTCGTCGTTCTCATCATCGTCATCCAGCGTCGCGACGAATTCTTCGTCCAGGTCGTCGTCGTCTTCACTCACGGCAGCGGACAGATCGTGCGGGCGCGTGGAGGTGTCGTCGCTGGCGTCGGACGCTGCGGCATCCCCGGCTTCCTCCAGCAGCGGCGCTTCCTCCGCCTCCAACGCCAACTCGGGCGCGGTGGGAACCGTCGGCTCCGCTTCGTCGGGCAGCAACTCAAAGGCGGATTCCGCGGCGGCGTCCGCGACGGGCTCCGGCGTGGGCTCCGGTTCCGGCGCCGACTTGGGCTGCGGTTGCGGCGTCGCGCGGGCGGGCGAGGTCGGCGCGGGCGACTCAAAAGCGCTGGCGAGCGCGTCGAGATCGTCATCCACGCCGGCTTCGGTCTTGGGCTCCAGTTCGTTGAGCAGGTCCACCGCGTCGGCGGAGGAATCGGTCATGCCCGGCACATCGAGCGCTTCGAGTTCCGCCAGCGGGTCGATGTCCGGGGTCGCCAGTTCCGCCAGGTCATCAACCTGTTCCGGCGCGGGAGTGGGCGCGGCAGCGGCTGCGGTCGGACGCGGTGGTGCCGGGGCTGCGGGGCGCTCCGGCGCCGTCGTGGGCCGCGGCGCCGCGGAGGGTTGTTGCGAATCTTCGCCGGCGACATGGCGATCCACTTCGCGCGCCGATTCGAGCAGCGTGGCGGACGGATCGAGATTCGACGGCTCGCCGTCGATCACCACCGTGAAGACCACCGGCCCGATCTGCAACCGATCACCCGCCTTGAGTTGGGCCTCCTGCACCCGCTGGCCGTTGTGGAACGTGCCGTTGGAAGAACCCAGGTCGCGGATGACCAGCTTGCGCTCCGTCGCCCGCAGTTCGCAATGCTGCCGGGAGACGGCGTTAAGCGGAATCCGCAGGTCGCAGGTATTCTTGCGCCCGATGATGGTGCGACTGTGCTCCAGCACAAACTCCCGTGCGGAGCCGTCAGCCTTGAACATCACCAGCGATACTTCCATGATGCAACCTTCGCCCGAGCGAAATGAGTCCCGCCTGCCGTTGTTCTCCGCCGCTGCGGGGCACGCCCAGACCACCGCGCAGTCTATCCGGCCCATCCACCCGCTTCAAGACATGCAAGCCCAGCCAGCGCAGCCGATTGCGGGATTTTATCTCCACATTCCGTTTTGCTTTCACAAATGTCACTACTGCGACTTCTACAGCCTGGTGCAATCGCCCCATGGGCCTGATCGCCAGGAAGCCTTCCTGACCCGTTTGCAGCAGGAAATTCACCTGCTCAGTCATACCCTGCGCCAGCGAGCACGCCCGCGCACCATCTTCGTCGGCGGCGGCACGCCCACGCTGCTGCCCCCGGAGTTGTGGCGCCGTCTGCTGACCACTTTGCATGCCGCGCTCGACCTGGACGCGCTGGTCGAGTTCACCGTGGAAGCCAATCCGGAAACGCTCACCGCCGAACTGCTCGACACGCTGCGCGCCGGCGGGGTCAACCGCCTGAGTCTGGGGGCGCAGAGCTTCGATCCCGCTCTGCTCAAAACGCTGGAGCGCTGGCATGAGCCGGCGCGGGTGGCGCAGGCCGTCGCGTTGGCGCGGCAGGCGGGGTTCGACAATTTCAATCTCGATCTGATCTTTGCTATTCCCGACCAGACGCTGGAATTGCTCGACCGTGATCTGGAGGCAGCACTGGCGCTGGCGCCCACGCATGTCAGTTGCTACGGCCTGACCTATGAGCCGAACACCGCGATGACGCAGCGGCTGAAGCTCGGGCAGTTCATGCCCATCGACGAGGAAGTGGAACGCGCCATGTACGCCCGGGTGATGGAACGCTTGGCGGCGGCGGGCTTCGAGCATTACGAAGTGAGCAACTGGGCGCGGCCGGGCCGGGCGTGCCAGCACAATCTGCTGTACTGGCGCAACGAGAACTGGCTGGGCGCGGGGCCCTCGGCCGCCAGTCATGTCGCCGGGTGGCGCTGGAAGAATGTCCCCCATCTGGGCCAGTACCTTGACAACGCTGGCTGGCCTCCGGTGCAGGATGTGGAGCATCTGGACGCCCCCGCCCGCGCCGGCGAAGCGCTGATGCTGGCGCTGCGGCTGCGGCAGGGCGCGCCACGCGCGTGGCTGCGTGAACTGCTGCCGCCTACCGACGCACGCTGGGGGGAGATTGAACTGCTGGTCGCGCAGAACCTGCTGCTGTGGGCGGATGACCACCTGCGTCTGACGGAACAGGGCCTGTTCGTGGCGGACGGCGTGATCGGACGCCTGCTGGCGTAGCTGTTGTGTGGCTGCAACGAGCCGGTAGCGTGAGCGACGAGCTCCGCGCGGGGATGCAGGTGGGCGCAGGGTGAACCACAAAACCATTGAATGCTGTGCGCGTAGCCCGTCGCTGACGCTTCCGGCTCGTCAAGACGATGGGCGCTGCGCGCGGGAAAACATCCGGGGGAACATGCGGGGGAACTTTCCGGGGAACTTCCGGGGAAACTTCCGGGGGGGGATCAGCGGGAGTACTTGTTTTTCAGCCGGCGCAGTTCGGTGGTGAAGGGTTCGCCGCCGAAGTTGGGATCGGTGGCTTCGAGGCTGCGGATGCGGGGGCCGATGACATCGGTGAAGAGGTTGAGTTTTTCACAGATCTGGAAGTAGCGCATCCAGGCGTTCCAGTACGGCCGGGGGTACACGCCGCTTTCGTCGGGGGGCAGCCCGGCAATGATGGTCTTGAACAGTTCCGCCGCCTGATTGAGATTGGCGTCGCCGCCGACGGCAAAGAGCGCCTCGGCATATTCCAGGATCACGTCCGCGTCGGTGTCGAACTGCTCAAACAGCGGCTTGACGATCACCAGCGCCTTGGCGGCATCGCCGCTGGTCCGCAGCGATTTGGCGAGGATGAGCTTGAAGGGAACCATGTCCTCGGCGGAAAAGCCGCGGCCGGGCGCGCTGGCCCAGTCCACCAGCAGTTGCGCCAGCTTGGTGGCGGTTTCGCTCATGCCCTTGGCTTGACCGAGCATGGCGTCCTTGCGCCGCTGCACCAGTTCGTCGGCCGCCTGCCGGCGCAGGTCGGTCGCCTGCTGGTCCAGCGCGGTGAGCACCTGATCCACCACCGGGGCGGCATCATCCGGGAAGCTCTGCATCATGCCGGCCGCGGCTTTGGCGGCTTCGTCGTACCGCTGCGCCCGCGCCAGCAGCAGAATGCGCCGCCCCAGGCCCAGCCGGAGCAATTCCTGATCGCTGGCGTAATCGCTTTCAAAGTTGTTCAGGTGGTTGAGCGCCACGTCCACCTGGTCGGCATCGGAAGCCAGCTGGGCGAGCACCAGCCGGGCGTGACCCTGCGCGTTGCGGATGAAAGGGGCGACGTCCGCATCCGCCACCGGCAGCGCGTGGCCGCTTTCGCGGATGATCTGTTCCGCCAGCTCGCGCAGCGCGTCGACCCGCGCCGGCTCGGTCTTGCTGAGCTCAACCAGACAGTACAGCCGCTCGCGCTGGGCGGTGAAATAGGTCAGATGCGCCTGGGGCACGCTGGCGAGCACCGCCTGGGCGTCCGCCCAGCGCTGGGCGGGAATCAGCAGTTTGCTGGCGTAATAAAACCGCTCGTTGTCGGTCGCTTCCAGCGTGGGGTACTTCGCCAGCAGCACCTTGACGCAGCGTTCGTACAGTTCGTTGAGGTTGGTCACGCTGGCGCGGTTGACGTGCAGCTGATGCAGCATTTCCGCGGCATAACTGATGCCCTGCTCGGCGAGCTTCTGGTCGGGAAACTGGTCCCCCAGATCGGTCAGCACGCCGGCGGCTTGGGCGATCTGGGTGAAATCGCTGGTGTCCTGGAAATAGAGCGCCATGCCCTGGTTGAACAACGCCTCGGCCCGCACGCCGGGGGTCAGGTCCGTGCGCTGCAGCAGGTCGGCATTGAGCTTCGCCGCCCGCTGGAGCTTCTCCTTGGCCTGGGCGATCGCGGCTTCATCGCCCGCGTCGAGCATGCGGTTCTGCCCTTCGACGCGCAGGGTCTGGCCCATCGCCGCCACCACCACCGCCGGCACGTTCGCCAGGTTCGCGCCCGGGGCGATGCGATCGACCCAGCGCTGATGCACATAGTTGCGCAGCGGCTCGGCGCTTTCGCCGAGGCTGTCGTCGTTGAGCAGGTCGAGGTAAGGCTGATACGCCTGCGTCACCGCCAGGGCGCGCTCGGCGTCGGGCTTGCTCTGGGCGTTGCGGAGCAGGATGCGATGCCGGGCGTCGACCACCATCAGCCGGGCGAGCAGGTTCTGACTCACCAACGGATGTTTGACCACTTCATCCAGCAGCGCCAGCGCGGCACTGAGCTTGTTCTGCAGATCCGCGTTGTACGCTTCCGCCAGCCGATTGGTCAGATCGACCATATCCTGCTGGCCCACCTTCTTGACCGCTTCGATGTAATCCTGCGCGGGGGCATACTGCTTCTGGGCGATCAGCACCCGCGCCCGCAGCGCCTGACAACGCGTGCGGATCGACCATTCATCATTGGCGTCATCCGCCAGCGGTTGGAGCGCTTCGGACGCGCTGGCGAGCAGGCGCACGCGTTCGCCGGCGGCATCCTTCTTCTGCCGGACGATGCGCGGGTTCTGCCCCAACTTCTGGTAGTAAGCATGCGTGCCCGGCAGGAGGTCAACGTACAACGACGCCAGGCCCAGCACGTAGCGCGTGCGGGTCTGGTAGTACTCGCGAATCATCCGGCCCCACAGCCCGGTGTTCACCCGCTTGTCCACGTGATCCGCCTGCTTGGGCAACTCCGTCTGCAACTGGAAAAAGCGCACGTCGGCGTCTTCGCTCAGCTCCAGGGCTTCCACCGCGGCAGACTCGAAGGCTTCTTCCTGCACCCTGGTGGGGACGCCGAATTCGTAAAACTGCCCGGCATTCATCCGCGCCGCTTCGAGGTAATCAAACAGCAGCATCTCGGCGAGCTGGGTCTGCCAGATGGGGCGCTGCTCATGGCCGTAGTGGTCTTTGATCAGCCCGCGGGTCTGTTCCAGGGCTTTCTGAAACGCTTCCAGCGCCGCCTCGGCCTGGCCCTCCTGGCGCAACTGGGCGTAGTCGAGCATCAGCATGCTCGCCATCACCTGCGGGCGCACGGTCGGGTCGTCGAAGGTCTGCGACTCGACGTAATGCTTGAGCAGTTCGCGCAGGCCCTCGGCGCGCAAGCCCTCGATGAGCTGGCCGGGGTCGAGCTGGGACATCTGCGCCCGCGCCGGCAGTGCCGGCAGCAGCAGAGTCAGAAGGAGCAGCGGCAAAGTCGGCCGGAATCGCTTCATGCTGATGGTCTCAACGTGTCGGAAGCCTCAGGAGAAACAGGGATGCCCGCGCGGCCGGGGTTACTGCGTGGGCTTGGCGAAGCTGACGTTGCGGTAGCGCGCCTTGACCGCCGCATTGAAGGCGTTGACCACATGCTGCCAGCGCACCTGACCGTCGGGTTTGATCAGGATCGGGTTGTCGTCCTTGTAGGAGCCGTTGGGGTTGGCGGGATTCAGTTGCAGGCTTTCAAGCAGCCGCGCCAGTTCGGTGAAGTTGCGCGGCGCCTGGCCCATGCCTTCAATGGCGATGTTGTACTGGTAGGTGCCCGCCGAGCTGATCAGGATGTTCAGCGGTTTCTCGGGCGGGGCGGCGGTCGCGGCGGCGCCTTCATCGGCCTGGGGCAGCTTGGCGGTGATGACGCCTTCGCCGACGGCGAAGTTGGCGGTGACCACGAAGTAAATCAGCAACTGGAAAATGACGTCGATCATCGACGACAGATTCGGCTGCATCTTGGACGAGCCGACCTCGCGCCGGGAGCGCGGCGAAACGTGATGGACTGTCTCGTCCATCCCACCCGCCAAAGCATCGGCGGCGGCATTCGCGGCTGGGGGCGTCTGGCTCATGGCAGGCCCCCCGCATTGCCCGCAGCAGCGGCGGCGGCATCGGCTTCCCGGGCGTTGGCGGCCGCGGCTTCATCATCTTCGGGAATCACCGCCACCAGGTTGACCGTGGCAATGCCCGCGGCATTGATGGCGTCCATGATCGGCTGCATCGCCTGATAGTTGAGCGCCGCGTCGGCGCGCAGCAGCACTTCCACCTTGGGATTGCGGGCTTTGACGTCCTTGAGCTGGGCGACGAGGGTGTCGAGCTCATTGGGCGGATACTGGTCCATGCCGATCTGCACATACGCCGCCTCGCCGGGGAAATTCAGCGGGTTGCCGGACATGCGGTCCTGGCGGACGTAGGGCATGGGGGCGACGTTGACGGTGACTTTTTCAATCTCGCCCAGGGCGCGGGTTTTGGGTTGTTCGAGGTCGGGGATGACCATTTCCACGTTTTCGGTGGAGATGATGTTGTTGACCAGCATGAAGAAAATGATGAGCTGGAACGTGACGTCGATGAGCGGCGTCATGTTCATTTCCGCCGAGGCGGGTCCGCGTTTGAAAATCTTGGACATGCTCAGGCTCACAGACGATCAGGACCGGCACTTGGTAAACGACGCGGGGATGAACCCGCTCAGGATTGCAATCTCAGCATTCTTCACCACCGAGGCACAGAGGGCACAGAGAAAAGTCGGAAAATGAAGCGTGGGGTGATGGGCATCCCGAGTTGCTTCTCAGCTTACCCCTCTGTGTTCTCTGTGCCTCGGGGGTGATTCTTCGCATTTCCAGTTCACTTACGCCGAGGGCGCTTCGCCGGCGGGTTTGGCGGCCGGCTTGGCGGCGGGCTTGCGGGCGGCGCCGGGACGGAACGGGCGGATGAGTTCCTCGGCCATTTGCAGCCCTTCGCTGGTCAGGGCGTCGATCTTGTTGCGGATCATGGCGTACACCGCCAAGGCGGGAATGGCGACGATCAGGCCCCAGAAGGTGGTGACCAGCGCGGTGGAAATACCGGCGGCGAGTTCGGCGGGGTCGGGTTTGCCGCCGGCGGCGACGAGCTGCTGGAAGGCGAGGATCATGCCGTACACCGTGCCGAACAAACCGAGCATCGGGCCGATGTTGCCCAGCACGTTGAGGTACTCGATCGGGCGCAGCATGCGGGCGGTCTGGCTGTCGGCTTCTTCCTCCACCGCGCGCTCCATGGCGCCGAACCCGGCGGCGGCTTCCGCCAGCGCGGCACTGATCAGCCGACCGAGATAGCTGGTGTCGGCGTCGGCGTACTCGATGGCTTCGCGGTAGCGCTTTTCGTTGAGCAGCGCTTCGACCTGCTGGGCGGTGTCGTCGGGCACGAGATTGCTCTTGCGATAGGTCAGGAAGAGCTTGAGCGAGAAGCCGATGCTGATGGCGGACATCAGCAGCAGGATCCAGATGATCGCCAGACCGATGGGGTCTTCGGACCACAGAAACGCCTGCGCCCAGCTGGTGGCGGTGTCGGCGGCGCCTCCGCCGGCCTCCGCAGCGGGGGCAGCGGCGGCGCCGGCGTCATCCTGCGCCAGGGCGACCAGCGGCAGCACCCACAGCAGCGCCAGCGTCACGCCGACGCACCAACGTCCCAGGCGGTTGTATGTCTTGTTCATGTGCATGCTCTCCTTCCAGCGCCTCGCTGAGCCGCAACGCCGCAGCCAGGGCATCGGTCAGCCGGCTTTGAGTTTGTGCAGCCGTTGCCAGAGTTCCGGTTCCAGTTCCTCGTCCAGCATATTTTCCGCTTTGTCCAGCAGCTTGAGCGCTTCGTCGTCCATGCCCAACTGCTGGTGGATGTACCCCGCTTCCAGCAGCGCCGGGCCGGCGAACGCGCTGCGGGAAAAGTAGATCGCCACCCGCATGAACATCAGGGCGGCATCCTTGAGTTGCCTGGGATCGTTGCCCTTGGCCTGGGCCTGGTACATCAGCACCAGTCCCTTCTGGTACATGTTTTCCGAGAGCTTCTGGGTCTTGCCCGCGAGCATGCGGTCGACCTGGGTGTTGGCTTCATCGAACTTGCCGGCGGCGATGGCGAGGTTGATCGGATCGCGCGGGTCGACCTGCCGACTGATGGGCACGACGGACTGGAGCGCTTCGCCGACCTGCGGCGCACCGACGCCCGCGAGGTTCGCCAGCATGGCGGGGGCGGCGGAAGGCGTGGTCGTCGGTTCGCTGGCGTTGCCGGGCGTGGCGGCGGCGGTTTCTCCACCAGCAGCCGCGGCGCTGCCGGCGGTTGCCGGCGCAGCGGCCTCGGGGGCAGCCACCTGCACCAGTTCGAGCATCTTCTTGATGTTGGTCGCTGCCACGCCGTCCGCGCGTTTCAAGGCTTTTTCCAACCGATCCGCCAGGTCGCGCTTCTGGCCATCACTGGCTTGCGGCAGGCTCTGCATGGGCGCGGCCGCGAGCAGCGCGGGGTCCACTTTCTGCTCGACCGCCTGCAGGTACGCCTGCACCGCGCGGACGGGGTCGCCGGTGCGGTCGAGCATGATCGCCTTGTACGCCAGCGCCCAGTGCTGGAGCCACTTTTCCCGGGCTTTGGTTTGCAGCTTGCTGACGGCAGCAAGGGCAGCTTTGTCGTCCTTGCCCTCGATGGCGGTGAAGAACTGTTCGACCTCGGGATAGGTGGTCAGCTTCATGCCGCCCAGGGACGCCAGGTCGTTGCTGCGTTCTTCGCCGGTGCGGGTGTTGTAGTAAATCTTGCCGGCGGTGATGTCGAGGACCTGGACGTCGTTGTACCACAGGCCGTTGATTTTCAGGTCATCGGCGCGGGCGACGGCGACCGGTGCAGCCAGCAGCAGCGCGGCCAGCAACAGCCGGCGTCCTCCACGACGGAGCGACTGGCGCAGCACGGCAAGCGGGTTATGCGGTTGCGGTTTCATCAGCGGATGCCCAGGTAGCGGCCGTCGAGGAATTTGTACTCGCCGCCGGTTTCGTCGGAGATCATTTTGAGCGTCGGTTCCAGGCCATACTGGACGAGTTTATCCATGTAGAGAAACTGGATGGTGTTGATTTTGGTCCCGCCGCGGTTGGCGCTTTTGACATCCGCCAGCAGCCGGGCCTGGTCGACTTCGTAGCGGCCTTCGCCGGTGATGTTGTCCGAGAGGAGGAACATGAGCTGGGGTTCGTAATGCAGGGCGATCTGCATGGCTTTGACCGGGTTGGACAGCCCCATGGGGACGACCGCGCCCGAGTCGAGCCATTCGAAGAGCTTCTGCTTGTTGGCGGCACTGGCGCGTTTCCAGTTGCGCGGGGGGGCTTCGATGGCTTCCTCGCCCTGGAAGAAGATGACCACGAAGCTCTGGCGTTCGCTCAGTTCGCCGATGGAGCGTTTGAGTTCGAGGATGACGAAGGGGAGGGTGTCGATCAGCGAGCCGGAGGCGTCGACGAGGTAGGCGATTTTCTTGGCGTTGCCGCCGGTGCCGAAGAACCGCGCCTGCAGGCCGCTGCCGCTGTTGATGCCCGCGTCAAAGGGATTGGAGCGCGAGGCTTCCATGGTGGCGCTGATGGAGAGCGACTGCTCGCTGACCTTGCTCGCCAGGGCGGAGGTCGCCTGGCTGGCGGCGCGGGCGGTGAGGGAGCGGCGGCTGACGGCGGTGGTGCTCTTGGTCAGCGACTTGCTTTTGGTCATGGTCAGCGGGGCGCCGGGGGTGGCGCTGAGCCGGGCGATGGGAATGATGACTTCTTCTTCCTCCACCGCTTTCTGCACGGTCCAGGCAATGAAGATGGTCAGCAGCACCAGGCCTGCGTGGAGCAGGAAGCTGATCGCCCAGGGCAGCATGCCCAGCAGGACCTCATTCGCATCCGCGCGCGGAGCGGGGCGCTCCTCGGCCGGCAGCTCAGGCTGCGGGGCAGGCGCTTGCGCGAACAACAACCAGCTCATCGGTGTCCTTCCGGGGTGGGCATGCCAGCGTACAACTGCGGATAGGCGTATTCAAAACGATGCCGCGCGGTTTGTCCAGCGCCCTCGGCGATTTCGAGTGCGATTGCTGACGCTTCCCGGACCTGCATGAACCAGGACCCCGCCTGGAGCCCGCCAGTTGCCGCCGTCCGGCGCAGCATTACACTATGCCCCATGCTCAGCGGTTTCCCCTCCATCCCCTGGACCACGCCCCTGCTCGCTCAGGCCTTTGGCCATTACGCCCCGCTGGGCGTTCTCATCGCCATGGCGCTCGTCTTCGGCCTGGCGAACCTGGTCCTCACCGTCCTGCTGGGGCCCAACCGCGACGGCAAAGTCAAAGGCATGGTCTACGAGTCGGGCATGAACCCCATCGGCTCGGCGCGGCGGCGGTTCAATGTCCGCTTCTACATCGTCGCCATGACCTTCCTCGTCCTCGACGTCGAAATCGTCTTCCTCCTGCCCTGGGCAACCGTCTTCCCCTCACTGGCGGACGGCAGCCCGCTGGGCCCCCTGTTCCTGGGCCGCATGCTCTTTTTCGTCTTCACCACCGTGCTCGCGTTCGCCTATGCCTGGCGCAAGGGCGTCTTCCGGTACGACTGAGCCCGCCCCCCCCCTGCTGCGACCCTTGCAGCTTTCGCAACATCATCCCCCCTCAGCGGTACGATAAAGCGATGAAACGCTCCAGCTTATTCACTATGCTCGTCGCGGCTGCCCTGACCTGGTTGCCCCCCACCGTCCAAGCCCAAACCCCCGCCCCCGGAAGTGCCCCCGGAGGTGCCCCCGGAACCCCCGGCAACGGCGCTGCCCCGGCGCCTGCGGACGCGACGCCCACCGACCCGCGCATCATCGCCATCCTCGACGCCATCGAACGGCAGTCCTCCACCATCACCACCTATCAGGCGAAGCTGCGGCTCGATCAGGTGCAAGGGCTGCAGGGCGATGAGCAACGCCGCTTCGGCAGCGTGCATTACGTCCACGGCAAGCCGGTGCGCTTCGGCATCCACTTCCAGAGTGTGGTCATCAACAACAAGCTCAAACCCGAGGACCGCCAGTGGGTGTTCGATGGCCAGTGGCTGGTCGAAAGACTCAACGACCGCAAGCAGTTCATCAAACGCCAGATCGCGGACCCGGCGCTGGCGGAAGACCCGCTGTCGCTCGAACGCAGCAAGTTCCCCATCCCGCTGCGGCCCAACCGGCAGGAAGTGCTCCAGCGCTTTGCCGTCGCCTATGCCGAGCCCGGCGCGCAGGCTCCGGAAAACAGCTTCCGCCTGGTGCTCACGCCGCGCCCCAACTCGGGCCTCAAGCTGTCGCAGATTCATGTGTGGTACGACCGCAACACGCTGCTGCCGGTGCGCTGCATGGCGTTGGACAATGAATCCGGAGACGAGCTGACCTACACGCTCACCGACGCCAAGGTCAACGAGCCGATCGACCCCCGCGAGCTGGACACCTCCACCCCCGCCCCCGGCAGCGGCTGGGATGTGCAGATCAAACCCTGGCAGCAGTAAGCACGCTGGTCTTGCCATGCGACTGCGTGTGGGAATGAACGAGCCGGAAGCGTGAGCGACGGGCTACGCGCCCAGCGTCGTTTCATTCCACCGGCGCGCCAACAGCGCCCGGACGCCAGAAAGCCAAACCACCACACGCGAGGGGTGGTCGTCGTGTTCGAGCGTCAGGCAGCGCCCTGCCCCTCGCTGACGCTTCGGGCTCGTTGGGCGTTCTGGCTTGACGAGCCGGAAGCGTGAGCGACGGGCTACGCGCCGGGCGTCGTTTCATTCCACCGGCGCGCCAACAGCGCTCGGACGCCAGGAAGCCAAACCACCACACGCGAGGGGTGGTCGTCGTGTTCATGCGTCAGGCAGCGCGCTGCCCCTCGCTCACGCTTCGGGCTCGTTGATGCCTTCACGCGCCGCCTACGCTCCTTTCCCCCCCACGCAGAATCGCGGATAATCCCTCCGGCTCGCCACTGCATTTCCGGAAGGGTCTTGTCTTATGCCGCTGCGAAAAGTCATTCTGCGCGTGATGTTGGCTTCGCTGGCGATCGCCGCCATCACCGGCGCCGGCGCGATCGTGATGGGGAGCTACGACACCATCTGGCGCGTGGTGGGCACCGCCTTCGCCACCGCCGTCGCGGCAGCGCTAATGCTCGCCCCCTCAGGCTGGATCGATCGCAACGAAAGTCGTCCGGCAGGTCTGGCGGCACTGGCGCTGATCCTGCTGGAGTGGGTGTTGATTGTCATGTTGACCTGGGAGCTGGAGGAACTGCTGTCGCTGGGCGATGAGGCTCTGGGCTTCACCGCACTGACCCTGCCGGTGTCCGGCGTGGGTGCGGTGATCGCGCTGCGACTGCTGATGCAACCCGTGGGACGCTGGGCCGGTCGCGTGCTGTTGCTGGTTGCCGGGGTGATGGAAATGCTGTTTCTGCTGGCGTGCTGGTTGCCCGGTCGCACCTGGGAGCACGACGAATGGTGGGGCACCGGCTGGATCGTGGGCGGTTACGGCTTGTGCGCCAGTCTGACACTGGTGGGATTGGGAACCACGCCGCCGCGCTGGTGGCGCTGGCTGGGGTTGGCGGCCGGAGCGATCGCAGCGGCGATGGCGATCACCCACATCTGGACCGAAGCCGGCGACGCCAAAGCCTTGTTCACCGGGCTGACCGCTGCCGCGGTGGTGACGGCGCACGCCAATGTGTTTCTGTTCGTGCCGTTGACGTCTGGGCAACGCTGGCTGCGCATCGGCACTTTTGCCGCCACCATTGCCGGCGCCATTCTGCTGACCTTGGCGGTGGGGCTGCGGCATGGCGCGGACGACCTGCAGGAAGACTGCGCCCGCCTCGCCGGCGCCGCTTTGCTGGTGGCGGCGTGTGAATCTCTGGCGCTGGTGGTGCTGGCGCGCTTCAACCGGGGCATCGATCACGAGCCGCGCTTCCACAAAGAGTTGTCGGCCATCAATCTGATCTGCCCCCGCTGCCGACGTAAGCAAAACATCAACCTCGGCGGCGCGGCTTGTCAGTTCTGCCACCTGCGCATCAACATTCATATCGAAGAGCCGCGCTGTCGCAAATGTGGTTACATGCTGGTGGACCTGACCAGCCCCAACTGCCCCGAGTGCGGCACGCCGATCGCCCAGGACGGCGCGCCGGACCCGGAAGTCAGCGTGCTGGCGTGAGCCGGCTTGACGAGCCGGAAGCGTGAGCGCCGGGCGACGCGCCGGGCGTCGTTTCATTCCACTGACTCGCCAACAGCGCCCGGACGCCAGGAAGCCAAACCACCACGCGCGAGGGGTGGTCCTCGTGTTCATGCGCCAGGCAGCGCCCTGCCCCTCGCTGACGCTTCGGGCTCGTTGGGCGTCCTGGCTTGACGAGCCGGAAGCGTGAGCGACGGGCGACGCGCCGGGCGTCGTTTCATTCCTCTGACTCGCCAACAGCGCCCGGACGCCAGGAAGCCAAACCACCACACGCGAGGGTGGTCGTCGTGTTCATGCGCCAGGCAGCGCGCTGCCCCTCGCTCACGCTTCGGGCTCGTTGGGCGTCCTGGCTTGACGAGCCGGAAGCGTGAGCGACGGGCTACACGCCGGGCGTCGTTTCTTTCCACGGACTCGCCAACAGCGCCCCGGACGCCAGGAAGCCAAACCACCACGCGCGAGGGGTGGTCGTCGTGTTCGAGCGTCACGCAGCGCCCAGTCCCTTGCTGACGCTTCGGGCTCGTTCATTGCAGGTCATGCGGTTTTGTGGCCATCATTTTCCGCACGCACTGGGCCACAATCGCTAATCTTTACCGCCATGTTCCGCTTGCTGCTCATCTTCCTCGGCGGGGGTTGCGGCGCTCTGCTGCGTCACGGTCTGGGCACGCTGGTGCATCGGCTGACCCCGGTGGCCGCGCCCGGCGCACCGGCGCACATCGGCTTTCCGCTGGGCACGCTGACGGTCAACCTCTGCGGCTGCCTGCTCATCGGCATCCTCGCAACCCGGCTGACCCTCGACGCCGGCTGGCGCGAGGAATACCGCCTGGCGCTGGTGATCGGCGTGCTGGGGGGCTTTACCACCTTCTCCAGCTTCGGGTGGGAAACCATCCAACTGCTGCAGGCGCAGCGCTGGCCGGCGGCATTGCTGTACGTCGGATGCAGCACCGTGCTGGGACTCGCCGCCGCCTGGCTGGGGCATCTGGCGGCGCTCAGGTGGTGAACAGCGCCGCTTCCGCGCTATAGCGCCATTTAGCCCCGGGTCAATGACCCGGGGCTAAGTGAAACGCATGTCACGCCAGCACGGCCGCGCCGCCCACGCCGGCGTTGTGCACCGCCGGGCCCGCATTACTCAGCAATTCATCGCCCGGGCGACGTTCGCGTTGTCCCCACACCAGCAGGCCCGGCCGACCCATGCTCTGCCCACCGGTCTGCCGATTGTGTGGATGCTTGTAGCCCACGCGCACCAGCCGGCGGTTGGCGTGCGTCTGGTTGATGTGCGAGCCGTGAATGGTGTGGATGTTGAAGCACACCACGTCGCCGGCTTTCGCGGGCACCGCCACGGTCTCCGCCAGGCTGTACTGGTCGGTGGGCAGATGCGGCGTGCAGGGCGTATCGCCATCGCGGGTGATGTGTTCGAGCGCGCCCTGTTTGTGCGAGCCGGCGAGGAAACGGATTTCGCCGTTCTCGTGGCAGGTGTCATCCAGGTGCACCAGCACATCCACATAGCGTCCATCGTCATGCTGATAGAACGCCCAGTCCTGGTGCATGGGAAAGGGATGCCCCGCTTCCGGGGGTTTGACGTGCATGGTGGAGTGATGCAGTTCCGCGCAGCCGCCCAGCAGATCGCCCATCGCTGCGCACAGCTTGGGATGCGTGACCGCCAGCATCCAGGCGCGGGTGTAGTAGTGCAGATCGTGCATGGCGACCAGCTCGCTTTTCTTCTCGGTCGCGGCATCCATGTACTTGCGCCGCCACGGACCCGACCACCCGGAGCTGCGATGCGCCCAGGTGGCGATCATCCAGTCCAGGTCGTCCGCCAACTGCTGCAGCAGCGTGGGCTCGAAGACGTTGGGGATGTGCAGATAGCCTTGTTCGTGGAAGAAATCGATCTGCTGGCGGGAAAGCATGGCGGGGCTCCGCAAAAGGATGGACCGGCAACGGCCGCAGCTGCGCCGGTGGGATCAACCGTGCAGGCAGCGGTGCATTGTCCAAACCCGGCGCGGCGCTGTCGAGGGAAAAACCCGCCAGACGATGGTAACGATTCAACATTATGGCGCGGGGCGCAGGGACACCGGGAAGGTCCAGGGCGCAAAATCCCGTCCCGCCACGTTGAGCGTCACCACCACCTTCAGGCCGGCGGTCGTCAGTTGTTTTTCCGTGACGCCCTCGGGCAGGGTGGCGGCGAAGGTGAGTTTTCCGGCGCTCAGGTCCAGTTCCTGCTTCGCCAGCGTCCAGTTGCAATCCTCCGCGCGTTCGACACGCAGCTGGGTCTGCGGCGGCAGCCTGGTCAGGTCGAGCAGGTTGCGGTCGAGGGTGATCTGGCCGTCGGCATAGACGCCGGTGAGGTCGACGCGGTTGTAGGAGGGCGCCTTGAGGTCGTGATAGATCATGCGCACCTGGGCGAACAGCGCGGGGTCGACCGCCGCGTGCATCACTTCGTCCTGAAACAGGCCCTGCGAATTCTTGTTGAGCTGATAGTGGTCGAGCACCTGGCCCTGCAGGTCTTTGACGGTCAGGTCCAGCGTGTCGCCGTCGATGGCGACGACGCAGTAGTGGAAGCTCTCATAGCTGTGGGCGACGATGGGGCTCATGGTCGAGGGCGTGCCGTTGCCGCCGCCCCCGCCGCCGGTGACGACGTTGAGCAGCGGTTTGCGTCCGGCGACGCCGATGGGCAGTTGCCGCGAATATTTGTGGTAATGCCCGTTGAAGATGAGGTCGGGACTGGCCTGCTCCAGCAGCGGCCGAAAGTTGCTCTGCCCCATCAGAGTGTCGCCGTTGGCGGTGTGGAACAGGCTGTGGTGCATGGTGACGACCTGCCACCGGCTGGTGGAGTTGGCCAGTTGATCCTCCAGCCACGCCAGTTGCTTGACCCCGCTGGTCACGCCCATGTAGTAGTTCGAGTCGAGCACGAACACCTGCAGGTTGGCGAAGGTGAACGTCTGCCACGGCTGCTTTTCCCGGCCGAACAGAATGGGGAAGTACGCCCCGCCGTCGTGGTTGCCGCGCGCCACCCAGATCGGCGCCCGCGACAAATACGGCCGACCGGGATCGAACATCTGAATCTTCCATTCGTCCCAGCGCTGCCCCTGCTCCACGCAATCGCCCACGTGCAGCACGAAATCCGGCTTCTCGGCGGCCATGTGGTGCGCCAGTTCCTGATGCGCCTCCCACCCGCCCTGGGTGTCGCCGAACACGATGAAGCGGATCGGCCCCGGCTCACTGCGCGCGGTATGAAACGCGCCGGTCGCGGTGTGATCGGCGGTGCGCGCTTCATATTCATACAGCGTGTAGGGCTTGAGCTGGTTGAGCTTGACCTGCTGGCGGTAGGCGTCGCGGTCGACCATCACCGTCTGCTCGGCGGTCGCGGTGAAGGTTTCCCCCCCGCCGGTGACGGTGACCTGCCCCGCCGGCGAACCGCTGCGGCTGACCCAGATGATCGACGCCTCGGTGGGGCTGACCAGCGTGACAAACGGGGCGATGTAAAAGTGCGGGTCGGCGTGCTCGGCGGCGCGGCATTCAAGCAGGTAATTCTTCGCGTTCTCGGCAAAGGCGCCGTTCTCGCCCAGCGCCAAAGCACGCTCGTACAGTTCGGTCGCCTCGTGGTACCGCTGCTGCCCCTGGCGCACCATGCCCGCTTTCACATATGCCGACTGCTGATGCGCGGAGGAAACCCCCGGCACCGCCGCCGCGATCTTGAACGCCGCCACCGCATCATCCGGGCGGCCGAGCTTGCCATAGGCGAAGCCGCGCCGCAGGTGCAGCTCGTTGAGCGTCGGCGCTTCCACATCCGCCAGTTGCACCGCCTGGTCATACACCGCCAGCGCCTGGTCGAGCCGCTGACTGAGGTGATAGCACTGGCCCTGGCCCATCAGGCTCGATGCCTTGAGTTCATTGGTCGCCAGCGGATGGGCGATGACCTGGGCGAACGTGGCGATGGCGGGGTCGTGCTTGTACTGCCGCAGCCGCGCCATGGCGAGCTGGTAGAGCAGGTCCAGTTGCAGTTGGCCGGTGGCATTGGGCAGCAGTTTTTCCGCGCGTTGCTCGGCGTCGGCGAAGCGGTTGCCGCGCATGAGCTTGTTGACCTGTTCCAGATCGTCAGCGTGGACGAGAGCGCCCAGCAGCAGGCCCAGGCACAGCAGAACGCACCCACCGCGGCGAAAACACAACCTCATGACAAAACTCCACGGCGCGGCCGCGCCGACTGAAACCGAACCCACTCACAGCGAAATCACCACCCTGAATGCCTGACCCGTGTCCGCTTTGTTCACCAGCGAATGAAGACGCTGGTGTTTTGCGTGTTGATGGTGACGGTCAGGTTGTCCTGATCCCGCCACTCGCCGTGCCCGTCCGCAAAGGCGACGTTGCCACCCTCGGCATGCGAATTGGCGGGACGGGGATTGGTGATGCCGTTGAGCAACCACACCCGGCCATACGCATTGCTGCCCATCGGCTCGACGACCGTCGGCTGTCTCGAGGGCTGGTCCACGTAGATCGCGCCGTAGTCACCATCGCCGTTGGGGGCATAGCTGCCCATGGTGCGGCCGGCGAATTCGATGTTGGGGATGAAGGAGCGCAGCGCGGGATTGGCCTGGGTGGATGCGTTGCGCAGGAAGCGTCCGTGGAATACGCGGTTGGGGAAAGACGTGTTCTTGCCGTAGCCGACGCCGCCCACGATGTAGTAGGTCGCGCCATAGCCGCCGGCTTCCTGATAGCCGGTGACGGTGTGGATGACCTTGTCATAGTTGGGGCAGCGCAGGGTCTTGGCGGTGTTGCGGAAGTAGCCCGCCAGCGGTGAGCCGTTGCCCGCCCAGGTCAGGCTGGGGGTGTAAACAAGGGTGCCCGGCGGGTTCCACATGAAGGCCGTGGGCATGCCGCTGGCGTCGCTGTTGGGCCCGGCGGCGGTGGGCAGCCAGCCCTGATGGTCGGTCGAGTAGACCAGTTGCATCTGGGTGATGCCCCGGGTGATTGAACTGCATTGTGTCCGCATCGCCTGCTCGCGGGCGGCGCCCAGCGCGGGCAGCAGAATCGAAATCAGCAGCGAGATAATGCTGATCACCACCAGCAGTTCGATGAGGGTGAAGGCACGCAAACCCGGCGTCGCACCCGACAGTGGCAGCGGCGGGCAGGTGTGAAAGGTACGGGCAGATCGGGGCATTTCGGTTCTCCCACGTGTGCATGTCGCCGTCGAGCAGCTTGCATCACAGGCGGCATTCTACCATGCTAAAGCGGGTTAGCAACGGCATTATCGTTGGATTTCAATGAGCCCGGGCGAGTTGGGCTGCGGCGGCGACCGGCCCCGCGACGGCGGCGCGCGGGGGCGATTCTGGTACATTGACCCGCTTGAAACGTAAGGATTCGCGCATGCTGAACCGACACTCCGTCCTGCCGCGCCGGCCGGACCCCGGCCACGACCGACGTTGCCCTGCCTGCCCCGCCCTGACGCTGGCGCTGCTGGCGTGGTTGGGCGCCCTGACCGGCTGTGAAACCCAGCCGCCGCCGCAGCCGCCGGTGGCGACGCGCGATCTGGCGAGCGCGGAGCAGGCGTATCTGGAATTTCGCGCCAGCCACGAGGGCAAGCCCATCCCCCCACGCCCGGCAGAGCCAGCGCCCGCCCCCGCACCTGCCGTCGCCCCGGCTACCGTCCCCGCAGCCGCCCCCGCGCCGCAGCCGGTGCAGGTCGCCCGGGTCGAACCCAAGGTTGAGCCCAAGGTCGAGCCGCAGGTTCAGCCCATTGTTCAGCCCAAAGTGCAACCCCAGCCACAGCCGCAGCCGGCTGCCCAGGTCAAGCCTGCACCCCAGCCGCAGCCCGCGCCCAGGCCGGTCACCGTGGCGCCCCAACCCAAGGCCGTCGAACCCGCCAAACCCGCCTCCGCTGCTGCGTCGCAACCCAGGCCGACGCCCCAACCCAAACCCCAACCCAAGCCGCAGCCCAAACCGCAACCCAAAGCCGGCCCGCAATGGCCTCAGCCCGCGCCCCCGCTGGTCACCACCCCCGCCCGCAGCGCCCCGAGCTTGAGCGCTTCGGATGCGGTGATGCAGGAACGCAGCACGGTCAACACGCCGCGTCAGGGGCTGGAAGGGCGACAGGCCCGCGCGATTGCCCAGCAACTGGTCGCGCCCAAACGTGCCGCCGGCTTCACCGGCGCGGACGGGGTCACCCGGTTGATGCTCGCCGCCGATCCTTATGCCGCGCTGCGCACCGTTCGTGAAGCTGATCAGCAGCCCCTGCCGGTGGTCGCCGAGGCGCTGCGTCAACTGGCGCAGGCGGCGGTGCTCGACAGCCTGCCGGTGCTGGAAAAACTCGTCGACAGCAGCGGCGCCGATGCCGTGCGCCTGCTCGCCGCCGACGCTTTGCTCCAGGCGTTTCCCAACAACGCGCCCAGGTGGTCCCGCGCCTGGCTGAGCAATCGCAGCCATGCCCCGGCGCTGCGGTACGCCCTGGCGCAGCGTTTCCTCGCTCATGGGCTCGCCAGTGAATACGCCAACGCGATCAATACGCTGACGCTCGACCCGACCGGCAGCGCCCTGTTTGCCGCCCGCCGGGAAATCCTCGCCGCCGGCCGACCCGCCATCGCCCCGCTGGTGCAAGCCACCGTGCGCCTGCGCGGCCGACCGGGCAGCGTGGTCGCCCGCCGCCTGTTCCGTTGGATCGAAAACAGCGGCGGCGCGCAGGAAGCCCTCCAGGACGCCCTGGCCGACGGCGGCAACAGCTTCGCGCTGACGCTGCTGGTCGAACGCTTCGGCAGTGCCGCCATCCCCGCGCTGCAGGACGCCCGCAGCCAGGCGAGCAGCGCCCTGCAAAACGCCATCGATCAGGCGATCGCCCGCGCCGGTCAACCGGATCCCAACCAACTGCCCGCCGGCTCCGAGAAGCTCTATCTGCTGCGCTACGAACTCGCCGGCCAAACCGTACGCCTGCTCACCACCCACGCCCTGCTGTCCGGGCAGCCGCTGACCGACACCCTCACCTTCCGTGACGGGCAGGGCAGCCTCACCCAGTCAGCCACCAGCCTGCCCAGCGCCCAGGTGCAGCAGATGCGCGCCTGGTCCGACGGCTTTGGCGAACAACTCACCATCGGCGGCAACCGGGTGGACCTGTTGTCCCTGCCCTAACCCCCGGCCCCCCGGAACAGCCATGCCAGACTTACCACAGAGACACAGAGAACACTGAGCCAGCAGTCTGAAAACCGCGGCAACGTGCTGCTTGAGCAACTTTTCTCCGTGTGGATTTCTCTGTGTACTCTGTGCCTCTGTGGTGACAATCTTTTTTGATTTCCCGGAACCGCCATGCCCGCCAAATCGCGTACCAAACCCAAGCGCCCCGCCGCCGTCGGCCGTCCGCGCAAGAAGCGTGCTGCCAAGTCGGCTGCGCCCAAGGTGCAGCAGGTGGCGTTCGTCAGCCTCGGCTGTCCCAAGAATCTCGTCGACAGCGAAAAGATGCTCGGCCTGCTCGCTGAGGATGGGCTGAGCCTCGTCGCCGACGAAACCCAGGCGGACGCCATCGTCATCAATACCTGCGGCTTCCTCGAAGCCAGCAAAGATGAATCGCTCGGCGAGATCGACCATGCCCTGGAACTTAAAGCCCAGGGCAAAGTCCAGCGCGTGGTCGTGGCGGGCTGTCTGGTGCAGCGCCACCGCGCCAAGATGCTCGAATGGCGCCCCGGCATCGACGCACTCATCGGCGTCTTCGACCGCGACCGCATCGTCACCGCCGTGCGCGGGAGCGCCCCGACCGCCAAGCAGGCGCAGGGCGATGTCGCCCCCTATTCCTCCATTGCCGCCAACGCCCTGCTGGCGCGCCAGGCGCGCGGGGTGCAGGAACTCCAGCACAGCGACCTCACCAACGCCAGCGACGGCAATGTCGAGCTGCGCGGGTACTTTGAATCCGACCGCGCGCGCCTCCGGCTCACGCCGCGCCACTACGCTTACCTGCGCATCAGCGAAGGCTGCAACCAGAACTGCGCCTTCTGCACCATCCCGTCCATCCGCGGCAAGATGCGCTCCAAGCCCGTGCCCGCCCTGCTCGCCGAGGCCGCCGAACTGCTCGCCGACGGTGCGTTTGAACTCAACCTCATTGGCCAGGACACGACCAGCTTCGGCGAAGACATCGGCTATGCCGCGGGTCTGGCGGGCATGCTGCGCGAACTCAACACGCTGGCGCAGCAGCATGGCGGGGCGTGGCTGCGGCTGATGTATGCCTACCCCTCCTGCTTCACCGATGAGATGATCGACGCCATCGCCAGCCTGCCGCATGTGCTCAAGTACATCGACATGCCGCTGCAGCACATCAACGACCGGGTGCTCGACGCGATGCGCCGGCGGACCAGCCGCAAGCTGATTGAAACGCTCCTCCAGAAGCTGCGCCAGCGTGTGCCGGGCATCACCATCCGCACCACCTTCATCAGCGGCTTCCCCGGCGAAACCAAAACCCAGCACCGCGAGCTGGTCAAGTTCGTGCGCGAGTTCGGCTTCGACGCCATGGGCGTGTTCCCCTACTCGCCCGAGCCCGGCACTCCCGCCGGCACGCTCTACGAGCAGGGCAAAGCCCTCGATCCGCAGGTCGTGCAGGAGCGCGTTGAGGAGCTGATGCTCACGCAGCAAGAGGTTGCCTTCGCCCGCAATGAACAGCTCGCCCAGCAGCGCCCGACGGTGGATGTGCTGATCGACGGGCTGGCGCAAAGCACCGGCAAAGCCACCACCGGCGTGGGGCGCGGCGGCAAACTTTACGTCGGCCGCACTGCCCAGCAGGCGCCGCAGATCGACAGCGTGACCTACGTGCAGGCGAAGCAAAAACTCGTCCCCGGCGAACTGGTGCGCTGCGTCATCACCGCCGCCAGCGATTACGACCTGGTCGCCCAGCCCGAAGACGAAAACAGCAGGAACCTGCGCCTGCCACTGCTGGGGCATCATTGAGGTCTAATACTCTGCAAATGCATCTTGCAAATCACCAGCTCTGCCGATATGCTTTGCATGCAAAGCATATCGGCAGAGCTGGTGATAAAACTTTAGATCGATTTTTGAAAATTCTATTGACACCCAGCATCCAAGTCGCTACCGTTGTCAACAACGGTAGCGACTTGGATGCTGGGTACGGATTGGTTCGATCACCAAACAATTCGCATGAGAAAATTGAGCGGTTTATTGCTCAATTCACTGCGGGCTTAGCTGACCCCACTTCGCCATATCCCCGTATTGTATCAAAAACCGATTTAATACGGCTTATCGCACAAATTAAACGTCGCCTAAATGATGGCGGCGTCAAGCTGGCGGATCCGGCTAAGGACTTGAAAGCCGTCTTGGAAAGAGTTGGACTGGTTCAACGTGTAGATATCGACCTTCGCCAATCTCTTCGGCCGGTACCAGAACTCCTACTCCTTGGAACGGTTGCGCCTAACCAACCTATCGATCCAGTTGAATTGCTTCAGGCGGTAGTTAAGAAGCCTATTGTGTGCTATTTCTCCGCATTGGTTTATCATCAGTTGACCACCCAACTGGCTAGCCATCATCATGCCGCGCAACTGAAAAAGTATCCGCCTAAAAAAACAGCGGTGGGAACATCTATCAATCAATCTGTAAAAAAACAGCGACGACCTAATCCACTGGGACAGCATCTATTTCAGTATGAAGGTGTGGCCTATTATCTAACCGAGCGCGATGAAAAACTAGTGCGTGGTGTTCAGCGCAGATATCTGGAAGGTGGTCGAATATTCCAAATCACGAATCTAGAACAGACTTTGCTTGACACATTGCAGCAGCCATTACGCTGTGGGGGGCCGGCGGTAATTTTTGAGGCTTGGCAAGTTGGGAACGAACGTCTTGAAGAGGAAATGCTGGCAGAATGCTTGCTAGCCATTAATGATAACGTACTGACAAGACGCGCGGGGCTGATGATGAGGCTGGTTGGCTATCATCCCGGGCATGCAGTTAGTCATGTTCTAAGTAATGCGCAAACAAGCGTCAGCCGTGAAAATCGGGACACACGTGCATCCTTAATCAAGGGGATTCACTATGAACAATTCGATGACGAATGGCAATTGGAGTGTCCAGCATAAATGAATCAGTCCGAACGAGACCGATGGATTTCAGAAGCCTTAGATGAAGTCTTTGCCGCACTGGCGGCCCATGAGACTACTCAAACGAGCTTGATTTTCAAGGGAGCTCGCGTCTTAAATCGTCGTCTGGAACGTGAAAATCGGCAATCACTGGACATCGATACCAATCTGACCGAAGATTTTATTCACGCTTACCCAGAACGAACCCAGCAGCGCGAAGTCCTAGAACAAAGACTGACGAACGCAATACGCAGCCACCTGGGGCATGCTGACCCGGTGCGTTATGAGTTGATACAACTAAAAATCACTCCACAGCCACCGAATTATCACCCCCAGGGATGGGATGCCTTTAAAGTGCGATTGAATTTGACCGACCTAAAGTACCCGCGTACTCGAGGTCTGCCTGCCTTGGATCTGGACATCGCGGCACCCGAGCAGTTAAGCCCGCTATCCGTCGCGCCACTGGTGATCGGCAAACATGAAGTCATAGCCTATTCCTTGGAGCGAATCGCGGGCGAAAAGCTGAGGGCATACTTGAGCACGTTACCCGAATATCGACGTAAAACCCATAAGCCCGGCGAAGCTATCCGTGTCAAAGACCTGTATGACTTGAATCAAATTGAACGAACTCATCCGCTAACTAATCCAGTGTTCTGGGATCAGGTTGGTCAGGAATTCCGCTTGGCATGTGAGTCTCGTGGCGTTGATTGCAGGGGACGAGATACATTTTTTCAGTCTGACAACGAGGTGGCTTCTGCGTATCAAGCGGACTCAACGATTCCGAAACATAACGCAAACTTCAATGAGGTCATTGCGACACTCGAGCGCATCGTGGCGTACATGACACAAGTGGCATTGATTCCCTTTGAGTTTCCATTGCCGAAGCCACTTATTCCCGAATCAAATACGCGCTGAAAAAATTGCATCGCGGCATGATGAAGGTGTGCGATCGGGGAAAACCGCTAGACTCGTTTCTAAGCGGAACACAGTCATCCCGCATATCCGTCAGCACAGGAGCATGGCCATGGCCAAGGGTCGCATCAAGGGTGGGGATCGTCACATCACCGCAGCGCTGCAGGCGCTCGACGGGTTCGCGGTGGAACTCCCGAGCTGGGGTTTTGCCGACACCGGCACGCGGTTTGGCAAGTTCTTGCAGGATGCCGCCGCCTCCACGCTCGATGAGAAGCTGCACGACGCGGGCGTGGTCAATCGCCTGACCGGCGCCTGCCCGACGGTGGCGGTGCATGTGCTGTGGGACTTCCCCAAGGGCCAGGACCCGCGCGCGACCGCCAAGCTCGCCAAGAAGCATGGCGTGCGCATCGGGGCGATCAATCCCAATGTGTTCCAGGACCAGATTTACAAGCTCGGCTCGTTCTGCTCGCCGATCGCCAAAGCCCGGCAGCAGGCGATGGCGCACACGCTCGACTCCGTCGAGATCGGCGCGGCGGTGGGCAGCAAGTATCTGTCGATGTGGCTGGCGGACGGCACCAACTATCCCGGCCAGGACAGCATTTACCGCCGCAAGCATGATCTGGAAAAAGCGTTCAAGCACATTCATGATGTCATGGCGAAGAAGTGGCGCGGCGCCACGCTGCTGGTGGAATACAAGCCGTTTGAGCCGGCGTTCTATCACACCGACATCAACGACTGGGGCATGGCGTACCTGCTCGCCAAATCCAGCGGCAAGCACGCCAAGGTGCTCGTCGACACCGGGCATCACCTGGCGCATTGCAACATCGAACACATCGTCGCCATCCTGCTCGACGAAGGCATGCTCGGCGGGTTCCACTTCAATGACCGCAAATATGCCGACGACGATCTGACCCTCGGCTCCATCGACCCGTATGCCGTCTTCCGCATTTTCGACCAGATTCACCAGCACCAGTTCAACACCGGCAAGGACCCCAAGCTGGCGTACATGGTGGACCAGAGCCACAACCTCAAACCCAAGCTCGAGGCGATGGTGCAGACGGTGGATGAAGCGCAGAAGCAGTTCCTCCGCGCTGCACTGGTCGATCGCAAAGCCCTGGCGGCGGCGCAGAAGCAAGGCGACATCGTGGCGGGCGAGCGCGTGCTGCGCGATGCTTACGAGACGGATGTGCGTCCGTTGCTGGGCCAGTGGCGCAAGGCGCGCGGGCTCGAGGCCGACCCGGTGCTGGCGCTGCGGAAGAGCGGCATCATCGAAACGCTGGGCAAAGAGCGCAAAGCCGCCCGGCTGGCGCGCGGCGAAAAGCAGAGCGGCGGATACGCGTAAACCAGTTTGTGGTTGAATCCATTCGATGTGCAGCACGGCCCGGGGCGGCGTGTGGTGATGTGCTGCGCGGGTGCTTGCAGGTCAGGGCTCGCCCCGGACAATGATGACCTATGGCGTGACTACGCGCAGGTTTTTGGCAGGTCCGGGCTCGCCCGGACCTACAAGAATGCAGCCTCAAACGCCTTCCTGCGAACGCCCTGTAACGTCTATGCCGATTGCACAGCCTTGCCTCCCCCGCCAATCCGGGGGCGTTGCCTCCACTTAAAAAAATCTCCCTGAACAGTTGGCGTGCGTCAACGGCGAATCGTTTGGTTCACCATCGACACGCACGCTCGGCAGCGCTGGTGCGCTGGCTGAGCCTAGCCATAAGGGAGAAAGCATGGGATCGTCTCGCCTCGCCAAAGCGTTGGGTATCGTCCTGGGAATTGTCCTGCTGAGCCGTCCCGCCGTCGCGGGCACTGTGCCCACGCTGTGGGGCATTGATGAAGACGACGGCCAGCTCTTCGCCATCACCGATTACATGGACGCCAGCAACACGCTGGTGGACTACGGCAAGATCAAATACAACGGCTCGAACGTCGGCGCCCACATCGAAGCGTTCACGCTCGATGACAAGGGCACCGGCTACGTCGCCATCAACAAGAACTTCGCCGGCTACAACGAGCCGGTGCTGGCGACCTTCAGCATCGTCGGGCTGACCCCCGGCACCGCGGTCGACCTCAACATCGTCGGCCGCATCGACGTGAACTTCAACGCCTCCGAAGACAACATCACCGGTCTGGGCTTTGATCCCTACTCCGGCCAGCTCTTCGGCCTGTTCCGCGATGAAAGTGCCGCCGACAAGCTCTTCACCCTCGACCCGCTCACCGGCGCCACCAGCGGCTTCACCTTCATGTCCGGCCTGGGGCAGAGCGTGACCGATGGCGAAGACATGCACTTCGACCTGCAAGGCAACCTGTTTGTCGCCGACAACAAGGACGATCACCTGTACAAGATCGATCCCAACACCGGCAACATCATCGCCCTGGTCGACCTGAACCTCGGCGGCGGCCTGGGCAGCGGCATCAAAGTCGAAGGCCTGGCGGTCGATCCGACCAACGGCAACATCATCGGCTTCGATGACAACCGCGACCAGCTCGTCTTCATCACCCCCGGCAACGGCAACAACGTCCTGCTGGCGGACCTCACCAGCAAAGGCATCACCGACGCCGAGGGCCTGCACTTTGTCCCGACCCCCAATGGCCAGGTGCCCGAGCCCGCTTCAATGAGCCTGATGGCGCTCGGTGGTCTGCTCTTCCTGCGTCGCCGCCGCCGTGAGTCGCCCGCCGCCTGAGCGTAAAGTCCGAATTTTCCCCGGCCACCAACCCGGACCGGCCCGCTTCCCCCGACCCAGGGAAGCGGGTCTTTTTTTTGCGCCGGTTGATTGGCGGGATGCGGGGATGAGCCCCCCGGCGGAGCCGGGGGTGAATGGGGCGTGACGCACGATCCGTTAGCCCCGGGCTTGGCCCGGGGACGACGCCTCAGCGTTCGCCGTAAAACTTTGCCGCGAGTTTGGCTTTGCGTTGACACACCGGGCCGACCTGTTGCAAGCGTTCGATGCGCAGGTCGAACAGGGTGCTGACCCATTCCTCCAGCGCGTGGCCGTGGTAATGCTGGCGGAAGTGCCGCGCCACCTGCTGGCGCAACTTCCGCAGCGCGGCGATGGTCTGCTGCTGTTCGCGGTAGCGGCGTTGCCACTGCCCGGCGATGGGGCGATGGTTGGCGTGGAAGCAATCCACTTCCGCCAGGTTGCCGTCCGCCACGCGCTGCAGGTGCAGCGTGCGCGCCATCAGGATGATGCTGCGCCACTCGTACTGGTGCGCCTTGACCCTGGGCAGCAGGGCTTCCATCTCGTCGGCGACCTGGGCTTCCAGACGCCAGTCGCTCTGACACCGCCCCAGCGTGAGGATCAAGCGGCGCAGCGTGGCGGCGGGGATGCCGGGGAAGAACGGCCTGGGCTTGGCGCCCATCGAACGGCCCAGCTCGGCGATCAGCGGCCAGGCGAGGTCCACGTTGTAATTGGGCCAGCACCACGTGTTGCCGCGCGCCCAACTGCTGGCGATCTGCCCGAGCTGGCCGGTGCGCGCCAAAGCGACCGACCAGCCGCGGATGTTCGCCGCCAGCTTGCCATACGGGGGTATCACCGGGCCGTTGCTGCTGAAGCGCACCGCGCTGACCGGCAGGCAGGGCAGCCCCAGTTTGGTGAACAGGTCCAGCGTCAGATGCGTGCGGTAGGTGCGGCCCTGGGTATGCGGCTTGAGCACCTGACGCAGGCCGGCGGGCAGATCCTCCACGAACTTCGTGTTCGGACCAATGACCGGCGCCTGCGGATGGTCCGGATCGTCCAGCCATTGCCTGCTCACCCGATAGCCCCCGCCGCCCAGTCGCACGCGCGTGGCGTAAGGCTCATCGCCCAGCACATATTCCCATTCGCACATAATGACCGACCGCCCGCGCAGGGATTTGATCAGCTTCAGGTCCAGGTTGTCCTGGATCATGTCGGTCCAGATGCAGGCAGTTCTGCCGTGGGCTTCGACCACATCCAGCAGGCGATGCAGGTGAGTCATGAAGAGCTTGAGCGGCGCGACGCCATGCCGTTTGGCGGTCACGTGCAGGCCGTGCGCTTCATCCATGCCCAGGTGCACCACAGCGGAATCGGGGTGGCTGGTGATGAGGTCTTCGAGCAGGGACACCACCAGGTCCACCGCGGCGGGGTTGGTGACATCGATGGTGCTGGGATAGGCCGGGTCCGCCGCCAGGGCGCGATGCGGTTGCCAACCCAGCAGATATTCGAGGTGGCCTAAGCATTGCAGCAGCGGGATCACCGTCACCCGGCGCTGCTTCGCGGCGGTGAGGAAGCGTCCGAGCGTGCGGCGGGTCCACGCGGTTTGCGGATCGTGCGCCACCTGCACGGCGCGGTACGGGAAGATGTCTTCATACTCAACCAGCAGCGTGTTGACGCCCTGGCTGGTCAGATCGTCGAGCCAGGGCTCGATGCGACTGGGCTTGAACATCACGCCCTTGCAGTCCAGATGCAGGCCGACGACAGGTTTTGGCAACGTATGCATGAATGGGCTTCCGACGGCGGGAAATCCCCCGGCAGAGCTGGGGGCTAACGGGTGCGTTTCAGCGGTCGGGTTGCTTGAGCAATTGCTCGCGTTGGAGCATGACCTTGAGGGTGTGCACCACCAGTTCGACGTGGGTTTCATCCATCTGGTTGTAGAACGGCAGGGCGATGGTTCGGCCGGACACGCTCTCGGCGATGGGGAAATCGCCGCGGGCGGAGCCGAAGCGTTCGCGGTAGAACGGTTGCAGATGGATGCAGGGGAAATAGTTGGCGGCCCCGACTTCATGCCGGCGCAGGCCGGTGATGATGCGATCGCGTTCGGTGGAGCCGTAGATGTCGCTGAGGCGGATGACGAAGACGAACCAGCTGCGCAGTTCGTCGGCGTGGACATTGGGCAGCACCAGGTCCTGCCAGCCCATCAGACGCTGCATGTACATGCCAGCGACGCGGCGGCGGGCTTCGAGCATCTCGTCCAGGCGTTCCATCTGGGCGATGCCCAGCGCCGCGGCGATTTCGCTCAGGCGGTAGTTGTAACCCAGGCGTTCGTGCAGCAGCCAGGAGCCGGCGGTGTTGAGCACCGCCTGATCGCCCTTGCCGGTATTGTCCGGGCGGCCCTGATTGCGCATGGAGCGACAGGCCTCGGCGAGCTTGTCGTCGTCGGTGACGATCATGCCGCCTTCGCCGGTGGTGATCTGCTTGTTGGGATAGAACCCGAAGACGCCCACGCGTCCGAAGCTGCCCACCGGTCGGCCGCGGTACATGCCGCCGAGCCCTTCGCAGCAGTCTTCGATCAGGGGAATCTCATGGGCGCCGGCTATCTGCACCAGACGGTCCATGTGGGTCGGATCGCCGAACACCTCCACCGCGATGATGGCCTTGGTGCGCGGGGTGATGGCGGCTTCGACCTTGGCGGGGTCGAGGTTGAGGCTGCCCGGATCAATGTCCACGAAGACCGGCTTGGCGCCGACGTAGAGGATGCAGTTGGCGGTGGCGATGAAGCTGAAGGGGGTGGTGATGACTTCATCGCCCGGGCCGATGTTCAGCGCCCGCATGACCAGATGCAGCGCGGAGGTGCCGCTGCTGACCGCCACGCCGTGACGGCGCTTGCACCGGTCGGCGAGCAACTGCTCGAACATGCTCTGGCGGGGACCGATGCTCAGCCGGCCGCTGCGGAGCACGTCAACCACGGCATTGATTTCCCGGTCGGTGATGTCCGGTGAGCTGAGGGGAATCTCACTCATGGGGATGATGATTTTCGCAAAAACGGAGGATGAATAAGACGGCGCGTCCGTCAACGAACGGACGGCGCGGGATAAATCGCGGTTATTGCTCCAGCACGCGCGCCAGGGCGGGGCGGGTCTGGCCGGTGAGTTTGAGATACAGCCACGCCGCCTGCACCCGCAGCGAGAGTTGCTGCACGCCCCCGCCGCGCACCATCTGCGCCAGGTCCTGGCGCTGGTCATCGGTCAGCTTCTGGCCATGCTTGGCGCGCAGCAGCCAGACGAGGTTGCGCATCACGATGTCGTCGCTGGGCGGCAAGGCGGCGACCAGTTCATCCGGCCGGCCTTTGGTGGCGTTGATCAACCCCAGCAGAATGCCTTTGGCGAGCAGCGACGACGTGCCCGGGTCCTGCAGGATCGGCGGCAGCAGCTTGCCCGCATCGTCCGGGAAGCGTTCCTGCAGCATCTTGCTGGCGCCCACCACATCATCAAACATGCGCGAACGAAAACGCTCCGCCTTGTCGAAGTTCAGCACGATCGCCAGCAGAATCGCCTTGGCGTCCCGGGGGTCGGCTTCCTGATCGACGAACCGCTGCACCCACTCGTTGACCATCGGGTGCGGCGGGTCCATGCCGACCATCGCGATCACCGCCTCCGCCACGCCCCGCTTGTTCGCCACCGCGCTGGTGCAATGCCCCAGATGCTGCAACACCGGGTCCCCGGCGGCTGCCAACGTGCCATACATCTCCGGCGTCGACCACCGGGCTTCACGGAAGGCGATCAACGCCAGGCGCGTCTGCTGCGCCAGGTCAGTGGTGCTGGTGAACTGCTGAAGCCAAAGCTCCGGCGCCTGCGGCGCCTGGAAACGCAGGGCGGTCTTGAGCGCCAGCAAACCCAGCCGCGAGGGCACTTTCGGGTCCGCGGCGATGCGATACGCCCAGGGCCCGATCGCCCGGGTGTTCATCGCCAGGGCTTTGGTCAACAGCACGCTCAGCAGCAGCTCCGCGCGGTCGTCGTGACTGTCACGCAGCTTGTCCAGCTCCGCCATGGCGTTGCGCTCACCCAGATGCAGCCGCAGCAATTGCGCCACGGCGCGCAGCTCCGCCTTCTCCGCTTTGGCGGCTTCATCCAGCAGCGCCAGGTTCTTGAACTTGCCATGCTCGACCAGTTGCGACGCCACCAGCACGCGCACGCCCAGGTCCAGGCCCGGCCAGTTGATCAATTGCTCGGCCTGCTCATCGCTGAGCAACTGCGCCTCCATGGACGCGGCGATCGCCTGCTCCTGCACCACCGCGCGCTCGATGGCGGCGATGCGCACCAGGTCCAGCTTGCGGGCGGGATCGATCTCCGCCAGACCCAGCAGACCGTGGATTTTGAGCACCGGGTCATCCGCCCGCGCCAGTTCCAGGAACAGCGGCTCCAGGTCCGGATCACCCAGCAGGCGCAGCGCCAGCAGGGTGATCACATGCCGGCCGTCGCGCCGCGGCTGGAGCGCGCCTTGCAGCAGAAAGACCGCCGAATCGAGCGTCTGGGCAGCTTCATCCTCGGCGTGCAGCAGGGGCGCGAACATGCCGCTGAGCGCCAGCCACGCCGCCATCATTCGCAACGCATTTCGCATCCCCCTAGTGTACGCCATTTCCGGGCCCCGGTGCGGCCCTGCGGGGTTTGCAGCCGGGGGACGACGGGGGTGATTCGCCATGCCTTTAACATCGTTCCGTGGGACGACTTAGCCCCGGGTCATTGACCCGGGGCTATATGCACGATGCACGACGTGAAGACGAACGGCATTCCACTTAGGAATTGGCGCTCCCACGCATCTGCCGGATCACCGCGCTGCGGTCGGGCGCGCCGAACAGCGCACTGGCGGTCACCAGCACATCCACGCCGGCGGCAAGCGCGCCTGGCGCGGTCTGCGGGCTCAGCCCCCCATCCATCTCCAGCCGGGTGCCCGGCCCCAGCCGCGCCGCCAGCCAGCGGGCTTTGTCCAACGATTGCGGAATGAACGCCTGCCCGCTCTTGCCCGGATGCACGCTCATCAGCAGCACCAGGTCCAGCTCGTTCAGGTAAGGCTCGAGGCCGCGCGGATCGGTCAGTGGATTGATGGACATCCCCGCGCTCATGCCCGCCGCATGAATGGCGTCGATCAAGGCGGCGGCGTCCGTGTGCCGGGCGCGGATGGGGTCGCACACTTCCAGATGGAAGGTGAACAGGTTGGCGCCCGCCTGCGCGAAGGGTTCGACATACAACCCCGGCTGATCAACCATCAGATGCACATCGAGAAACACATCCGGCAGATGCCGGCGCAGCGCGGCAATCATGTCCGCGCCCATGGTGAGGTTGCCCACGAAATGGCCATCCATCACATCCACATGCAGCAGGTCCGCCCCGCGCCCCAGCACATCCCGACAGTCGGCGACCATGTGGCCGAAATCCGCCGAGAGGATCGACGCGGCAATCAGCGGCGCAGCGGGTTTCTCGTTGAGCTTGAGCATGATCCGTGACATCCCTCCGGCGGGAGTGCGTCAGTTCCGAAAAAATGGCAAAAGAGTTTTACCACAGAGTCACAGAGCACACCGAGCCATGACCACGGAGGCTTGTGGACATTTCCCCGGCCTGGTCATCTGCTCCTGTTTGAACTCTGTTTCCGCTGTGTCTCTGTGGTGAAGCTGCTGGATCGTTTTCTAGCCGCGCTGCGTCAGCGTGACCAGCGTATCCAGGGCGCGCTGCGCCGCCCCGCTGTCGAGCGCCGCCCGCGCCAGTTCCAGACCGGCCGACAAGTCCTCAGCCACCCCGCCGGCCCACAACGCCGCGCCGGCGTTGAGACACACCAGATCGCGCGCCGCGCCGGGGGCGCCGGCGAGCACCTGGCGAATCACCGCGGCGCTGCCGGCGACGTCGGCGACCTGCACCTGTTCCAGTTTCGCCGGCGCAAGGCCCAGATGCACCGGGTCGATTTCCATCGTGGTCAGCTTGCCATCGCGCCACTGGCTCAATTGCGAAGTGCCCCAGGTGACCAGTTCATCCACGCCCTGCCCGTGCACCACCAAGGCATGTTCCGCGCCCAGTTCACCCAGCACGCGCGCCAGCGTCTGCGTCAGGTGCGGATCGAACACGCCCATGAGTTGCCGGCGTGCTCCGGCCGGGTTGGTCAGAGGCCCGAGCACGTTGAACAGCGTGGGGACGCCCAGTGCCCGTCGAATGGGCATGGCGTGCTTCATGGCGGGATGATGGGCGGGCGCGAAACAGAAGCACAGGCCCGCTTCATCCAGACAGCGGGTGAGCGTTTCGCCGGTGACTTCAAGTTTCATGCCCAGGGCTTCGAGCACCTGGCTGGAGCCGGATTGACTGGTGATGGAGCGGTTGCCGTGCTTGGCGACGCACAGGCCGCGTGGCCGCCCGGCGCCGGCAACGACCAGCGCAGCCGCGGTGGAAATGTTGAACGTGGAACTGTGATCGCCCCCGGTGCCGCAGGTGTCGATGGCGGTCAGCCCCGGCGGCACCACGACGGGCGTCGCCATCTGGCGCATGACCTGAGCAGCGCCGGCAATTTCATCGACGGATGGCCCGCGTTGTTGGATGAGCGCCAGCAATGCCGCCACCTGCACCGCCTCGGCCTGGCCGGACATGATGGCGTGGAAGGCGGTGACGGTCTGGGCGCGGCTGAGCGGCCGGCCGGCGAGCAGTTGGGTTAACAGGTCGCGCATCGCTTCTCCCGCAGTGGAGGGTGAGAGCGCATGATAGCCGATGGGACAAGCAGGTCAGCGAGGTAATGTGGGTGCGGTTTTTGCAGGCCCGGCAAGCATCACTTGGCGAGCGCGGCTTCCACGGCCTGGACCAGTTGGTCACCCATCGGCTTGACGCCGCTGGCGAACCGGCCGATCACCTGGCCATCCCGGCCGATGAGGAACTTTTCAAAATTCCACTTCACCTGGCCGGGAAACTGCGGGTTGGTTTTTTCGCCGGTGAGGAACTGATACAGCGGGTGCTGCCCTTCGCCCTTGACCACGATTTTGCTGAACATGGGGAAGGTCACGTTGTAGCGCAGCGAGCAGAATTCCTTGATCTGTTCGTCGCTGCCGGGCTCCTGCTTGCCAAAGTCATTGGCGGGGATGCCCAGCACGACCAGACCTTGCTCGTGATATTTGTCGTACAGCGCCTGCAGGTCTTTGTACTGCGGGGTGTGGCCGCAGCGGCTGGCGACATTGACCAGCAACAGGACTTTGCCGTGGTACTGGCGCAGGGGCGTGGGCTGGCCATCGATGTTGTCGAGGGTGAAGTCAAGGGCGGGCGGCACAGTCGTTTTCTCCGGTTGGGTGTCAGCGTGGGTGAGGGTGGGCAGCGCCAAGAGCATGGCGGCCAGCAGGGCACCGATGATTTGAGGGAAACGACGAGAGGAACGCATCGCAAGCTCCTGGGCGGGGACAGGGACGCGGAATTGTAGGCCGGCAGGTCCAGAATGGGTAGCGGGGACGAGGCGTTGGCGCGCAAGGGGGCGATTGCCACCCGCCCACTGGCGTAGGCGGCTCGGCGGGGATGTCGATGGATTGATGAAGGCGGGGTAAAAAAGGGGATAAGTATATTATTTAAAAATAATGTACTTATCCCCTTTTTTACCCCGCGCAACCACAGGCGCTCAGTATTTCGTCGGCGGCTCGATCATCACCGTCAGGCGGACGCCGTCTTCATTGGGTTCATACTTGACGACCCGCGCCTTATGCCGACTGGGCAGCTTGACCAGCGGACGAAACTCGAAATCCGCCAGTTTGTCGAGCCAACCCGCCAGTTCCTGGGCGCGGCTGTCGTTGGGGGCGCGTTTCAGGAGCGTCGCGCCCAGCGCTTCGACCGGCACGGGCAGTTGGCCCAGGTTGTAGTCATGCACCTTCAGCCGGGCTTTGCCGTCGGTCTGGAATTTGAGCGTGGCTTCGGCGCTGACGGCATGCACGACCCCCGCGACGTCGACACGAAAGCCCAGCAGCAGGCGTTCACCTTCGAGGGCGACCATGGGGCTGCTGATTTCCGCGGGCATCTGGTAGCCGCGCTGCGAGGCCCACTCATTGAGGTGGGTCTGCAGCAGCGCGTTCATTTCCTGGCGCGACAGGTCGATGCGGTGCGGGCCGGGGTCGATGTCGAGATTGCTCTTGCGCTGAGCGGTGCTGCGCTGGAGTCCTTTGCGAATGGGCAGCGTGTCGGGACCGGCGGCGGCATCCATCACGGCAGCAGCGCCGGGGGAGACCGCCTGGGCGGAATCGAGAGGATTGGACAACTCAACCAGATGGGCGAATTTCTCGGCAGCGCCCTGCGCCAATTCCTGCACCTGGCCCTCGGTCATCTGCTCCCGCTGGGCGTCGATCTGGGCGAAGAACGCCGGCTCGGAGCGGGCGAGATACATCACCCACGCCAGCCAGATTCCCCCGGCGGCGAGCCCCAGCAACCCCAGCCGCTTGAGCCGGGTGACCCAGCGTTTGCGTCCGGGCCTGACCGGAGCGACAGCCGCGCCTACTTCCTGCGGATCGGCAGCCAACGGAGGCCTCGGAGATCGTGGTTCGGAGGGCATGGGCAAGCTCCCGGTAAACGGGGATCCAGGTTCAATCGCGCCGCCGGCGGGGCGGAACGGCTGTCATCAGGTATCGACCAGGCAGCAGGAACAGGTGATCCACGTTCGACTGCCACGCTCGCCCCCCGCGAAAATCCGCCCGGTTATAGCGATTGCACCAAGTGGAAGAACGCCGTTCGCGGGCAACATCACCCCAGCGCCCCCTGTTCTCCTTCCACATCTGTCGCCCGTGCACCGCAGCGGTGTGTTGCTTCCACACCACATCCGTTACAGGACGTTAATGGTGAATTGTGTTCTCCGAATTGCTAAACTGCCTGACAACCACTGGTTACCTGCCGAGGAGGGCGGTGCTGGCCAGCGGCACGTCGGTTGTTGTTCATCGCGTCGGAAGGAAAAGGAGAGACGCCATGGCTATTCTGCAATTGCTGACGCTGCGCCGCGAACAGGACAGCTTCCGTCGCCGGGTGCTGCTGCTGACCGTGCTGACGTTCATCGCCCTGTGCTGAACGCCAGCCCCGAACGGGATTCAGCAGCAGACGAGCAGCGCAGACGCAGTTGAGACAAATCCACGCGGGGGGCTGATCCCATGGATTCGCCTGCGGCTGATCCATGGTCGTCCGGTGTGCGCATGACGCGCTGGGATGCGCGGCCCGCAGCGACCTTTTTCATGTCCACTGCTACCCCTGACCATCACCACGTCATGGACGCGGATGGAACTGCGTGATCACCTGCTTGAGCCGGGTGCGGTCGACGTGGGTGTAAATCTGCGTGGTCTGCACGTTCGAATGCCCCAGCAACTCCTGCACCACGCGCAGGTCCGCCCCGCCGGCGAGCAGATGGGTGGCGAAGCTGTGCCGCAGCGTGTGGGGATGCACGTCATGCAACCCCGCCCGGCGGGCGTGCTTGGTGACCACCTGCCAGACGATGATGCGGGTGATGGGTTTGCCCGTGCGCGACAGCAGCAGGCGATTGGTCGGACGATCCTCGCGCACCAGCTCGGGGCGCAGCTCACGCAGATAGTTCTCCGTGGCCGCCAGCGCCGGCTTGCCGATGGGCACAATGCGTTCCTTGCGGCCCTTGCCCATCACCTTGGCGATGCCCAGCTCCGCGTGCAGGTCCGGGCATTCAAGCGTGGCGATCTCGCTGGCGCGCAGCCCGCCGGCGTACAGCAACTCCAGCAGGGCGATGTCGCGCAGGTAGAGCGGCTCATTGGGTTGGGGCGCCTTGAGCAGGGCGTCGATCTGCGGCGTGTTGAGGTAGTCCGGCAGATGGCGGAACTGGCTGGGTTGAACCAGGTGTTCGGTGGGATTGCGTTCCGTGACGCCGGTGGATTCGAGGAAACGGAAGATGACGCGCAAGGTGGCGACGTGGCGGGCGATGCTGCTGGTCGCCAGGCCGCGCTGACTCAGGGCGCGCAGATGCTCGGTGATGAGGTCGAGGGTGATTTCATTCCAGTTGGTGATCCGGCGGGGGCGGAGCCAGAGCAGGAAATCGCGCAGGTCCGCGGCATAGGCGTTGAGGGTCGCCTCGGCGAAGCCGCATTCGATCCGGCAATAAGCGATGAACTGCCGCATACCCGGCAGGAGCGGGTCGGCGGCGGGCTCGGGATTGCCGACAGCGCCCTGGGCAGCCGCAAGGGCAACACTCACCTGCACAGGCAGGCCGGTCGCCAGTGAACCGGGCAGGGGTCGCTTCGGGGCGGCGGTCGCCTGGGGGATGGCGCCGGCTGCATCCGCGGCCCCACTGGGCGGCGCCGACAGTCCAGGGGCGGGGGTGCCGGAGGTGCCGGGGGTGCCGGGGGGGGCGGACGGTTTGGTGAGTCGGGATGTTGCACGCAGCGTCATGGAGGGCAGCCTTACGTTTGCCACGAGCGCAAAGCGCTCGGACCCCTGGCGATCGACGGTTCGTGCCCTCCGTGGCGTGAACCGAACTAATCACGCTCATCGGGCTTTGACGGGACGGGGCATGAAGCGCTGGCTGGGGTCTGCCGCTATCGGACCTGCCGTAACCCTTTGGAGGATACCGCCGAGGGTGAGCGTTGCCGAAAAAAATGTGCTGCTGGACATCCAACCGGGCCCGGGGCGGCAGTTGCGCTTGAACCCGATGCCGGAAATCGTTAAAAAGGAGAGCGTTGGGCACTGTTCCACACCGTGCGCCAGGGGCGAAGTGCGGAAATGAGCGGTGTGGACCCAGGTGCGTCAGGCAGGTCCGATGAACACGCCCAACGGCGTCCCGAAATGCGTCAGGAGATTCGGCTGCCCCAGGCAGCGGCGGTAGGCGGTTGTTCATTGACCGCCCGCCCAAGGCCGATGCAGGCCGCGCTCCACGCGGCGGCGAGGAATCAAAGGCCCGGTCCACCCGATCCTCGGCCGCAGAGGTCCGAACAGCACCGGTTGTGCCCCCGGTTTTCCCAGGTTCCCGACTGACTGCCTCGGAGCAGCGCGTCGGCGATCCACAAGGATCGTATGTCGTCATGGATTCATTCATCGGCGTCCTTGAATGCAGTGAGAAAGCCAAGCCGCGCGTGCGCGTGCTCGACAAAACCCTTGTCGTCGACCCCGGCGACCCGGTCATGCCCCAGGGCCTCATCGACCAGCTCCAACTCCGACCCGGACTGGAACTGGAAGTCACCCTCGGCTCCCCGGCCGGCAATGGGCAACAACCGCAGCAGCAACACCACAACGGCCGGCATCGCCGCAATCGCAATCGCAACAAACAGAAAAATCGCAACGGCGACATCGGGCCCAACGCCCGCTTCGTGCGCTCCGTCGTCCGCATCGACGGCGGCGACCCCCAGGACTACGTCGCCCGCCTCCAGCAGCGGCGCTTCGAAGACCTGACCACCGTCGACCCCCAGCCGCGCCTGACCCTCGAGTATCCCGACTGCCCCCCCGCCTGCCGCCTGATCGACCTGTTCTGCCCGCTGGGCTACGGCACGCGCGGCATGATCGTCAGCCCGCCCAAAGCCGGCAAAACCACCCTCCTCCAAAACATCGCCTTCGCCCTCAAACACAATCACCCCGAGGTGGAAGTCATCGCCCTGCTGGTCGACGAACGCCCCGAGGAAGTGACCGACTTCCGCCGCAACGTCCCCTGCACCGTGCTGGCGAGCTCCAACGATCACACCGCCAAGCGCCATGTCGCCCTGGCGCAGCTGGCGATCGACCGCGCCAAGCGCCTGGCGGAAGCGGGACGCGATGTCGTGGTGCTGCTGGACTCGCTCACCCGCGTGGGCCGCGCCTTCAACACCGCGCCGGGCATGTCCAACTCCGGGCGCACGCTCTCGGGTGGCGTGGACGCCTCGGCGCTGGCGATTCCCAAACAGCTCTTCGGCGCCGCCCGCAAGTTTGAGGAAGGCGGCTCGCTGACCATCATCGCCACCGCCCTGGTGGACACCGGCAGCCGCGGCGATCAGGTGATCTTCGAAGAGTTCAAAGGCACCGGCAACATGGAGCTGATCCTCGACCGCTCCATCGCCGAACGCCGGCTGTTCCCCGCGATCAACCTCGCCGCCAGCGGCACGCGCAAGGAACATCTCCTGATGAGCGAAGCCGAACTGCAGACCATGGCCGCGATTCGTCGCCGTCTGCTCAACATGCCCCCGCCGATGCAGGTGGAGCAGTTGCTCAAGGCGATGGAACGCTTCAAGACCAACGCCGACCTGGTGGGCAGCCCGCAGTCGCCGGCGCGGGCGTGAAGCACGTTGCGCAGCCGACGTGTCGTCCGTCGTCCCCGGGCAGAGCCCGGGGCTAATGGGATGAACTGCCACGGCTTCCATTCGCCCCCGGCTCTGCCGGGAGAATCCTGCTCGTCACACCACGCCGGTGTCGCGACCCGAATCTGCGTCGCGCAGTTGGCCGCGCTTCAGTGCAGAGATTTTGTTTCGATTTAGCCCCCGGCGACTCGCCGGGGGCTAAGTGAGGCTTCATCCTGCTCGTGCATGATGCAGTGTGCCTCTGCCGCACAGCCTTGCACCGTACAATCCCCCCATGCCCGAAGCCGTCGCCCCCTACTGCTGGCAGTCCTTCACCCCGCAGGACATTGGGCACCTGATCGCGTTCTGGCGTTTTGATCAATCCGGCGAAGCGTTCCCTGCTGCGGAGGGAGAGCCTTACCGCTTGGTATCGCAGGCGGGTCCGTTGGCTGTCGTGAATGATCCGGGGGCGCCGTGGGGCGGCAGCGCGCTGGACCTGGCGGAAGGCCAGTGGCTGCGCATCGCGCGCCGCGACTGTCCAAAGCTCGACATCCATGGTCCGCAAGGCCAGCTCAGCGTCATCGCGTGGATCAAGCGGCAACCCACGCAGACGCCGCATTGCGAGTTCATCGCCGGGCAGTGGAATGAAACCCACCGCAGTCGGCAGTATGGCCTGTTCCTGAACATCTCCGTCTGGCAGCAACCCCACCAGATCTGCGGCCACCTTTCCCACACCGGCGGCCCCACCCCCGGCTACAAGTACTGCGTCGATGGTCCCGTCGGCGCCACCCCCGTGCCCTGCGACCAGTGGACCACCGTCGCCATGAGCTACGACGGACAACTTGGTTACGCCTGGCTCAACGGCACACTCGACCAGCGGCCGGGGCTCAACCCGTACTCCCTGGCGGGCGGCTTGCACGACGGCGGGCCCGGCGGCTCGGACTTCACCGTTGGCGCGGTCGATCGCTCGGGCGCCATCGGCAACTACTTCCGCGGCCAGCTCGCAGGCCTCGCGGTGTACAGCCGAGCGCTCTCCCCCGGCGAAATGTTCGCCCTGGGACGTGTAACCCTGACACCGCAACCGGCATGAACCAGCCCGAAGCGTCAGCGAGGGAATGGGCGTGAGGTTTCCCGCACGGGACCCGAACAGCACAGACGCCGCGGCGTGCGGAGACGCTGCCCGTCGCTGGCGCTTCCGGCTCGTTGCAGACCACCTGGCGCAAGCCCAGCGGCCAATGAACCAACTCGCCCCCCCAGCGCGGGCAACCAGCCAACGATGTCACCTGACACGCAAGGTGACATCCCCAACCCGCTGGGGTCAAACAGCTTGTGAATCCGCAGCAGGCAATGTCAGTGACATCCGACACCCACGCCATCCCGGCGAACCTCTGATGCAGGACCGCGCCGCAGTTCCCGCAGCCCCGGGTTGACGAACCTTGGCCCGCGTCCAAAAATGAGACAGTCTGACCAGCCGCTCCTTTGCGGTTACCATGACTCGCAACCCGGCGGCCAGTGCGGCCCCGGCAAGGATGACCCGCGCATGGCGATTGCCGATCAGGACATTGTGACCATCACCGCCACTCCCATGACCCGCATGGAGGCGATGTTCTTTCCCGAGGTCTTCAAGGGCCTGGGCACCACCCTCAAGCACATGGTCGGCGCCCTGCGCGGCAGCGAATCCTTCAAGACCATGCAGTATCCCGAGGAACGCCGGGAACACCTGCCCGTCGAAGACGGCGGCCTGCACAAAGCCAACTTCCGCGGCGTGCATCGCCTCAACCGCGATGAACAGGGCCGCGTCCGCTGCGTCGCCTGCTTCATGTGCGCCACCGCCTGCCCCGCCCACTGCATCCACATCGAAGGCGCCGAGTCGCCCTGGGATGACCGCGAAAAGTATCCCGTCAAATTCGACCTCGACGAACTCCGCTGCATCTACTGCGGCATGTGCGAAGAAGCCTGCCCCGTCGACGCCATCGAACTCACCCCGGTCTACGACCTCGTGGGCCTGAGCCGGCAGGAAATGATCTTCGACAAAGAAAAACTGCTGGCGGTCTACGACCAGACCATCGCCAACAAACCCATGTAACCCCCCCCCGCCCCCGGAAGCCCCGGAAGTTTCACAGCGGTAAACAGCGCTGGTCGGTGTTGTGCTGCGCGCCACGCCGCTTGCAGGTCCGGGCTGGCCCCGACACGACAACCCTCGGCGTCCGCTGTCCAGGTCAACCCGGGCTGCAAGACTGAAGAGGCCCGAACGCATCCAGACGGATGTCTGCTTGAACGAGCCCGAAGCGTCAGCGAGGGGTTGAGCAAGCGCATGCCGCAGGAGTCTGGGCGAGTTTCGACGTGTGGGTATTCGCACGCCCTGCCCGTCGCTGACGCTTCCGGCTCGTTCAGCAAGAGCGTCGCGTGAGCATGCGACAACGAGCCCGAAGCGTCAGCGAGGGAATGGGCGTGGGGTTTTTCGCGCGAGCCCCGAACAGCACAGACGCCGCGGCGTGCGGAGACGCTGCCCGTCGCTGACGCTTCCGGCTCGTTGCTTGTTGCAGTCCGATGCCCGGGCCAGCCCGGACCTGCACGCCCCGCCGACCATGTCGGGGATCGTCAGCTCTATTCGCGTCAACCCGCACCCGCGCGGCAACTTCACCGTGCCGGAATTGCTTCCAACGGATACAGCGGCCGGCGGCGGTGCTGGTAATTGAGCTTGGTCATGTCGGCGGTGGTGACGCCGGCCGTATTGACGCGGATCATGCGTTCGCCGCACACCGGCGCGTAAGCCGCCACCGGGGCATTGACGCCCTTGGCGACCAGCAGCTTGTGCGCAGCCGGGTCGATGTGGCAACTGAGCAACTGCTGCAAACTGAACGGCGGGGTGCGCACGCTGGTGACCTGCACGGTCAGCCCGGTGTCCGTGGACAGGATCGCGGTCAGGCCCATGTCATAGGTCGTGCGCCCGCCGTGGCGCGGGAGCTTTTCGCTGTACTTGCCGTCGTGCAGGCTGACCACGGTGAAGCGCGCCTGCAGCGGCGCGCCGTGCTGGTCATCGAGTTTGCCGCCCACGGCCGCGTCGATTGTGCGGCCCACGCCCGCCTGCTGTGCCTGCAGCGCGACGGCGGGATCGTTGAGGGCGACGAAGCAGCGCACGCCGGCGAGCTTGCGCTGATGGAACGCGTGGGCGATGAAGGTGCCGTCAGCCGCCGAGCCGCCGCCCACATTGTCGCCCATGTCCAGCAGGCAGACCGGGCCGTCCAGCGCCAGCGCCTGGTCGATGGCGTCCTCGACTTCAATGAGCTGCCCGCGAAACTCTTCCTTGTGCGCGTGCAGGTAACCCGCCAGTTCATCCGCCAGTTGCTGGGCGAGTTGCGGATCATCATCGGTGACCACGATGAAACTGCTGCCCATCTCGGCGACGTCGGCATAGGGAAAGCCCAGCACGATGCTGTTGCTCAGCACGCCCGGGCGCTGCAGCATCGCGTTGGCGTACTGATACATCGGCAGGCAGGGCGCCGCGTCGGTGTACTGCCGTTCGATGTTGATGGCGATGGGCGGGTAAGCCGCCGCCATGGTGGGAATGATTTCGCCGCGCAGGGTGCGCACCATGAGCGACGCCGCCTCCATGCCGCGCTGCCGTTGATCCAGATGCGGATTGCTGCGATACGCGGTGATGGCGTTGCACGCCGCGACTATGCGCGGAGTGAGGTTCGCATGGGGATCGATCACGCAGATCACGGGCACCTTCGGCCCCACCTTGCGGCGCACCTCCGTGAGCCACCAGCCATCCAGGTCCGGCTCCGACGCGCTCACCCCGGCGCCATGCGGCCCGACCAGCACGCCATCGAGCGGCCCCGCCTGATCAAGCTGCTCCTCGATCATCCGCCAGATCGCCAGCCGACATTCATCCGTCACCGTGCCGCTGGGCGTCGCGCTGGCGCTCAGCAGCGGCACCGCCTCAATGCCTTCCTGATCGAGCACCGCGAAGAACCCCCCCACCTCATGATGGGCGTCCTGCCATTGTTTGCGGATCGCCGGGCCGGTGATGAGCACCTGCTCCTGAAAGTTCTTCAGTGGGGTTTTCTGGGCGAGGAACGTATTGGACTCGTGATGCCAGCAAATCAGACCGACACGCATGGGATGCTCCAGTCAATGCGTCATGGGCGGGAAGGATGAAGCAACTACCTCAAAACCTGTTTCACCACCGAGACACCGAGTACACCGAGAAAGACACACAGAGAAATCCAACAGAAAAAATGGATTGAGTTCATTCTTCAAATCTTCAACTCTGTGCCCTCTGCGTCTCTGTGGTGAGTATTGTTTTCAGACGTCCGGCCACTACTCACGAGAACGCCACCCGCTGGCCCAGGCCGTGTTGCTGCGCCTGGTCGAGGATGGTGCGGACGATGGTGGTGTCCTGGATGCCGATGCCCACGCCGTCAAACAGCGTGATCTGCTCGGGCGACTCCCGGCCGACCATGTCGCCGTTGATCACCTGCCCCAGACTGCCGGCATAGCACTCGCGGGTCAATACGCCCTTCTCCACCGCCTGGCTGACCTCGCCCCGCTGCAGGGCGTGCTCGATCTTGTCGGCAAACAGCCGGCAGCGGGTCAGCAACTGCATCTCGCATTCAATCTTTTCATGCAGGTCGCTGCCCATGCAGGACAGATGCGTGCCGGGACGCACCCAGTCGCTCATGACGATCGGCTGGCGGCTGTTGGTGGCGGTGACGATCACATCGGCGGCGCGGCAGGCGGCCTCCGCGCTGGCGACCTCAATCGGCTGGCCAATCGCCTGGGATACCTCCCGCGCCACCCGCTGGGCGACTTCCTCAAAATGATCGTGCAGCACGATGCGCGTGAACGGACGTACGCTGCTGGCGGCCCGCAGACACTGCTGGCCCAACTGCCCCGCGCCGATCACCGCCAGCGTGGCGGCGTCCGCACGCGCCAGCTGCCGGACGCCCACCGCGGCGGCGGCGGCGGTGCGATACATCGTCGGCAGCGTGCCGTCGCAGATCAGCAGCAGTTCGCCGGTCAGCGGATCAAACGCGCTGATCCAACTGTTGGTGGTGGGCAACTGCCGTGTGGGATTCTGGCTGCGCTCCTGCCCGAGCTTCATGGTCAGCAGGTTGGCGGCCACCGTGGAACCGGTGATGCATGCGGCGTACGCCGTTTCGCCAGTGGGTATCTCATAGATGCCTTTGGTGGGCAGATAGTCCTGGCCGCGCTCGTAAGCGCCCATGGCTTTTTCGATGGCGTCAATGGCGTCGACCACATTGATGCGGGCGGCAATGTCGCTGCGGGTCAGGAGGATTGTTTCTCGAGCCAAGGGATCATCCTTTCAAACGCGCGTTCGATGGTGGTCATATCGGTGGCGAAGCTGATGCGCAGGGCATTGTTGCAGCTTTGCCCGAACGCGCCGCCGGGAATGGTGCAGACCTTGATTTCGTGGAGCATCTTTTCCGCCAGGGCGAAGCTGTCGGTGCAGCCGGGGATGGAGGGCATGACGAAAAACGCGCCGCCGGGGCTGTAGCCGCGCAGCGCGGTGCTGCCCGCCATGACTTTGACGATGTAATCGCGCCGCTGGCGGTAGGCGCTGACCATTTCCGTGACGCAGGTCTGATCGCCGTTGAGCGCCGCGACGCCGGCGTACTGCGTGGCGGTGTTTTCCGTGGTGCTGATGAACATGTGCAGGCGCTGCAGGGCGCTGATGTTTTCCGCCGTGGAGATCAACCAACCCAGCCGAAAGCCCGGCACCGCATAGCTCTTGCTCAGGCTGCTGGTCATCAGCAGGTTGTTCATGCTCGGCGCCAGCTTGAGCGCTGAAGCGTAGGGCACGTCGTCGAGCACCAGGCGGTCGTACACCTCGTCGCTGATCACCGCGATGTTGCGTTCCGCGGCGGCGGCGAGGATTTTCCGCATGGTTTCCTGGGGATACACCGCGCCGGTGGGATTGCCCGGCGAGTTGAGCATGATGGCGCAGGTGCGCTCGTTCATCGCGGCGATCACTGCATCCGGATCCACCTGATAGCCATCCTCGGCGGTGGTGACGATCCGCCGCAGCACCCCGCCGGCCTGCTCGATGACGTGGGCAAACACGAACACCGGCTCCACCACGATCACTTCCATGCCCGGCTGCGTTACCGCGTGAATCGCCATGTACATCGCCTGACAGCAGCCGGTGGTGATGAGCACGTTCTCGCGCTGCAGCGCCAGGCCATAAAGCTGGTTGTAGCGGTCCGCGACCGCCTGCCGCAGCGCGGGGAGCCCGGCATCGAGCTCATAGCGCGTGCGTCCTTCCGCCAGCGCCTGCTGGTGCGCCGCCAGGATGTGCGGCGGGGCGGCGAAATCCGGCTGACCGATGGACAGATGCAACACGTCGCTCATGGTGGCGGCGAGATTGAACATCTTGCGAATGGGGGAAAACGGCAGCTTGGCGAGGCTGGGGTTGAACGTCAGTCCAGAGCTCATGGGCATGCTCGCACGGCGGAATGGGGGGTTCGTTTCGCGTTTTCGCCGCCGGAACGTCCGACGGTTGCATTCTGTTTTGCAAAACGATACCTTTTGTTTAATGGAATCTACCGTGCTTGTCAAAGCGTTCTGCCTGCTCGAAGCGCTCAGCCGAGGCGCCACCGAGCACCCGCTGGGACAACTGGCGGGCGAGGTGCACATGGCCAAGCCCACGGCCCATCGCATCCTTGGCTGTCTGGTGGACCTCGGCTATGTCGAAAAACGCGTGGGCGGGCGCTACCGGTTGACCGGCAAGCTCGGGCAGCTCTCGGCGCCCAGCCGGGAGTCGGAATTGCTCACCGCGGTCGACGCCCCGATGCGCCAGCTCTACGAGCACACCGGCGAAACGACCAATCTGGGCGTGCTGCGCGGGCCGATGGTCGAATATCTGAAAGTGCTCGAAAGCAACCATCCGCTGCGCCGCGTGGCGGATGTGGACTCGATGGACCCGTGGTACTGCACCGCGCTGGGGCGATCCATGGTGGCGCTGCTGCCGCGCGATCAGCAGGACGAACTGCTGGCGCAGACCACCCTGGAGAAGCGCACCGCCCACACCATCGCCGACGCCCCGGCGCTGCGCCGGCTGCTGTCGCGCATTCGCCGCGACGGCTACGCCATCGAACAAAACGAAACCGACATCGGCGTCATGTGCATCGGCGCGCCGATCCTGCGCGAAGGTCGGCCGGTCGGCGCGCTGAGCGTCAGCGTGCCCGCCGCCCGCGCCGACGTCCGCCGCAAGCAGGAATTACTGCAGGCCGTGCGCGACGCCACCGCCACCGTTTCACAAGTGCTGACCAAAGGCAAGGGGAAGTAAATCCGTGTTTGAGACCACCAAATCCGCCCAGCTCTATGACCGCGCCTGCAAGTCGCTGGCGACCGGCGTGTCCACCGTGTTTCGCCGCGCCGTCACGCCCACCCCGCTGTACATGACCCACGGCAACGGCCCGTACTACTACGATGTCGATGGCCACGAACTGCTCGACTACACCTTGGCGTGGGGCCCGCTGATCGTGGGCAACAATCATCCGCGCCTCAACCAGGCGATCATCGAGCAGGTGCAGCGCGGCTACACCTTCGGCGCGCAGCATGAAGGCGAAATCATGCTCGCCGACAAAATCTGCGCCGCCTGCCCCGGCGTCGAGCAGGTGATCTTTTCCAACACCGGCACCGAAGCCGTGCAATCCGCGCTGCGGCTGGCGCGGGCGTACACCGGCCGGGAGAAGTTCATCAAGTTCGAAGGCCACTACCATGGCTGGCTCAACAACGTGCTGGTGAGCAACACCCCCAAGCCCGAACAGGAAGGCCAGGCGATCCCCGGCGCCGGCGGGCAGCCGTGGGAGGAATACGCCCACACCGTGGTCGTGCGCTGGAATGATCTGGACGCGCTGCGGGCGGCGTTTGTCGCCCATCCCAATCAGATCGCCTGCGTGCTCACCGAACCCATTCTCATCAACAGCGGCTCGTGCATGCCGGCCGAGGGTTTCCTCGCGGGCGTGATCGAAATGTGCAAGGAGTTCGGCGCCCTGTCGGTGTTCGATGAAGTCATCACCGGCTTCCGCATCGCCCTGGGCGGCGGACGCGAGTACTTCCACATTCAGCCGGACCTGTCCACCTACGCCAAGGCGATTGCCGGTGGTTTCAGCATGGCGGCCGTGGGCGGGCGCAAGCAGATTTTCAACACCCTCAGCGACGGGCGCACCATTCACGCCGGCACGTACAACGGCAACCCCATCTGCACCGCCGCCGCCATCGCCACGCTGGATATTCTCAGCGAACCGGGCACATACCAGCGCATGCACGATCATGGCTACGCCATCCGCCGGGCCATTGAAGCGGCAGGCAAGAAATACGCCGTGCCGTTGGTAACCACCGGCGTGGGGTCGGCGTTCAGCGTGCATCTGGGCTTGACCCACCCGCCGCGCCACTATGGCGATGTGCGCGGCGCCGACGGCCCGCGCTACAACCGTTTCCGCGCCGCGATGCTCGAGCATCACGTGCAGTTGCTCCCCGCCGGCCGCTGGTACGTCGGCGCGGTGCACACCGACCGGGAACTGGAAAAAGTGCTGCCCGCGATCGACGCGAGCATCAAAGCCATTGCGTAAAACTGTCCCTTGCCGCCGGGCGCGTCGCCCTGGCAGTGCGTGACTTCGCTCTCTCTGTTTTGTCAGGATTTCCCGCATGAAACTCATCCGCTTCGGCGCTCCGCGCCAGGAAAAGCCCGGCTTGCTGCACAACGGTCGGCGCAAGGACTGCTCCGCGCTGTTTTCCGACTGGAACCACGACTTCTTCCAGAACGGCGGGCTGGAGAAACTCGCCCAGGTGGATGCCGCCCAGCTGCCCGAAGCGCCGGTGGACGCCCGCTGGGGCGCGCCGGTCGCCCGGCCGTACAAAGTCATCTGCATCGGCCTGAACTACTCGGACCACGCCGCCGAGAGCAACATGCCCATCCCGTCGGAACCCATCGTGTTCTTCAAAGCCACCAACACGGTGGTCGGCCCGTTCGACGAAGTGGTCATTCCGCGCCAAAGCGTCAAGACCGACTGGGAAGTGGAACTGGCGATCATCATCGGACGCAACGCCAGTTATCTGCCGGATCAGGAAGCCGCCAAGCAGGTGATCGCCGGCTACTGCCTGTCCAACGACGTCAGCGAGCGCGCCTTCCAACTCGAGCGCGGCGGGCAATGGGTCAAGGGCAAGAGCTGCGACACCTTCAACCCGCTGGGGCCCTTCCTCGCCACGCCGGATGAAATTCCCAACGTCAACGACCTGAACATGGCGCTGGACGTCAATGGTCAGCGCATGCAGACCGGCAACACCAGCAACATGATTTTCGATGTGTATTACATCGTGCATTACCTCTCGCAGTTCATGACCCTTGAAGCCGGCGATGTCATCACCACCGGCACGCCTCCGGGCGTGGGGCTGGGCAAGAAGCCGCCGGTCTACCTGAAGGCCGGCGATGTGATGGAACTGCAGGTCGATCATCTGGGCAAACAACGGCAGACCTGCCGCGCGGCCAGGTAGCGCGGCCAGGCTGCGGTCCATTTTTTTCAGGCAAACAACTCCGCCCCGCCCGGCACAAGGATGGTTCTTCATGGCTGGCAAACCTCGCAAAATCACCCTCGAAATGGTTCGTCGTCACCTCTACAGCGCGGTGCTGTGCGATGCCCTGGACGGCATCGGCCTGCGCCGGCAGTCGCCCCGCTTGTCCTTCCGACCCATGACCGGCGTGGATGTGCTGGTGGGCCGCTGCAAGACCACGCTGTGGGCGGATATGGCGTTTGAGGATCCCCATCCCTACGACCTGGAACTCCAGGCCGTCGACAGCTGCAACCCCGGCGAGGTGTTCATCGCCTCCGCCGCCGGCTCGATGCGCTCGGGCATCTGGGGCGAGCTGCTCTCCACCGCCGCCCGCAATGCCGGCTGCGTCGGGGCGATCATCGATGGCGCGGTGCGCGACATCCGCAAAATGACCGCCATGAAGTTCCCCGTCTTCGCCCGCGCCACCTGCGTGTATGACAGCCTCAACCGCCAGCGCGTGATCGATGTGGACGTGCCGATCACCATTGATGAAGTGCGCTTCAGCCCCGGCGACCTGGTGTTCGCCGATGTGGACGGCGTGGTGGTGGTGCCGCAGAAAGTGGAGGAGGAAGTCCTCCAGCGGGCGTGGAAGAAAGTGCACGAGGAAAATGTCACCCGCAACGCCATCGCCAAGGGCATGAAAGCCACTGCCGCGTATGAAAAATACGGCGTGCTGTGATTCCCTCTGGAAAACCTGCCCATGACCAGCCCCGAGCTGACCTTCGACGTACACACGCACCTGGGCGCGGACGCTGCGTTCTACCAGCGCGGCTGGTGGCCCTATGCCGCCACCGCGCAAGACCTGCTCCAGCACCTGGACACGCATGGCATCGCCCGCGCCTGCGTGTTTCCGTTTGTGATCTGCAGCGCGTTCGATGAAGAAGCCTTCGCCCAGCGCGGCGAGATTCGGCTCAAGCCCGGACGCACGCCGTATGACCGGGAGAATCGCCTGCTGGTGCAGGAATGTCAGCGTCTGGATAAGCAGCGCCGGCTGCATGTGCTGGCGATGTTCGACTCCAACCGCAACGTCCCGCAGCAGGTGGAAAACCTGCTGCCGCTGGCGGATCAGCTCGATGGGTTGAAGGTGCAGGGCACGGTGCCGCAGAGCGCGGTGACGGGCTTGCTGGAAGCCGGGCGCCCGCTCATGGAGCTGGCGGCGGCGCGCGACTGGCCGGTGCTGATCCATACGTCCATCGCCGAGAGCGATCCCTGGTCGCAGGTGCGCGATTGCCTGAAAGTCGCCCGGGCATATCCGACAGTCCGGTTCAATCTGGCGCACTCGCTGCGCTTCGATCACGACAGCCTCAAGCAGGTGCGCGACCTGCCCAATGTGTGGGTCGATTGCTCGGCGCACCTGATCCACTGCTGGGGCGCGACGGAGAATCTCGGCTTCGTGGCGGCGCCGGCGCGGCGGATTCCCGCGGATTACGCCAACCCCGCCGATGTGCTGGCGGCGATTCACGACCTGCTGGGCGACCGCTACCTGTGGGGCTCGGACAATCCGTTCATGAGCTGGTGCGAAGACAATTTCGCGGGCATTTTCAGTTATCCGCAGGAAGTGGCGGCGTTGCGGAGAACCTCCCCGGCGGTGCAGCGCGACATGCTGACGGTGGGGCCGACGCAGTGGTTGTTTGGTCAGCAGACGGTGCGGGAGGCGAAACATGATTGATCTGCAGGGACACGCGGCCCTGGTGACCGGTTCAAGCAAAGGCGTCGGCCGCTCCATCGCGGAGGCATTCGCCCGCGCGGGTGCGGACGTGCTGATCCATGGTCGGCAGATGGGCGCCGACGCGCAGGAAGTGTTGACCTGTTGTCAGCAGATGGGTCGGCAGGCGGCGTTCGTCGCCAGCGATTTGTCGGGGCCGACGGAGCCGGCGGTGGATGAGTTTTTTGCGCGGGCGGTGCAGGCGAATCCCCGTGTGGACATTCTGGTGAACAATGCCGGGCAGTTTTTCGATCTGCCGTTTCTGGAGATGACCGCCGAGCGCCTGGAGCGCACGCTGCGGCTGAATGTGGCGTCGGTGTATCTGCTGACGCAGCGTTTCGCGCGCTACTGGGTGGAGCGCGGCATCGCCGGCCGGGTGCTGATGATCGGCTCGATCAACGGCCAACTCGCCGAGCCGGGCTCCACGGCTTACGACACCAGCAAGGGCGCGCTGGCGATGATGGTCAAAACGCTGGCGGTGGCGCTGGCGCCGCACCACATTCGCGTCAATGGGCTGGCGCCGGGACTCGTGCGCACGCCGCAGACCAGTTGGATCGAGCGGCGCCCGGAAAGCGCTGCGTGGATCGCCCATCACACGCCCAACGGTCAGATTCCGCACAGCGATGTGTGCGGCAGCGGCGCGGTGTACCTGTGCTGTGATGACGCGGCACATGTGACCGGCCAGATGCTCACCATCGACGGCGGCATGAGCGCTTGGCAGCAGCCGGATGTGGGGCCGTATGTCCGTCAGAGCGAGTGATGGATTTGTTGATTTGGTGATTGGGGATTTGTTGATGTGAGTGGAGCCGGGGGCGCGGGGTGTTGTCGGGCGCGGGTTCTATTCGTTGTGCTCGCACAGCGACGACTACTACATCAGCAAATCCAAAATCTCCAAATCAACAAATCTCAAATCACACCGTCTTCCGCCAACCCCCCAGCGGTTCCACTTTGCGGCGATTGAAAATGAACAGCAGCGCCGCGCCCGCCAGCGCGAGCAGGATGCTCAGCCATTGGCCGCGCGACAAGCCCAGTTGCAGGGCGATGCCTTCGTCGGGTTCGCGGAAGAATTCGACGACGATGCGCAGCAGGCCGTAGCACAGGCAGAAGGAGCCGCCGATCATCATCGGTTTGCGCGGCTTGCGCCACACCCACGCCAGCACGGAAAACAGCACCAGACCTTCGAGCAGCGCTTCGTACAACTGCGAGGGGTGGCGCACGGTCAGATGCGGTTCGAGCACCTGGATGACCTGTTGATTGCCGGCCTGCACCTGAGTGATGATCCAATCGACATAGGCGCCCCAGCTCTGGCTGACGACGTCGGGCGGCGCGGGCAATTGTTCCTGCAAACCCATGAGGAAGGCGGGGTCGGCATGGTAAAGCTCCTGGGGAAACTTCACGCCCCAGGGCAGGTCGGCGGGCGCGGGTCGGCCGAACAGTTCGCCGTTGACGAAGTTCGCCAGTCGGCCGAAGAACAAACCGAGTGGTGCGCCAAACGCGCCCAGGTCCAGCACATGCGCCCAGGGGATGTGTTGCTTGCGCGCGAACCACCAACTGGCGACGATCAAGCCGATCATCCCGCCGTGGCTCGCCATGCCGCCGCGGTTGGTCGCCAGCAGATCCCAGTAGGGCAGCGTGTCGCTGAAAGTCCAGAACAGCGCGGGTTGGTAGAACAGCGCGTAGCCGAGTCGCCCCCCCGCCACCACGCCCAGCGCCAGCGTGATGACCAGATCGCTCGCCTGCAGTGGCTTGAGCGGCGTGACGCCGACCTGCGCGACGCGGCGAACCAGCAGATACGCGATGAAGAATCCCAGCAGATAGCTCAGCCCATACCAGCGGATGGGGCCGATGGCGTAGGGGTCGATCTTGTGCAGATACATCGCCAGGGACGCGAGCATGGGCACAGTGTAGCGGGCACGCGAGGGCGGGCGAGTGCATCAGGCGACGGGGTACAACCGCAGCACCTGGCCACCCATGGTGAAGGTTTCCGGCGCGGCAAAACCGGGCAGTTCGCCGGGGGCGGCTGCTTCATCGGTGCGCAGGACCAACAGCGCCTCGGGCGTCATGATGCTGCGCACCGCGCCCAGCAGCGTGGCGAGGCGCGTCATGCTTTCACTCTCGCGCGCCAGGGCATAGGGCGGATCGCAGAAGACGAGCTTGACGGGTTGGCGTCCAACCTGATTGAGCCAGCCGCCGGCGAGCACATCGCCGCGCAGGACCTGGCTGTAGTCTTCCAGCCCCAGCGAAGCGAGGTTGCCTTCGAGCACGGGCCAGACCTTGCGGGATTTTTCGACGAAGGTGCAGAAGTCACTGCCGCGTGAGAGGGCTTCGATGCCCATACTGCCCGAGCCGGCGAAGAGGTCGAGCACGAAGCCGTCATCGACCAGGCCGCGCACGGTGAGGCGGTCGAAGAGGCTCTGCTTGACCCGATCGGTGATGGGCCGCGTGGTGTCGTAGCCTTCGGGGGCGTTGAGCTTACGGTGACGGAATTCGCCGGCGATGACGCGCATGGGCAATCAAGTGGTTGGGAGCCAGGCAGAGCTTACTTGGCGAACCACTTCTCCAGATCGTGGCTGCCGGCGTCGGAGCTGTTGGGGTCGGTGGGGATGGAGTCGCTGCGCTTGGAAGGCAGGTCCACGCTCATCTGGGCGATCGCCATTTCCAGACGTTCGTAGATGCGGGTCATGGATTCCGGACGCTCGCGCGGCTCCATGGCGATGCAGTTCATCACCAGGCTCGACAACGCCGGCGGCACGTCGGAGTTGATCTCCACCGGCGGCGGACAGGCATTGCCCACGCTGGCTTTGCCGGTGTTGATCGCGGCGCCGACCTGCCCGGCCTTGGGAATCAGCGTCGGCACATGCTTGTTGGTCAGCACGAAGTACATCGACGCGCCGAGGTTGAACACGTCCGTCATGGGCGTGATGTGGTCCCGGCGCACCTGCTCGGGAGCGATGTAATCGGGCGTGCCCTGGATGCGCTGCTTGCGGGTGCCGATGGGGCAGCTTTGGCCAAAGTCGATGATTTTGACCATGTCCTTGTCGGTGACCAGGATGTTGTTGGGCTTGATGTCGGCATGGACGTAGCCGGCGCGGTGCATCACGCCCAGGGCGATGGCGGTGTCCTGAAAGATCCGGCACACCTCGAGCATCGAGCGCGGGCGGCGTTGTTCGAGCGTCTGCCCGAACACCGCTTCCATCACCACCAGCACTTCCGACACGCGGAGAAACTTGCGGTGACGGATGAGCTTGTGGCTCTTGCGCAGGCTGGGGTGATTGAACTTCTGGCTGACGTCGTGTTCAAAAATCGCCTGATCGAGAAAGCGCTGGTCGGCGCCGCTGTTGCGGATGACCCGTTTGAGGGCGAAGGATTTGCCGGTGCGGGTGTCGCGCACGAGATAGATCGTGCTGCGGGCGCCGGTGCCGAGGGTCTCGAGCACCTCGTAGCCGAAGAGGCTGATACTGGAAGAACTGGTTCCGAGCGCCATACGGATGCCAGGGGAAGGTCAGGGTATGGAAGGACCGCAGTTGGGGGAACAACGACCCCAAACGGGCGGCAACGACCGGGCAATGTGATTTAATGTACCGGTAGGCGTGGTCGGCGGCAACCATAACTCGTCGGGACACGATGGGTTAGTATTCGCAGCGCCAGACCTTCCAACCCCTTGCAAACGGGCGAAAGATGCCTGAATCCAACCCTGTCGCCTGGAATCAACTGCTGGCGCAACTGGCGATATTGCTGCCGCTGGCGACCTCCAGCGTGTTGTTGATGCTGCGGCGGGACTGTTTGAGCCGGGAGCGTCTGGCGGGTGGCGTGGACCGGACGCAGGTGCTGACCTTGCCGTTGCTGCTGGGCGGGTTCGTCATGCTGGTGCTGGGCATGGGGCTGGGCGGGCAGGCGCTGGCGGCGCTGGGGGAAACCACGCCGATGGCGCAGCTCGATGCCGGGGGCCGCGCCCGACGGGCGATCCTGACCCAACTGGTCGCCTTCGGCCCGGCGGTGCTGTGGCTGCTGGCGAGCACCTGGCGCCTGCCCACCGGCTGGCGCACGCTGGGGGTGAGCACCGCTGACCCGGCGGGCGACATCGCCAGCGGCGCGGCGGCGTTGGTGGCGGCCTTACCCCTGATCATGCTGCTGAGTCTGCTGTTGACCTTCGCGACGATCCTGCTGGGGCAGCCGATCCCCGACATGGGCCACGACCTGCTGCGGGTGCTGCGGGAGGCGCAAACGCCGCAACAGCGCCTGCTGGTGGCGGCGTCGGCGGTCATCTGCGCCCCGGTGCTGGAGGAGTTCATCTTCCGAGGGCTGCTGCAATCCGCCCTGGCGCACGCCTGGGGTCACGAACGGCGGTGGCGCATCATTCTGTGCGCAGCCTTCGTGTTCAGTCTGATTCACACGGGTATGCCCTGGCAGGTGTTGCCGCCGCTGTTTCTGCTGGGCGTTTTTCTGGGTTATCTGTACGAGCGCACCGGCAGCCTCTGGCCGTGCATTGCCGCCCATGCGGGGTTCAACGCCCTGAACATCGCCTTAACCCTGCTGCTCAAGTGACGCCCCCGGCCGCGGCCGGCGCTGGTCGCCACCGGCTCAAACTCCTGATCAATCCGTATCCGCAATCCGCGGCTGCTGGGCGCTGATGCGCGGATCTATTCCCGTGCGCGTGCCTTCCGCAGTCGGCTTGGCGGCGTGCGAAGGAATGTCCGGCTGCGTCGGGCCCAGCCAGCACTGGTTGTCGTGGCAATCCTTGATGAACGCCACCGCTTCCTCCACATCATCCGTCAGCCGAAAAAGCTCCAGGTCCTGGGCGTTGATGTTGTGCTCCTGCTCGCACATCACCTCGCGCACCCATTGCAGCAGGCCCGACCAGAAATCCTTGCCGATGAGCATGACCGGGAAGGGATCGACCTTGAGCGTCTGGATCAGCGTCATAGATTCAAAGAACTCGTCCATGGTGCCAAAGCCGCCGGGGAAAATGACGAACGCCTTGGCGTACTTGACGAACATGACCTTGCGGGCGAAGAAGTAGCGGAAGTTCAGCGCGTGCGTCTGGTAGGGGTTGGGCTTCTGCTCCATGGGCAGGCTGATGTTGAGTCCCACGCTCACGCCGCCGGCTTCATAGGCGCCTTTGTTCGCCGCTTCCATGATGCCCGGCCCCCCGCCGGTGATGGTGGCGAAACCCGCCTGCGCCAGCAGTTGCCCGCACTTTTCCGCCATCTGAAAGTAGCGATGCTCCGGCCTGGTTCGCGCCGAGCCGAACACCGTCACGCCATCGCCCACGGCACTCATCACCTCAAAGCCATCGACGAATTCCGACAGAATCCGAAACAGCCGCCAGGCGTCGTGCGCCAGATGCTCTTCCATGTGTGTGTTCATCGGCAATCCTTGGGTCTGAATAACCGCACTGAGCATAGCGCGGCCAACGCGACGGGTCCACGAGTGTAACACCCCGCTCCCATCCCTTACCTTGTCGGTCCAAAGCCGCGAAACCATGAGCTTTCTGCAATCCCGGAACCGCATCTGCTTCCAGCGGCGATGCGACGGCACGCAACATCATGCCACAGGTGCCGGGGCGAACATGCGACGGGCTGGTTATCGAGCGCCCTGCCCGTCGCTCACGCTTCCGGCTCGTGGTTTCTTCGTAGGTCCGGGCTGGCCCGGACACGATTCACCCGCAGCGTCCCGCGTGTCCGGGCGAGCCCGGACCTACAGGACTGTGGTGACAGCAGCCGCACCGTAGTGCCGCTCCAGCACCGTTTCCCAATCCGCCAGGGATTTGACGGCGATGAAGGCGTCGCGGACGGTCAGCGCATCGGGGTGATGGCGGGAGAATTTGATGCCGAACTTGCGCATCATCATGGAGCCGGTGCGTTCGCCGTGCAGCGCGATGGAAAGCTCAAAATGCTCGCGCAGGACCTGTTGCTGCTGGGCGAGCGTGGGCGGGCGCGTGGCGGCTTCATGATCGCCGGCGAGCAGGGCGCGGGCCTGGGCGAAGATCCACGGGTTGCCGATGCAGCCGCGTGCGATGCTGACGAACTGGACGCCGGTCTGGGCGATCATGCGGAAGACATCTTCAGCGGTCCAGATGTCGCCGCTGCCGCCGATGGTGAAGTTGGGCGTGGAGCCATAGGTCTGCACGAGTTGATGGAGGAAGGACCAGCGCGACGCGCCATCGTACTTCTGCTCCACGCTGCGCCCATGCACCACGGCGCCGGCATAACCCAGCTCGATCACCGCCTGGAAAATGCGATGGAAATCCGCCAGCGCCTGCGGGCTGTCGTCGGTGCCCCGGCGGAGCTTGACCGTACACGGCAGGCGGTCGCCGACGGTCTGCTTCACCGCGTCGAGGATGGCGATCGCCTCCTCCGGCTCCTGCAAGAGGTGGCCGCCTCGGCTGCGTTTGCGGATTTTTTTGACCGGGCAGGCGAGATTGATGTCGATCACGTCGTAGCCCAAGTCCATCAGCACCTGCACGCCCTGAGCGATCTCGCGCGGGTGCGAACCCATGAGCTGGCCGGCGATGGGGTGGTCGGCATCATCCAGTTCCGCGGCTTCCAGCCCCTTGCCGCCCTGGATCAGGAACTGGTCGAGCATGGCTTCGGTGACGCAAAACGGGCAGCCATGCCGGCGGGCAACCAGGCGCATGGCGGCATCGCTGTAGCCGGCGAGCCCCGCCTGGAAGAAGGGGGCGTCCAATTGCAGTTTGCCGATCTGCGTCATGCCCGGCATTATAGAGGACCCCCCCCGGAAGTTTCCCGGGCGCCGACAGCGCCTGGGGCAACGGACAACGGCGGGTGGTGCAACCGGAAAGGCTGCTTATGCGTCTCACTGCGGCAATGGCGATTCTCCTGCTGACCCTGGGCAACCTGGGCTGCGCGCGCATGTCCTGGCCCACCTGGTTGGGCGGCAAGGAACCCGCGCCCGCTGCCGACGCCGACGCACAGGCCGCCGACGCCAGCACCACTCCGGAGCCGATCGCAGCCACGCCCGAGCCGCCGGCCCCCACATCGCATGAAGCGTATGTCAACGAAATGGCGGACCGCAGCTATCCCGCCGACGCCGAGCTGGGCGCGGACCTGGACATTGTGGTGCGCCAACACCGGGATCGGCTGAGCCTGAGCAATCGCACGCCGCGCCGGTATGCCGACGTGCAGTTGTGGATCAACCAGCAGTACGTCGCCGACGTCGCCAGCATCGAGATCGGCAACGGCAATCAGGTGCTGTTCGAGAATCTCATCAACCGCCATCGGGAGCACTATCCCACGCCCGGCTTCCTTACGCCGGACCGCTACTTTCCGGTGCATCTGGCGGAACTGTATGTCCCTCAGGAGAATCGACGCCATCGGCTGCTGGTGCAGCGCTGACCGCACCAAGCCGTCCTGGCTCAGGCCCACGCACCGTGCCGCCCTCGCCGCGGCACAGGAGGTTTACTGCAATGGACGCACTGACACTCTGGCGCCGTTACCGCCAGCATCTGGTTCGGGAAAGCAAGACCGGCATCAGCCTCGATGCTTCGCGCGCCAGCTTCCCGGATGACCTGTTCCTCACCGCCGGGGAGCGCTGGACTGCCGCCCACACCGCCATGCGCGATCTGGAAGCCGGCGACATCGCCAACCCCGACGAGCAGCGCATGGTCGGCCACTACTGGCTGCGCGCCCCGCACCTGGCGCCCACCGATGAGCTGCGCACCGCCATCGAGCAGACGGTCGTGCGCATCAAGCAGTTCGCCGAGCAGGTGCATAGTCGCGCCATCACCCCGCCCGACCAGGCGCGCTTCACCGACCTCTTGGTCATCGGCATCGGCGGCTCGGCGCTGGGGCCGCAGCTCGTCGCCGACGCCCTGGGCACCAGGCGCGACAAGCTGCAAGTCCACTTCCTCGACAACACCGATCCCGACGGCATCGACCGCACCCTGAGCAACCTGGGCGCCCGGCTCAAGAGCACCCTCGTGCTGGTCATCTCCAAGTCCGGCGGCACCCCCGAAACCCGCAACGGCATGCTCGAAACCCAGCACGCCTACCGCAGCGCGGGGCTCGATTTCGCCCGCTGTGCCGTGGCGGTCACCAGTGATGGCAGCAAGCTCGATCAACTCGCCACGGAGCAGAACTGGCTGGCGCGCTTCCCCATGTGGGACTGGGTCGGCGGCCGCACCAGCGTGCTCTCGGCAGTCGGCCTGCTGCCCGCGGCGTTGCAGGGCCTCGACATCGACGGCCTGCTCGAAGGCGCAGCCGCCATGGATGAGAACACCCGCGGCGAAGACCTGCGCACCAACCTCGCCGGCCGACTCGCGCTGCTCTGGCATCAACTGACCGACGGGCGCGGCAGCAAGGACATGGTCATCCTGCCCTACAAAGATCGCCTGCTGCTGCTCAGTCGTTACCTGCAACAGCTCATCATGGAATCGCTGGGCAAAGAGCTTGACCTCAATGGTCAACCCGTGCATCAGGGCATCGCGGTGTATGGCAACAAGGGCTCGACCGACCAGCACGCTTACGTCCAGCAACTGCGCGACGGCGTGGACAATTTCTTCGCCACCTTCATCGTGGTGCAGCAGGATCGCACGCCCGCAGCCGCCAAGAAAGCCGCCGACGTGGAGCCGGGCATCACCAGCGGCGATTACCTGCTGGGCTTCTGGCAGGGCACGCGCCAGGCGCTGCATGAAAAAGGTCGCTCCAGCCTCACGCTCACCCTCGCCAAGCTCACGCCTCAGACGCTCGGCGGACTGATCGCGCTGTTCGAGCGTGCCGTTGGGTACTACGCGGCGCTGGTCAACATCAACGCCTACCACCAGCCTGGCGTCGAAGCGGGCAAGAAAGCCGCCTCGGCGGTGCTGGCGCTGCAAACCAAACTCACCACCTGGCTCGCCAGCAATACGGAGCCGATGACCTGCGAGCAGATGGCCGACCGCATGGGCTGCCCGCACGACGTGGAAGCGATTTACCATCTGCTCGAACACCTCGCGGAGAACGGGCGCGGCGTCAAGCGCGTGCGCGACAAGTACAAATGGACGGGCTGAGCGAGTTGGACCTGCGCATGATGCAGCGCGCCGTGGAGCTGGCGCGCACGGCTGGGAGTCTGGGCGAAGTGCCCATCGCGGCCGTGGTGTATCAGCAGGAGTCGATCCTCGCCGAAGCCCACAATCGCCGGGAGCTGGATCAAGACCCCACCGCCCACGCGGAAATCCTCGCCCTGCGCCGCGCGGCGCGCAAGCTCGGTTCCTGGCGTCTGGAAGGTTGCACGCTGGCGGTGACGCTGGAACCCTGCCCCATGTGTGCCGGGGCGCTGGTGAACAGCCGGATCGCCCGGCTGGTGTACGGCGCTGCCGATCCCAAGATGGGCTGTGTGGACACGCTGGGCCAGCTTTGCACCGAGCCACGCTTCAACCATCGGCTGACCGTGGTGCGCGGCGTGCTCGCCGAGGAATGCGGGCGCCTGCTCACGGATTTCTTCCAGCAGCGGCGCGGGGCGGACCGTCCCGCCAAGCCGCGCAGTTGATGCCAGACGCCGGGGGCGTATGCTGATTCACTTCCCCCCGGCGCTGCGGCGCTGCTTTTTCCTTGCCCCAGGAGCTGTACATGATGCGTCGAATTCGTATCGCCCCGTCCGCCCCCAAGCGTGCGACGGCCGTGGCGTTGCTCTGGCCCGATGGCGGTGATCAGCAGAACAAGACCTTCGTCGCGCTGGATAAACAGGTCGGCCGGGCGCTCAGCGAAGCCCTCAAACGCCCGGAAACCAGCCTCAAATGCGGCGCGGTGACCTGCGTGTATCCCACGACCGGCCCGCAGCGCGTCTACCTCGTGGGACTCGGTCCTGTCGCCGAACTCGATGCCGACGCCTACCGCGTGGCCAGCGCGAAATTGCTCAGCAGTGTTCGCAGCGCCAAGCTCGCGGCGCTGAGTCTGGTCATCGCCGGGCAGTTCAGCGGCATGCTGCCCACCCGCGAAGTCGGTCGGGCGCTGGGCGAAGGACTCGCTGCGGCGCTGTTCAGCTTCGATGAATTCAAAGGCGCCGCCAACGGCAACAAGAACGGCAAGGACGCCCCCGCCACGCTGACCGTGCATGTTGAACGCGACCTGCGCGCCGGCATGGAACGCGGCCTGCTGGTCGGTGAGAGCGCCAACCTCGCCAGGCAAATGGCGGCCACCCCGCCCAATGTCGCCAATCCGAGTTGGCTGGTCAGCAAATGCAAAGCCCTGGCGAAACAGGTCGGCCTGCGCTGCCGCATCATCGGCGTGCCCGAAGCCAAACGGCTGAAAATGGGCGGCCTGCTCGCCGTCGGCGCCGGCGGGTCCACCCCTCCCGCCATGATCGTGCTCGAACATCAGCCCCGCAGCGCTGCCGCCCGCAAGCAAAAACCCATCCTGCTGGTGGGCAAGGCCGTCACCTTCGACACCGGCGGCTACTCGCTCAAACCCTCCACCAGCATGGACGGCATGAAGTACGACAAATGCGGCGGCATGGCGGTCATCGGCGCCATGCACGCCATCGCCAAACTCAAGCTCGATCAGCCCGTCGTCGCCCTGATCCCCACCGCGGAAAACATGGTGGACACCGCCGCCTACCGCCCCGGCGACATCATCACCTTCTGCAACGGCGTCACCTGTGAAGTCACCAACACCGATGCCGAGGGCCGACTGATCCTCGCCGACGCGCTGGCGTACGGCACGAAGCATTACCAGCCCCGCGCGGTCATCGACCTGGCGACCCTCACCGGCGGCGTGGTGATCGCGCTCGGCTCGCGCTGTGCCGGCGCGTTCGTCAATTGCCCCGACCTGCGCAAGCAACTGTTCGACAGCGGCCAGGCCACCGGCGAACTGCTCTGGCATCTGCCGCTCTGGCTCGAACACCGCGACCTGCTCAAATCGCCCCACGGCGACATCGTGAACTCCGCCGCGGTGCGTGAAGCGCACGCCATCCAAGGCGCCGCCTTCCTGAGCTACTTCATCCACAGCGATGACCCCGCCAAGCTGCCCACGCTGCCCTGGGCGCACCTGGACATCGCCGGCGTCGCCGACAGCAAAACCGACACCGAGCTGTACACCAAAGGCCCCACGGGCTTTGGCGTCCGCCTGCTGACCCATGCGGTGGAGAACTGGCGGTAATCCTTTTTAGCCACAGATGAACACAGATAAAAACCGCGAGAGATAAGACAGGGATCAAACAAAAAAGCCAATACAGGCGAAGCCGCACATGAGCGCAGCGAATGTGGGGGTTGAACACAGGTGATTCAACCACATTCTGCACCCCCGGATTTGCTGTGCTTATCTGCGAATCAGGTTTCTTCTCTTATCCCTGCTTTATCTCTCTCGGTCTTCATCCGTGTTCATCTGTGGCAAAAAAACAGCCCCCGAAGGAACCCCGATGCCCCCCACCCTCCAACACCTCGGCAAACTGGTTGACGACACCGACATCGACGGCGAGCGCCGCTGCGACGGGGTGGCTCCGGCGCATGGCAATGGCCTCCAACTGAGCCGGGATCGCTTTCTGTTGCTGGTGTCCACGCTGGCGTTTCGCGGGGTGGATGATTCGCTGAGCATCACCTGGCAGTTGCGCGCCGGGAGCTACGCCGGGCCGGTGCTGCGCAGCGGTGTGTTCGCCAAAAGCGTCAACGACTGGGACGTGCTGGGCAACGGCGGGAAATACGTGCGGCAATTCGGCCACCCGGTGGCGTTCGGCGTGCCCAAGGGCGCGGTGCAGCGGGGTCAGCCGTTGCCGCATGCCAATGTGTTTGCGGTGAAGTTTCGCCAGTGCGCCCGCACGCTGGCGCCCGAGGGGCATCTGCTGTGGAATCACGAAGACGCACACATGGCGGCACGCAGTCAGGATGTGCTGTGGGTGCAGTTTCGGCTCAATGATGCGGAAGATGATCTGGAAATCCTCCAGCCCATGACGCCGCTGCGCCAGGTGGGTTACAGCACCTGGGAGCAACCCTGCGCCCATGGCGATATGCGGGCGATCAATCAGACCTACGTGCAGCCGGTGGTCGCCAGCGCTGATGGCAGCGTGTGGGCGGATGTGCTGTATGGCAAGTTCAATGATCATGCGGTGTCGGGGCGCGACGCGAATGCTGCCGGGCCGGTGCTGATTCCGTGCCGATATCAGTTCAATGCCGCGCGCGGGTTGTACGAGTGGGTGGAAGTCGGCCCGACCTTCGGCGCGGGGCGCTACTTTGAACCGAGTCTGCTGCCCTATGGCGATGACTGGCTGGTGGCCGCGCGCCCGGTGGCGCTGGGCCCCATCGGCTGGTTCCGCAGCAGCGATCCCTTTGCCGGCCGGTGGCAGCACCACGAGCCCACCGACATCACCTGCCGCAACCCGCTGGCCGCCTATGCCTGTCCTGATGGACAAGTGCGTCTGCTGGCGGGCGATCCCGCGCGTTCGCCCCATGGCAGCAATCGCAATCCGCTGTATTGCTTTGAGATTGATCCCGACCATGGCTGCCGCGCCGCCGCTGTGCAGACGGTGTTTGATACTTATGCCGCGGGGGTGCCGATCGCGCGTGAGCATGGCCCGCTGATCGACATGCCCAAGCTGCTGCCCCACGCCGGCGGAAACATGCAGACGCTCATCCACCGCGTGCGTTCCTGCGCCTTCCGTTTCGAGGAACTCGACTACGGCGGCCCGGTCAAGCTGCTGACCGAAGGCGACTTCGCCAGCACCGCGATCTATCACGCCAGTCTGCGCTATGAGCAGGAATATCCGGGTTGCTGGACGTTCGCGTGAAGCATTTTTTTTGCCACAGATGAACACGGATGAAGATGGGGAGAGATAAGGCCGGGATGAAGCAAAATGGAATGCGGGTGAAGCCGCACACGAGCGCGGCTTACGCATAGGCCATGACGGCTGGTTCATTGGTTCGTGAAACTACTTAAACTGCTGAATTATGAAAATCACTGCCATTGAAACCCACGTGTGCAACGCGCGCATGCGCAACTGGATCTTCGTGCGCGTGCGCACGGATCAGGATGGACTGTATGGCTGGGGGGAGGCCACGCTCGAATGGCACACCCGCAGCGTGGTGGGCGCGATTGAAGATATCGCTCAACTGCTCATCGGCGAAGACCCGCGCCGCGTCGAACACCTCTGGCAGATGATGTACCGCCAGCATTTCTGGCATGGCAACGGCATCGTGCGCGCGACCGCGATCAGCGGCATCGACCTGGCGCTGTGGGACATCGTGGGCAAGGTGCATGGCGTGCCGTGCCATCAGCTCTGGGGCGGCCCGGTGCGCGACTACATCCGCCTGTACTGCCATCTGGGCGGCGGCAAGATGGAGGACTTCTACGACACCGACGTCGCCGACGCCAAACGCTTTGGCGAGCTGGCGCAGCAGGCGGTGGCGGACGGCTTCACCGCGTTCAAGAGCATGGCGGTGCCGGAGACCGCTCCGCTGGAAGGTCTGCAACCCGTCCGCTATGCCGAGGCGTGCGTCAAGGCGATGCGCGATGCGGTGGGCGACGGCATCGACATCATGGTCGACTGTCACGCCCGGCCGAGCCCGCGCATGGGCATGCGCTTCGCCCAGGCGCTCGAACCCTATGGCCTGTACTTTTTCGAGGAACCCTGCTGGCCCGAAACACTCGACGACATCGCCCTGATTCAGCGTGCGGTCAGCACCCCCATCGCCACAGGCGAGCGTTTGATCAGTCAGCATCCGTTCCGCGATCTGCTGGAGAAGCGCGCCGCTTCGGTGCTCCAGCCGGACATCACGCATGTGGGTGGGTTGACGGAAGTGCGCCGCATTGCCGCGATGGCGGAGGCGTACCGCGTGTCGCTGGCGCCGCACAATCCGCAGGGTCCGGTGAGCACTGCCGCGAGCATCGAGTTCGGCTTCTCCGCGCCCAGCTACATCATCTGCGAGTCCGTGCACAGCGATGTGCCGTGGCGACAGGATGTGGTCAGCGAAGGCTTCGTGGTCGATCCCAAGGGGCGGGTGGTGCGCCCGTCGAGCCGCCCCGGGCTGGGCATCGAGATCGACCTGAACGTCGTCAGGCAACACCCCTTCCAGCAGGAAGTGCTCCAGCGCAGCTTCTACCGCGACGGCAGCGTGGGCGACTGGTAAACCTGATGGATTCCCGTTAGCCCCCGGCTCGGCCGGGGGATGGCACTCCAGAAAACTTTCATCCCCGGAGTCACTCCATGCGTTGGGCGGAAATCAGTTGGCCGCATTTTGCCGAGTTGGACAAGCAGATTCCGGTGATCGTCCCCACCGCGTCCTGCGAGCAGCATGGGCATCATTTGCCGGTGATTGTCGACACCGCCCAGGTGACGCACATCGCCGACGCCGCCGAGCGCATCCTCGGCAATGAAGTGATCCTCACCCCCACGCTGTGGCTGGGCAGCTCGCATCATCACCTGGATTTCCCCGGCACGTTGAGCGTGCCAGCCTCGGTGTTCAGCACGATGATCGAACATCTGGCGCGCTGCATTCTCCGCGCCGGGTTCAAGCGCGTGCTGTTCCTCAACGGGCACGGGGGCAACAGCACCCCCATCGCGCAGGCGCTCACCGAACTGTGCGCCAGCGATGACGTGGCGGACGACGCCTTCCTGGTCAACAGCAGTTGGTGGACGCTGGGCCGATCGGCGCTGGCGCCGGCGAAGCTGGGCATGCAGTCGGCGCAGCTGAGTCATGCCTGTGAATATGAAACCTCCGCCATGCTGCACATCGCCCCGCAGTTGGTGGACATGAGCAAAGCCAACGATCAGCCGCGGGCGCTGGACAACGCCTGGTCGGACACCGAAGGCTCCTCGCGCGGCACCGTCGTCGTGCATCAGCGCTTTCACCGCCGCACACCCACCGGCTCGATGGGCAGCCCCACCCACGCCACGGCTGACAAGGGCGCGCAGATGCTCGAAGGCGTGACCGCCGAGGTGGTGCGTTTTATCCGGGAGTTCCGGCAGTGGCAGCCGTTGGCCAAGCTCGGACCGCAGCGGCCGTAGGCTTTTTCCCGCGTTGTCCCGGCTATTGCTGGCGCGCAGCAGGCGGCGCGGCGGTCGGCGTGGCTGCGGTAGCGGGGGCGGCGCTCAGGTCGTACAGGTACAGGGCGCTGGTGCGGGTGTGCTGTTCATCCAGTTGGGGGCCCAGTTCCGCAGCGCGTTGGAGCACGCCGGTCCAGTCCTGATCGCGGTCGGCATGTTCGACCACGCCGATCGAGGAGGGATGCAGGTTGGCGACGATCCACACCCGGCCGCGGCCGGCGAGCGCTTCGACGACCTGGGGATAGGTGGTCGGGTCGTAGTTGGGCTGGCCTTCGTCGGCGACATGGACATAGTGCAGGTCGGTCAGGCCGAATTGCCGGGCATAGAACGCCAGCACGGTGTTGGTGCCGCCGCAGGTCAGGACGACATCGCCCGGCCGCTGGTTGCGGCTCAGGTGCGTCAGCAGCGGGCGCAGGTCGAACTTGCCGCGGGGACGCAGGGTCAGGCTTGCGGAAGTGGTCGCCAGCGGTTGGCCCAGCAACACCAGCGCGACCAGCCCCGCCACCAGCGCGCCGCGGTGTTCGCGGTGCAGCAGGGCTTCGGCGCCGGCGCCGATGAGCAGCATCAACACCGGGGCGGCAAAGAGCATCAGCCGGCCGGCGAACGGATAGCGATGGAGCATCGACGCCCCCGCCGCCGCCAGCAGCGTCAGCAGCAGCATTCCCGCCAGGGTCCGGCGATCGCGCAGCAGCCAGGCGGCGCCGGCAATCGCCAGCAGCAGTCCGAGCACGGGATAGGCGGCCCCCACCGGATGCTGGAAAAGCGCCAGCACCGCGCTGCGCCAGGTCATCAGATCGCTGACGCCCTGCGGGGGGAACGGCAGAAACGCGCCGGTCCAGAAGTTCTGCAGATAGGGATCATTCACATCGGCGGGCAGGGCGAACAGGTAATGGGCGGCAAAGCCCGCCAACCAGGCGGCGCCCACCGGCAGCAGTTGGGCAGCATGCCGCGCGCCGCCGAGTTTCCAGCGTTGCAGGAACAGGCTCGTGCCAATGCCCGCGAGCACGAAGATCGCCGGCAGGGAGAACCATGTCGCCGCCGCCCCCGCCAGCGCCAGGCCGACCAGGCCGCGCCAGCGCCATTGCCGACGCCAGCAGCGTTCCGCCAGCAACAGGAGCAGGCAACTGACCAGGATGTCCGAGGAATACTGCTTGAACTCCACCGCGTAAAAAATCAGCCGATAGCTCAGGGCGAAGAAGCCCAGCGCCACCAGCGCGCCCGGCCAGTGCAGCGTGCGCCGCACCAGCACGAAGAAGACGCCCAGCGCCGCCAGGCTCGCCGCCAGCGGAACCAGGCGCAGCGCCTGCGCGGATTCGCCCAGCACCAGCGTGCAGAGCTTGACGGTCCACAGGAAACCCACCGGCGCCGCCTGATGGTGATCCAGCGGCTGCGTGAGCTCGCCGAAGGAACGGGTGATGATGTTCAGCGCGATCGCCGCCTCGTCATGCGTGAGCACCTGATTGAACAGGTACTGCGCCATGCGCACCCCAATGCCCGCCACCAGCAGCGCCCAGGCAGTCCACTGCGCCAAGCGCGGCCAGACGCCGCTCCACACCGGCTCACCCGTCGGCTGAAGCTGCGGTTCGGGCAAGCGCGGCGAAGGCTTGCGCCAGGTATGCACCCGCGCCCGGCTGCTGGTCTCCGGCTCGCGCCCCGCGCTGGGTGGCGGCGGGGCCTGAGTCGGCGTTGTCGAATCGAGCAGTTGCTTGTTCATGTGCGAGTCTCGCGCTTGAGCCAAGTCAGTTCTCCCACTTCCGCACCGCGTCCTGCCCGGCTCTGTCGCGCGGCGGCGCCGACCCACACCGGCGCCGCCCGCTTGATCGGCACCGCGCCCAGCCAGCCGGCGACGCTGTGACCCATCAGCAACAAAAACACGGGATAGACCTCGTAGTAACCACGCAGTTCATCAAACCAGCCCAGGAATCCCGCCAAACCCGCCAGCGGCACCAGCATCCACACGCCGGCGCGGAGAAAGGTCGGCTTGTCGCCCCAGCGATGCACCGTCAACAGCAGCAACGCCCCCCACGCCACCGCCGTGGTCATGTCCATCGCCTGCAGCTTGGTCAGATTGCGCCCCAGATGGAACTCCACCAGCGCCCCGCCGTTGCCGGCAAACAGATGATTGACCAGCAGCTTCACCGCCAGGTAGATCGCCACCTGGGCCGCGCCCAGCAGGACATAGCGCGTCCAACTCACCCGGCGCTGGCCAAAGTCATAGAGGGCGAACAGCAGGATGAGCACCACGGCGGTTTCTTTGTTGAGCGCCGCCAGGAAGAACAAGGGCAGGTACGCCGACCACCACCCGCGCGCCAGCATCACCAGCGCCCAGGTGAACAGCAGCAAGGTCGCCGCGTCGTAGAGATAGCTGTTGTAACGGAAGAGTGCCGGCAGCAGCCCCACAGCCACCAATGACGCCAACTCGGCAAAGCCGTCCGGCGCGCGGTACAGCGTCAAGGTCAGACTGCGCACCGCCAGGGCAAAGCCGACAAAGCAGGCGTAGGACAACGCGAAGCTGATGAGCGCCAGCACGATGTCCTCGCGCTCGATGCCGATGCGGGTGTGCAGCCACGCCCCGCCGCGCCGGGCGACCTGCTCGGTGAGGCGTTCATGCAACCCCGCAGGCAGCGCAGCCTCCAGCGCCCGGCACACGGTCGGCAGCACGCAGCGGTAGGCGTAGGGGCGGTCCGCAGTGCCGTGCAACAGCGCCGCGTAGGACGCTTTCTCAGGATTTTTGGTTACACCCGGAGCGCGGAGGAAAATCCAGTAGCTCACGGCCGCGAGCACCAGCACCGCCAGCAGATACGCCGCCTGCCGCAGGCGCGGAGCGCGCAGCAATGCGGTCAGAGGCAAGGGCAGATCGTTGGCGTCGGTCAAGGGCGACATGGCGGCGTGTCTCTCTCTTCCCACGTACATTGCTTCGCTCACCTTCCAACTCGCATTGCCAAGCCCTGGGAAACTTCCGGGGGGGTTAGACGAAGATCACGATTTTGCTGGTGTCGATGAGCACGAAGACAACCAGGAAGGCAATGATGCTGGCAATGATCCACGGGTCTTTGAGCAGCATTTCATCCGGCTCTTCGCCAGCCCCGTCGAGCGCCAACCGTCGGCGGTAGTGCATGACGGCAAAGAACACGATGGGCACAGTGACCACCAGCGAGGCATGGGGCCGACTGGTGGTGGTGAACAGGGCATAAGCGCTGACGGTCATCACCGCGGTGTTGTTGAGCAGGGAATCGAGCAGCGCCACGTTGTAGCGCCGCAGCACGGGGCGTTGATGCTCGACGGCGCCGGCGGCGTCGGTGACCGCCATCAGCTCGGCGCGGCGTTTGGCGTAGGCGAGGAAAAGCGAAAGGAAGAAGGTGCAGAGGATGATCCAGCCGGTGGGGATGTCGCCCAGCACATAGACGCCCGCCATGACGCGCAGGACGTACCCGGCCGCGATGCAGAAGCCGTCGACCAGCGGCACGTGCTTGAGCCAGCGGGCATAGAGCAGGTTGAGGATGAGATAGCTCGCCACGCAGGCGAAGACCCGCGGATGCAGCAGCCATGAGCCGCCCAGAGCGCAGACGACCAGGCCCAGGGAAAGCGGCAGGGCGGCGCCGATGGAGACGCGCCCGCTGGCGATGGGGCGATTGCGTTTGCGCGGATGACGGCGATCCAGGGGCGCGTCGCAGGCGTCGTTGAAGACGTAGACGGCAGCGGCGGCGGGGATGAAGAGCAAGGCGACCAGGGCGTCGAGGCCGATGGCGCCGACGTTGTGCAGATGGCCGCCGAAGGTGACGCCGGCGAAGGCGGCAAGGTTCTTGGTCCACTGCTTGGGGCGCATCAGGTGCAGCATCGCCCCGGCGGATTGCAGAAGCGAAGGCGGCTGCACCGGGGCAAGGACGGGTTGAGCAGGCGGCGGGATCAGGCGCGTGGATGCGGAGGGCAAAGCCACGTCGATGACGCCGGGGGATGGCGGCAGCGCCGCGGCGGCCGGCAATTCAGTTGGCGCGGAGCGCAGCGGTTCGGTTGGGGGTGGGCGCAAGGTCATGCGCCGCAAATATGGATCGGTGCGGGGCAAATGCCAGCAAAAGCGGGCAGGAAAACGCCCTGGCGTCAGTTCTGGCCCCAGGGGCGCGGGTTGGGCGGATTATGCCGGGTGGCGGGGTTATGCCGTGGGCGGGTGACTTACGCGGTTTAGGCTTTGAGGCTGGTCCACTTGCCGATGGTCCGCCCGCCGCGTGCCGCATGGAGGACGCCCGCATCGCAGTCGGCGATCAGGCTGTCGACGGTCATGTTCGCCAGTTCGAAGGCTTTGGCGCCATAGGGCCACTGGTGAATCCACGGGCCGGGCCCATGGCGGTCGGCGAGGACTTTCCTGGCCACGGCAAGATTGATTTTGCCCTGGTGCTGCTGGACCAGTTGTGCCATGCGTTGGGCGCGTACGCAGGAGGTGGCTTTGCGGGTGAGTTGTTTCATGTCCTGCCTGGCGGCCTGGCACAGGCCGGGGTCGAGGTAGTGGTTGGCGCGGGAGAGCGCCGGGCTGGATTGATCGACGACCAGGCGCCCGGGCATGGCTTCGACCACGGCGATGTTGCCGGTGCGGTCGGCGAGGAAGAAGACATAGCAACCCGCCTGCCGCGCGGCGCGCAGGTAGTCCAGGGCGTCCGCGACGTTTTCGCGCAGCAGCACTTCGGGAATGAGGGCGTAAGCGGGCACGCCGTCGACGGGGGGGACGCGGCTCATGTACCCCGAGCCGGTCCACATGAGGGACATGCCCGCCTCATTGACGCCGGCCCCGCACCACAAGCCGGGGTAGTGGTAGGAGGCGATCGCCGGGGCGCCGCGGAGTCGTTGGTGGAGGAGTCCCGCCCAGGGATACAGGCCGGTGTTCCAATCCCAGTTCTGGGCATTGAGGGTTCGCCCGGCGCGGGTGGCCTGGCCGGTGGCGACAAAGGCGGTGCAATGGGGGGCGTGCTGGATTTCCTCATGGAGCGTCAGCAGGGTGACATGTTCGATGGACAGGTGGGCGCCCTGGGCGGCGGCACGCATGAAGCGGGCGGCCTGGGGGGCATCGCGCTGGATGTGCTTCCAGCAGCGTTTGGCGTAGGCGAGCCGTTGCCGGGTGGGGGTGACCTGGTAGCGGGCGAAGCCGACCATGGCGGTGGCGAAGCGCTCGCCATACGCCTTGCCGATGGTGCTGAGGTTGCCGGTGAGGGTGGTGACAGGCAGGGTGTTGAAGGGCATGGTGGATTTGGTGATTTGTTGAATGGTTGATTGGTGATCGGGTGATGCAGGGGGTTGGTTGGCACACATACAGGCGCTGGGCCACTTCCCCCCGAGTTCAGGTTTACAGCGTGCCGGACCAGTCAGCGGGGCAGAGCAGGACGGGAATGTCGCTCTGGCGGGTGATGTTGCTGGGCACATCGCCATTGAGCAGGCGCTGGAGCAGGCCTTTGTGGCTCAACCCCAGCACGATCAGGGTGCATTTGCGGGCTTTGGCGGTGTTGAGGATGGCTTTGGGGACATCATCGGAAAAGAGCATGACGCTCTCAGCGGCAATGCCGGCTTCACGCAGGGCGTCGTTGAGCAGACGCAGGGTCTGCTCACCCCGGTTACGGGCCTCGGCTTCGTCTTCATCCTCGGCATGGGCGCTGGCGACGTGGGCGACCACCACCTCGGCGTCGAGCCGGCGCGACAGGTCCGCCATCGGGCCGGCGAACTTCTCGCTGGCCCAGGGGGAACTGACCGCCACCAACAACCGGGTCTTGCTCACGAGCTTCTCCAACCTGCCGGCAACGCAGCCCATGCCGATCCACGAAAGGAAGGACCATCATATCCGAGCCACTCCCCCGGCACGAATTCCCCCGCCCCCCCGGAACCCCCCCCGGAGTTTCCCCCCGGAGCTACCCCCGGCCTTCCCCCGGCATTCCCCCGGAGCAGGCCCGGGAGCGCCCGCGTCACCGCTCCCGGCCCAGCCGGGCGCATCACCCCGCCTCGCCGGCTGCGGCCGCCTGCCGCCGAACCGCCTTTTCGATGACCACTGGCTCGTTGGGCACATCCCCCATGCCCTGCTGGTTGCCGGTGGCGACCTGTTTGATGCGGTCCACGACGTCCATGCCCTCGATCACCTGCCCAAAGACGCAGTAGCCGTAGCCCTGACTGTCTTTGCGGGTGTGGTTGAGGAAGTCATTGTCCTTGACATTGATGAAGAACTGGCTGGAGGCGGAATGAACCATGCTGGTGCGCGCCATGGCGAGGGTGCCGCGCAGGTTCTTGAGCCCGTTGTCGGCTTCATTATGGATCGGGGCATGGGTGTCCTTCCGGCTCAGTTGCGCCGTGAACCCGCCGCCCTGGATCATGAAATCGCTGATGACCCGGTGAAACACCGTGCCGTCGTAAAACTGCTCATCCACATACCGCAGGAAGTTGGCGACCGTCAGCGGCGCCTTGACGCGATCAAGCTGCACCACGATCACGCCCTTGCTGGTGTGCAGTTCGACGACCGGGGCGGGGTCGGCAGCGATGGCCGGGTCCACTGCCGCCGGGGTCGCAGGGCTCGCCTGCGGGGTGGCGGACGTACGGGTGGGGCTGGCGGGTTGACTGGCGGGTTTGCTCTGCTCCGAGCAACCCACCAGCAGCCATAAGGCATACGCCAGCGCCAAACCGGCGCCACACGGAAGCGATCGGGTGGACATGGGCATCTCCTGAGCTGCTCCGGCCGACGGGCGCGCCAGCGCATGGAAGCAGGGGCGGCATTGTAGCGGCTCGGCTCCATCAGACCGAGGCCAACCCGCCTCACCCCCCCCTGCTTTGCGCCGCTTACCCAGCCTTCCGTAATTACCTGAATTGCCAACACTTCCATGTTTAACCCCACGGCCGACCCGGCTCGGTTTTTTTCGCCCATTGGTTGCTGACGCCCCATTTTGAATTGTTGGTTAAGTGGGCGCAGGACGCGCCCGATGCTTGTCAGGGAGGGTCCGGTTGATGGCTCAAGACCTCGCAACTCCGCAGGAACCCCGCATGGTGCTCAAAGGCGCCCGCTACGCCTTGGAACACAAGCTGTTGGCGTGGACGCTGGCTCTGGTGGTCGCGCCCACGTTTGTCTGTGTGTTCTGGCTCAATCGCACCGCCACCCAGGCGATGGCGAACCATCATGCGCAGAATGTCGCCATTCTCGCCCAGACCCTCGCCAGCGCCCTGGGCACCCGCAGCGAAGGGGAAACCCTCGAACAGGTCGCCGGCCAGCGCCTGAAGGTGCTCAACCTCGACCAGCGGTTGGCGTTCATTGCCGTGACGGATCCGGAGCATCGCATCCTCTACCGCCGCGCCATCGACACCGAAACCTGGATGAGCTACCGCTGCTGGGTCGACACCGCCGGCCAACGCGCCACCGCCGAAGTCGGCAAACCCGTCATCCTCGGCGACGACGGCGAAATGGTCGTCCATCGCGTGGCGATCCTCAATCCCCCGCTGAACCTCACCGCCAGCTTCGACGACACCGGCCCCATTCGCCGCACCGTCGAAGGCTATGTCACCCTCGGCATGCGCGAACCGGCGCTCCCCGCCACCCTCCGCGAGCTGCGCACCACCCAGATGGCGGCCGCCTGCGTCATCTGCCTCATCTGCCTGCCCATCGGCATCTGGTCCGTTCGCCGCGTCACCGGCCCGCTGCGCCAACTCGTCGATGCCTCCCTCGCCCTGGCGTCCGGCGGCAACCCCGAACCCGTCCGCATCAACCGCCATGACGAAGTGGGCATGCTCGGCCAGGCGTTCAACTTCATGATCCAACGCCTCACCGCCGCCCGCAGCCTCCTCCAGCACGCCAACGAGGAACTCGAGCACAAAGTCCAGCAACGCACCATGGACCTGCAGCGCCTCAACGAACAGCTCGAACGCACCGCACGCCAGTTTGAAACCCTCGCCGCCACCGATCCGCTCACCGGCCTGCACAATCGCCGCGCCTTCAACGACGCCCTGACCCGCGCCTGCGCCGAAGCCGACCGCTACGACGAAAACCTCGCCGTGGTCATGATCGACCTCGACGGCTTCAAGCAGCTCAACGACACCCTGGGCCACCAGAAGGGCGACGAATTGCTGCAGATCGCCGGGTCGAGCCTGCAGGTCAACTGCCGCGGCTCGGACATTGCCGGACGCTTCGGCGGCGACGAATTCGTCCTGCTCCTGCCCCGCGCCGATGAACTGACCGCCCGCCGCGTTGCCGAGCGCGTGCAGGACAGCTTCAACAGTGCCGTCCGCTCCCTGCTCGACCGCACCAGCATGGACGGCAAGGTCACCATGAGCCTGGGGCTGGCGACCCGCGAGGAAACCGACAACGGCGATCCCGATCAAATCCTCGCCCGCGCCGACCACGCCCTGTACCGCGCCAAGGAACTGGGCAAGAACCGCGTGATCGTCTTCAAACGCAGCGAGTTCGCCCATCCGCCGGTCGAACTGCAACCCGCCGTGAGCAATTGAACGCCTTGCCTTGACGAGCCGGAAGCGTCAGCGACGGGCTACGCGTCCAACCGCCACATCACCCTGAGCGCTGCCACAACGCGCCGCGGTTCAATCCTTCTCTGCTTCGCTCACGCCTCCAACTCGTCCCCACCGCGTCCCGCGCCCATGCGATAAATCACTAAACTGCCCCGGATGTCCACAGCGTCCCCAGGGTCCAGTTCCTCCGCGGTCATTGGCATTGCGCTGCTCGGTGGCCCGCTCACCGGCGCGATGCTGCGCGACCTGCGCCTGGCGAATGACCTGGCGCGGCGCGGCTACCCGGTCCACCTGTTCTGGGCGATGGACCTCAACCGCACCGCCCACATCGATCCAGCCATCGAGCAACACTGGCTCTTCCACGGCGCCCGGCTGGTGGGTTGGCCCCCGGCGCTCAGCGAAGCCCTCGGCCGGCTGAGCAGCCGCATCGCCAACGACAAAAGCCGCGCCAACTTCCTGCAGGATCGCAGCAACCTTTACGACCGCGTGCTGCGTCGCCTCACCGGCCTGCTGTGCGACGGCGTGCAGTCCCGCCCGGCGATCGTGCAACGCTACGCCCGTAAGCTCCAGCAGCTCGGCATCACCCACCTCTGCTCGGGTCTGGGCATGCTGGGCATGTGGGGCACTGCCGCGTGTCAATTGCTCAGCCACCCGCCGCGCCATCTCATCAGCTTTCAGGGCCATGAGCTGTATCTGGAATACGCCCGTCGGCTCAAGCGCGAACCGGAACTGAAACAGCAACTGCGCGCCGCGGTGCTCGGCGCGGACTATCCCGCGATTGCCGTCAGTGAGCCGTATCGTCAGATCGTCTGCGCCGACATGGACCTGACCCCGGAGCAGGTGGTCGCCATTCCCCCCGGGGTGGAATTGCCGCCGGAGATGGATCGCACCGCTGCGCGGGCGCAGCTCAAACAGTTTTATCCCGACCTGCAGCCGGAGGCGCCGCTGCTGACTTACATCGGCCGGCAGGATGCGGAAAAAGGCATCGACCTGCTGCTCTATGCCGCGGCAATCCTGCGCCAGCGCGGGCTGCGCTTCCAACTGGCGGTGTGCGGCTCGTCGCTGTTTGGTCAGGATTACCGCCACGCCATGGAATACGTCGCCCGCAGTTTGAACATCAAATTGCTGCGCGACAAACAGGTCACCGGCGCCCGCTGGACCAACCTCCTGGCGGGCAGCCATGTCGTGATCTATCCCTCCATCATCCGCGAAACCTTCGGCATGGTGCCGGTTGAAGCCCTGGCGCACGGCACGCCCGCGGTGGTGCCGGACCTCGGCGGCGCCGCCACCGTCATCGAAGCCGAGGGTCACGTCGCGGGCCTGCGCTTTCGCCCGTGGGACAGCGGCGACCTGGCGCAGCAGTTGGCGACGTTGCTCGAAAATCCCCAGCAATACGAGACCCTGCGCCAAGCTGCCCGCACCGTGGCGGCCCACTACAGCGTGCAGCGCCAGGGCGAGCGCGTGCTCGACCACTTGCAGCTTCCGCACCAGGCGCAGCGCTGACGCGCTATCGGCCTGCTGTTCGCCATCCGTACCCGGAGTTGTCGATGACCTCCTTTCAGCCGGACCTCACCAAACCCCAGCTTTTCCTCGATGACCAGTGGATCGCCGCGTCCAGCCGACTGCAGCGCTGCTGGTTCAGTCCGCGCAAGTATCCCCATCCGGTGCTCACGGCCGAGCATCCGTGGGAATACAACTGCCCGGTGCTGTTCGGCTCCGTGCTGCACCGCGATGGTCTGTTCCGCATGTGGTACGTCGCCTGGACGCGCCACGTGCCGCTGCGCGCCTGCTATGCCGAGTCCCACGACGGCGTGCACTGGCGTAAGCCGCGCCTGGGGCTGCATGAGTTTGAAGGCAGCATGGACAACAACATCGTGTTCAATCCGTTTTCCACCCATGCCATCATTGATGACCTGACCATCATTGAGGACGACGAGCACGACCCGCGCTGGCCGCTGAAGGTGCTGTTCTGGGAAAGCACCAAAACGCCGAGCGTTTCCAATCACAACATTTACGCCGGCCGCTCTGCCGACGGCATCCACTGGGAAATGCTCGGACCCGTGCTGCCCAACTGGGGCGATCGTTTCAATGCCGTGCCGCGCCGCATCAACGGCAAGTTCGTGGTGTTCGGCCGAGCGCCCGACCGCGACCCCATGGGCAGCGGCCGCGCGGTCTGGCGCACCGAAAGCAGCGACCTCAAACGCTGGTCCAAACCCCGGCTCGTGCTCACCAGCGATCACGAAGACCCCGCGCTGATGGAGATTTACTCGCTCTCGGCGTTCCCCCATCACGACCTGCTGCTGGGCGGCATCGAGCGCATGCACATGAGCCCCGACCAGGTCGACTGCGAACTGACCTGGAGCCGCGACGCCGGCTGCACCTGGCAACGCTCGCGCCCACGCCCCAGCTTCATTCCCCTGGGCGCGCCCGGCGCGTGGGATGACACCTGGATCAACCTGCCCGCCAACGCCCCGCTGGTGCGCGCCGATTCGCTCTGGTTCTACTACTCCGGCCGGAGCGGCGCCCACGGCGTGGTCTACCCCCACAACGCCGGCGGCATCGGCCTGGCGACGCTGCGCCACGACGGCTTCTGCGCCCTGCGCGCCCGCGAACACCCCGGCCGGCTGCTCACGCCCGTCTTCACCTGGCCCGGCGGCGATCTGCAGGTCAACGTCGACTGCCGCCGCGATGAACACAGCCACCCGCGCAACATCCTGCCCGGCGTGCTGCGCGTCGAAGCTCGTGACGCCGCCGGCAAAGCGATCAAGGGTTTCACGCTGGCGGATTTCACCGTGCGCAAGCTCAACCAGACCAACGCCCAGTTGCGCTGGAACGACAAATCGCTCGACCGCCTGCGCGGGCGCAAGGTGCAACTGTTCTTCGAAATGACCGACACCCTGCTCTACAGCTTCCACGCGGAAAAGGCGGGGAAATGATCGGCCCGATGCGGTGTCGTCTGGCGCTCCATTTAGCCCCGGGTCATTGACCCGGGGCTAAGTGAAGCACCAATCCGCCGACTCACCCCGCACGCAGGCTCGCCTTCGCCGCGCCGATTTCCACGTCCACGCGCTGCCGCTCCAGAAAGTAGCTCACGTGCGTGTAGCCCGCCGCCGCCAGATGGTCCAGCGCATCTTCAAAGCGATCCGCCACCCGCTTGGGGACATGGGCGTCAGCGCCGATCACGCAGGGAATGTTCCGCGCCCGCATGCGACGGAGAATCTCGTCACTGGGGTTGTACTCCGGCAACGGTTTGAGCAAGCCGGATGTGTTGAGTTCCATCGCCACGCCCGTCGCGGCAATGCGGTCCAGACACTGATCCACATGCCCGCTGATGGCGTCCAGGTCCCATTCGTTGGGCGCCATGTTCTTCACCAAATCCGGATGGGAAATGGTGTCGAACAAGCCGGTCTCGGCGGCTTTGGCGAGATTGGTGAAATAGCCCTTGAAAAACGCGGTCAGGTCGCCCATCCAGAACATCTGCCGATATTCATCCAGAAACGGATGCACCGAACCGAGCACATGATGCAACGCCACGCTCGCCATCTGCTCGCGCAAAAAGCCTTCCATCCCGGGGAAGTAATCCGCCTCCAGCCCCAGCCGCACGTCGATGCGCCCTGCCCAGGCTTCGCGCGCCCGCTGCACCAGCGCGATGTATTCGAGCCATTGCGTGGGATACATCCGGCTCGCCTGCGCCACATTGCCCGGCAGCGGATTGTGACAGGTGACCACGATGCCCTTGAGCCCGCGTGCCTCCGCGCGGGCGGCATACTCCTCCGGCTCGCCCTGGGCGTGCCGACACAAGGGCGTGTGCATGTGCGTTTCGTACAACAGCCGCGCGCTCATGGGAGCGTCCTTTCTCACCAATCCTCGGTCCAGGCTCAGTCATCATGCAATTGCGCCAGCGCAATGCCGCTCTCGCCGGCGACACTGTAGAGCAGATACGTGTTCCCGTCTTCCTCATAAATCGCCGGGTCACGGAGCTGATGCACCGGCCGATGCACGGCCCCGCAGTCGGACCTTACCACCGGCTGATCCGCACCTTCCCATGCCAGTTCCGGCCGCAGCACCGTCACCGCCGGCGTCGGACGCCACTGCATCCAATCCGTCTGGAGATTGAGCCGGCTGAGCAGAATGTGTTCGGGCGCGTCATGCCGCCGGGAGAAAAACCATTGCAGTTCCTCACCCACCACGCGCAAAGCGCTGTGGCGCACCGCATCATCAAACAGCACCGGGCCCGGTTCCCAGGCGGTCACGCCATCCCGGCTGCGCCACCAGACGCCGGGCATGCTCACGCCGTACCACCATCCCCGCCAATGACACACGCGGAAGTAGGATGGACAAATCACCTCGGGCAGCACCGTGAAACGCAGCCCGTCCGGGGACCACGCCAACCGGGTGAACTGCGCGGCATGGAGCGATTGGCCACGACACAGCGGCGCCAGCGCGGGACGCTCCGCCACTGGCACCGGTCCATGGAAATACATCCGCACCTGCCGCGCCGACTCATCCACGATGACGTCCGGTGATGCGATGTGCCCGACAAACGGCGTCTGCGCCAGATGCAGCGCGCCCGGCTCGTGTATCCGCCATGGGCCGGCGAGCGCGTCGGCGTACGCCAGCCGAATGAACTTGCCCGCGTGATGGGCGAAATACAAGTGGTACTTGCCCAGAGCGCCCCGGAGCCAGTTGGGCGTGCGGATCAGCGCCGGACCATTGATGTTGCCCTCGATGGTGCGGGACAAGCCGGGATGAATGATCGGATTGCCGGGAAGTCGAATCACGCGCATGTCGGCATGATAGGGATTACCCCACCACCCGCGAGGAGACGGCCGATCAGGGCGCCGGGGCGGCGGCGGGCGGCGCGACGAGCGCAGCTTCCTCTTCCACCGCGGCCTGTTCGTCTGCCGTCGGCGGAGGCAACTGCGCCAACAGCTCCTGCGCCTGGGCGACAAACTGCGTTGCCCACAGGCGCTGGCCATAAAGCTGGATGATGGACTGGCAAATCTGGCGTGCGACAGCGGGGTTTTTCTCGGCACGCAGCCGGGCTTTGGCGAGCCGCGCCGAGAGGATGCCGCCTTCTTCCAGCGCGATCTGGTTGACGATCCGCCGCAGGTCGTCTTTCTGACGCCGGGCGCGTTCCAGAAAGCGACGTTCCTTGGCGGTCAAGTCCAGCATCGGATCATTGAACAGCGTGACGATCGACTCGAACCGCCGCAGCGCTTCTTCCGGCGCGGTCTTGATGAGCTGCTCCGCTTCGCGGTACAGCCGCTGCACCGGCGGGGGCACCTGCATCTCCAGCATGTCGAGCTGATCCGCCAGCTCTTCCAGTTCCGCCGCCCGCGCGTCGCTGGAAAAGCGGCGGCGGAACTCGCGGATCAACGTGTCGGCGCGCTCCCGGTCGGCACTGGTGGCGTCCGGCCCGGTCGCCTGGAGCGCGACGATCTTGTCGTAAAGCTGATCCGCGTTGTCCGGACGCAGCAGCAGAATCAGCGCGGGAATGCCCACCACCAGCAGCGTCATGAACAGGATGGTGCGCACCGGAATCACGCGCGGCCGGCGGCGCTCCTCTTCCTCGACCCGCTGCCGATCGATCTCGGCGGCTTCCTCGGCGGTGATGAAAACCGTCCCGCCGCGGATGGTTTCATTGTTGGGATCCCGCCGGCCCCGGCCCGGCAGCGCCGGCGCGGAGAGCTCAGCGCTGTCCTCCTCCTGATGCTCATCCAGATTCAGCTCATACGTGTCGCCGGTGTCGGCATGGCGCTGCAGATTGCTGGGCGTGGCGGGCAAGGTGCCGTCGGGCTCCAGGCCGCCGCCCAGCGCCGACGCCAGCGTGACGTCGCTGCGCCCGATGTCCGACACCAGCGTTTCATCCTGAGGGGCAGCCGGCTGACCCGACAGATGCACCGTGGTGTCCTGCACCGGCGGGGTGGGGATCGGCGCGGTGCTGGCGGGATCAAGTTCAGCCGGCACCGGCGCGGTGCTGTCGACGCCGGCTATGGCGGATGAAGCCGCGCCGGGCGTGACGCCGGAGTCGGTTCCCGCCCGTGCTCCAGGCACCGGCGCGGTGGAGGCATCCGCCAGCGGGAGTTTGGCGGTGCTGGGCGGTTCGGGAACCTGCGCCGCCTGCTGGCGTTCGTACGCCGCCACCGCCTGATCCAGCGTGCCGGGCATGTCCGGGGCGAGGGTGTCGTCATCGAGCATCACGTTGGATGACGAAGACGACAGCCGCACCGCCGCGTCGTCGGCGTCGGAGGGTGGCGCCGGGGGATTCTCGCGCAGGTTCACCGCATCGAGCACGCCTTGCAGACTGCGCGCCAGCATCACCGCATTGGCCATGCGTTCGGCAGGCTTCTTGCGCAGCAGGTTGGCGATCACCAGTTCCAGTTCCACCGGCACGTCGGCAGCGAACTGACGCACCAGCGGCGCGTCGTTGTACTTCTGCATCTTGAGCATCTGCAGCAGCGAGTCGGCGACGAACGGCGGGCGACCGGCGAGCATGGCGAAGAGCGTGCCGCCCAGGGCGTACAGGTCGCTGCGTTCGTTGGTGGTCCCGCCGTCGGTCTGCTCGGGCGCCATGTAGTTGGCGGTGCCGATGGGTCCGCCGCCCATGGTCAGCCCCGCCATGCCGTAGAGCTTGGCGATGCCGAAGTCGGTGAGCTTGGCGGTGCGTCCATCGTCGGCGAGCATGATGTTGGCGGGCTTGATGTCGCGGTGGATGATGCCGCGGTCGTGGGCGTGCTTGAGCGCCTTGCACAACTGCAGCCCGATATCCACCACCTCGCGCCAGGCGAAGCGCCGCCCGGCTTTCTGCTCATCATGCACGCTCCGGCCGGCGACGTACTCCATGACGTAGAACAGTTGGCCATGGTCCTCGCCGAAGCCGATCAGCTGGACAATGTGCGGATGGTTGAGCTTGCGGAGGGTTTCGATCTCGCCTTCAAAGCGAATGCGAAAGCCTTCCTGTCCCGCCAGCGCCTGGGGCAGCAGTTTGACCGCGACCTGCTGATTGGACTGCTCATGGCGACCGAGGAACACCGCGCCCATGCCGCCCTCGCCGAGCTTGCGTTCGATGCGGTATGGTCCCAGGCGATCGGCGGGCATAAGCGGTCCCTGTGCACATGTGGCCTGCCGCCACAGTGTCCATGATCGCCCCGGCGCGAACAAGTAGCGGGCAAACACCGGCATCCCTGGGGACCGGTGCTGAACGAGCCCCGACCGTGAGGGAGGGGTTGCATTCGCTGCGTCACACCGCTGCGGCTGCGCCGCAACCCCTTGCTGACGCGCGGGGCTCGTTAACAAATTGGCGTCGGCGTTTATCCTGCCTCACAGCGCCGTCAGGGGCACGCCCCCGCTGGCGGCACAGCGCTGGGCGGCAATGCTGACCCGGCTGGCGCGCCAGATTTCATCCTGCTGGATCGGGCCGACTTCCCCGCGCAGCAGGGCGTCAAAGAGCTGATGATCCCAACTGGGATTGAGCGTATGGGCGGCGACATCCAGATCTTCGCCGGCGACCTGGTCGTTCCAGATTTTGGCGCTGACTTCATCACCGAGGCGCAGCTCGATCTTGCCGGTGGTCCCTTGCAGCCAGACGCGGGTGTCGCCGAAGTTTTTCATTTTGGTGGGGTTGAGCCAGTCGACCTCGACATGGCCAAACACGCCACTGGGGAAGCGCAGCTGCGCCTGGCCAAAGTCCTGGAAACCCGGATGCTGCGGCATGGTGCGATTGCCGCCGAGCGCCGACAGCCATTGCGGCGCCCCGCCGGCGAGCCAGCAACACAGGTCCAGGTGATGGGAACCAATGTCGATGAAGATGCCGCCGTTGTGCTCGGCGGACCAGTGCCAGTCCGGCCGGGTGGGCGCGTTGAGCTTATGCGGCCCGCAACTGAAAACGCGCACGAGCTGCCCGATGCGCCCCGCCTGCAACGCCGCGCGGGCCGCGAGCACATGGCTGTGCCCACGGTAGGGGTAATACACGCTGACGGGTTTGCCGTGGCGCTCCACCGCGTCGATGACTTCCTGCAGCGCCTCGGGCGTGAGCGCCAGCGGCTTGTCCGCCAGCACCGCAGCGCCGGCGGCGACGCTGCGCGCCGCCAGTTGGGCGCGCTGCGAAGGCACGGCGCCGATGAGCGTGAGTTTCACGTCATTGGCGAGCGCGGCGTCAAGCGTGGCGAGGGCCGGCAGCTTCAGCCGCTCCGCGGCAGCGGCGCGGCGGGCGGGGTCTTCGTCATACACGCCGACGAGATTCACGCCGGGGATTTGCGCGGCATGGGCGGCAATGCCGAAGATGTGCGGATGAGCGGTGCCGAGGACAACTGCGTTGGGCATGGCTTGGACCTTGTGCAAAAAGCGGGGATGAAGCGGTGTAGTGTGAAGGCAAACGGCCCCGGGAGCAAGCTGTCGGAGTTGTTGATTTGGTGATTTGCTGATTGGGAGATTGGTGCGGCCATCCGCGCGAACTGGATAAACTTTCAACGCACAACTGTCCAGAGTGGACCTTCGAGGAGGCATGGATATGCAACTGCTGCTGTGGCGACATGGGATTGCGGAAGACGTCGGCCCCGCCGGTGACGACGCCAGCCGGCGCTTGACGCCCAAGGGTCAGAAGCGCACGCGCGAGGTGGCGGGCAGGCTGCTGACGTGCGCGCCTCGGCCGGGGGTGATCTTGAGCAGTCCGAAAGTGCGCGCCCGGCAGACGGCGGAGATTTACGCCGAGCTGTCGAGCCTGACGGTGACGAATTGCCCCGAGCTGGCGGCCGACGGCCCCGACCCGCTGCTGCGCGTTGCCGCGAGTCGGCGCGAGGCGGTGGTGCTGATGGTCGGGCACGAGCCGGTGCTCAGTGAAGCGATCGCCCGGCTGTGCGGGGGTCTGGCGGTGGTGATGAAAAAAGCCGGCTGCGCCTGTGTGGAATGGGAGCCCGGGGGGTCGGAGGCGGTGGGCACGGGGCGTCTGCTGTGGCTGGCGTCGCCCGGGGTATTGCTGGGCGGGGAGTAGCCTAGGCGGCATGGGGCGCGCTGGATGGGGAAAACCACAATAAAAAAAGCCGCCCCCGGAGTTGCGGCTGTAAGTCAGGCCAGTCGTGGCAGCGTGGTTACGCCGAGCGCGCCGAGGCGGGATTGCTCTTGGCGTGGCCGTTGCCGTTCTGTTTATGCAGATCGCCGTCCGCCATGTAGAGCACATCCTTGGCGATGTTGCCCGCCTTGTCACCGATGCGTTCGAGGTGACGAACGATGTGCAGCAGGTGGAGGTACTGGGAAATCTGGTGCGGGTTTTCGCGGATGAAGCCCTCGACCTGTTCGCACATCTGGCGGTGCACGCGATCAATCTGGTCATCGTCCTCGAGCACGCTGCTGGCAAGGGCGGTATCGACATTGACCAGCGCGTCAAGGCTGCGTTTGAGCATGGAGGCGGCGACATTGGCGGTGGCGCTGACGTCGTAAGGCAAGTTGTCCAGCGGTTCTTCACTCGCCAGGAAGCGGCCCTGAGTGGCGATCTTGTGCGCCATATCGCCCACGCGCTCCAGGTCATTGCCCATCTTGAGCATGGAGATGACATAGCGCAGGTCGAACGCCACGGGTTGATGCAGCGCCAGGGTGGCGAGGCATTCCTCCTCGATGTCATTCTCCATCTGGTTGATGCGCTTTTCGTTGGCGTCCACTTTGTCGGCAAAGCTCGGGTCGCGTTGCTCGACGGCCTGGATGGCGTCGCGGAACTGCTGTTCAACCAGCCCGCCCATGGTGAGGACGGCCTTTTTGATCTTGTCGATCTGGCGGCGCATGTGGATGGACATGGCGATTCCTTTCGCACCGCTTAGCCGAAGCGGCCGGTGATGTAGTCTTCGGTCGGGGGCAGGTGGGGGTTGGTGAAGATGTCGCGGGTCGGGCCATATTCGACCAGACGACCCAGATACATGAAGGCGGTGAAATCGCTGGCGCGGGACGCCTGTTGCATGTTGTGGGTGACGATGAGGATGGTGTACTCGCCGCGCAGCTCGCCGATGAGGTCTTCGATTTTGCCGGTGGCGATGGGGTCGAGCGCGGAGCAGGGCTCGTCCATCAGCAGCACTTCGGGTTCGGCGGCAATCGCGCGGGCGATGCACAGGCGCTGCTGCTGACCGCCGGACATGCCCAGGGCGGATTCCTGCAGGCGGTCTTTGACTTCATCCCACAGCGCCGCCCCGCGCAGGGAGCGTTCGCACACTTCATCGAGCGTGCTCTTGCGGCGTTCGCCGTCGATGCGCAGGGAGTAGACCACGTTCTCGTAGATGCTCATGGGGAACGGATTGGGCTTCTGGAAGACCATGCCCATGCGTTTGCGCAGCTCGATGACATCGACGGCTTTGGCGTAGATGCTTTCGCCGCCCAGCCGCATGTCGCCTTCGATGCGCAGGCCGTCGATCAGGTCGTTGATGCGGTTGACCGAGCGGAGGAGGGTGCTTTTGCCGCAGCCGCTGGGGCCGATCAGGGCGGTGACCTGACCATGGGGGACGGACATGCTGATGTCCCACAGGGCGCGTTTGGCGCCGTACCAGAGGTTGAATTTGTCGACCTCCAGAATGTGTTCCTGTTCGGCGAGCGCGTCGTGGACGTGGGTGGTGAAGGGTTCGCCGGCGGCGATGCGCGCCAGCAACTGGGTGCCGGAGGGCGCACCGGTCTGGCGGGGGTCGACATGCTCGGCGACGGCGGCAGGGGCGGCGGGATGCGCCTGGTCCTGGGCTTCGCGCTCGGCTTCGTCACCTAGAGTTGCGTTCGGGGACATAGGTAGCACTCCCATGCTGGAGCAGGCGGCGGCGTGTGAGGTCGCCGCGGCGGCGGCTTCAGAATTGCCCGGCGGTGAACTTGCGCCGCAGCCTGGAACGCAACCAGACCGCGGAGATGTTAAGACTCGCCACAATGGCGATCAACAACAATGTCGTGGTGTAGACCATGGGCTTGGCGGCCTCGGAGTTCTGGCTCTGGAAGCCCAGGTCGTAAATGTGAAAGCCCAGGTGCATGAAGCTGCGGTTGATGCCGAACTGCTCGGAAGGCGAGGCGGAGAACGGCAGTTCCGGCGCCAGCTTGACGGCGCCCACGAGCATGAGCGGCGCGACTTCGCCGGCGCCGCGCGCCATGGCGAGGATGGCGCCGGTCATCACGCCGGGCATGGCGCGGGGCAGGACGATGCGTTTGATGGTCTGCCACTTGCTGGCGCCGCAGGCGTAGGAGCCTTCGCGCATGGAGTTGGGCACGGCGGCGAGGGCTTCCTCGGTGGCGACGATGACCACGGGCAAGGTGAGCAGCGCCAGGGTGAAGCTCGCCCAGACCAGGGCGCCTTTGCCGAAGGTCGGGTTGCCTTCACTGAGCTTGGCTTGGAAGAAGAGGCCGTCGATGCCGCCGCCGATGATGTAGCAGAAGAAGCCCAGGCCGAACACCCCGAAGACGATGCTGGGCACGCCGGCGAGGTTGTTGATGGCGATGCGGACGGCGGAAATGATCGGTCCGGCTTTGGCGTACTCGCGCAGGTACAACGCCGCCAGCACGCCGAACGGCACCACCAGCAGACACATGATCAGGGTCATCAGCACGGTGCCGAAGATCGCCGGCCAGACGCCGCCTTCGCTGTTGGCTTCCCGCGGCTCGCTGAACAGGAATTCGCCCCACCGCCCCAGGAACACGCCCAGCTGCGCCGGGAGCGAATGCGCCACCTGATTGGCGGGATAGGCGCGGACGATTTCCGCCAGCGGCAGTTCGACGTCTTTGCCCTGGGCGGTGGCAAACACCAGTTGGTAGCGGTCGTTCTCCTGGTTCAGCGTGTTGATCTGCTGGCGAATGGCGTCGAATTCCTGTTCGCCTTTGGTCTTGACCTGCTCGTAATGGGCTTGCGCCTGCCCATAGCGCGGCGCGTGTTTGCCGTAGTCCAGTTCCGCCTGCCGCATGCGCAGGCGGGCGGTTTCGATTTCGCTGTTGACGTCGCCCGTTTCGTGAATTTCCAGCCCCCGGCGTTCTTCCCAACGCGCGCGCACGGCGCCATGATGTTCCTGGTACAGCTTCCACGCGGCTTCGGGGCCCTCGGCGACGACCTGGCCATCGAGCTTGAAAGCCTTGGGAATGCCGTAGAACCGGCCCCAGGACAGGCGTTCGACCAGCACCGCCCACTGCGGCAGGCTGCGGGTTTCGACCTCGTAATCACTGACCCAGCGGAAGTGGTCGCCGGTGAGATCGTAGTTGCCGATGCGAACCAGGTGACGCCGGGTCTGTCCCAGCGCGTCGAAGCCGGAGTTGGCGGCGGTGGCGGCAGCGCCTTGCAGGGCGGTGAGTTTTTCCGCCGAGAGGGTGAACCATTCGTCGCGGGTGATTTCGCCCATGACCTGGGAGCCGTCGTGCAGGGTCATCTGCACGATCGGACGGGGCCAGAAGGTGGCGCCGCCCTGACAGAGCACCAGCAGCATCAGGCCGATGATCATCACCAAAGCAATCGCCAGCATGCCGCCGGTGAGCCAGAGCATCGGTTCGCCGTTGGCCAGCAGGGTGGGCCGGGAAACGCGGGTGCGTTTGCGGGCGGTGGCGGTGGGCCGCGGGGGTGCGACGCGCGGCGGGGTGGTGGAGAGCGTGGTCATAGCTGGATCGCCTTCTTGCGGAAGCGCTGGCGCACGCTTTCAGCCATGGTGTTGAGCACAAACGTCATGATGAACAGCACCAGCGCCGCCAGGTAGAGCGTGCGGTAGTGGGTGGAGTCTTTGACCGCTTCGGGCAATTCCACGGCAATGTTCGCCGAGAGGGTGCGGAAGCCGTTGAAGATGTTCAGATCCAGCACGGGGGTGTTGCCCGCCGCCATGAGCACGATCATGGTTTCGCCCACCGCTCGGCCCAGGCCGATCATCATCGCGCTGAACAGGCCGCTCATCGCGGTGGGAATGATGATGCGCACCGCGGTCTGCCAGGGAGTCGCCCCGGCGCCCAGCGAAGCGGAGCGCAGATGCTGGGGCACGGTGGAGAGCGCGTCCTCGGCGATGGTGTAAATGATGGGAATGATGGCGAAGCCCATGATGAAGCCGACCACCAGGGCGTTGCGTTGCACGTAGGTGCCCACGAAGCTGCCGCGCAGGTCGATGCCCGCGGCGTTGAGCGCCCCGGCGAGCAGCGCCGAGAGCAGCGCCGTCGCCAGCAGGGCGAGCAGGAACTTGCCGCCGTCGAGCAGCGCCAGCGGGGTGCGGGTCAGGCCTTCGGTGTGCTCGCGCATGAAGGGGTTGAGGAACCAGCTGATCAACAGGGCGACCAGGATCGCCACCAGCGGCAGCAGGAAGAGGAACCACCCGCCGAAGCTGCTGCCAAAGCGTTCACTGTTGCGGTTGGCGTCGAGCCAGAGGCGGAAGTCGCCGGCGAACAGGTAGTGCTCCATGGCGGGGCCGGCGAACTTCGCCACCAGCAGCGCCGTGGGCAGCACCAGCAGGATGAAGATGAAGCGCCACTGCGCCAGCCGAATGCTCACGTGCTGGGGCAGCAGCTGCCAGAGGTACGCGCCGATGAGAAACACCAGCGGCAGGCAGTAGAACAGGGCGATGACGGCGGGGATGATGTTCTCGACGAACGGCGCCACCACCAGCCCCGCGAGAAAGCCCAGCACGACCGAGGGCAGGCTCGCCATCATTTCGATGGTGGGCTTGACCCGCGCCTTGACGCGCGGATGCATGAACTCGCTGGTGTACACCGCCGCCAGCAGGGCGATGGGCACGCCAAACAGCAGGGAGTAAATGGTGGCTTTGATGGTGCCGAAGATCAGCGGATACAGGCCGAATTTTTCTTCAAAGTCATCGGTGCCGCCGGTGGATTGCCAGACATGCGCCGGAGCCGGGGCGGATTCATACCAGATCGGCTGGAAGAGGGCGCCAAAGGTGGCGGCGGGATGGCCCGGGTCCAGGTGCCAGGTCATGAGCTGGCCCCCCGCGGCGGCGATCAAGCCATCGGCTTTGGGCGCGATCGCCAGTTGTTCCACCGTCGCCTGGCCCTCGAGTTTGAGGTCCGCCACGCGCTTGCCGCTGGTGGCGTGGACCATGTGCACCGTGCCGTCGGACAAGCCGAACGCCAGCATGCGCCCGCGCGAGGAAGGCGCGATGGTGGTCACCGCCGCGCCCTGCCCTTCGTAAAGCCGGGCGGCGTTGACCAGCGTGGCGCCGTCGGGCGTGCCCACGGCATCGTCGGGCCGAATCAGAAACCAGATGTCCAGATTCCCCTGCGAATCGCCGACCACCAGCGTGGCTTTGCCCAGCAGAAAGCCGACGGCGGTGAGCTGGGCGTCCGGCTGGGTTACGACCCGCAGTTCCTCCACCAACCGGGTGCTCTTGAGCGAGCGCACGTCGTAGCGCTGCAGCAGGCCGTCGCGCCACAGCGCCAGCACGTTGTCGCCCAGCCCGGTGAGTTTGAGGTAATCGGGTTTGCCCCTCCCGGCGGGCGGCTCGTAGGCGATCTGCTGTTTGCTGACGGTGGTGGTGACTTTGCCGGTGAGGATGTTGCGGCGTTGGCGCAGCTCCTCGATGAACAGTTCGCCGTCCTGATGCAGCGCGACCAGTCGGGTGGCGGTGGGCGAGACGGAGTGGTCAATGCAGACAATCGGCGTGGTGGAGCCGGTCTCCACTGGTTCGCCCAGGCTCACGTCCAAGCTGACATAGCGGAACTGGTCCTCGGCAATGCGTTCAAACAAACCCGGCTGGCCGCGGTACTGGGCGGTGGTGCTCTGGCCCAGTTCCAGGGCGATGGCTTCGGCGGGCACTTCGTCGGGCGACAGGAAGAGGAGACCGAAGCCGATGCGCACCAGCCGCGCCGAGCCATCGGCAAACCCGAAGGCGGCGTCAGTCAAGCCGGGGCTGAAAGACCAGGCGGTGGGCTTGACGCCGGCGTCGAACAAGGGGCGTTCGCTCAGGACCTGGCCATCGCTGAGGCGGAAAAGGCGGAGGGTGGCGTCGTCGAAAAGGGTCCAGGCGAGTTGGCGCGACTCATCACTTTCCACGAACACCGGACGCCGGGTCTGCCAGGGGGCGGCAATGGTCTGGGCGTCGGATACGCGGGCGGGCAGGAAGAGCGGATAGACCACCCAGAACAGGAATGCCGCCACCAGCAGCACGGACCCGATGGTGCCGATGCCGCCGAGGGTGATGATCCAGCGGGAGGAGAAGTCCGCCCAGGCAATGGCGCGGGAAGTCTGCCGCTGTCGTCGTCTGCCGGTAAAGCCAGCCATGCGTCGATCCCGTCTCGCCGGGGATGAGGAAGAGCCCGGTCACAAAAAGCGGGTGACGGCGGTCAAGCCGTCACCCACGATGTTTGGCCAGAGGCCGGAGCCCAGCCGCACGTTTGGCGGCGCAGCTCAGCGGTCCGTGGTCGCGTTATTTGATGCCCATGCCGTCAAGGGTTTCCTTGGCGATGGTGGCGGTGATGGGGAAGTAGCCGTCCTTCACCACATCGGTCTGGCCCTGCTTGCTGAAGATGTACTTGATGAACTCGCGGCGGAGGGGATCCAGCTGTTCGCCGGGCTTGGCGTTGACGTAGATGAAGAGGAAGCGCGCCAGCGGGTACTCGCCGGTGTAGGCGTACTCGGGGGTGGCGGGGATGAACGGATCGCCGTCTTTGTTCGCCAGGGGCAGAGCGTGGACGTCGGCGGTCTTGTAGCCGATGCCGGAGTAGCCCATGCCGTACTTGTCGGTGGCGACGCCCTGCACCACGGAGCTGGAGCCGGGCTGTTCCTTGACCGAGTCCTTGTAGTCACCCTTGAACAGGGCGTGTTCCTTGAAGTAGCCGTAGGTGCCGCTGGCGCTGTTGCGGCCGTAGAGGCTGATGGGCTGACCCGCCCACGCGCCGGTCAGGCCGGCCTGGCCCCACTTGGTGATGTCTTCCTTGGCGCCGCCCTTGCGGGTGCTGGAGAAGATGGCGTCAACCTGCTGCAGGCTCAGACCCTTGAGGGGGTTGTCCTTGTGCACGTAGACGGCAAGCATGTCGATGGAGGTGGGCAGCGCGGTGGGCTTGTAGCCGTACTTCTTCTCGAACTCGTCAACTTCCTTGTCCTTCATCGAACGGGACATCGGGCCGAAGTTGCTGGTGCCGGCGATCAGCGCGGGGGGCGCGGTGCTCGAACCCTTGCCTTCGATTTCGATCTTGACGTTGGGGTACATCTTGAGGAAGCCCTCAGACCACAGCGTCATCAGATTGTTGAGGGTGTCGGAGCCAACGCTCTTGATGGTGCCGGTCACGCCCTGCACCGGGGTGTACTCGGGCAGTGCGGGATCAACCTGCACCTGCGCCTTGGCGACGTTGGTGAACATCGAGACCGCACTCACAACGGCGGCCGTCCAAACCAGCAAACGGAACTTTAACATTTCGCTAATCCTTTCTGTGGGGATATTCCCTTACTTGCTTCGTGCCACGATCGAACGGCAGCAAGTTAGACCCGATGTGTTAGCGTTCTGTGAGCGCCCTATGAATAGCTGGTGAAAGCGCCGACGTCCGCCGCGCTCACGCCGGCTCGCCCCCACTCCGTCCGGTGCGCCACACAACGTGGGTGACGCCATTCGGGTTGAACAAGGGTCAGCAACCGCGCCCCCTTGCGCCGCAGCTACGCCGAACTGCTGGATACGGTCCATCCCCCGCCGCCGGGCCGCGAACGCCAGCGTGCCGAATCGTTTTGTTGATGGTCTTTTGCTTGACGAACCCCGACTTTTGCCGATCATGCCGGGGAAGGGCGCATGGGCTGCGCCCCGGCGGAATCACCCACACAAAGGAAACTGGCTCATGAGCGCACCACAAACCACCGGCAAATCCAACACCCAGACGTTGGGGGTGGGCATCCTGGTCATCATCTGGATTACCTCCATTTTCATCATCGTGGTGCTCAACGACATTCGCAATGAGCTGCGCACCATCAAGGAACGCTCGCAGAGTGTGGTCAGCCAGATCGCGCAACTGTCGCCCGGCAGCTATCAGATCATGGATAAGGATGGCGCGGTGGTGGTCTACCAGATTCAGCGCATCCCCGAGCCGGAAATCCCCGCAGACGACATGGAAACCGCCGGCACCACCACAACCCCGTAATCCCCCCGGAAATCCCGGATTCTTCCGAGATTCTTCGGAAGTCGGCCGCACACAACGTGCTGAAACGAAAAAAGGAACCCTCGTCCTCACCCAGGTCGAGGGTTCCCTTTTTCATTTACCCCGTCAGGACTCGGAACCAGGATATCCGCCGGTGCGGTATACCCTTGTTCGCCCAAGCGAAAAGAATTTTAACTCGGCGTGCGCTGGAAAGGAAGATTGAATCTGGCAATTTGTGCTTGATTTATCGCGGCGATAAAAAACAGCATATCTATAACCATATATGCCAATATTTTAAGCGCCTGCCCGCTGCGCCGAGCCGCGGCGTCTGTCCCAAGATATCCCAATCCCAGGATTACCGGATTGCCGTGCGGGTATACCGCTCAATGCCGCACCGGCGAAAAGCCGGCGACAACGAGTCGAGTCGGCAGTCCCCTACCCTGCGAAAGCCGCTACCACCGCAGGCTTCGTGACTTTCCCCATGGCGTTGCGCGGCAGCTCCGGCAACACGCGCAGCCGCGTCGGACATTTGTAGCTCGCCAGACGCTGCTTGCACCAGTCGCGCAGTTCCGCCAGTTCCAGTTGTTGCCCGTCGCGCAGCACCACCGCCGCCGCCACGCACTGGCCCCACTGGGCGTCTTCAAGTCCCACCACCGCCGCCTGATCGATCGCGGGATGTTCGCGCAGGGCTTCTTCCACCTCCAGCGCCGAGACCTTGTAGCCCCCGGTCTTGATGATGTCCACGCTCTGTCGGCCGAGGATGCGGTAGTAGCCGTCCTCAAGCACCGCCACATCGCCGGTGCGGAAGTAGCCGTCATCCGTAAACGCCGCGCGGGTGGCGTCGGGTTTGCCCCAGTACTCCTGAAAGACCGCCGGCCCGCGCACCTGGATTTCGCCAGGGGTGGCGACCTCGCGCGGCTCGACGCCACGCGCCAGCACCCGGCCCTGGTCATCCACCAGGCGCGCGTCCACCTCCGGCAAAGGTTGCCCGACGGTGCCCGCCCGGCGCTCGCCGGCGTAGGGATTGGACAACCCCATGCCGATCTCCGTCATGCCATAGCGTTCGAGCAGCGTTTGCCCGGTCAGCTCGCGCCAGCGCGCCAGCGTGGCGGTGGGCAATGCCGCCGAGCCGCTGACCATCAGCCGCAGGGCGCGGGCGCCGGCGCTCCAGCGCTGCTGGGTCGCGGCGTCCGCCTGTTCCCACTGCTTGATCAGCATGGCGTAAATCGTCGGCACCGCCATGAACAGCGTCACCCCGCTGCTTTCGCCCAGCAAATCCCACACAGCGGTCGCATCGAACCGGGGCAGCATGCGACAGGTCGCGCCGCTCCATAGCGCACAGCACATGACATTGACGATGCCGTGAATGTGATGCAGCGGCAGCACGTGCAGGATGTGATCCGTCGGCGCCCACTGCCAGGCTTCCACCAGTGAACGCACCTGACCGGCGATGATGGCGTGCGTGGACACCGCGCCCTTGGGCCGGCTGGTGGTGCCGCTGGTGTAGATGATCAGCGCCCGTCGGTTCGCCGCGACCTGCGGCAAAGGCAGGTCATCGGCCTGCCGGGCGTACAGCTCCGCCACGCGCAGCAGCGTCCGCCCCGGCGTCTGCGCCACCGCCGCCAACGACGCATGATGCGCGTCATCGGCGATCAGCAGCTCAGCGGCGGTGTCGCTGGCGACGTACTCCAACTCCGGCGTCGGATGCTGATGGCAATGCGGCACCGCGATGCCCCCGGCGCGCCAGATGCCCCATTGCACCGCCACATGGTCGACGCCCGGCGCCGCCAGATACGTCACCCGCGCCTCGGCGAGATCGTCCACGCCGGCGTGACGCAGCAACGCCCCGGCAATCAACCGGGACTTGTGGTCCAGTGTCTGGTACGTGTGCGCACCGGCCGCATCAATGACCGCAACCCGGTCAGCGAATGCCGCAGCGCGCAACAGCAGAGGTATCCCCGACTCGGTTTGGTGGCTCATGCCCGCAGCATAACGAAGGCCAGGCGCACCGTTCCATCGGCCGGCGCACCTTGGTTAGCGCGGGAAAGCCGTTGCCTCAGCAGCAGGGAAACGCTCGGAACCACCAAGACGATCACACGGCAGGAATCACTTGGCGTCGACGCTCAGCAGGCTCGGGGGGAAGCTGAAGGGCGCGCCGGTCATGAGGTTGATCCATTCCTCCACGCGCAGCCGCACTTCCGTCCACTTGCGGCCATCGAGCCCCGCCTTGATGTCGTCCTTGGGCAATTTGTCCGCCGGGGTCTTGAGCTGCTGGGCGGTCCAGCGAATGATGGTGTCGCCCAGCTTGATCATCTCGGCGTGCTGGGGCGCCAGCGCCGCCGGGACCCCGTTCTCGTCCAGCAGCTTGGCGCTCAGGCGCATGTTGCGCCCGGCGACGACCGCCAGCATTTTCAGGAAATTCGGCTCCACCGCCCGCCCCGCGGTGGCTTCGCGGACCACCCGGCTGAACACGCGGGTGAGCGTGTTGTGCTCGGCGGCGACGGGCAACTGCGTGTTGACCGCCCGCACCGTGACGCGCTCGGTCAAGCCCAGCATCAGTTTGTCGCGGGCTTCGGGCAGGTTCAGCGCCCCGATGCCCGCGAGCAGTTGCTCCACGACGATGTAGTCGCTTTCACTGCTGAGGGTGGCGACCAGGGCGGTCAGCAGCTTGCGCTGCACTTCGCCGTTGCTGGTGTAGGCGGGGTCTTCGGGATTGGCGGGCAGTTCAAAGCGTGCCCCGATGGCGGCGCCGCTCTTGGCGGCGAGGTAGCGCACCGCCGGGCTTTTGTCCTTCAAGCCGGTTTCCACCAGGGCGATGGCGGTGGGATCGGTGAGCTGGCCGATGATCAACTGCACGTTGATGCGGACCAGCATGCGGTCGGAGGTGACGCCGACTTCCAGCGCCTTGGTCAGCGCGGTGGAGTAGGCGGTCTTGAAGATGTTTGACGCATTGGGGGTGACGAACGGTTCGACCAGGGTGGTGCGGGCGTCAAGCACCTGATCCTGATTGCCGTTGAGCAACTGGTCCACGAGATCGGCGACGAAGCTGGCGACGGTGCGGGTCTGCGCCGGGTCGAGCGCGGAGGCCGTGGACAGGATGTCGGAGCTGAGCCGACGTTCCTGGGCGCGCAGCGGCGCCGCGCACAGCAGCAGGGCGCAGATGACTGGCAGCCGAAACGTCCACCTCATGCGACTGCTTCTCCCGGATGCGTGGGGCATCCTGATGAGGGCTGGCGGGTGCGGCCGGGCAACACCGACGATTGCGCCGGCCGCGCCTCAGGTTTGCGGTTGCCGGAGCCCGTTCCAGCAGCGCGCTTCCCGAGAGACCGGGGCGGCTGGGGAACCGGAGATCGGGCGGGCGAAACCTGCAGCGACAACCTGCATTGTCGCCGCTCCCGCGGCGCGAAGGCAAGTTAGCAGTCACCCGCGCAGGTGTCAATCAGATACGCAGGACTTAACTTCATTGGCTCAATGTGGTTGGTGTCAAACCGGACCGGAAACCGAGCTTCATGACTGGTCGCCAACTGCTATGCTCTGCCCCCATGAAACGGAAAATTCTCCTCCAACTGGACGGCGACGCCCACGCCAGCATTTTTGATCGCGTGGTGGCGGTCGATGCCGGGGTCGATGAACTGTTCGCGTGCAATCAGGTCCAGCCTGAGCAGGTGGTCGGGCTGGTGCATGGCGCGATCTTCACCCGCGGCGTGCCGGACCTGCAGCACACGGCGGTGTTCGTCGGCGGCGGGGACGTCAGGCATGGCGAAGCCTTATTCAAGCAGGTCAAGAGCACGTTCTTCGGCCCGATGCGGGTGTCGGTGATGTTCGACGCCAATGGCTGCAACACCACCGCCGCCGCCGCGGTGCTCTGCGCCGGCAAGCATCTGGACCTGCGCCAGACCACGGCGGCGGTGCTCGGCGGCACCGGGCCCGTCGGCCAGCGCGTCGCCAAACTGCTCGCCACTGCCGGCGCGACCGTGCGCGTGGTCAGCCGCTGGCTCGACCGCGCCCAGGCAGCCGTCGCCAACGTCGGCCACGACCACGTCACCGCCGTGGCGGCCGACTCGCCCCAACTCACGTCCCAAGCTCTGGCCGGTTGCCAACTGGTCATCGCCGCCGGCGCCGCGGGCGTCGCGCTGTTGCCTGCCGCCGTGCGCCAGGAGCGACGCGAATTGCAGGTGGCGATCGACCTCAATGCCGTCCCCCCCGCCGGCATCGAGGGCATCGCGGTCATGGACAAAGGCGCTAAACTCGACCAGATGACCGTCTACGGCGCCATCGGCGTGGGCGGCTTGAAAATGAAAATCCACAAAGCAGCGCTCGCCCAGCTCTTCACCCGCAACGATCTCGTGCTCGACGCCCAGGAAATCTACGACCTGGGCCAAACGCTGCTGTAACCCCCCCCGGAAATTCGCGTGCGTTTCAGTCACGCGCTCCGTTGATTTCTCCGCAGCAAGTCAGAAAAGCAGTTTTCTCACAGAGAGCACAGAGCCACAGCGAGAAGACTGAGCAAAACACATTGCTGCTGTCTTCACTCCGTGTCTCCGTGTCTCTGTGAGAGAAAATGACTTCGATCCTGCTCACTCCGGCAGGCGCGTGGATGTGCCCTGTCGCAGTTCGCCTGACAGCACCACGCGCAGCGGCGGGCGGAGCGGATCAAGCAGGCGCTGCACCAGCAATTCGCCGGCGTGCCGACCCATGCGGTCCATCGGCGCCGCCACGGTGGTCAACGGGCCGCGCGGCAGCGTGCGCCCCAGTTCCTGACCATCGAAACCGATCAGCTGAAAATCCCGGCCCGGTTCCAACCCGTGTGAAGCCGCCCCGTGCAGGAAACCCACGGCAAGCTCATCGCTGGCGGCGCACACGCCATCGGGGCGCGGCTTGAGCTGCAGAAAATCCTGCACCGCCCGGGCGCCATCCAACGACATGTAAAACCGACAACGCAGCAGGTGATCCGCCGCCAGCTCGTAACCCAGCCCCGCTTCCAATCCCTGCAGACGCAACTGCGAAGTCACGTCGTACCGGCAGCGCTGGGTCGGATCGCCCCGCCCAATGAAGCACACATTCCGGCAACCGCACGCCGCCAGATGCAAACCCGCCAGGTAGCCCGCGTGCAACGAATCGAAACTCACCACGTCAAAGTTGCCCGGCTGCAACACCGGCGTGACCGCCGCCGTGTCGATCACCATCTGCGCCTGGCCCGGTTCAGACACCAGCACCGGCGCTTCGGGCGGGTTGATCCGCACCACCGCGTCATACGCCCGCGCCGAGGGCAGCGGATCCTGATAGCGCACATCCACCACCTGGGCGTCGACTCCCTGCGCCTGCAGCACCGCGAGCACCTGATCCATTGCGTCCCGGTGCATCTGGTCGGGCCGCTTCCACACATTGAGCACCGCCACCCGCTTGCCCACCAGCGGCAGGGGCTGCACCGGCGCACTGTCATCCGTCGGCGCGCTCAAGCCCTGGGCGACATACGTCCCGCGCCCCGGCCGGGACACCAGCAGCCCGGCGGCGACCAGGTCCTTGATCGCCCGGTGCGTGTTGTTCTGCCCGCAGCCGAGCTGTCCCGCCAGCGTTTTGATCGGCGGCAACCGCTTGCCTGCCGCCCACTGCCGCCCGATTCGCCGCTGCAGCAGCCGCTTGATTTTCTGGTATTCCCGGTCCTGCTCGAAGATCGTTTCCGTATCCTGGGTCATGTCGATGACCTCCTGTAATTATCTCTATTCTATCTTAAACCCGATCCGGATTGCTCAATTCAAGTCCTGATTGATGGTGATATGCAGTAAATTGTTGATTTCCGATGAACTGCGACAGATTTTGACAACGCTCATCAGCAACTTACGATTGTCTTATCGACATCCCATCAAGCCGCAGGAGTCCCTGGTGGATACAGTCATCTGGCAGCAGGTCGAGCCGGGGCACAAGCAGTGGGTGACGCAGACCTTCACCGCCGCCAATGGGCAGGGTTGTACGGTGAGTCTGGGCGTGGTGCGCGGGTCGGCGGAGGGGCCGACCTGCACCCACATCGCCGGGCAGCACGGCATGGAGCATGTCGGGCCGATCGTGCTGCGCGACCTGTTCGAGGAGCTGGATCCGACGCAGTTGCGCGGCACGTTGCTGCTGGTGCCCTGCGCCAACCCGCTGGCGCTCGCGCTCGATTTCGAAGGCTATCCCGAAACGCTCGATCCCCAGACCTTGATCCCCGGCGCGGTGACCGCCGCGTCGCTGGGCGTCAAGGAACGCAGCGAGCTGGGCGAGCTCAACATGAATCGGCTCTGGCCGGCTGGCGGCGAGCCTGATGCAACGGGACGCCATCCGTTGGCGGGGCAGATCGTGCGCTGGCTCTGGCGCCACGCGGTGTGCGGGGCGGCCGCGGTGATCGACCATCACGCGGTGCGCTGCGCCCTCAAGCCTTACCTGTTCGCCGAGCAGGAAGTGCTCGCCTGGACCCCGATCCTCGGCATGCCCGCGGTGTGGTGCACCGGCAGCGCGCACGAGTTTGGCGACACCTATCCCTACCGCCGGCTGTGCATGAGCGCCATCCGCGCCGGGCAGGTGGGCATCTGCATCGAATACAGCACGCAGTTCACCATTCGTGAACCGGAGCGGGCGATGGGGCGTTTCGCGGTGCTCAACCTGTGCCGGGCGCTGGGCATGCTCGAGGGCGAAGTGGAAATGCCGCGCGATGTCTGGTTGATTCCCGGGCATTACTGGGACCACTCCCGGCAACTCACCAGTGCCGCAGCGGGCCACGTGCATTTTTTCGTGGATGAGTACGAGCCGATTGCCGCCGGCCAGACGCTGGCGGAAATCCGTTGCGTGCAAACCCATGCCGTGCTCGACCGCATCACCGCGCCCACCGCGGGCCTGATGCTCGATCGCACCACGCGCTGCCTGCACCGCAGCGGCGAGCCCGTCTGCCGCGTGGCGACCACCGCCCAACTGCTCGCCCGCGCGGGGGAACGCTATCCCGTCCCCCCCGGAATCCCCCGGAATTCTCGGAAACGCCCGGGGAACTTGACGGACTTGGCTTAGAAATGATCTCAAAACTCACCACAGAGGCACAGAGGACACAGAGAGCAAGCCTCAGAAGCCTACTGCTCCTCAGGATTTCCCTGCATTCTCGGTGAGCATTTCTCGGTGATCTCTGTGGCTCGGTGCTTTCTATGCGTTTGCGATAGTTGCTTAATCCCCCGCACCGGCTGCCGGCTTAGGTGACTGCGTCAACTCCGCCAGCAGCGCCCGGGCGACCGGATGATTCGGTTCCAGAGCCAACACCCGACGCACCGTGGCGACCGCCGCCTCCGTCTGACCGCAGCGCGCCTGCGTGATCGCCAGATGCAATTGAATCTGCACCTGCTGCGGCGCCAGCTCGGCAGCGCGCTGGAGATGCGGCAGCGCGTCGGCAAACATGCCCATCCGCCCCAGCAACGCGCCCAGGTTCGCCTGCGCTTCCAGCAAGCTCGGCTCCAACTGCACCGCCAGTTGCAGATGCGCCAGGGCTGCCTGCTGCCGGGCGGTGTCTGCACCCGGTGACGCCAGCAGTTGACCCAGCAGCGCGTGCGAGCTGGCGCGCGTCGGCCGGAGCTCCACCGCGCGCTGCAACATGGCGATCGCGCCCGGCAAATCCTGCTGCTCCACCGCCAGCGTGCGCCCCAGGTTGTGGTACGTCCCCGCCCGCATCTGCTGCACCGCAAACGTCGGCCACCACGCCAGCGCCAGGGCAATGGCCGCCGCGAGCGCCGCCCCCACCCGCTGACGCATCGGCCAGGCGCCACGCCCGACCAGTTGCAGCAAACCCGCAGGCGCCAGGGGCCAGAGCAGCAGCGTCAGCGGATGCCGATAGCGCGCGAAAATGAAGAACAGCGCCAGCGACGCCAGATAGCTCGCCGCCAAAACCACCACCGGCCAAACCGTGCGCCAGCGCGTTCCCAATGTCGCCAGACCCACGGCCGCCAGCGGCAAAATGACGCCCAGATGCAGCACCCAACTCAAACCCCACAGCACGCTGCTGCGGTCCTGCCAGACGTACAGGTCATCCACGTCGCTCACTTCCACCCGATTGAGCGCCAGCAGCGTTTTCCAACCCAGCAGTTGCAACCATGCCCCCGGCTGCGTGCGGATGTAGGTCAATGCCTGATCGCGCCAGTAGTCGGACACCGCACGATGGCTCAGCGGATGGCCAACGGCTTGTTCCGCCAGCGCGCGGGCGTCGGTGCGTTCGTAGCGCGCGTCGCCGCGCCCCGGCACGAGTTCGATGTAGGTGCCGTCGGCGTGGGGATTGTTGCCGATGTAAAAGTTCGGGCCAAACTGGCTGGTGGTCAGTTGCCATTCCCCGCCCACCGCATGGTTGCGCGCCAGCACCGGCAGCAGGACCAGCAGCAAACCGACGAGCAGTGCCGCAGCGCGCTGCAGGCCGCGGCGCCAGTTCCGCGTGGCCGTGTTCATCGTGTTGCCCAGCACCGCCCACAGCAGCAACCCCGGCAGCAGCACGGCTGCGTTCTCGCGCGTCAGCACAAGCAGGCCCAGCAGCGCCCCCCCGCTCGCCCAGCACCACCAGCGCTGCCGGGCACTGGTCGCCAGCCAGCACAGCAGCGCCCCCAGCAGCACGCCGTCGAGCACGGACTTCTGCAGAATCAGGTCAAAAAAAATCGCCGGCGGATACAGCGCCAGGCCGACTCCCGCCAGCCATCCCGCACGCCGGCCGAACCAGTGCGCCGTCGCCTGTCCCATGAGCATGCAGCCGAGCGCTCCCAGCAGCACTTGCGCCAAGCGGATGACCACCAGCTCCGGGCCCGGCAGCAGCAGGAGCAGTCCCATCAGGTAGGGATAGAGCGGCGCCTGGTAAAACACGTCCTGGCCCACCCAGTCGCCGGCCGCCAGTTGCAGCGCCCAGTGGTGATAGCTGTAGCCATCGCCCAGCAGCAGCTCGATAGCAGGATGGCCACGCATCTGGAAGAAGACAAGCAGACGCAGCGCCAGTGCGAGCGCGAAAATCCCCAGCAGCCACCGCCAACCCAGACCCGTCGGCAGCACAGCCGAAGCCGGCGGCGCGGCGGTCGATTCACGGCTGACAGCGCTGCTCATGAACTACAGGATACCGGAGGCGCTCGCCCCGCAAGGGAACGCTTTTCACGCGTCGCTTTACCCGCTGCCGACGCTCGCTATACTCCTGCCGATGTCCAGCGAACCCCATGCGATTGCCACTGTTCCCGCGCGCCTGGCGCTTGAAGACGGCAGCGTTTTCACCGGCCAGGCGTTCGGCGATCTGACCCCACGCTCCACCGTGGGCGAAGTCGTGTTCAACACGTCGCTTACCGGCTACCAGGAGATCCTCACCGATCCCTCCTATGCCGGGCAGATCGTCACCATGACCTATCCGCTGATCGGGAACTACGGCGTCAACGCCCAGGATGTCGAGTCCCGCGCCAGCTTCGTCCGCGGCTTCGTCGTTCGGGAACTGGCGAACCTCGCCAGCAATTTCCGCTCGGACTCCAAACTGGAAAACTGGCTCGCTGCCCAGGGCATCACCGGCATTGCCGGGCTCGACACCCGGGCGCTCACCCGCAAGCTCCGCATCACGGGCGCGCTCAACGGCGTGCTGAGCACCGAAGCCAAACTCTCCGACGCCCAACTCGTCGCCCGCGCCAAGGCAGCGCCGAGCATGGCGGGGCAGAACCTCGTCACCAGTGTGGGCGTCACCGAGCCGTTCACTTGGGACCGCGACCTGGGCGACTGGGCGCCGATCCAGGGCGTGGTGCCCGCGCGTGCGCAGAAGTATCCGGTCGTCGCGCTCGACTGCGGCGCCAAGCTCAACATCCTGCGCAATCTCGTGGACAGCGGCTGCCAGGTCACCGTGCTGCCCCATGACGCTTCGCCCGAGCAGATTCTCGAACACAAGCCGCGCGGCCTGTTCATCTCCAACGGTCCGGGCGACCCGGCGGCGGTCGAACCCACCATCCGCACCCTGAAAAAACTGCTGGGCCAACTGCCCATCTTCGGCATCTGCCTGGGCCATCAGCTCCTGAGCCTGGCGATGGGCGCCACGACCTACAAGCTCAAGTTCGGCCACCGCGGCGGCAACCAGCCGGTGCAGAACCTCGCCACCCGCAAAGTCGAAATCACCAGTCAGAACCACGGCTTCGCGGTGGATGTCGACAGCCTGGGCAAAGTCGGCGGCGAAGCCACCCACATCAACCTCAACGACCGCACGCTCGAAGGCTTCCGCCACCAGAGTGAGCCGATCTTCGCCGTGCAGTACCACCCCGAAGCCGCCCCCGGCCCGCACGACGCCCGCTACCTGTTCGACTGCTTCATCGACATGATGGACAGCGGCCAAAGCCCCAGCGGCCAGCAGATGGACCGCGCCCAACGCCGCCGCAATGCCGTGGAACACATCCCCGAGCTGAGCGAAGCGTAAGCCGCCGTCAGAGCATTCACCACAGAGTCACAGAGAACACAGAGAGACTGCAACAGAGTCGAAGCAATCTCTTGCTCCAAGCAGCAGCGCATCATTCAATTTCTCCGTGCCTCCGTGTCTCTGTGCGAGACATTCTTTCTCTGCATTATCGCTACGATGCGGACAAGCAAAGAATTGCTCTCACAGAGACACGGAGCCACAGAGATGCAGGAGAATGCGATCGGCACGCTGATCGTGGACTTTGCTGTCCATCTCCATCAGGATTTGGGCCCAGGTCTGCTGGAATCGGTTTATGAGGTAACGTTGACCCGGCAGTTGGAGAAGCGGGGATTGCAGGTGGAACGACAGGTGCCGGTGGCGATCAAACACGATGGCGAGATTTTCGAGCAAGGCTTTCGTGCCGACCTGATCGTGAACGGCAAAGTCCTGGTCGAATTGAAATCCGTCGAGAAAATCGCCCCGGCGCACAAAAAGCAGTTGCTGACCTACCTGCGGCTGACGGGCCTGAAACTGGGTTACCTGCTTAACTTTGGTGAAGCACTGATGAAGAACGGCATCACCCGCATGATCAACGGCTCGCTGGACTGACTTCTCCGTGCCTCTGTGTCTCTGTGCGCGACTCTCTTCGCTTCTTCGCTTCCAGTACGATGTTCCCCACTTGCTGGCGTTGGGAGCCTGGTTATGACGCAATCTGTACCGCCGATGGATGTGGCCGCCGGGTCTGTGGGTCCGGAGGGGGAGCCGTGGTCGCTGGCGCGCGCCGCGGAGCTCTACGGCATCGACGCCTGGAGCAACGGCTACTTCAGCATCAACGAGCGTGGGCATGTCGCAGTGGACCCGGCGGGGAAAGGTCGGCCGATCATCGACCTGAAGAACCTCGTCGATGAAATCCGCCAGCGCGATCTCTACCCCCCGCTGCTGCTGCGTTTCACCGACATCCTCGACCATCGCCTGGCGCAGGTCCATGGGGTGTTCCAGAACGCCATGCGCGAGCTGGGCTACCAGGGCGACTACCGCTGCGTGTATCCCATCAAGGTCAATCAGCAGCGCCAGGTGGTGGAGGAAATCCTCCGGCTGGGGCAGACCCATGGCTTCGGGCTCGAGGCCGGCAGCAAGCCGGAGCTGTTGGCGGTGATGGCGCTGGTGGAAGACAACACCACGCCGATCATCTGCAACGGGTTCAAGGATGACGAGTTCATCGAAGCCGTGATCCTGAGCGCCAAGATCGGGCGCAACATCATTCCCGTGGTGGAGAAGTTCAGCGAACTGAAGCTGATCGCCAAGTACGCCAAAGCCCATGACGTCAAACCCAGCATCGGCATCCGCGTGAAGCTGGCGGCGCGCGGGGCGGGACGCTGGGAATCCTCCGGCGGGGAACGCAGCAAATTCGGCCTGTTCATCAGCGAAGTGCTCGATGCCGTCGAGTTCCTCCGCGCTCAGGGCATGACCGACTGCCTGCGCCTGCTGCATGTCCATCTGGGCAGCCAGATCAGCAACATTCAGAACATCAAGGCGGGCCTCACCGAGCTGAGCCGGGTGTATGTCGAACTGCAGCGCGCCGGCGCCGACCTGCGCTACATCGACGTCGGCGGCGGGCTGGGCGTGGATTACGACGGCAGCAACTCCAACGCCGAGTCGAGCATCAACTACACCTTGCAGGAATACGCCAACGACGTGGTGTATCACATTCGCCAGGTGTGCGACGCCGAGGGCATGGCGCATCCGACCATCATCAGCGAGTCCGGCCGGGCGCTGGTGGCGTACCACTCAGTGCTGGTGTTCAACGTGCTGGGTTCCTCGGGCTTTGCGCCCAACTCCCTGCCGCAGCAGATCACCGATGAAGAACGTGCGGACATGCCCCAGCCGGTCTGGACGCTGTACGAAACCTGGCGCGACCTGAGCGACAAGAACTACAACGAGTTTTATCACGACGCCATAGCCGCCCGCGACCAGACCATGAGCCTGTTCAATCTGGGCTACTGCTCGCTGGCGCACCGCGCCCTGGCGGAGAAGCTGTATTACGCCATCTGCGTGCGCGTGGTGCAGCTCGCCAAAGCCGACGAACAGTCCGCCGATGAGTTCCGCGAGCTTGAGCATCTGCTGTGCGACACGTATTTCTGCAATCTGTCGATCTTCCAGTCGCTGCCCGACAGCTGGGCGATCGACCAGCTCTTTCCCATCATGCCCATCCATCGCCTGAATGAAGCGCCCACCCGGCAGGGCCTGCTGGCGGACATCACCTGCGATTCCGATGGCAAGATCGACCGCTTCATCACCGACGGCCGGCGCGCCAAACCCGTGCTCGAACTGCACCCGCTCAACGAGCAGGATTACGACCTGGCGGTGTTCCTCGTCGGGGCGTACCAGGAAATCCTCGGCGACCTGCACAACCTGTTCGGCGACACCCATGCGGTGCACATCCGCCTCGATGAAGATGGCCAGCCCGCCATCGAGGAAGTCGTCGAAGGCGACACCGTGCGCGAAGTGCTCAACTATGTGCAGTTCTCCGCCGACGACCTGAAACGCACCATGCGCCGGCATGTCGAGCAGGCGCTGCGGCGCAACCAACTGACCCTCGACGAATCCAAAGCCCTGCTGCGGTTCTATGAAAACGGGCTCGAAGGCTACACCTACCTGGAATAGGAGATCGGAACTCACCGCGGCGCCGGCCGATCATGCCTTTTCCCGCCGTGATCGATCATGGCTCTCCTGCCCATTTAGCCCCGGGTCATTGACCCGGGGCTAAGTGCAACTGCATCAGTGGTGACTCCCTCACTTTCATGCTGCCCACCATTCCCGACGGCATCGCTCCCTGGTGGTACTACTGCTGCGTCGGCGCCGCCATCCTCATCACCGGCATCGCCAAAGGCGGGTTCGGCGGCGGCATCGGCATCCTCGCCATCCCCCTGCTGGTGCTGGTCATGCCCGCCAACAAAATGCTCGGCACCCTGCTGCCGGTGCTGGTCGTCGCCGACGTGCTCTCCAGCCTGCACTACCTGCGCCAGTGGGATTGGGGTCGGCTGCGCTGGATGATCCTGGGCGCGTTCATCGGCGTGGCGCTCGGTTCGGTGGTGCTGTGGCGCCTGGGTGAACAGGACGAAAAAGCGCTCAGCACCACGCTCTCGCTGATCGTCGGCAGCGTGTGTCTGCTGGTGGTCCTCATGCAGAGCTACCGGCTGACTGGACGCGAACTGCCCACGCTGCCGCCCCACCCGGCGTCCGGCACGACCATCGGCGTGCTGGCGGGCGCGGTGTCCACCATCAGCCACTCCGCCGGGCCGATCATCACCATTTATCTGTTGCAGGAGAAGCTGCCCAAGCGCCTGCTCGTGGGCACCATGCTGATGTACACCCTGGTCATCAACACGGTGAAGCTGCCGCCCTTCGTCGCCTTTGGTTACATCAACGCCGAGACGCTGCGCGATTCCATCTGGTTCATCCCCCTGCTGCCGGCGGGCACCGTGCTGGGCGCGTGGATGAACAAGCGCGTTCCGGAAAAACCCTTCGCGGTGGTGATGTACGTCGCGGCCGCGGCGGCGGCGGGACACATGATCTACAAAGCGCTGATGTAAAAGCACTGGCGTCGCACAGCACGCGGCCGCATGTGGCTCATCCGCAAAAATATGGCGAAATTTCCGCATAATCCGGGTGTTTTTCCCGGCATCCGCCGTTTTGCGGTTGACATCCCTCTCAGATCGTTTAGTTAAGAGTTCTCACCTGACATTCCGCTTGCACTCCCGCGCGGCCCGTGGCGCGCGGCGGTGGTGTTTTGTTTTCAGTTGACCCAGCAGGAGAATCCCATGCCCCAATCCCATACCGACACCGCCAGCGAACTGCTGACCCAGCGCCAGGACATGTTCGACATCCGCCTGCCCGACCTGTCGAAAACCGTCAGCCAGGACACCGAATGGTGCGAGGTCAAACTTGACGACCAGTGGCGCCGCTTCCGCTTTCACGACTATCACGAGATTTATCAGGTGCCCGGGCTGTACGAATGCCTGTTCTATCGCATGCTCAAGTGCAATTCGCCGTGGCGCGTGGTGAGTGAACTGGAAACCGAACTGCGCGAGCACCGCACGCCGCCGGAGTCGCTGCGCGTGCTGGACCTGGGCGCGGGCAACGGCATGGTGGGCGCCGCCCTGCACCACATGGGTGTGCGCTCCTGTGTGGGCGTGGACATCATTCCCGAAGCCAGGGAAGCAGCGCTGCGCGATCGGCCGTGGGTGTATGACGATTACTTCGTCGCCGACTTCACCGATCTCAATGAACCCACGGATGAAAAGCTGCGCGACCTGCGGCTCAACTGCCTGACCGTGGTGGCGGCGCTGGGCTTTGCCGACATCCCGCCCCGCGCCCTGCTGACCGCGCTGGACCTGCTGGACACGCCCGCGTGGCTGGCGCTCAACGTCAAGGAAAATTTCCTCGATCCCCAGGACGACAGCGGTTTCGCCCAGCTTTTCCAGCAGCTCATCGCCAGCAAGGTGATTCAGATTCAAAGCTATCGGCGGGTGCGCCATCGCGTGGCGACCACCGGCAAGCCGCTGTACTACATCGCCCTGATCGCCACCAAGCAGCACGACGTGCCCGACCATCTGCTGAGCGCGTAACGGAGCTGAACGTGGCGAACATTCGACTGCTTCAACTCACCAAACGCTATCCCAACGCCCTGGCCCCGGCAGTGGATCAGCTTGACCTGCACATCGATGCGGGCGAGCTGATCGTGCTGCTGGGCGCCAGCGGGTGCGGCAAAACCACCACGCTCAAAATGATCAATCGGCTCATCGAGCCCAGCGCGGGCGTCGTGGACATCGATGGGCAGGATGCCGCGACGCTCGATCCCGTCGAGCTGCGCCGCAGCATCGGTTACGTCATTCAGCATGTGGGCTTGTTCCCGCACTGGACGGTGGCGCAAAACGTCGCGGCGGTGCCGTGGCTCAAGCATTGGCCCCGGGCGCGCACGGCCGCGCGGGTGGATGAACTGCTGGAGCTGGTGCATCTGCCAGCCGGGGAGTTCCGAGCGCGCTATCCGCGTCAGCTTTCGGGCGGGCAACGGCAGCGTGTGGGTTTGGCGCGGGCGCTCGCCGCGGAGCCGCGCTTGATGCTGATGGATGAACCGCTGGGCGCGCTGGACCCTTTGACCCGCGACGCGCTGCAGGAGGAATACCTGCGCCTGCATCGGGAACTGAAGCTCACCACGGTGATGGTGACGCACGACATGACCGAGGCGCTGCTGCTGGCGGATCGCATCGTCGTGATGGACGCCGGCCGGCTGGTGCAGTGCGGCTCGCCGTGGGAACTGCTGCACCATCCCGCCCATGACCTGGTGCGCCAGATGATTCACACGCCGCAGCGGCAAACGGAGCGGCTGGAACAACTGCTGCACGCGGCGGGCTAAAAAAGGGGATAAGTACATTTAATTTCGCGAAATTAAATGTACTTATCCCCTTTTTTAACCGCGACAACGGATGGAGCATGATGGATTTTTTCGGTGCACAGTGGGCCAGCGCGTGGGCGCGGCTGCCGGAGTATCTGGGCGAGCATATTCGCATCACGCTGGTGGCGCTGGCGGCAGGACTGAGCGTCAGTCTGCCGCTGGCGCTGGCGGCGCTGCGCCGACCGTGGCTGCGGCATCCGCTGCTGGCGGCGGCGGGGGCGATCCAGACCATCCCCGGCATCGCGCTGCTGGCGCTGTTTTATCCGCTGCTGTTCGGCGTCGCCACGCTGACCGAAGCGTGGTTTGGTTGGCGCTTCAGTGCGCTGGGATTCTGGCCCACGGTGCTGGCGCTGCTGCTGTACAGCATGTTGCCGGTGCTGCGCAACACCATTGCCGGCATCGAGGGCGTGGACCCGGCGGTGGTGGAAGCGGCGCGCGGGATGGGCTTTGCCCCGCGTCAGGTGCTGCTGCGGGTGCAACTGCCCTTGGCGCTGCCGGTGATACTCGCGGGGGTGCGCACCGCCACGGTGTGGGTGGTGGGCATCGCCACGCTGTCGACGCCGGTGGGTCAGACCAGCCTGGGCAACTACATTTTCGCGGGCCTGCAGACGCAGAACTGGACCGACGTGCTCTTTGGCTGTGTGGCGGCGGCGGTGCTGGCGATGGTGCTCGATCAACTGGTGGCGCAGGCGGATGTCGCCTGGCGGCGGCGCAGCCTGGCGCATGGGCTGGGGGTGCTGGTCGTGGTGCTGGCGGTGCTCGGCGCGGGATTGGGCGGTATGCGCTGGCAACGGCAGACGGCTGCGCAGCCAACCTGCGTCATCGGCGCCAAGACCTTCAGCGAACAGTTCATCCTCGCGGAGTTGATCCAGCAGCGCGTCGCAGCAGCCGGCTACGCCGCGACTGTGCGCCAGGGCTTGGGTTCAAGCGTCGCATTTGATGCCTTATGCAACGGCGACCTGGATTGCTATGTCGATTACTCGGGGACCATCTGGGCGAATTACATGAAGCGCGCGGGCATTCGTCCGCGTGCGGAAATGCTGGCGCAGGTCACGCAATGGTTGGCGCAGGAGCATGGCGTGGTGTGTCTGGGCACGCTGGGGTTTGAGAATGCGTATGGCCTGGCGGTGCGGAAAAGCCTGGCGGAGAAGCTGCACCTGCGCAGCATCGCGGACCTGGCGCTACACGCCGACGCGCTGACCATCGGCGGGGATTATGAGTTCTTCGGCCGACCTGAGTGGGAACGGCTGCGAACGATTTATGGTTTGCAGTTTGCCGCCCGCAAGCAGTTTCAATCGACCTTCATGTACCGCGCCGCCGGCGACGGCGAAGTGGATGTCATCAGCGCGTTCACCAGCGATGGACGGATAGCCGCGTATGAGCTGACGGTGCTGACGGACCCGCAGCAGGCGATTCTGCCGTATGACGCGGTGCTGTTGTTGTCGCCCCGCGCCGCCCGAGAGACGAAGCTGCGACAGGCGCTGACGCCGTTGGTGGAGAGGATTGACATCAGCGCCATGCAGCGCGCCAACCAACTGGTGGATGTGGATGGGCAAACCCCCGCCGCGGCCGCCCGGTGGCTCGCCGACCAACTGCACGCGAAGTGAAGTGCGTCAGATCATCGGCGTCGCGCGCTGGCAGAGCTGGATCGCCAGCCCCCACGGGTCACGCAGCATCGCCAGCGTATCGCCCGCCGGCGTGGTGATCGGTTCGCCCACGGCCGTCGCGCCGGCGGCGAGCAGACGCTGCCGTTCGCCCTGCACATCAGTCACGCTGAAAGCCAGATGCAGATGCAGCGGATCCATCGAGCGGTAATCCGGCACCGACGCGGCCGGGTTGTTGTACAGCTCCACCATCACGTGATTGCCGGTGTCCGCCAGGAAGTGCATGTAGGGCGACTCGGTGCTGCTGCGCACCATGCGCAGGCCCAGATGTTCGACGAACCACTGGGCGACCTGCGCGGGCTGCGCGACCTGGAAAGCGACGTGTTCGATTTTCATGGGTATGGTTCCCCGGCGTTGGCCCCCTGGAGTCAACCCCCTGGTCAAATCCCCGGATATCCGGCGGATTCGCTGCGCTCATCCGGCGGCTTGGAGCGGCTTGGGGGGCGTGGGGGTGGAGGAGGTGGGTGAAAGTTGGGGTGGTTATTTGCCGGCTTTGGCGACGGGGGTGGCGTTTTCGCTCACGACCAGTTTGTGCTTGCGGCGGATCAGGTCCAGCAGGTGGGTCACTTCGGTCTGGTTGACCGGGGTGAAATTCGCCCAGTGCAGTTCGACCGCCTGCTTGGCAAGTTTGACGCCTTCGCGCACGAGTTTGTTGAGCCGGCGGAGCGGAAGGGCGTCGAACTGGGTGTCGGTCAGGGGGATGGAGACGACCGGCGCGCCGACCTTGGCGACGAGGTAGCAGAGGACTTCAGGCTGGGGGTTTTTCAGGTCGGCGAAGCGGAATTCGATGGTCCAGTTCCAGCTCGGGCCGTACCAGGCAAGGGACATTTCGACGTGGGGCATTTCCCGGACTTCATCGAAGATGGTTTCCAGGGCCTTGCGATGGTGAGCCGCCAGGGGCGCCATGAGCTGTTCGAGCGTGGGCTGGGTCCAGCGGTTTTCCCAGGGCAGGCGAATTTTGGGCAGGGATTTGGCCATCGTCGATGTCGCACTCCAATTGGCGAATGGACTGCCGGCGGGGCAGGGATAGACGGGAAATCATAGCCACCGACCGGGGGGACGCAACCGCGCGGGAACATTGGTCAGCCGCCGCCGGGTCACGACGTTCGCCTGTACCGGCTGGGGAACCTTCGGGAGAATCTCCGCCGAAGCCGCCGAAGCTATTGGCGCAGCAGCGGATACTCCAGTTGATCGAGCAGGCCGGCGCGGTGGGCGTGGCCCAGGAAGCGGACCAGGCCGCGGTGCACCATCGCCACGGGTTTGACTTCCGGGGTGGGCTGGGCGAAGTAGGTCGACTCGATCCATTCCTGCAGGCAGGTGACGCCCAGGCGGAGGAAGCGTTCGTCGCCGGTGTACTCATAGCCCAGCGCCATGGCGAAGGTCTGCATGTGGGTGATGTGGCTTTGCCGGCCGTCGCGCAGGTGGAACTCCAGCGCGTCGTAGGCGGCATTGAGGAAGCTCACCAGCCAGGTCTTGATCTGCGTTTCCTCGGGATGGCGTTGGAGGTAGTGGTCGAGACCTTCGACCATGCAGGCAAAGCCGAAGAAGCTGCCCATGACCTGCGCCATGTAGGTATTGCGCGGGTTGACGCCCGAGAGCTTGACTTTGCCGGCGGGGTTGTGGAAATCGAAGGAAGCGAAATTTTTCGCCAGCTTGCCCGCGACTTCCTCGAAGCGTGGCTCGCCCAGGACATCGCCCAGGTAGCTCAGCGCCAGCATGGGCCAGCCGGACTCGCGGGTGAAGTTCCAGACCAGCGGGCCCAGGACGGGGTCGTTGAAGTTTTCGAGGATTTTGTCGCCCATGGCGATGGCGAACTCGCGGGCGTCGACATCGCCGGTGAGGCAGTAATACTCGAGCATGCCCTGGGTCCACATGTGGCTGGGCACGCAGCCGCTGGTCACGTGATCGACCGAATGCTGGGGGGTGCCGCGGTTGATCCACTGGTGATCGCTGTAGTGCACCAGGTCGACTTCAAAGTTGTGCCGCATGAGCCGACGGGCGATCGGCCAGAGCGTTTCCTTGCCGGTGCGGAGGATTTCGCTGCAGAAGGCGTGAATGCAGTCGTACTCGTTGTTGGTCCACACCGGCTGGTAGCGTTGGGGCATCGACCACTTGCTGATTTGCCGATCGGTGGTGAAGCGGGTGGTCATGGTCGGCGCGCCGGGCTGGAGCGGGACCTGGTGGTTGCTGGGGATGTAGGTCTGGGAGTAGCCCGAGTCGGGGGTGTCGCCGAAGTCGAACATGGTTTCGGTGAAGACCAGGTTCATGATGCGGGCGAGCCATTTTTCCATGCGCAGATGCTGCCGGGCGGGCAGGAGCAGATGCTGCTGGAACTCCCGGCAATGGGCGACCCATGCGGGATCGACCGTGGCGCGATCCTCCGGCAGCGGTGCGTCGAGCAGATGCGTCACCGTGCCGGCGTCATGGCCATCACCCGTGACAAACACCTGGCAGAACACGCTGCGGCGCGAGCGGCCCTGGCGCAGCGACAACACGCCGGCGCGCGTGGGCCAGACTTCCAGCGTCAGCGCTCCGCCCTCGCTCGCCAGCCGCTTGGGCCGCAGCTGCGCCATTTCCTGCATCGCGGCATACACGCTGTGCGCGCCATCGGTCACCCCCAGCCAGTTGGGGGTTTCCACCAGCGGCGGCGACAGGTAATAGGGATAGTCCACGTCATCGAGCAGCATGTCCGGATGCTCGACGTGCACGCTCGAGCGCTGGTCATCGCTGACCAGGGCGACAGGCGCGGGGTTTTCCACCAGCCGGGAGCGGTAGAACACGCCATGGTTGGTCTGGAGGAAACGCCGACGGGTGGCGGCGCCCAGCGGATAGTCGCAGTGCAGCGCGATGCGGCGCACCGGCAACTCATCCTGCCCGGGCTCTTTATTCAGGAACTGGTAATCGGTGCGCAGCGTCGGCCAACCCGCCCACAGTTCCACATCCAGCCGATAGTGCAGCTTGCGTTTGCCCGAGGCGTCGCGGTGCTTGCCCTCGATGCGCACGCGGGCGCGGAGCGGGTTGGCGTACAGCACGGTGAGATTGCGCGCGGTTTCGTGGGTGGTGTCGGCTTCATCGACCATTAGCCGAAAGTGCTCGGGTTTTTCCAGCCATTCGCGCCCGGCGGCGGACAGTTGATGGATCGGCCCGGGCCCCCCACCGCCGAGCACCAGGCGCACCAGCCCGTTGTCCAGCACCAGGCCTTCTTCCAGTTGCTCGACGCGCACCGGCTGGGCGGGGGTCGGTTTGTCGGCGCGGGACTCGACGGTGTGCCGGCCGGTGCGGGTCGCCAGCAGGGAGAGCAACACCCAGCGCGGCGAACCATCCGGCCAGGTGGTCAGCACCTCGGCGGCGGTCGGGCAGGGTTTGCCGGCGTCGTCCACCGCACACAGTTGATCCACCTGCACCTGGGCACCGCGGGGAAACGGCACGCCGATGACCACCGGCCAACCCGCCGCATCCGCCGCCGCCACATCAATCGCCGCCACCGGTTGAGCACTCATGACATATCGCCTTCACAGGAGCAGGGATCACAGCCAGATGCTCGGGCCGATCTTCACGCCGTCAAGCGGCATCGGCTCGAGTAATCGAAACGTCAGGACATTTTCGCCGCGTTGCAGATGCGGGCGCAGGTCCAGGGCCACGGGCTTGCTGTCGGTGTCATCGAGCGTGACGTCCCACTCCTGCCCATTGAGCTGCACCATGAATCGGCCGCGCTGCGCGGTGGGTTCGAGCCACATCTCGGCGCGCGGCAGCGGCTGGTCGAGCTGGAGTTTGGCGCGGTATTCCACAAAACGGTCCACCGGCGCGCCGCCGATGGGCATGCTGGTGGTCAGCTCGAATGGCAGCACGCCGGCGGGCTTGTTCCATACCTGCACCAGCTCATACACCGCGCGCGGGCGATCCAGCTGGCGCCAGTCGCCCTCGGCACGCCGAAAGCTCCAATCAGTCAACTTCAATTGCGCCGGCGCGGGCGCGTCGGCAGGCACGGACTGCGAAGCGAAACGATGCTGCTCCACCCAGCGTCCCCCCTCCTTCCGCAAGGCGATGAGCTCACCGTCGGCGAGCTCCACAGCCGTGCCCTCGACCTGTGCCGACGCCGCCCGAGGTCCAAGATTCATCAACAAGAGCACGTCCGCATTCTGCCCCACCCAGCGCGTCGCCCGCAATTGCGGCGCGGCGTCCGACTGCAGCGGCGCCACCTGCGGCAGTGCCGACTGCACCCACTGGTCCACGCTCAACGGCTGGACGCGCGGCCAAGGCTCAGACTCCACCGCCACCAAGCCCTGGGCGCTGTCCACCAGCACCGGGCCGGCGCCCAGCGCCGTGACCTTGACGCCCGCCTGCTGGAACTGTCCCAGCAGCGCCACGGTCTGGGCGCTGAGCAGTTGCAGCGGCGGCAGCACCACATGGGTGTAGCGCGCCAGTCCCAGTTTCGCCTGGCCATTCTCCAGCACCACATCCGCCAGATCGTCTTCATCGAGCAGATGGATGCCGACCTGATGTTCCAGACACGCCTGCAGCAGATCGGTCAGTTGCTTGCGCGGGCCCACGTCGTCGTGTTCCCAGGACACGCTCATCGCCTGGTAATCGCGGATCGGCCAGAGCACCGCCACCGGGGCGTGCTGGGTGTTGCGATTGACGATGTCCATGAACGGCCGGAGCCCATGGTCGGCCGCCACCACGCCGGGCCAGCGCTCGCTGTCGGGGCTGAAGTCCGGCGGGGCGTCATACCGCCGCAAACCCAGCATGGACACGAACACGCCATGGATCACAATCGTGCCGACGCCGCTGGCGACCTGCCACGCAAGGATGCGCGCGGACTCTCGGCCGGTGAGGTCGAAGCCGCTGGCGCCGAGCGTTTCACTCATCACGCCCGGCAGGTTCTGCTGCTGCGCGGCGGAGACCGCCTGCAGATGGCCGACGTTGATGATCTTGTTGGCGCGATCGCCCACGGCGGGGATGATCAGGTCCAGGCCCGCCAGGCCGAAGTGTCGTTGCAGGGGCATGAGGTTGCCCAGGCACAGCGCCTGCTGGATGGGATCATCCTCAGGGCTGATGTGGCCGGTCCAGATAATGCCGTTCTTCTTGCACCAGTCGCCGATGGGCTTGACCCAGTTTTCCTCGAACAGTCGGCCGGTCCAGCGGCGAAAGTGCATGCGCGTGCGCCACACCTGGGGATGCTGCTCAGTGGTGAACAGATGTTCGAGGCGCGGGCGCAGGTCGTAGCCGAAGGTTTCCTCGAAGCGTTCGAACAGGCCGGGGGTGTAGGGATAGGCGGTGAAGAGCTTGGGTTCGTCGGTGAACATCGCCGGCACTTCCCGGCCGAACTTCGCGCCCAGGACCTGCTGCTGGCGTGCATAGCCTTCGGCGATGAAGGCTTCGGTCGCTGCGCGGTTGAGGGTGTCCACGTAGCCGCCGAAGTTGTTGGACTCGGCGAAGCGGCGGGCAACGAAGGCGACCAGCTTCCAGCCGGTGGGAATCTCCGGCACGCGCAGCGACCATTCCGCCAGATGGGTGACCGCGCGGTCGCAGGGATAGCGTGGCGTGGTGGGGTAGTACCACCGGCTGTCCCAGGGCGCGTAGTCCCACACCCGGCGCATGGTGCCGACGCGCGTGGTCAGATCGATCGGCTGGGCGTCGCTGCCCACCGGAGGCACGAGTCCCGCCCAACAGAGCTTGCCCATGGGGAACAGGAACACTTCGTCAGGCTTCAAGTCGGCGGCGGCCTGATGGCGTTCGATTTGCCGCATCTGCCATTCGGGATGCTCGGCGATCAGGCGTCCGCCGGCGTTGCCGCTGGGATAGGGGTCTTCGTCATACACCCAGGGCTGGATGCCGCGCGCCAGGCATTGGTCCACCAGCCAGCGGATCAGGTCCCACCAGTCGTCCCCGCCATGGGGCACCAGCAGACCTTCGCGGGGATGCAGCACCGCCGCCTGGGCGCCGGCTTTTTCCATGGCGTCAAGCTGGCGCAGCAGTTGCGCGCGATCCGTGCACTCGTTGAGGAACCAGAACCACACCAGCCCTCGGGGGGGAAACGTTGCAGAACCCGTTGCCAAAAGTCACCTCCCGCGGCTGCGTGCCCTGTGGTGCGCCGCGCCGGCAACTTACGTCAGTTGCATCAGCCCCACCAGACGCCAGCATTAAAAATTCAAATCCCGCCAGCATGGTATACGACGATTTGAGGCGGGGGAAGCTGCCCGTCCGTGGCCCGGGACACCGACGACCCGCGTCGTCGGCACGGAACGGATCGCGTATCCTTCCCGCATTGCCGACGCCGGCAGTCGCCCCGTGCTCGACCCAGCAAAAAACCTCGCGGACCTGGACCATCGGACTCGGGAACCGACAACCCAGGCGAACGCGAGGCGTGAGATGTAGTCCTGAACCCGGCCGCGGGCTGCTTACGGCAACTGCGCCAGCCGCAGCGTGGTGCGCGCCGCCAGCCGATTCCACCGCCGCTGCCGCAGCCGCTGCACCGCTGGCGCCAGCGCGGGCAGCCCGCCGATCAGGGAGCTGACCACCGCGGCGCCGAACGGCAGTGATTGCAGGATCAGCGCCAGCACCCACAGCTTGGTCTGCGGCCGACCGGCGGGATAAATCAGCAGCATGCCCGCGACCCCCAGCCACAGCAGCGCGAAGATGGTCGCTTCATCCCGCACCGCCGAGAGGCAGCGCGAGAAGGCGAAGCGCGTCACCGTCTTGGGCGTGCGGCCAAACGGTCGACTGCTGGTGAACAGCCCCGCCATGCACGAGCGACCAATCGTGTAATACAAGCTCAATCCCGCCAAACCGGCGAGCAATCGCTGTTTGGCATTCACCGGCACCAAAGCGCGGTACATCCAGTCGTTGCGGATCAGGTTGAACAGCGCCACGCCGATGGGCGGCAGCACCATCGCGGCAATGGGCAAACCAATGCCGTGGGGCCACAGCAACAGACCCAGCGTCCACAGCAGACTGAGCGCGGTGAACGCCAGCCCCAGCGCGTCGCCGATCCACGGCAACCAGCCGGCGATGAAGTGGTACTTCTGCGCGGCATTGAGCCCGGACTTGCGCCACGGCAGCAGGTCGCGCCAGTGGCCCACGAGGATGCGCATCGCGCCATACGCCCAGCGGGATCGCTGCTTTTTGTAGGCGTAAAAGCTGTCCGGCGCGACGCCCTGCCCCAGGCTGTGATTCATGTAGACGGTCTGCCAGCCCTGCGCCATCAGCCGCAGGCCCAGTTCCGCGTCTTCGCAGATGCACCAGGTCGCCCACCCGCCGACCTGCGCCATGGCGGTGCGGCGGACCATGGTCATGGTGCCATGCTGAATGATGGCGTTGCGTTCATTGCGATGGACCATGCCCAGGTGGAAGAAGCCGGTGTATTCGCTGTTGAGCATGTTCTTGAACAGCCGGCCATCGCAGCCGCGATGATCCTGCGGGTTCTGCACCAGCCCCACCTGCGGGTCGGCGAAGTAGCCCACGGTCTTCCGCAGCCAGGAGCGTTTGACGAGGTAGTCGCAGTCGATGACCGCGACGACCTGGGCGCGTGGGTCGGTCTGCTCGAGCGCGAAGTTCAGCGCGCCGGCTTTGTAGCCCGGGAACTTTTCCAGGTGGAAGAAGCGGAAGTGGGAACCGAGCCGGGCACACTCGTCGCGCAGCGGCTGCCAGTGGTTGGGATCGCTGGTGTTGTTGCTGACCATCAGCACTTCAAAGTTCGGGTAGTCCAGCTTCGCCAAAGCGCGCAGCGTCTTGATGACCAGACCCGCCGGCTCACGACAGGCGGGCACGTGAATGCTGACCATGGGCAGGTGTTCGGCGGGCGTGTCGTGCAGCGGGGCGAAGCGACGCAGCCGGCGCGGCGCCCACAGCAACTCGACCATTTCAAAGGTGTTGATGAGCAGGATCGCCAGCAGCAGAAGCTGCGCGGGCCACAGCACCAGCCAGCCGACGCGCGTACCCCAGCCCAATGAACCATCCAGCAGCAGCGCTCCGGTAATCACGGCGGTGGCGGCCGCGGCCTGCGCCACCAGGGCGAAGAACAGCCGGCCCGACCAGACGATGTGATCGCAGAAACGCAGCCCCACCACCATCAGGATCAACCCCAGCGCCCCCGCCAGCGCGACCTTGACATGAAACGGCAACGCGGTGAGGGAGACTTCGCTCCAGACGAATTTGGGCTGCCGGTGTTCGTTGAACATGCCCCAGTGCGGGCCGACGGTGCCTTCGTCACCCTTCCACGGCTGATCGAAAGCTTCCATGATGCAGTACTGCAGATTGCGGCGCTGAGCTTCATGCAGGAACTGCCGCAGGAAATGCTCCTGGTTGGCGGGGGTGGGCACTGCGGCTTCCCGGCGCCAGCCGGCGCTGGGCCAGCCGACTTCCGCCATGAGGATGGGTTTGTCGGGGAAGGTGCGCTGGAGGATGTCGTGCACCGCCAGGACATGCGGCACCGCGGCATCAACCGCGACCCCTTCCCAGTACGGCAGGAAGTGGCCGGCGATGAAGTCGCACACTTCGGTGAGTTCGGGATGTTTGATCCAGATGTGCCACGGCTCGGCGGTGGTGACCGGCAGCATGGTGCGGGCTTTGACCAGACGGATATAGCTGACGAGCTGGGCGACGGTCAGGTCGCCGCGGAGGACCGCTTCGTTGCCGACGACCAGGGCTTTGACGTTGTTGCCGGTTTCGTGGGATTCCCAGGCGATTTTGACCAGCCGGGAGATTTCCAGCTGGTTCCGCGCCAGATCCTTGTCCAGCCAGGCGCCGGGCATGACCTGCAGGTTGTACTTGGCGGCCAGGGCGGGGATGCGTTCCAGGCCGTTGGTCACGCTGTAGGTGCGGACCAGGCCGGTGCGCTGGGAGAGGAGCTTGAGGTCGGCATCCATCTGGGCGGGGGTGGGGAAGCGTTTTTCAAAGGGGCTCTGGTCGCCCTGGAAGGGGCTGTAGGAGACGCCATGCACCCGGCCGAAGACCGCGCCGGGGGCTTCAGGCTGGCGTAGGTGGATCCAGAGGGCGACATTGGCGGCCGCGACCGCCAGAACGATCAGAAGATTCTGCAAATGGACAAGCTTCATCGGGATAACCCTGAAGGGGCGATCGCCGCGCGCGGACTGCACGAACAGCCCTGGGCGCGCGGGGATTAGCCAGGATGGTGAGGGGGAATGACCGAGCCGGACCTGTGACGGCTCAACGCAAGACTTGGGTGGTCCAGTAACCTCCCCTGCTTAAAGCAGGGCAACACGGTGACGCCGAAGTTCCCGAGTGGCGTTTTCCGTGCAATCGGAGCAGACTTTATCGCCGGTTGGCGAAAAAGCCAGAGGCGGTGAATGGTGTTTTCCCGCAATTGCGACGGGGGTGTTCAACACGTTAAGCGCGGCCTGCCAGTACCCGATGGCTACATTAGTTGCACCCCCCGCTCCCCAGCGGCACAATGCCCGTTTGCCCACCCCCCGGAAACCCCGGCCCCCCGCCCTTGGGACCTTGTCCCCTGGGTGCTCGTCCCCTGGACGAAAGGATTACGCGATGCGTTTCACCGCCCTGTGCGCCCTGTTGCTGATCACCACCCTCCTGCCGCTGACGGCTCATGCGGAAGGTGGGGAGAGCGAAATCCCTGCTGCCGCGTTGCCCACGCGCGCTTTCGCCAAGGACACCTGGACCGCCTACAGCTACTTCGCGGCGCCGATCGGCGAAAACGACGGCAATGTCTTTGCCGGGCGGCTCGGCGGCGGTTACCACCTTGACGACAATTTCAGCTTCAACGTCGAACTGGTCGGCGCGTTCATTGATGTCGAGGACAACGGCGGCAGGCCCGGCGGCAAGACCGGGGCGGGCGGCATCGACCTGCTCTTCCGCTGGCACTTCCTCACCGATGACGCCGGCCAATGGTCGCTCTACGCCGACGGCGGCTGCGGCTTCATCTACAGCGGCGAAAGCTTTCCCGCCAACGGCACCAACCTGAACTGGACCCCGCAACTGGGCCTGGGCGGCACGTATCGCCTGACCACGCACACCCACCTGATGGGCGGCGTCCGCTGGTGGCATGCCTCCAACGCCCGCAAGCACGGCAAAGACCAGAACCCCACTTTCGACTCCGTCATGCCCTACCTGGGCGTCATGGTGGATTTCTGACCTCCGCAACAACGCCTAAACTGTGGTAACGAGCCCCGCGCGTAAGCAAGGGGTTGTATCGCTCCCGCAGCGGTGCAATCAGGCCTGGGCAACCCTCCCTCACGGTCGGGGCTCGTTTCTTTCCGCCAGGAGCTTGCGCTCATGAAATACGACTTCGCCACCATTGAAGCCCGTTGGCAGCACTATTGGGAACAGCAGCAGACCTTTGCCGCCCGCAACCCCGGCGATGAAGGCTTCGACCCCCGGCAACCCAAGTTCTACGTGCTCGACATGTTCCCCTATCCCTCGGGCGTCGGTCTGCACGTCGGCCATCCGCTGGGCTACATCGCCACCGACATCGTCGCCCGCTACCAGCGCATGCGCGGCAAAAACGTCCTCCACCCCATGGGCTTTGACGCCTTCGGCCTCCCGGCGGAGCAGTTCGCCGTCGAGCATGGCGTCCACCCCCGCATCACCACCGAGCAGAACATCGCCAACATGGTGCGCCAGCTCAAGCGGCTGGGCTTGAGCTATGACTGGAACCGCCAGCTCTCGACCACCGATGTCAGCTACTACCGCTGGACACAGTGGATTTTCCTCCAGCTTTATCACAGCTGGTTCGACCCCACCGTGCAGGCGGCCCGGCCGATCGCCGAGCTGGAGGCCGACCTCGCCCGCGAACGCTATGTGGTCACCGTCACCGGCGCGGTCATGCTGGCGGAGCCGGAGTTTCCCGAAGTGCTCGCCGGCGTGCCCGTGGGTTGCCGGCGGTGGCACGAACTGAATGCAGAAGAACGCAACGCGGTGCTGGACAATCAGCGGCTGGCGTACCTCGCCGAGGTGCCGGTGAACTGGTGTCCCGCGCTGGGGACTGTGCTCGCCAACGAGGAAGTCACCAACGAAGGCAAGTCGGAGCGCGGCAACCATCCGGTCTTCAAACGTCCGCTCAAGCAATGGATGCTGCGCATCACCGCTTATGCCGAGCGCCTCATCAGCGAACTCGAAGGCGTCGACTGGCCCGAACCGATCAAGCTCATGCAGCGCAACTGGATCGGCCGCAGCGAAGGCGCGCTGGTCGATTTCACGCTGGAAAACAGCGACGAAACCATTCGCGTCTTCACCACCCGGCCCGACACGCTCTTCGGCGCCACCTACATGGTGCTCGCCCCCGAGCATGAACTGGTGGACGCCATCACCACCCCCGCCCAGCGGCAGGCGGTGCAGGACTACCAGCGCGCTGCCGCCAACCGCAGCGATGTCGATCGCCAGGCGGACACCAAGCAGAAGACCGGCGTGTTCACCGGCGCGCACGCCATCAACCCCGTCAACGGCGAGCGCATTCCCATCTGGATCGCCGACTACGTCCTCATGGGCTACGGCACCGGCGCGATCATGGCGGTCCCCGCGCACGACGAGCGCGACTTCGCCTTCGCCTGCCAGTTCAAGCTGCCCATCAAACCCGTGGTGCTGCCGGGCATCGACTGGCTCAACGAGCGCATGAAAGCCATGCAGCAGCCGGAGGTCCACACCGCCGGCGAGTCCGAAGCCCTCACCGAAAAATACCTGCATCACCCCGAAGCGTTCGAAGCCGCCTTCACCGGCTCAGGCGCGAGCATCAACAGCGCCAACAGCGAAGTTTCGCTCAACGAGCTGGCCACCGCGGACGCCAAGCAGCGCATCACGCAATGGCTGACGGAAAAGGAACTGGGGCAAGCCAAGGTGCAGTACAAGCTGCGCGACTGGCTGTTCAGTCGGCAGCGGTACTGGGGTGAGCCGTTCCCCATTCTGCACGGGAAAGACGGCTCGACCCACGCGGTGGAAGCCGACGAATTGCCCGTCAAACTGCCGGACCTGGACGATTTCCGCCCCGCCGCCAGCGATGATCCGACCGCCCCGCCGCAGCCGCCGTTGTCGCGCGCTCCGCAGCACTGGCGTCAGGTCAAACGCCAGGGGCAGACCTTCACCCGCGAGTTCAACACCATGCCGCAGTGGGCCGGCTCATGCTGGTACTACCTGCGCTTCCTGGACAACCACAACGACGAACGCTTCGTCAGCAAGGAAGCCGAACGCTACTGGATGCGCAGCCTGCGTTCCGCCGGCAAAGCCAAGGCAGCGCAGGGCCAGAAGCCGACCGCCGAGGATTACCACCAGGGCGGCATCGACCTGTACGTCGGCGGCGCCGAGCATGCCGTGCTGCATCTGCTTTATGCCCGCTTCTGGCACAAGGTGCTGTATGACCTGGGCCACGTCAGCACGCCCGAGCCGTTTGGGCGGCTGTTCAACCAGGGCTACATCCAGGCGTACGCCTACACCGACAGCCGCGGCGTGTATGTCCCGGCGGCGGAAGTCGTGGAGCGCGACGGCGCGTTCTACTACAAGGATGAGCCGGTCAGGCGTGAGTTCGGCAAGATGGGCAAGAGCCTGAAAAACGCCGTCACGCCCGATGAAATCTGCGAGCAGTTCGGCTGTGACACGCTGCGGCTGTACGAGATGTACATGGGTCCGCTGGACCAGTCGAAAATCTGGAACACGCGCGACATCACCGGCGTGCACCGCTTCCTGCAACGGCTGTGGCGCAACTTCATCGCCGAGGACGGCACGCTCAAGGTGGACCAGACCGCCCCCGCGCCCGCACTGTCCCGGCTGCTGCATCACACCATCAAGCGCGTGACCGACGACATGGAGCGCATGAGCTACAACACCGCCATTGCCGCGCTGATCGAGCTGAACAATGAGCTGGTCGCGCTGGAGACCTTGCCGCGCCAGGTCGCCGAGGGCATGGTGCTGCTGCTGTCACCGCTGGCGCCGCATCTGGCGGAGGAGTTGTGGAGCCGGCTGGGGCACGGCGGGACGCTGGCGCGCGAACCCTGGCCGCAGTACGACCCCTCCATGCTGGTGCAGGCGGAGGTGGAACTCCCGGTGCAGATCAACGGCAAGGTGCGGGCGCGCATCACGGTGCCCGCCGACGCCGACGACGCCGCGGCGGAGGCGGTCGCCCGGGCGCACCCGCGCGTGCTCGAAGCGCTGGGCGGGGCGACCATCCGCAAGGTGATCGTCATCAAGGGCCGGCTGATCAACATCGTCGCCAAGTGACCTATGATGTACGCCATGGGCCGACGCCTGTTTGCCGCTGGTTTACTGCTGACGCTGCTGGCGCTGCCCGCCTGCACGCAGGAGGTGCGCAAGCCTGACCAGTACCGTTACGATGCCGGCTTCGGCACCGCTGCGGTCACCATCACGGACGACGAACGCAACCCCAGTCGGCGCCAAAGCTCGGACAACTTTTTCGAAAAGACCTGGAAAGGTTTCACCGGCCTGTTCACCGGTGGGAAATAGCCGCGATGATCCTGCTGATCGACAACTACGACAGCTTCACCTACAACCTCGTCCAGCGCATCGGCGAACTGCACGACCACCCCGAAACGCTCGACCTGCAGGTGGTGCGCAACGACAAGATCACCGCCGAGGAAGTCGCCGCACGCCGGCCCAGCCATGTCATCGTGTCCCCCGGCCCGTGCACGCCCAAAGAAGCCGGCGTCAGCGTCGACGTCATCAAGAAGCTCGCCGGGCAGATTCCCCTCCTGGGCGTCTGCCTCGGCCATCAGAGCATGGGCCACGCCTTCGGCATGACCGTCGCCCGCAACTACCGCGTGATGCACGGCAAAACCTCGCTCATCCACCACGACGGGCGCGGCCTGTTCCGCGACATGCCCAACCCCTTTGCCGCCACCCGCTATCACAGCCTGGTCATCGTCAAGGAAACCTTCGACCACCAGCGGTTTGAAGTCACCGCCTGGACCGATGAAGGTGAAATCATGGGCCTGCGCAGCAAACCCGACGCCTTCGGCCCCGCCCCCATGGAAGGCGTGCAGTTCCACCCCGAATCCTTCCTCACCCAGGACGGCCCGCGCCTGCTGGCGAACTTCCTCCATGTCAGCTACGACCCGGCGCGCTTCGCCCTGCCGGCGGTGTGAGCGAGAAAATCGGGCTCAGCGGGCGGCGGATTCGAAACACCACAACCCTTTGAGCGTGCGCAGCAGCAATTGGTCCCCCCGACACACCGGGCTGGCGCGATACGGTTCGAGCCGGTTGGTCGCCAGCCAAACGAATTCGCGCCCCGGCTGAAAAACCAGCGTGGTGCCGTTGTCGCTGCCCAGGTGAATGACGTCGCCCATCAGGGTGATGCTCGGATACGCCGTCGGCCCGCCCAGTTCCGGCAAGTCGCGCTGGTACACCACCGCGCCGTCGCTGGCCTGGAGCACCGTGAGTTTGCCATGCTGGGTCACCGCATAGAGCAGTCCGTCGTGCAGCAGCGGTGAAGCGTAGTAGCGATCGTTGGGCAAGCTCACCTGCCAACGCCGTTCGAGTTGGAGCGAGCCGGCGGGCAAGTCGACGGGAAGGTCCGCAGGCAGGGCGTAGGCGTAGCTGGTGGTGTCGAGGTAATACAGCGTGCCGGCGGCGGCGATCGCGCTGCAGAATTGCAGGTCGGCGAGATGGCGCGCCAGCAGCAGGCCGTCGCGGGCGCGGATGAGTTCGCCGCCGGGCAGCGCCAGCACGGGTTCGTTGCCGAGGGTCAGCACGATCGGCGTGCCCCAGCGCGGGCGGATGCGCGCCTGCCAGCGGGTGGCGCCGGTGCGCACATCCAGGGCCGTGAGCTGGTTGAGCGTGACGATCAGCAACTCGCCCACCAGCACGGGACTGGCGGCATGGCCATAGTGCTGCGGCGGTTTTTCCAGGAAACGACGCCAGCGCAGCGTGCCATCGAGTTCATGCACCGCGGCGATGCCGGTGCCGAAGCACACACCCACACAGGAGCCGTCGGTCACGGGGGTGGCGGTGGTGTAGCCGGTCAGCGCGTGGGTGGGCGGTAAACGCCAGGTCAGCAGCGGGGCCTGCTGCTGGCGCAGCGCGTCGAGCTGGGTGCGCAATTCCTTGAGCTGGGCATTCACCGCGTCGGCTTGTTCGGGCTGATCCTTCAGTTCCTTGAGCTGCTTCTGCAGAGCGGAGGTTTCCCGGTTCAGGGGCGTCATCTGGCGCTCCAGCTCATCCGCCTGGGCGAGGTCGGTTCTGGCTTGCTCCACCTGCTCGGGCGTCAGCAGATCGAAATAGCTGTGACTCTGCTGCCACACCGTGGCCCCGGATTTCGCATCCACGCACAACAGCGTGCCGGGCTCAGCGGTCAGGAAAATCCGCTGCTCCAGCCACACCGGCGTCGCATTGCTGCGCGGCAGGTCCACATGCCAGAGCGCCGGCGTCTGCGGCGACCATTCCCGCGGCGCGTGCGCCTGGGCATAGCAGCCGAGCCCATCGGTGCGCCAACCGCGCATGGGCGTCGGCTCGGCGTCAACGGGGAGCGTCAGCAGGCTCAACCCAAGGAGAAGCAATAGCAGGATGCGTAACCCGGGCCGGAAGTCATTCATGGCAACGCTGCGAGTTTAGCGGATTGAATGCAGTAGAGTTTGCTCATCCCCCGCAGGTACAGGCGATTACCCACCAGCACCGGACAGGCGCGGAAGGCTTCGAGTTGATTGCGCGCGACCTGGGCAAACGCACGTCCCGGCGTCAGCACCGCGGTGGCGCCGTTGTCGCTGCTGACGTAGAGGTGCGGCCCCGCCAGCGTGATGCTCGGGTACGCCGTGCCGCGCCCCAGATCGAGTTTCTGCTGCCAGATCGGTGTGCCGTCGCGGGCGTCCAGGGCGGTGCAGTCATAGCGCTGGTTGATCGCGTACACGATGCCGTCATGCAGCACCGGGGAAGCGTAGTAGCGATCTTTGGGCAGATTCGCCTGCCAGAGCACTTCCTGGTCGAGCGTGCCCTGGGCGTTGAACGTCAGCCGAATGGCCCGGCTTTTCTGGTCGATGTAGTACGCCACGCCGGCGGCGAAAATCGGGGCGTTGTATTCCAGGTCACCCAGGCCCGCCGCGAGCGTCTGGCCATCGCGCGGCCGCACCGCTTCACCAAACGGCGTCAGCAGGATCGCTTGCTCCTCGATCACCGCCACCACCGGACTGCCCCACTTGGCTTTGCCCGCCCGGCGCCAGCGCGTTTCACCCGTGGCGGGGTCCAGGGCATGCAGGTCGATGATCGGCAGAATCAGCAAGCCGTCGACCAACACGGGGGAACTGCTGTGCCCCCAGCCATGGGTCGGCTTCTCCACCAGGCGAATCCACTGCCGCTGGCCCGCCAGGTCGTAGCATGCCGCCACCCCGTTGCCGAACAGGGCGAAGACGTGCCGGCCATCGCTGACCACGGTGGGTGAGGAGTAGCCGTTGGTCGAATGGGTGGCAGGCAGGGCTTGGACATCCAGTTCGCGGATGCGGGCTTCCAGATCGCCAAACTGCTTGCCCAACTCGCGCAGCTTGACCCGGATTTCCTGCGGTTTGCCCTGCTCGTTGAACTGTTTTTCCAGCTCCTTGCGCTGGGCGATCATCTGCTGGCGCTGCTCGCGCAGGGGCACAAGCTGCGCCTCGGCGGCGCGGCCGGCGGCAACCTGCTCGGGCGTCAGGGCATCCTCATAACTGTTGGCGTGCTGCCAGAGAATGCTGCCGTCAAGGGCGCTGACGCACAGCAGGGTCGTCGGCTCGGCGCAGACAAAAATGCGTTCGCCCACCACCACCGGCGTGGCGTTGCTCCAACTGGGCAGCGCCGTCGCCCACCGGACATTCTCGCTGGCGCTCCAGGTCGTGGGCGCCGCCGCATCGGGATAGCGCCCGCTGCCATCGGTGCGCCAGCCGAAAGGCTGCGCCTGAACCCCGCTTCCGCAGCACCAGACCACCAGCAGACTCAGCACGCACAGCGCGACACGCAGTGACGACATGGGCGGTATTTCCAGGATGAAAATGGCATTGAACCAGCAGACGCTTGGGGGTTACTTGCTCACATCCAGACACACCAGCTTGCCGCTGGGCGCCCGGCAGTACAGCCGACCGTTGGCGAGCACCGGCACGACCCAGCAGTCGCGGTCGCCCAGCAGTTTGACGCGGGCGGTGGGAGCGAAGCCGGCGGGGTCGGCCGGGGCGATCAGCAGTTCCCCGCGTTCGCTCATGACCAGCAGTTTGCCGTCGGCGGCGGTGAGCGCGCCTTTGCCCAGCCCGCGCTCAGACCAGGCGACCTGTCCGGTGGCGAAGTCAATGCAGCGGAGCTGGCCATCGTCAAAGCCGTAGAGGTGGTCGCCCAGGAGGACGCAACTGTTCATGTGGTTGCGCATGTTGCGGTTGTTCCACACGACGGTCAGGCCGCGGTTGTCCAGGGCGAGCAGGGCGCCGCCGGTGTTGTAGCCGGAGGAGATGAAGATTTGGTTGCCGCGGACGATGGGCATGGCGGCATTGACGTTGTAGGAGGTGTTCCAGGGGCGCTGGGCGAGTTCCTGGCCGGTGTTCAGGTCAAGGATGACCAGGCCGGCGGCGGGGAAGGCAGCCAGGAGTTTGCGTTTGGCGACCAGAAAGGGTTTGGGGGTGGAGTAGCCCGCGCCATAGTCGCGGGTCGCCCAGATTTCCTTGCCGGTGGCGGGATCGAGGGCGAGGATTTTGCCCACGTCGATCAGCAGTTTGCCGTCGATGACGATGGGCGAGCCGGTGAAGCCCCAACTGCCGGGGCTGACGTGATAGCGCTGCCCCAGGTCCGCTTGCCAGATGGGCTTGCCGGTGTTGGCGTCCAGGCAGTACATGAGGGCTTTGCGATTGAGGGTGTAGACCCGGCCGTCGGCGACGCAGGGGGTGGTGCCGGGGCCGCCCTGGTGGGAGTTGGCGAACTGGTCGCTGGGGTAGGAATGGCGCCAGATGGTTTCGCCGGTTTTCACGTCCAGGCAGAGCCAGTGGTCGTGGCCTTTGCTCCAGCCGGCGGTGTAGAGCCGGTCGCCCACAACGCTGACGGCGGCATACCCGATGCCGACGTCAACGGACCAGAGTTGCTTAGGCTGGTCGCCAAAGGTGCTGTTCCAGTTGGCTTCAGCGCTGACGCCGTCGAGGTTCGGGCCGCGCCAGTTGGGCCAGTCATCCGCCTGCAGCGTGGCGGCGAGCATTCCCAGCATGAACACGCAGACCAGCCGGGGCAGGCGACGAACACAGCGGTGGCGGAGAAGCGTCATCGGCAGTTTTCCAAGACAGTGAGATGTAAAGCGGGAGCGACCCCCTCATGATAGCAGGGGTTTACGCGAAATCGGCAATTTTGCAGCGTGGAAGATGAGTGGGAAGTTGATGAGCCGATGCGGAACCCGCCCACTGGCGTGGACGGCCCGGAGGGAACGAGCGGTGAAGGTGGTCCGTAACCTGCCCACTGGCGTGGGCGGCTCAGAATGCCGATCGCGCCCCTGCCTTTCCGAGCCGCCCACGCCAGTGGGCGGCTCGCACGGCCCCCGGCGCCACGGCAGCACGCCGGTACAATCCCCGCCTCCGTCTGCGGGAACCACCATTTGCTGGCATTGCTGCTTTACATCCTGTGCGCGGTGGCGTTTCTGCAGTTGTTTCGCCTCGGCCAGCAGCGCCAGGCGCGGATTTACTGGGTGGGCGTCATCAATTACGCCGCCGCGACCGTGTTTTCCCTGGGCCGCTGGTGGGGGACGGGCGCCCACTGGGACCCCCAGGCGGCGCTGATCGGCGCGGGCAACGGCACGCTGTACTGGTTGCACCTGCTGGTGGTGCTGGCGTGCTTCGGGCATGCGGGCGTGGGCATCACCGGGGCGGTCGCCAACAGCGCCAATGTGCTGCCGGTGCTCGCCGCCTGGTGGTTATGGAATGAACCCATGACCCCAGCCCGCTGGGCAGCGGTCGCGCTGGTGCCGGTCGCCATGTTTCTGCTGCGTCCCCCTCGCGCCAAGGACGCGCCCTGGACGCCCCGCGCCGACGTCTTGCTCACGCTCAACTTTCTGCTGGCGGGAACCATCACCACCATCCACAAATCGGCGGACATGCTGGTGAGTGCCGAGGTTCGGCCGACCTACAACGTCGCCCTGTTCACCTGCGCCATGCTCGCGGGCGTGCTGACCGTGAGCCTGCGCCCCAGCCGCCCGCGCCCGCTGGAACTGAAGCTGGGCGTGGTGATCGGCACCGTCAACGGCACCGTGCTGATGTGCCTGCTCTGGGCGCTGAGCCAACTGCCCACGGCCGTGGTCTACCTGGCGGGCAGCGTCGCGGTGCTGCTGCTGAACCTGGGGGTGGGCTGGCGGCTGTGGGGCGAACGGGTGACGCAACGCCAACTCGTGGGCGTGGTGGCGGCGCTGGGGATTGTGTTGCTGCTGCGGATGTGAACGGGATGGGTGGGGCGCGGGGGCGTCAATGCGCTGCGGTGTGGCGGGGGCGCTGATCGGTTTACATAGCCCCGGGTCAATGACCCGGGGCTAAATGTGCCCGTGGCATTACATGTCCACCGATACGCGGTGCTCGTCCGTGGTTTGGGGGAAGGCAGGAATGTGGTAAGCGCGGGGGAAGGACTTACTGCATCGCCAGCAGTTGGCGCTGGAAGGCGGCAAGGGGGAAGAGCTTGCCGGGGTCGTTGCTGCCGGGGGCGCCGGTCTGGAGCCAGACATTGGTGTCGGGGATGTCGAAGCGTTGCTGGAGGGCGTTGACCAGTTCGACCAGTTGGCGCAGCTGGGCGTCGGTGGGGGCCTGCTGGTCGAAGTTGCCGATCAGGCAGACGCCCAGGGCATGGCGGTTGAACAAATCGGCATCGGGACCGCCGCAGTAGGCGCCTTCGCCCTGAGCATTCCAGCGGGGTCCGCGGGTGAGATAGCCATCGGGTCCGCCGTTGCCGTTGTGAATGACGAAGTGGTAACCGAGGGAGCCCAGGCCCAGGCGTTGGTGGACGTCATGGATGGTCTGGGCATTGCCGAACTGCGAGCCGGAGGCATGGATGACGATGCCGCGCCACGGCGCCAGGGGGCGGGTGGTGGTGAAGAGCTGTTGTTCGAAGCTGATGGGCTCGGGGGTGAGGGCGTTGAGGCTGATGTCGGGGACCGGCACCATGGGGCGCGGTTCCAGGAGCAACAGCAAGCCGCTGCTGATGGTCATGGCCCCCAGGAGAGAGCCGAGCACGAGACTGGTTCGCCGATCCGCCTTGACCACAACCACAACCTTTCCAAGCGAGGTGGTAGGCTTGAAAGTGATGCAGCAGTTGTATCGGTCAGGGGAGGGGAGAAACTTTCATAAAACCGTCCCTGGCCGCACGCTGCCGCGCCCATCCTTGCCGCGCCGCGAACTGGGGTGATTTAAGGCTCACCCAGCGGTCGCAGGCGCGCCCGCAGATTGGGCACCTCGCCGCCGTAGGCATTGGTGGTGGTCGCCGGCCGGGGCTCTCCGCGCAGTTGCTGATACCGATCGTATGGGGATCGGCTCAGGTTCTCGGGAAACAACGCCGGCTCGCAGCCACCCAGGGCCCACGTCAACAACGACAAGCTCAAAATCCACGCCATCCTTCGCATGTCGCTGATTCTAACGAGCAATACAACGCACGCCAGTGCCAGGCGCTCCCGATAATCCTTTTTCAGGTCCAACTTGCCCAACCGGTCGATTGGTCGCCGCCGCTACCGGCCGATAAGATGCCGCCTCTTTTGCAAGTTTCCCCGTTGGGAGTGCTGAATCATGCCCGTGCTCTGGTCGAAAATTTTGCTCCCCACCGCCCGCCAGGCCCCCGCCGACGCGGAAGTGCCCTCCCATCAGCTCATGCTCCGCGCCGGCTACATCGCCAAACTCGGCGCCGGGGTCTACAGCTATCTCCCGCTGGGCCTGCGCAGCCTGCGCAAGGTCATGGACATCATCCGCCAGGAAATGGACGCCGCCGGCGCGGTGGAAGTGTTCCTCCCCACCCTCCAGCCCATCGACCTCTGGGAACGCACCGGCCGACGCGCCGCCTATGGCGAAAACCTCTTCGTCATCAAGGACCGCCACGGCCGGGAGCAGGCGCTCGGCCCCACCCACGAGGAAGTCATCACCGACCTGGTGGGCATGTTCATCAGCTCCTACCGCGACCTGCCCAAAACGCTCTACCAGATTCAGACCAAGTTCCGCGACGAATTCCGCCCGCGCTTCGGCGTGCTGCGCTCGCGCGAGTTCCAGATGAAGGACGCCTACAGCTTCCATCTGAATCTGGAAGGACCCGGCGGGCTCAACGAAACCTATGACGCCCAGTATGCCGCCTACCGCCGCATCTTCGCCCGCTGCGGCCTGCCCTATGAAATCGTCGAAGCCGAGTCCGGCCCGATCGGCGGCAGCGCGTCCCATGAGTTCATGGTCCCCTCCCCCACCGGCGAGGACACCATCCTCAAGTCCGACAAAGGCAACTATGCCGCCAACGTCGAAAAGTGCGCGATCGGCCCGCGCGCCCATACCTTCGACGGCCCGCCCACCGGCGAACTGGACAAAGTCCACACCCCCGGCTGCGCCAGCATCGAAGACGTATCCCGGTTCATGAAGGTTAAGCCGAAGAACATGCTCAAAAGCATGGTCTACGTCGCCACCCGCGCCAGCGACAGCTCCGATCCCACGCCCGCCCAGCAGCCGTGGTATCTGCTGGCGATCGTGCGCGGCGACCACGACATCAACGAAGCCAAACTCAAAGCCGCCGCCACCCGCATCCTCGGCGCGCCGGCGCAGATCGTTATGGCGCCCGAAGCATTGGCGACGCAGGACGGCTGGGCGATCGGTTATGTCGGCCCCCATGCCGCCGTTGGCCGAAACGACACGCATCTGGTGGTCGACGCCGATGCCGCCGCCGCGCAGTTCTGGGCCAGCGGCGCCAATGAAAAAGATCACCACGTCAAGCACTTCAACTGGCAACGCGAGGTGCTCGCCGGTGGTGTGCAGCCGGTGGTCGCCGACATCCGCAACGCCGTCGCTGGCGATCCTTCGCCCCACAACGACGGCGGCGTCCTCCAGGAAACCAAAGGCATCGAGATCGGCCACGTCTTCAAACTCGGCGACAAGTACACCAAATCCCTCGGCATCACCGTGCTCGACGAAAACAATCAGCGCGCCACGCCCATCATGGGCTGCTACGGCATCGGCGTGAACCGCATCCTCGCCGGGGCGATCGAAGCCGCCGGCGGCAACGATGACAAGGGCATCATCTGGCCCGCCGCCATCGCACCCTTTGCGGTGCTGATCACCCCCATCAAGTGGGACGGCGCCCTGCGCCAGGCCGCCGAAAAACTCGCCGGCGAACTGGAAGCCGCAGGCTTGGATGTGCTCATCGACGACCGCGACGAACGCCCCGGCGTGAAGTTCAATGATGCCGACCTGGTGGGCATCCCCGTGCGCATCACCATCGGCGAAAAAGCCCTCGCCGAAGGCGCTGCGGAAATCAAAGCCCGCAACGGCAGCAACGGCCCCAAGGGCGAAGTCGTCAAGCTCGACCAACTCGTCGCCCGCACGCAAGCGCTGCTCAAGTAACCCCCGGACCACCGAGCACGTTCATCGCGCACTACGTCCAACGAGCCGGAAGCGTCAGCGACGGCACCGGGCGCACGGCATGGCAAATGCACGTGGATCTGACCGCAGGGCGATAGACATCGCTGATGCACGAAAAATCCCCCCCGGCAGAGCCGGGGGCTAACGGTGTCGCGCATGCCGTTAGCCCCGGGCTCCGCCCGGGGACCTGCGCGTCATCCGTATCCACTATGCCAACAAAAAACCCGGAGGCGGGATGAACCCCACCTCCGGGTGTTGATTGCATTCGTCAATCCCCAGGCGATCAGTGCGCCAGGGCTTCGCCTTGCAGCACCGCGGCGAAGCTCTCTTCGAGCACTTGCAGGCCTTCGGTCAGGGCAGCCTCGCTGATGCACAGCGGCGGGCAGATTTTCACGCTCGCGCCGCCGAACCCGACGGGGCCGAACATCATCAGGCCGCGCTGCACCGCTTTGCCGACCACGGTCCACGCGAGCTTGCCGTCGGCTTCGCGGGTGCCGGGTTTGACGCAGTGCAGCGACGCGACGAGGCCCTTGCCGTGGTGGGCGAGGATGACGTCGCTGAAGCGCTGCTGAATGCGGGCACACGCTGCCTGGAGGATTTCGCCCAGGCGAGCGGATTGCTCGACGAGTTTTTCCTTCTGGATGATCTGCAGACTGGCCAGCGCACTGGCGCAGCAGACGGGGTTGCCCGAGTGGGTGCTGGTCATGCTGCCTGGGGGGAACATGTCCAGGATGTCCTTGCGGCCGATGACCGCCGACAGGGGCAGCGCGCCGGAGATGCCTTTGCCGCAGGCGATGAGGTCGGGCTTGATGCCGTAGTGCTCAAAACCCCAGAACTTGCCGGTCCGACCGAAGCCCGCCTGCACTTCGTCCATGATCAGCAGCGCGCCGTGCTGATCGCACCATTTGCGCAGTTGCTGGATGTACGCCGGGGGGGCGAAGCTGCTGTTGCCGCCCTGGTAGGTCTCGGTCATCACGCCGGCGACCTGCTCGGGCTTGACGCCCGCATCCGCCAGGGCTTTGAGGAAGTAATTGAAATCGTCGGCTTCCTTGGGGCTGCGCACCCCGCCGTCGGGGAAAGCGACCTGGAGGAAGTGGGTGTCGGGATAGCCGATCCATTCCTTCAGTGACGGAATGCCGCCGGCAAGCTGGGAGCCGAGCGTGCGTCCGTGGAAAGCGTTGTTGAAGGTGACGAACACGTTGGGGTTGCAGCCCTTGCGGCGGGCATTTTCGCGCGACAGCTTGATGCACAGCTCGGTGGCTTCGGAGCCGGTGGACAGGAGCATCACTTTGTCGTCAGGCCGAGGGGCGACCTTCTGCAGGGCGCTGGTCAGGTCGGCACGGAGTTGGTGCGGGAAGCAGTAGGTGGTCAGCAGGCCGTGGTTGGCGATGCTTGCCACCGCGTCGCGCATTTCCTTGCGCCCGTGGCCGGCGTTGGTGATCAGCACGCCGGAGCTGAAGTCGATCCAGCGGTTGCCGTAGGCGTCATAGACGGTCGCGCCTTCAGCGCGATCCCAGACGATCGCCGGCTGGCCTTCCATGCACCAGGGCTCGGTCTGGCGCAATTTCTCCAGCACGGGCACCATGTCCGGGTGGGGAATGGCGGTGGCAATGGTGCGATGGTCAGTCTGGACCGGGTCGACTTGAACCGGACGAATCGGATAGGCATCACCCATGTGGTGGGGCTCCCGCATCAGCGACAGGCGACGGCTGCAACGACAGCAGACGCCTGCCGTCCGGCATACGCCTCCTGACACCGCCCACATGGCGGCCGACGCACATATGCGGAAACTCGATCCCGCGAATGCGGGATAGACCCGTATTATAACCGGAAGGTGGGGAGCGCTCCAAGAGCGCCATGGATTGGCCGGAGGGATGGGTCTGCCCAAACTTCCGGGGGCGGGTTAAGTTGTGCCGCGGAATCGCCTGGTC
>CAZSBB010000002.1:0-73531 GCA_964605235.1 uncultured Phycisphaeraceae bacterium
GACCAGGCGATTCCGCGGCACAACTTAACCCGCCCCCGGAAGTTTGGGCAGACCCGGGCCAAAGGATAACCCTTAGGGGTCAAAGCCCTGGATGTTGCCGTCTTAAAGCTTCACACGCCCATGACGCAGCCATTGGAACCGGGCCACTGAGCCTGCGCGGATGGGTTGTTACTTCTTCTGGGCGTTGAGCCAGCTCGCCTTGTAGTCGCTGACCGCCTTGGTCATCTGCTCGGTGAGCTGGTCGTTGAGCGCCCGTTTGGTCACCAGTTCCTCGCGCACCTTGGCGGCACTGCCACGGAAGTATTCCAGCAGGCCGTCGGCGAAGTTGTGGACCTGCTTGATCGGCACATCGTCCAGGAAGCCGCGGGTGCCGGCGAAAATCTGGATGACCTGATCGATGACGTCCATCGGCACATACTGCGGCTGTTTGAGCAGTTCGACCATGCGGGCGCCGCGGTCGAGCTGGCGCTGGGTGGCTTTGTCCAGATCGGTGCCGAGCTGGGCGAAGGCTTCCAGTTCGCGGTAGGCGGCGAGGTCCAGACGCAGCGAGCCGGCGATCTGCTTCATCGCCTTGATCTGGGCGTTGCCACCGACGCGCGACACGCTGATGCCCACGTTGATGGCGGGACGCACGCCGGCGAAGAACAGTTCCGGCTCCAGGTAAATCTGGCCGTCGGTGATGGAGATGACGTTGGTCGGAATGTACGCCGACACGTCGCCTTCCATGGTTTCGATGATGGGCAGCGCGGTCAGCGAGCCGCCGCCGTTCTCATCGCTGAGTTTGGTGGCGCGTTCGAGCAGACGGCTGTGGAGATAGAACACGTCGCCGGGGTACGCTTCGCGGCCGGGAGGACGACGCAGCAGCAGCGAGAGCTGACGATACGAGGCCGCCTGCTTGGACAAGTCGTCATACACGCACAGCACGTGCTTGCCCTGCCACATGAAATACTCGCCCATGGCGCAGCCGGCGTAGGGGGCGATGTACTGCAGCGGCGCGGGGTCGGACGCCGAGGCGCTGACGATAGTGGTGTATTCCAGAGCGCCATGCTCGCGGAGGGCTTCCACCACGGCGGCGACGGTCGATTCCTTCTGGCCGATGGCGACGTAGATGCAGTACACCGGGCCATCGGGATGACCTTCGTGGGTGTACTTCTGGTTGATGATGGTGTCGATGGCGACGGCGGTCTTGCCGGTCTTGCGGTCGCCGATGATCAGTTCGCGCTGGCCGCGGCCGATGGGAATCATCGAGTCGACAGCCTTGACGCCGGTCTGCAGCGGCTGCTTGACGGGCTGACGGTCGGCAATGCCGGGGGCGATGATGTCGAGCTTGCGGAACTCGGTCGCCTGAATCGGGCCTTTGCCGTCGATGGGTTCGCCCAGCGGGTTGATGACGCGGCCGAGCACGCCTTCGCCGGCGGGCACGGAGAGCAGACGCCCGGTCGCCCGGACGCTGGCGCCTTCTTTGATCGCCAGATAGTCGCCGAAGATGACCGCGCCGACGACGTCATTTTCCAGGTTGAAGACCTGGCCCATGACGGTTTCGCCTTCGCCCACTTCGAACTCGAGCATTTCGCCCGCCATGGCTTTGGACAGGCCGTAGATGCGGGCAATGCCGTCGCCCACTTCGATGACCTGGCCGACCTGGCTGACTTCCAGCTCGGTGGCGTAGCGCTGGACTTCCTGTTTGATGACGCTGGTGATTTCGTCGGTGCGAATCTTCATGTCTGACTCCGCTGACGCCGCGAGCTTGACCGCAAGTTCCCGCTGCGCCGATGCCTTGCTTTCTTAGCGAGCCCCGACCGTGAGGGAGGGGTTCTGGTTCCTGAAGGTTACTGCCGTATCCGTTGTAATCACGCCTATGCTTGAAGAACCCCTTGCTGACGCGCGGGGCTCGTTTACTCGAATGCCGGTTATTCGGCGACCAGACCCGCCAGGTTGCCGCGGACTTTCTCCCGGCCCTGCTCCATGATCTTGTGCTTGAGCAATTTGAGCTGGGTGGCGACGGTGCCGTCGAGCAACTGATCGCCCAGCCGCAGCTTCAAGCCGCCGATGAGCTTGGGATCGACCTTCTGCTGCAGCACGACGTTCCGACCCAACGCGGCGCTGAGTTTCTCCGCCAGGTTGGCGGCCTGATCCGCGCCCAGTTCTTTGGCGACCCAGGCTTCGGCTTCCACCGTGCCCTGACGCTGCTCGATGATCTCCGTCAGTGCATCAAGGATGTCCACCAGCTTGTCCGTCCGGCCCTTGGCGTTGATGACCTGGATAAAGCGGTAGAGCAGATCGTTGACCTGGCCTTTGAACATCCGTTCGATCGATGCGGAACGCTCGCTGGCGCTGAGCACACGACTGCCCAGCAGGCTGGTCAGCTCCGGATGCTCACGCAGCAACAGCAGCAATTGGCCGACTTCCTCGGCAATCTCATCCAATTGCCCAGCTTCGAGCGCCAGCTCCGCCAATGCGGCGCCGTACACATGTTCGACGTTCTGGGCGACTTGTTCCACATGCTCGGCCACCGTGGCCTCCTCTGACGCTTGCCCGCGTCGCTGGCTGATTCCCACTGCTTCCCAGTACCCGTGACGTGTTCTGGCCAGAGCCAAAACTTCCGGGGGGGAGGGGGGTTAGTTGTTTGAGGTCTTCTGCAACTCGGCGACCGCTTCATCCACGAGCTTCTGCTGGTCGGCGGCATTGATCTCGCGCTGGAGGATGCGGCCGGCGATCTGCGTGCTCAACACGGCCGCCTGAGCGTACAGCTCGTTGACCGCCTGTTCCTTGGCGGCTTTGATGTCCGCGGCGGCGCGCTGCTTGAGCTGCGCCATTTCCTGTTCGTGCTGCTGACGAATGGTTGCGGCGGCCTGCTCGGCTTCGCCGCGCGCTTTGTCGATCATCTGCCGCGCCTGCTCGCTGGCCTGCGCCAGTTCCTTCTGGTACTGCGCCAAGGTCGCGGCAGCCTGGGCGGCGGCGGATTCCGCCTTCTCCAGATCGCCCTTGATCTTGTTTTCGCGGTCCTGCAGGCCGGTGAGGATCGGGCCCCACGCCATCTTCTTGAGCAGGAACAGGAGCAGGAGGAAGACCAGGCCGGCGGCGACCGATTGGTAGATGGCGCCGGTGAAGGGATTGCCTCCACCCGCGCCCGCCGCCAGGGCGGGAGCCGTCAACAGCAGGGTGATCAGCACAGGCAGGCATCGATTCATGGGAAGCTCACTTGCAAGGGCGAGGAATGCGGCCGAATGCTCGCGCGGCGCGGGGAGCGCGGCAGGAGCACGCGGCCGCAGCCGCGTGTGGGGACGTTACTTGAGCACCACCAGCAGGGTGACGACGACGGCGAAGAGCGTGAAGCCTTCGATCAGCGCCGCCGACAGCAGCATGGAGGTGAAGATGCGGCCACCGGCTTCGGGCTGGCGAGCGATGGACTCGACCGCCGAGGAGCCGATGCGGCCGATGCCGCGGGCGGCGCCGATGACGATCAGACCCGCGCCGATCGCCGCGCCGAAGTAGGCGCCGGTGATCCCGCCGGGGAAGATCCAGAACGCGCCCTGCGCCGCTTCGCCGGCGCCTTCAGCCGCCAGCGCCGGAGCCGCCAGAGCCAGCAGCGCCAGCATGCCATACCATCCGAACTTGCTCATCATGATTCTCCTGAAACACGCTGATGCGGCAAGGTCGCATCGGTGGGTAGCCCCGCCCTCGCGGGCCGTCCGGCGGCCTTGCTCAACCGGCGCCGGGGCACATGTCTTTCCGTGATCCACGCCGCGGCTTAATGCACCGACGCGTGGCTGTGGTGAGCTCCGGCTTCATGGCCGTGATGCTCGTCATGGCTTTCGTGTTCTTCGTGTTCATGCACCACCAGCTGACCCAGGAACAGGCAGGTCAGGAAGGTGAAAATGTACGCCTGGATGAACGCCACCAGGATTTCGAGCACATTGATGGCGGTCGCGCCCAGCAACGGGATCAGCGCCAGGCCGTAGCCCACCGCGCCCAGATTCTTGACCAGCGCGACCACGAAGCTCAGCAGCACCGCCAGGATGATGTGGCCGCCGGTCATGTTGGCGAACAGTCGCAGCGCCAACGCCACCGGCTTGACGAACATGCCCATGATTTCGACCGGGACCATGATGGGCCACATGAACCAGGGCGCCCCGGCGGTCAGATGTTTGATGAAACCGAGCGGGTCTTTGAAAAACGCGGTCAGATTCCAGAACAGAAACGCGATGACCGCCAGGGCGGAAGTGACCCAGATGGACTGGGTGGCGGTGCCGCCGATGCCCGAGGCATGCTCATGGCCGGTGAGTTTGATCATCAGCGGGGCGGTCAGGTCCAGCAGGGGGACCAGACCCACCAGGTTGCACACGAGAATGAACCAGAAGAAAGTCCAGAGCACCGGCGTATAACGATCGGTCTGATCCTCCAGCACCGGGCGGAAGACTTCATCGCGCAGGTAAAGGCAGACGGCTTCGACGAGGTTGGCCCACAGTCCCTTGGCGCGGTAGTCCTCGAGGGACTTGGCGGGTCCGGTGGCGATGCGGCGGGCGGCGGGAATGACCACCAGCGCGGTGATGATGCCACAGAGCACGAGCATCACGGAGTAATTGGACAGCAGCCAGGACTCCTCGAAGCCCGGCAGGGGCTTGTCGGTGACGTGATCGACGGGATTGCCCGCCGCCAACAGGAGAAGCGCAGAGCCAGTCACGCCAGGGCCTCCGAGTGCTTTGCGGGGCGCTGGTCAGCGCCGCCGGATCGATCCTTGATCCACAAGTAATGTCCCGCCACCGCGGCTTCGATCGCCAGCAACGGCAGGTAAATGCCCATGATCGCCGTGACCAACGGCAGGGGGGGCAGGTCCAGGAGTTTGACGCCCACCGCCAGCGCCAGCACAACGCCGACCATGCGAATGCCGGTGCCGATGAACCACGCATACACCGTGGGCATCGATCCCAGCGGCCCCATCACCGCCAGGGGCGCCACCCCCAGCACCGCCAGCAGGCCGACGGTTCCCGCGCCCAGCAGCAGACAGGCGCGGGCGGCTTCGGCGTCAGCGAACAACCGGGGGAATGCCCACCAGCCCAGCAGAAACAGGCCGGCGGTGGTCCCCAGCAGGGACGCCAGAAGGATGCCGGTGGGGAAACTGTCTTGGCCGCGTCGGGTCTGCATGACCTGCGTGTGGCTCACTGAGAGGGATTCGTCGGGGTAAGAACTTAAAAGAAACGTTTGCCCAAACGCCAGATTTTGTAGATGCCGCCGATGACGCCAATCGTCATCCCCAGGCACATCAACCACGGTTGCGTCTGCCAGCGGCGGTCCAGCCACCACCCGACCAGCGTCAATCCACCCACTGCACCGGCGAACTCAAATCCCACGCCAAACAGGCTATATGGATTTGGTTCCTGATCACGGCGGGACTTAGGACCTTCGCGGTCAGCCATTTCCAAGGCCTTTCCAGCGATGGAAGCGGCAGCAGAACGGCAGAAGGTAGCGGGGCGGTTTCATAGTGTCAAATGCAGGGTTATACGCATTTTGCGTGGCGGCATCGGCGTCGGTCAGGCGACCCGTCACCAGGCGCCGGAAACCGCATCACGAATGCCGGTGATGTCAGTTGCGGGGGACGCCGGGCGTGCCGGGGGAACCCGCTGACTGGCGTCAGCGGCTCGGTGGAGGCATACCGGATGGTCCCTCCGGGCCGGCAACGCGCGGTGCCGGGTGGTTTGCTGACGCCAATCGGGCGTGCAGGACCCGTCGGCCCACAGCCGCAGTGCGGAAATGAGTGCCGCCGGCTCTGGGACCCACTGGTCATCGGCTGCACCAGCCGCTACCATGACGCGGAATCAGATTAACTGCAGGTTTGCCAGTGCCCCCGCTGACGGAGTTCAAGTCGATCGCTGTCACCACCGCCGGTTCGGTGGATGACGAGGAACCTCCCTCGTCGCGTGCGCGGCCCAGCCGTCGCCGCCAGGCGGTGGTGAAACCTGATGTAATCGACCTGACGCTCATGACCCGTGACTGCCGTCCCACCCTGCGCGGCTGGTTGGAACCGACCCTCGCCCATATCGCCACGCTCGCCAAAGCACGCATCGACAGCCTTTCCCTGGTGCTGGTCGATGACGCCCGCATGGCGGAACTGCATCAACAATACTCCGGCGTACACGGCACGACGGATGTGCTGACCTTTGATTTGCGCGCCCAGCCACCGCGCTCGCCGCGCGAAGCTGCCCGGGCTGACCCCATTGAAGGTGAGATCATCATCTGCCGCGCTGAAGCGGCGCGGCAGGCGCGCCAGCAGCGCCATCTGCTGCGGCTGGAAATTCTGCTGTATGCCGTCCATGGCCTGCTGCATCTGCTGGGCCATGACGACCACGACCCCGTCGCATTCCGGACGATGCATCGACGGGAAGATCAATTGCTGCAGGCGGCCGGCTTTCCGCCCCTGTACCATCGTCCAATGGAGACACACCCCTCGTGAGCGACCCGGCTGTTCTGATTGCCGTCGTCAGTAGTCTGTTGACCTGCTACTTCACCGCAGTTCACACCGCCCTGCGCACCTACGCCCGGGGCAAAGTGCTGGACCTGGCGGGACAACGGGGGTGGGCGGAGCGCGCCCCGGCGTTCCTCGACCAGGAGCACCAACTGGCGTTGATGACCGCCACCGTGCGCACGCTGCTGAACTTCGCCGTGCTGCTGAGCATGCTGCACATTTCGCAGGAGAAACTCACCGGACCGTGGTGGCACGCATACCTGGCGGCGCTGGCGGCGGCGGGGGCGCTGGTGATGGTGTTTGGCGTGGCGATCCCGGCAAGCTGGGCGCGCTACCGCGCCGAGGCGCTGCTGGTGTGGTCGATGGGGCCGCTGACGGTGTGCATGAAACTGCTTTGGCCGGTGGTTGCCGTGCTGCACCTGTTTGACCCGGTGGTGCGCCGGGTGTCAGGCGCGGAGCTCGACCGCGACAGCGAGGACCATGTATCCAATGAAGTGCTGTCGGTTGTGGAAGAGCACGAGAGCGAAGGCGGGGTGGACTCCGACCAGCGCGAGATGATCGAAGCAGTCTTCGACCTGTCCAAGACCACCGCGGGCGAAGTGATGACCCCGCGCACCGACATCGAAGGCATCGAACTGGACCTGCCGCTGCCGGAGGTGGTGCAGAAGGTGATGGAATTCGGCCACAGCCGCATCCCCGTCTACACCGACAGCATCGACAACATCCACGGCATCCTCTACGTCAAAGACCTCATCCGCTTCATCGGCGCCCCCGAAGCGGCGCGCTTCAGCCTCAAGCAGGTCATCCGTCCCGCCCAGATGGTCCCGGAAACCAAGCCCCTGCGTGAACTGCTGGCGGAATTCAAGGACCGCAAGGTGCACATCGCCATTGTGCTCGACGAGTACGGCGGGACCGCGGGTTTGGTCACCATCGAAGACATCCTCGAAGAACTGGTCGGCGACATTCAGGACGAGTACGAGCCGACCGAGGAAGAACCCACGCTCAACCTGGTGGATGAGAACACCGCTGAGGTTGATGGGCGGATGTATATCGATGACCTGAACGACCAGTTCAAGCTCAGTTTGCCCGAGGATGAGGACTACGACACCGTGGGCGGGTTCGTGTTTTCCACGCTGGGGCATGTACCGGCCGTGGGCGAGTCGTTTGAATACGACGGCACCCGCATCACCGTCACCGGCGCCGAGCGGACGCGCGTGACCAGCGTGCGCATCGAGCGGCTGGTGGTGCCCGCCGACAGCAGCGAAGCCCAGACCCCGGTGGGCGAGGGGTGAGCGGGGGGGATTGCTTTCGCCCTGTCTTAACGAGCCGGAAGCGTGAGCGACGGGTTGGGCGCTCGGTGGCACAGATGACAGGGTACTTATCCCGAGCCGTCCGGCGTGACACGCCTGGTCCGTCGCTTACGCTTCCGGCTCGTTCATGCCACATTACCTATGGACCAGTGTCGGGACGACTTCCGGGGGCCACGTTTTTTCAGTTTTCCACCTACTGTGGCCGATAATCCACCAAGCCGCGGTGCCCGGTGGCTGGAATGTTCACGTTTGGTTACGCTGCTGGGCATGAGCGAAAAGGATTCGCCCATTCCTCCAACGCCGCAGGGAGGTCAGCCAAGGATGGTTGCCCAACGCGAAACGCTGCCCAGTACGCGCCAGTCGATCACCCACAAGTTCCAGATCGTGGGTCACGAAGGCTATCTGACCATCGGCCTGTTCGACGACGGTCGGCCGGGCGAAATCTTCATCAAAATGGCGAAAGAAGGCTCGACCCTCAGCGGCATGGTGCAGGGCTTTTGTCGCGCCCTGAGCCTGGCGCTGCAATACGGGTTGTCGGTGCCCGAGGCCGTCAAACGCTTCAAGGGCATGCGGTTTGAGCCGATGGGAACCACCTCCAACCCGGAGATTCCCTACGCCCAGTCGATCATCGACTACGTCGCCCGCTATCTGGAAGTGCACTTCTGCGATCAGGCCCCCGGCGACCGTTTCACCGATCCGACCACACCTCGGTAAGGCGAGGACCGGCCGACCCGCAGAAATCCATGAGCCTGGTTGCGTCGGTCAGCGGTCCTGATCGTCAGCGAAATCATCATCATCGCCGTCTGTCCCGAACTCCTCATACGGCTCATCATCCACCACAGCTTCCGCTTCAGTCGCTGCTGCCGCCTGCGCGCCGTCGGCAGCACCTTCACCCGCTTCCGCCAGCGCTGCCTCGGCGGCTTCCTGGGCTTCCAGTTCTTCCAGCAGCGCGTCTTCGTCGATTTCCTGGCCGTCCTTCCCACGCTGCAGTTTCGCCACCCGCAGCTTGGCACGCAGCCGTGCCCGGCGCTGGGCGGCGCGGCGGGCGGCTTCATCCGGCCAGTCGTATTGCATTTCCCCCGTCTGCGGATCGCGCCAGTCATGGGCGACGTCATCTTCCGGGCGCAGCTGTTCGGCGTCCGGGCGCAGCTCCAGGTGAATCTCCCCGCCGGGCGCGTCCTGTTTCACCGCCAGCCGTTTTTGCCGCACCAGTTCCAGGGTCGCCAGGAACAATCCCACCAGTTCCGTGCGATTGCTTCGGCCGACGAAAATGGATTGCAGCGTCATCCGGCCTTCACGCTGCAGACGGTCCACGATGTCGGCGGCGTGCAACTCGATCGGCGTGTCGTCGTACACCACATTGTGGGTGAAGTTGCGCTGGCCAATGGAGTCGAGGATGCGCTGAAAGGCGTCGCACAGGTCGGTGATGCTCACATCGTCCAGATCGAACTCGACCTGCTCGCTCTGACCTTCTTCGCCGTCAGCGCCTTCGTGGTTTGAGCTGGGCTTCACCTTACCGGGGCGCACCGGAAAGCGGCGTTCCCAGGCGTCCTTGCGATCGTCCAGCTCCAGCGCGGCATCCTTGAACCGCTTGTACGCCAGAAGCTGTTGCACCAGCTCGTAGCGTGGGTCCGTCTCGCTCAGCCCCGCATCTTTGCCGGCCGCATCGTCGGCGCTGCCCGCAGCTTCTTCCGGGCGCGGCAGCAGCATCTGGCTCTTGATTTCCAGCAGCGTGGCGGCCATCACCAGAAATTCACCGGCGAGGTTCACATCCAGGTGCTCGATGCTTTTGACATGCTGCAGGTATTGCTCGGTCAGCCGAGCGATGGGCAGATCGTTGAGATCGATCTCCTGCCGGCGAACCAGAAACAGCAACAGGTCCAGCGGGCCGGCGTAAACATCCAGCTCAACGCGATACTCTTCCAGGGACAGGGTCATGCGTGCATCCATGCAGGGCCAGAGGTTTGCCGCCGTCCGGTTGGCGACACATAATGCCATGATCTTACCAAAGTGACCGCAGTTCAATGAGCGAAAATGACTGGCAGCAATTTGCCCGGCAAGTGCTCGACGCCGAAGCGGCGGCCGTGGGGGGGATTCCCCTGGACGACGCCTTCAATTCGGCCGTGCGCCTGCTGCGGGACGCCACCGACGAACCCAAACGCGGGGCGGTGGTGATCAGCGGGCTGGGCAAGTGCAATTTCATCGCCCAGAAAATCTCCGCCACTCTCGCGTCCACCGGCACCCCCAGCCATTTTCTGCATCCGACGGAAGCAGTGCATGGTGACCTGGGCCGCATTCGCCGGGATGATGTGGTGATCCTGCTGAGCTTCAGCGGCGGGACGGAGGAAGTCGTCGCGCTGGCGGCGTTGCTCAAACAGGACGGCGTGCCGGTGATCGCCCTGACCGGCGGCCGGGAGAGCGATCTGGCGAAACTGGCGACCCTGACGCTGTGGATCGGCAACGTCACCGAAGCCTGCCCGCACAACCTGGCGCCCACCGCCAGCACCACCGCCATGCTCGCGCTGGGCGATGCGCTGGCGCTGACGCTCAGCCGCAGCCGGAACTTCGGCGTCGCAGACTTCAAGCGTTTCCATCCCGGTGGCGCCCTGGGACGCCAGCTCATGCCGGTGGTCGAAGCCATGCGGTTCAAAGCCCATGACAACCTCGCGCTGGTGCCGCTGGCTGCCGAGCTGGGCGCTGCTTATGAGATGACCGGCAAGCGCGCCGATGCCGGGGGCGTGCGGCGTCCCGGCGCGATGCTGGTGGTCGATGACGCGGGCAAACTGGCGGGCATCTTCACCGATGGCGACCTGCGCCGGCTGGCGATCCGGCAAACCGGCAACCTCATGGCGCTGCAGGTCGGCAGCGTGATGACCCGCAACCCGCGCACGCTCAGCGCTGCGGCGCTGGTGCGCGACGCGGTGAGCATGATGCGGCAACATCGCATTGACGAAGTGCCGGTGGTGGATGACGCCGGTAAGCCGGTGGGCCTGATCGACGTGCAGGACCTGGTGGCGCTGAAGGTGATCGAAGGATAATCCTTGCAGATTTAACCACCGAGTCACAGAGGTCACAGAGTAAAAGTAACGACAAGAGCAGGCCCGGTGGTTTTGCCTGACGTTTCTCGGTGCGTATTCCTCTGTGTTCTCTGTGTCTCGGTGGTGCATCTTCATGGGATTGCGGCCAGCGCGTTGACGCGCTGCGAAAAGGATGACTGGCTGATGGCTGACTTTTCCCGCCTGCGCATGATCGTGTTCGACGTCGATGGCGTGCTGACCGATGGGTCGATCATCGTCAACGATCAGGGGCAGGAAGCCAAGCGTTTTTACGTGCGCGACGGGCTGGGCATCCGCATCGCCCTGCGCCTGGGGTTGAAGGTCGGCGTGCTGACCGGACGCAGTGTGCGGGCGGTGACGCTGCGCATGGCGGAACTGGGCGTGGACCTGGTGCAGCAGGGGTCGAGCGACAAGGCGGTGGGGCTGGAAACGCTGTGTCAGCGGGCGGGCGTTTTACCCGAGGAAACAGCTTATGTGGGGGATGACCTGATCGACCTGCCGGCGTTGCTGCGGTGCGGCTATCCGATGGCGGTCGCCGACGCGGTGGCGGAGGTGCGCGCCGAAGCCCAATACATCACCACGGCGGTGGGGGGGCGGGGGGCGGCGCGCGAAGCGATCGAGCACCTGCTTAAAAGCCAGGGCCGGTGGGATGAAGTGGTCGATCGGTACGTTTCGTAAGGAAATGATTCACGCGGTATGATACGCGGTCGTCAGGGCGACCTCGCCCGGCCAACACCGATTCCTTCCCGCACAGGAACTTGCCCATGCAACTGGTCAAACTCATTCTCGCGATCTTCCTGCCGCCCGTCGCCGCGTTTCTGCAAGTGGGGGTGACCAAGCATTTCTGGATCAACATCATCCTCACCATTCTGGGCGGCATTCCGGGGCTGGTGCATGCGATGTGGCTGGTGCTGACTGACCAGAAGGGCTGAGACGGCGGCTGCGGGGTGCGACCACGTGGCCCGGGGCGAACGTCCATGCCCATCTGGATGCAGACGGCGTTGCTGCTGACGGCGTCGAATGTCTTCATGACCTTCGCGTGGTACGCCCATCTCAAAAACCTCAACGACAAGCCGTGGTGGATCGCGGCGCTGCTCAGTTGGGGCATCGCGCTCTTTGAGTATCTGCTGCAGGTGCCCGCCAACCGCATCGGCCACGGGGCGCTGTCCCTGCCGCAGCTCAAGATCATGCAGGAAGTGATCACGCTCAGCGTGTTCGTGCCCTTTGCGCTGTTCTACATGAAGCAGCCGCTCAAGTGGGATTTCCTGTGGGCGGGCCTGTGCCTGTGCGGGGCGGTGTACTTCATGTTTCGCCGGTAGGTGCCCCCGGAATGTTCGCAGGCGTTTCCGCGTCAGGCGGTGGCGCTCGCTGCTACCATGCCGCCATGCTTCACACGCTCTCCGTTCCCACCCGCAGCCGCAGCCAGATGGTCAGCCTCACCGCCGAGGTCGCGCGCCTCGTGCAGGAGAGCGGCATCGAGACCGGCAGCGTGATCGTCTTCGTCCCGCACACCACGGCCGGCATCACCATCAACGAAAACGCCGACCCCGATGTGGTCCGCGACATGCTCGCCCAACTGGACCTGATGGTCCCCTGGGAGCAGCCGTTCTACCGCCACAACGAAGGCAACTCGGCGGCCCACGTCAAAGCCACCATGTGCGGTTCCAGCGTGACCATCCTCATCGAACGCGGCCGCATGGTGCTGGGCGTCTGGCAAGGCATCTGGTTCTGCGAATTCGACGGCCCCCGCACCCGGCAGGTCCACGTTCGCCTGCGGGCAGATTGAAGCAGTTTTTCCGCAGATAAACGCAGATATACGCAGATGAAACAGGGATGATGCGGTAAAGGCGCAGGTGGCAGCACACCATTCCCCAGCGGCGTTTGCCCACCCGGACGCCCGCAGATGAGCCGCAGGCGAATCTGTGGGATCCCTCCAACCACCACCACACCCCCTCAAAGCCGCGGATGAGCGCAGCGAATCCGGGGGTTGTTCCGGTGGTATCTCCGGCGGTATCTCCAGGGTTGCTCCAGCCACCACATTTCCACCGATCCCACCCCCGCGCGTCTGCTACAATCTCCCGGTTCCCCGGCCACCCAGACCCCGAACCCCCGCGCCCAAGGATTTGCTCTGATGACCACGACTTCCACCTCGCCGCTGGACTTCGCCCACGCCCTGCAATTGCAGGCGGGACACTCGGCGGTGGTCGGCCTGCAATGGGGCGACGAAGGCAAAGGCAAAATCGTTGACCTGCTCACTGCCGAGCACGATCTCGTTGTCCGCTACAACGGCGGGGCGAACGCCGGCCACTCCGTGCAGGTCGGCGACCAACGCTATGCCCTCCACCTGATCCCCTCGGGCATCCTCTACGGCGACAAGCTCAACGTCCTGGGCAACGGCGTCGTCATCGACCCCGCCAAAGTGCTCGAGGAAATCGAAGGCCTCCGCCAGCGCGGCGTCACCATCGGCAACAACTTCCGCATCTCCGATCGCGCTCACGTCGTCTTCCCCTATCACAAACTCCAGGACGCGCTCATGGAGGCCGCCCTGAGCCAGCAACGCGGCGACGGCAGCAAGATCGGCACCACCGGCCGGGGCATCGGGCCCGCCTATGCTGACAAAGCCGCCCGTTCCACCGCCGTCCGCATGGGCGAACTGCTCGACCCCGCCAAGCTGCGTGACAAGCTGCGCCACATCGTCCGCATCAAGAACGTCATGCTCGGCGCTCTCGCCGCCGACTGTGGCCAGGCCTTCACCCCCATCGACGCCGACGCGCTGCTGCTGGAATACACCGGCTACGGCCAGCGCCTCGCCCCCTTCATCTGCGACACCGCCCACCTGCTGCATCAGTCCATCGACGCCGGCCAGCGCATCCTCTTTGAAGGCGCCAACGCCACGCTGCTGGACATCGACCACGGCACCTATCCCTTCGTCACCAGCAGCAACTGCTCCTCGCTGGGCGTGCATCCCGGCACCGGCGTCCCCGGGGCGCAGCTTAAGCGCGTCGTCGGCATCATGAAGGCGTACAGCACCCGCGTCGGCGGCGGACCATTCCCCACCGAGCAGGACAACGACACCGGCAACCGCATCCGTGAAAAAGGTCGGGAATACGGCACCACCACCGGCCGGCCGCGCCGCTGCGGCTGGTTGGACCTCATGGCGGTCCGCTACTCAGCGCGCATCAGCGGCGCCACCGCCCTGGGCGTCATGCTGCTGGATGTGCTCGCCGGCCTGCCCGAACTGAAAATCTGCGTCGGCTACCGCCATCAGGGCCAGACCTTGCCCTGCTTCCCCGCGGATTGCGAAGTGCTCGGCGCCCTGGAGCCGGTGTATGAAACGCTGCCCGGTTTCGACGCCGAGGTGACCGCCTGTCGGCAGTACGCCGATTTGCCGCACGAAGCACGTCAGTATTTGCAGTGCATCGAGAGCCACGTCGGCGTTCCGGTTAAGATCGTCAGTGTCGGGCCGCGTCGGGATCAGACGCTGCTCAAGGGATAAAAATTTTCTGAATGCTCACCACAGAGACACAGAGGACACGGAGTTAAGCCATGAGATGCAAATGTATGCCGCGATAGTTCTGCAACCCTCAATGCAGTGGTCTCTGTGCCCTCTGTGCCTCTGTGGTTAATTGTATTTTGAGATAGTTTCTACTTGAGAGAAACCGCTGTCGCGCCCGCTATCGTGAACGCATCGGCCATGACCACCAACACTGCCGACAAGTCGCTCTCCGCCGCCGCGTCGGCTCAGGTGCTCGCCCAGCGCGCCGCCCAGACCGCCGAAGCCTACACCCGGCTGGACCTGCCCCGCGCTGCCGTGCCGCGCCACATCGCCATCATCATGGACGGCAACGGCCGCTGGGCGCAGCGCCAGGGCAAGCCGCGCCTGTTCGGCCACCAGCAGGGCGCTACTGTCGTCCGCTCCATCGTCACCGAGTGCGCCCGGCTGGAACTCGATGCCCTGACCCTCTACAGCTTTTCGGTGGACAACTGGAAGCGCCCTGCCGAGGAAGTCGAATTCCTCATGGAGCTTTACGCCGAGTATCTCGTGCGCGAGCGGCAGACCATGATGGACAACAACGTGCGCTTCATCCAGATTGGTCGGCGCGAAGGCCTGCCCGCCGCGGTGCTTCAGCAGCTTGATGACGCCGTCGCCCACACGGCCGGCAACACCGGGCTGACGCTGGCGCTGGCGATCAACTATGGCTCCCGCGCCGAGATCACCGATGCCGTGCGCCGCCTCGCCCAGCAGGTGCAGCGCGGCGAACTGCAGCCTCAGCAGATCGACGAACAACTCATCTCCGATCACCTCGACACCGCCGGCCTGCCTGACCCGGACCTGCTGATCCGCACCGCCGGCGAAATGCGCTTGAGCAACTACCTGCTCTGGCAGATCAGCTACGCCGAGTTGCATGTGGCGCAAAAGTGCTGGCCGGACTTCGGTGTGGAAGACCTGCGCGAAGCCATCCGCGACTTCGCCCGCCGCCACCGGAAGTTTGGCGCCGTGCCGCAGAGTTGATTCACGTCCTGCCCGCTATCGGCTGCGCCTTGCGGCTGCGCGGTGAGCAGCATCATTTGGGCCAGAAGTCAGGAAACCCGCTGGCGTCGAGCACCTGGCCCTGGGCGGCAAGTTGTTCGCGCAGACTTGCCGTGGGCAGATCATGCAGGCTGGTTTGGTTTTGCAGCGCCAGCGCCGCCCCCAGGCCGCACGCTTCGCCCAGGATCATCCACACCGGCTCGACGCGAATGGCGGAGAACGCCACATGCGACGCCGACAGCGCGGTCGGGACCAGCAGGTTGCTCGCCTGGGCGCGGCGGGGCAGCACGCTGCGCCAGGGAATCTCGAACGGCCGGACCGCCTGAAAGATCAAGCCGTCGGGATGGAAGACGCCGTCTTCCTCGAAAATTTCCACCGGATGCACGTCCAGGCACCAACTGCACAAACCGATGCTGTCGGGTTTCTGGCGGTCTTCCAGGCAATCGCGCTGGGTCATCACATACTCGCCGATGAGCCGCCGACCTTCGCGCACGTAAATATGCCACGGCCAGTGGTCGTTGTCGGTGAACTCATCTTTGGCCAGCCCCCATTGCGCAGCTTCCTGCCGCACTGCTGCGGGTACGGAAGGATCATCCACCAGGAACCACAGATACCCCGCCGAGTAATGCCGATGCGCCAGTTCAATCGCCGCCCGCCCCGGCCGATCGGTGGTGATGTAGTCCCACGAATGTCCCGGCCATTCGGCGGTGCGTGAATCGGTTTTGCAATTGGGCATGGGGTTCAGCGGCAGGGCGTGCAGCAGCCGGGGATTCTCGATCTGCATCAGCCGCGCGTGGAACCAAGCGTATTGCACAGGATCGTAACCCGGCGGTGGAGCGAACGGTACGCGGTTGCGGGGAACATCCGTCAGGCAGCAGCGATAGTCGAAGGGTTGAAGCTTATGGTCGCCTCGGCCCCGGTGTGCGGGCGGATAGGTAGCGCCCGCCAGCGTTTCGCCATAGGTGTCCTGTGCTTCGCGGCCCAGGTGAAACGCGCAGCCCGCCAGCGCCAGCAGATCGCCTTCATAACTGGCATCGAGAAACACGCGACCGCGATAGCTGCCACGCTGGGTGTGCAGCACGGTCAGGGCGGCGCCTTGACGCTCCACGTGTGTGATCACCTGGCCGCGCACGCATTGCGCGCCGACCTGCGCGAGCCATTCCTCCCAGATGCGCTCAGCGACATGCGGTTCAAAGTGCAGGCCGTCCCGGCAATCGCGTACTTGGGAAGATTGGGCGCCGTAGTGCGTCAGGTAATGCTGCAGCACCCGCTGATGAAACTGCCGGGTCAATCCGCCGATGGTGGCGACCTGCCCGGCATTGGTGCAGCCCAGGCCGCTGGTCTGCAGCCCGCCCAGGTGCTGATCCTCGGTGACGATCAGCACACGCAAGCCTGCCTGCGCCGCCGCCACCGCCGCGGTTAACCCCGCGGGCGTGGAGTCCCAGACAATCAGGTCGGCGTCGTGCGTGCTCATGCCGTGCTCAATCCCATTTGAAATACGCGCCGCCCTGCACGTTCAGGCGATCCGTGCCTTGCCGCTGATCCGCCCAGCGGCCGTGCCCGTCGAGAAAATGCAGGTTGATGCCGTCCAGTTGCCAGTGGTTGTTCGCCTGCCGTTGTGAACCGGAGTAGATGTACCAGTAGGGATCCGTCTGCCGCCGTCCGTCGAGCATCATCGGCATCTTGGCGGGCGCATGCAGGTAATGGGTCCGTCCGCTGCGGGGATCGGTTTCCGTGCGTCCCGCGAATTCCAGGTTGGGCATGCCCGGCGAAATCCGCGTGTCGCTGCGCGTGGCTTGTCCCGAGCCTTGTTCGACCCCATAAAACGTGAACGACGCCGGCGTGCCTGCGGCATAGCCGTAGAACTTGGCGTAGTCGCGGGTCCCGCGCGCCGCGACGAAGCGGTAGGACGTCTGCATCATGTAGATGCTGTCGATATGCAGCTCTCGGCCGGCGTCGTATTGCGCGTTGGTGCCGAGAAATTCATGTGTGGGGCAAACCAGATTATGGGGATTGTTGCCATACCAGGACATGATGCTGTACGCCGCCCCCAGACTGGGATAACTCTGGTCCATGCCCAGTGCCGCCTGGGTGGTGGAGTTCACCAGCGGAAACCAGCCCCGGTGGGCGTCGGCGTACATCAGGTGATTAATCCCGTTCTGTCGCATCTGGCTGGCGCAGGCGATGCGCTGAGCGGTCTGTCGCGCCAGCGCCAAGGCCGGCAGCAACAGGGCGATGAGCAGGCTGATGATGGAAATGACCACCAGCAGTTCGATGAGCGTAAATCCACGCGGGCACTGATGAGCACGTTGGTTCATGGCGGTATCCTTGGGTCGAACGCGGGGCTTCACGCGGAGGCACGAACCGCGCCGGTTGACGCTCGCTGCACCAGTGTGAAGGGGCACACCACCGGCGCCACCGGGGCGGCGGGGTTGTCGATCAGCCGTTCAAGCATGGCGAAGGCCTGGCGTCCGACTTCGCCGCGTGGTCCGCGCGTGGTCGTGAGCGCCGGTTGCGCCACCGATGCCGGCAACAGATCGCCGAAGCCGACCACGCTCAGGTCCTCCGGCACACGCAAGCCCAATTGCCGCGCTGCCGCCATGGCCGCCAGCGCCGACAGGTCATCGCCCAGCACCAGTGCGGTGATCTGGGGAACCTGCCGCAGAAAGCCCGCTGCCTGCACCACTGCGTCGCGGCCGCTGTCAAGGTCATTGTCGATCGCCCAGTCGTAGGGCACCGTCAGCTTCATGCCCAGCCGCGCGTAGGCGCGCTCGTTGGGCGTCACCCATTGCTCGGGATAATCCCGGGACCAGACCGTGGGGAACACCGCCACCTGTTGATGTCCCAACGCATGCAGATGCGCCGCAATGGCGCTCACACCTGATGACGTGTCAAACACAATGCGCCGGCGCGAGCGCGGCGGCCCCCAACCCAGATAAACCACCGGGATCGGCAGCGCATCCAGAAAGCGGCGCGCTGCCAATCCCAGCGGCAATGAGCGCAAGATCATGATGCCGTCCACCCGTCGGTCCAGCAGATCCTGGGCGGCTTCGATGACCGCGGTGTCATCCGACCCGGGGCCGTCCAGATTAATGGTGAAGGTCAGATATTTCCGCTCCCGCGCCGCCTGTATGAACTGCCGAATCCGCCAGATATTCATGGCCCCGCCCAGCCCGCGGGCGATCAAACCCAGCGTGTTGGTCCGCGCCGCACTGAGCGCCCGGCTGATCAGGTTGGGACGGTAATTGAGCTCCTGGGCGGCCTGCAGCACTTTGGCGCAGGTTTCCGGACGATGCAGATGGCCCTGCTGCCGCAGAATGCGACTGGCGGTCTGCAGGGAAACCCCGCTGGCGGCGGCGACCTGGCGCAGGCTGGCGGACACGGGAGATTCCATGAATTGGTGAATATTGCGTATGTTTCCGCTAACATAATAGCAGGTTGGCGGTTTGGGTCAACCCCTGGTGCGCAGCGTCGCCACGCCGCAGGAGCACGCGCTCGCGCTGCCGCCGCGCTGCGTCGAGGCGCATGGCTTTGTTTCACAATTGACAACAGGAGGGGGTGTTCAGCGCCAGACCGCCAGCGCTGGGCGCACATCACCATGCGCGACGCGCCGCACCGCGCGGGCGAGTTCGGGGCGCATCACCAGTTCCGCCGACTCGTAACACGCCACGATGCTTGAGCCGCGCGCCAGGTGTTTCTCCACCTGTTCCTGCACCCGCAGCGGATGCATGGGATAGCTCTCGTCGCCCCAGAAAGTGCGGGTGAACGCCGGGCCGAACTGGCAGGCCGTGCCTTGCATCACCGCCGCCAGACCCGCGACATCCGGCTCGCGCGCGGCGGTGCGGTCCTCGATAATCACCGCATCCACCACGCCTTCCCGCGCCCAGCGTCCCGGGTCCACACCCATCAGCGGGCTGGCACAACCCACGCGCACATGCAGCGGCGCCCCCGGATGCTGCGCGTGCATTGCCGTGCGCAGCTCGCGCAGGAACTCGGTCATGATCGTGACCTGCAAGTCCACCACGCGCGGGTCAAACGGCGTCAGGTGGCGCATGTTCAACCCGTTGTGCTCGCGGGCGAAGCGCTCGGCCACCACGTCCGCGTACATCACCTTGGGCAGATGCCGCAGCGTATCGATCAGGATGCCGTGCGCGCCCTTGTCCAGGGCTTCGAGCGCCAGGTCGATCCAGAACTGTCGGACCTGCGGATGCAGCATGCACAGCTTGCCGCGTACGGGCCTGCCGTGAATATCCTGCTCGCATAGGTGCTGATTTTCGACATAGAAGCGGCTGATCGGATACTTGCCGAAGTAGTGCTCGCCTTCGTTCTGAATCCGCAGCCAGCCAAAGCAACGCATCCGCCGGGTGCGGCAGGAATCGATCGCCGCCTGCAGCCGGTCGAAGCCGGCGAACAGTTCGATGACGCGCTGGCAATATGCGCGGTCACGCGGGTCGGCAAACGCCGGGTCATCGGGCACCACATTGTCCGCGCCCGGCACGCGCGAGGGATACTCCCAGGCAGCGCCGCCGAGTTTGTAATACAGCAGGTCGAAACCCGCGTGCTGATGGGCTTCCACCATGGCGTCGACCAGAGCCGCGGTGTCGGCGGCGTAATGGTGATACCACATGAAAGCGTCGAAGATCGCCGCCACCTGCACCGGCTGCTGGTCGCGGAAGGTGGGCAACGCCGGGGCCCGCGCTGGCAGTAGTTCCACTTGCCGCACCCCGGCCGGGAGCGCCCCGACATAGTGCAGTGCGCCGGACACCTGCCGCAGATGCAGCGCCTGTTGCCGCAGATCAAACACGCCGGCAAACACCGCCTGCGCTTCGCCGCGATGCTGGTCTTTGCCCATGACCATGCGCCCGTGCGCTTCATCACTGCTGCGCACCCAGACACGCGGCTCCACCACGCCCTTGCCCGGCGCCGCCAGATGCAGATGCACCTCATAAATCCCCGGCTGCGGCGGACGAATCACCACTTCCTGCACCGGGGCAGGAAGCCGCATCGGCGCATGCCGCAGCACGCTGTCGGGAACACGGTCTTCCGCCTGCGGCGCGAGCCAACCCGGCCCGCCTTGCACGTCACACTGCTGACTGGTCGTGCGCTCCACCGGCCAGCGCCACAGCGCGCCGGCGCCATCCGCCACGATCAACCAATCACCAGTTCCGTCGCGCAGCAACGTCGCACTGGCGGGGCCGGTGACGCGCACTTCGCCATCGACAGCCTGCAGCACGCGCCCGCGGTCGTAGCGCAGCTCGTCGGCATCGGGCTGCTGGAGATACAACAGAACATGTCCATCGCCCGTGCCCACCAGCAGGTCGCAAGCGCCTGTGCCATGCCAATCCACCACGCACGGGCAAGCGGGACCAGCCACTTCCAGCGGTCGCTCGCCGGCGAGCAAGGGCAACCCCGCCGCGGAATAGCCGGCCTGCAAATCCGAGGTGACATACCGGAGCACCCGGCCCTGACTGTCGCCCACCAGCAGATCCGGCTGCGCGCCCGCGCGCCAGGTCGCAAAGTCCGGGCAACCCAGCGGCGCCGGCCAGTTGGTGCGCTCGGTGATCTGCACCGTCTCGTTCACCTGCTGCACCCAGGCGCGAAAGTGCTGCTTGACCGTGGGCATCAGCAGCGCGATGAGCGTATCGCCGGTCGGCAACTGGTGGAATGCGGGATAGCAGTAATGCGCGATGGTCGGAAAGCCGCCTTTGCCGATGGGCTGGAAATCATCCTTGGCGTAGTAGCCGACGGGCACGAGGCGCGGCTCATCCCATGGGTGGACATATCCCCGCAACGAGCCGATTTCATCCGCCACCAGCAGCACCGCCGCACCATCGGCACAATGCCACGCCCGCACCACCGGCCGGCGTCCGTGGACGAAGGGCTCGCCGCCGACGCGCTGCCGCGCGCCCAGCGTCAGTAACGTGCGGGATGACCAGGACGACACGGATGGGGTGGACATGGGTGGACCTGACTTCAGGGATGTTCGATCGACTCACGCGACAGGCTGATGCGATCATTGTCCCCATACATCTGCGGCTGCTGGTTGTCGCAGACAAGTTGCAGCATGACGCGCGGGGCGGGGGCTGGCAGTTTCAGTCGCACCTGCTGCGGGTGATAGTTCAAGCCGGTGGCGGGGGGCAGCTCGGCGAGCGCTTGCTGCGCCAGCACCTTGCCCTGATCGTCGAGCGCCTGCAGCGTGACGCCACGGGCGGGTGTTTGGCCCAGGTTCACCACGCTGGCTTCCACCGTGCGGGCGTCAATCCAGCTTGACTGTTCGCCGTTGAGCGCGGGGTCTGCCCGGGTGAAGAAATCCTCCTCACTGAGCTTATTCAGCGTGATCTCGACTTCCACCAGTTGGCCCGGTTCCAGGGTGATCGGAATCCCGGCGGCGCGGTGTAAGGTGAGGCGTTGCGGGGCGGCTGCACCCACACGCACGTCATACGCGCCCAGCGGGGTGCGCCAGGTGCGCAGCGTGCCTTGCTCGGCCGCAGGGGCGAAGCTGTAGAGCCAGAGTTTCAGATGCGTGTCGGACTTCTCGCGCACCCAGCCGGCGAAATCACTGAAGCCCGCATAGCTGACGAAATGCCGGGGATAAATCTGGTTGCGCTCGTCAGGAATCTCGCCCAGGAGCATGAAGGTGGCGACAGCATCGGGCGGCCAGATGCGGTCGTTCTGCGGCTCACCGCGGGTGTAAGCGTCAAACAGCAATCGAATGTTGCGCAGCGAAGCATCGAGCGCCGCCAGCGCCGGCTCATCTTCGCCGGTCAGTTCGAAGCGCAGGTAGCGCTGTCGGGCGTTGTGGCCAAAGCGATCCGTGGTGACATGCTTGAGGTCCGCACTGTCTGACCACGTGAGCAGTTGCTGACGGTACTTGTCGCGCTCGACGACATCGAGGGTGGCGATGGTGTCATTGAGGCGGAAGTGCCCCAGTTGTGGATCGCCAAAGCCGTAGGTCGCCTGACGGAAGCGTTCGTCGCCGGTGAGGTGAAACGCGCCGACGAACAGGCTGGAGAAGCCGAACCCGCGCAGGCGGCGGTCGTAGCGGGTGATGCTGCCGTCGAGCCGGGTGGCGGCGGGAAAATCCTTCCGGCCGGCTGCGCGAACGTCGTCGAGATAAGCGCACCAGCCGCCGGCGTAATCGGTGACGAACTGCAGCGCCGTCGGCTGACGGTTGAAGTAGCTCAGCAGCAGGGCGGGGTGGACGAACAGGGCATTGCCAAAGGCGTCCTGGCCGGAGGAGCCCTGGTCGCGCACTTCGTTGTAGCCGTAGTAGGTGGAACGGAAGCGCAGCCGGCCGTGCACATCGCGGGCGGTGAGTTTCTCCAGCACGGTGCGGGTCGCCTGGGCGTTGCGCAGCACCCACGCGGGATTGGCCCAGTCCATCAGCGCCAGCATGGGCAGCATGTTGGTGCCGTTTTCATACGCATGCAGTGGGTCCGTCGGCAGCGTGGTGAGACCTTCGGTGAGGACGCCGAATTGCTCGCAGGCGTGCAGCACCGCCGCGGCGCTGCGCAGGTAGCGACCGTCGCCGGGCATGGTCAGGTGGTACTTGGCGAAGTCCTGGGCGAAGTCGGTGTCGTCGTTCAGGTCGTCGCCGAATTCACCACTGGGCGCCTGGCGGTTTTCGATCCACCAGTCATACACTGCCCGGCAGCCGCGCAGCAGCTCGCGCTGACGCAAAGCCCAATCCGGCGCGTCGGCATGGCCCGGCACGACCGCGGGGGTGATGGGCGCTTCATCGACGTAATCCTTCTGGGTCCACGCCCAGATGGCTTTGCTCGTCGGCTCGTCGGGAGCGAAGTGCCGCAGCGCCGCCAGCGGGTAAAACATTTCCGCGGTGAGCTTGTAATGCTTGGGCAACTCCACCGCTGGGTCGGCAACCGCGCCCCACGGCCGAGGCGAACTGAGCAGCGCGAACCGCGACAGCACCAGCGGCAAGTCCATCGCCAACTGCTGCCGCTGCGCCTGAGCGACATCGCCCGTCAGCCACGCGATGCTGCCCGCCAATTCGACCTCATGGGAAAACACCAGGCTCAACCAGACGGCGCCGCCGGCCGGGACGATGCGGTCCACCACATCCAGCGGCAGCGTCAGGCGGGCGGGTTGGCCGGGTTGCGGGTTTTCGAGTTGGGCATCAAAGGCGAACCAGCGCCGGCTGGGCAATTGCGGGTCACGCAGTTCCACGCGCAGCAAGGGATTGGTCTGGCGGCAGCGCACCTGCAGGTCCAACAGCAGAGCAGACAACGGGCGATCCGCAGCGCCGGTCGGCAGCAGCAGGTGGTGATAACGCAGCGCGGGCAAAGTATTCCACTCGGCAGGCGCATCCGGCACGGTGCAGGCGAAGACCGCGCGGTCGCCCTGAGCGCAGCGCGCCAGCAATTCGCGCTGCGCGGCGGTCGTGGCATCCGCTTCCGCCAGTTGGCCCAGCGTCCAGCGCTGCGCTGCGGCGCCGGTTAATCCCTCAGCGGTGAAGCGATAGCAGGAGATTTCATTGATGCGATTGACGCGCCCGCTGCGGCTGGCGTCATCCACGGAGCTGGCGTCCAGCCCGCTTTGCGCGTCATCGCGGAACACGCTGATCCACCCGGCGGGCAACGACGACTTGGGCCGCCAGTGCGTAACGAATTGCTCACAGCGCAACTGCGCCAACGGCACGGTCGTGGGACGGTCCAGCGTCGGCCCCGGCCAGATGCCGCCGGCGAAATCGCCTTCGAGCACCATCAGATCCACCGGCTCCGGCAACTCGACATGCAACCCATTGCCCCGGTTGTAGCGGTAACCGTACGTCGCCGGCCAACCGCTGCCGAGTTTGCCGTTGCGCACATCGTTGCATTCATTACGCACCGCGCGGGCCTGCGTGGGCAGCACCTGACGCACCGCATTGGCGTGCGGGTCTGGCGCATTGAGCAGCAGATGCGGACGCTGCGCTTGAGGAACGTCCCAGCCCAGGTCGCGCCGGCGCTGCTGGATGGCTGCGTCATCGAACGTCACGGCCGGCAATTCGCTGACGCTGGGCGCGCGGTTGTCGTGCGCCAGGTTTGCAATCTGCGTGGATGTCAGCACGCGGTCAAACACATACAACTCGTCATACGCCACGTCGGCATCCGGGCGCAGCCAGAGGCAATCGACATCCGCCACCCGGGCGAACCAGGGGCGGGGTTCGTTGAACTTGCTGTAGGGTTGGCCATCGACAAACACCGCCAAGCCGAGGGTTTCATCCCAGGTCAGGGCGATGTGATGCCACTGGTCTTCGCTGAGCGTAGGGGCGTCTTTGCCGGGGCCGAGGGTCTGGGGACGGTAGACCTCATTGGCGACGGAGAACACCAGCCCGCCGCCGGGTTTGAGCTCCAGACGCAGATAGCGGATCCAGTACAACTCGTCGACGCTGCTGACGACCAGGGGTTCGAAGCCGTAGGGTTTGTTGCGGTACTTGAGGAAGAACGCCAGCGTGCCGCGCTGCGCCAGCAGGTTGCCGCGGGCATCGGGAAAGCCCAGTTGTCGGCCGCCGGTCAGCGCGTTGCCGAAACGCCCGGGGACGATCTCACCCCCGCCGGCGGTGAAATCCAGGATGGGGTAGCGGCCCTGCGTGGGCAACGGATCGCCGGCGGCGATATCGGCGGCGCGGCCCTGATCGAAGCTGATGTGCAGGAGCGGGGCGGGTGGGTCAGCCTGGAGCGGGTTGTTTTGCCACAGATGAACACAGATGAAAGTCAGGAGGGAGATGAAGCAGGGATGAAGAAAATGTCGTTGTGGGCGCAGGGCAGACTGCGGGCGATGGGGCGTGCGGTGTTGCGTGCTGATGGGGGCTGGGGCGTCGGGTTTCATTTGCAGGTACATCCAACACGCTGGTGGGCAGGCGTGTGAGGCGGCAAGCGTTGGGCTTGCGGAGTGGTGAGGGCGGGAGCAATCAGAACTTGAACGGTTGGGTATTGGGGGTGCCGTTGTCGTTGGTGGTGCTGACCCAGAAGTGCACGCGGGCTTTGGCGGCGCTGTTGGGGCGGTCAGTCAGGCGGGGGTCGTCGAGGCGCTGCCCGGCGGCGTGGCCGTCCTGGAAGCCGACGTTCCAACTGTCGTCGTGGAAGCGGGCGCGGATGGGGTCGTTGATGACCTGGTTGAAGCCGAAGGAGCCGAAGGTGATGGCGCGGGTGATGTAGATGCTCTCGGCGGGGACGGCGAAGTTGTTGTCGCGTGGGCCGTCGAGGTTCAGGACGATGCTGCTGGGGCGTTGGATTTGCAGGGTGCGCACGCGCCAGTTGCTCCAGCCGGTGATGGGTTGATCGCCCATGTACCGGCTCCAGCCGTAGTTGATGTAGGTGATGGCGTTGTAGCGGTGCGGATTGCTCGGGCACACCAGCGTGCCTTTGAGCGCGGTCAGGTCGGTGGTGCGGAGCAAGCCCTGTTGCATGAGCTGGGTCCACCACAGATCGCTTTCGCTGTCGCGCGCCGCCGGGAGGAATTCCCGGTTATCCGCGGCATACATCAGACCCATGGCGTTGATCGCCCGGACCTGGGTCAGGCACTGCGTGGCGCGGGCCGCCGAGCGCGCCTTGGCGAGGGCGGGCAGCAGGATGGCGACCAGCAGGGCGATGATGGAAATCACCACCAGCAGTTCGATGAGCGTGAAGGCGCGGGGGTGAAAGCATCGAGACATCGGATGATCCTTGAGCGGGAACTCAGCGGGAGGACGTCGTGCACGTGGTGGCTCCGGGCAGCAGGGTGCAACCCAGAGCGAGATGGCGCACCGGCAGATCGCGCTGCAGCAGCCGATCCGCCAGCAGGTCGACGCCGCGACGGCCCATTTCCGTCAGCGGCACTTCGATGGTGGTCAGCGGGCCGTCGTGCAGGGCGCGGGCGCGCGGCTGGCCGTCAAAACCCATGATGAAAAAGTCCCGGCCGACGCGCAGCCCATGGGCTTCAGCGCCGAGGATGAAGCCCAGCGCCAGATCATCGCTGGCGGCAAACAGGGCGCGGGGGCGACGGTCTTCCAGTTGGAGAAACTGCGGCACCAGGCGGGCGGCGCTGCGGTCGTCATAGTGATTGCAGAAGAAGCAGTGCGCGGGGTCGACCGCTTGGCCCAGCCCCAGTTCCAGGCCCCGCAGCCGCGCCGCGGAGGTGACATCCCAGCCGCTGCCCCCGCGCAGATGGCTGCGGCCGATGAAACCCACAGACGCATGGCCGCCGGCGCGCAGGTGCGCCCCGGCGAGATAGCCGGCGTGCTCCTGAGCGATTTCCACCACGTCGTAACCGCACTCGGCGGCGACCAGCGGCTCACAGGTGTGGCGCAGCACCACGGCCGGCACGTCGGCGGGCAAGGTCAGCGGATGCGTCAGCCAGACGGGGGCCACCACCAACCCGTCGAAAGCATGGGGCAAAGATGGCAGATCAAACGGCAGCGGCAGGGCGACCAACTCGACCCTGGCGCCCTGGGCAGTCAAATCACTCTGGGCTTGACGCAAAGCGGTCTGCATGGTGGTGTCGGAGCCGAGGTGTTCAGAGGTCACCAGTGCGACCGTCAGACCCGTCAGCCGCCCGTGCACCAGCGTGGGAGCGTAGGGCGATTCGCTGGCTTGTTCGTGCACCGCCCGGCTGTCCAGGTCGCGCGCCACGTAGGTGCCCGACCCCTGCCGCGCCACCAGCAGACCCTCCTCCGCCAGCGCTTTGACCGCCAGATGGGTGTTGCGCTGGCCGGCGCCCAGCAGCCGCGCCAGCTCCGTGACATTGGGCAGCCGTTCGCCGGCACGCCAGTCGCGGCCCAGACGCTGGTACAACTCCTGCTTGAGCAGTTCGACGACCGGGGGGTTGCGAGTGGCTGTGCTGGTCATGCTGGGAAAAGTCTAGCAGATAATGCGATATTTGCAATAACAAATCAGGCAAATATGTAAACATATAATTAATAGTTACTTGCATTGTGATTGGTCGGAGTTGGGGAGAGCAGCGGACGGGGGAACCGCGCCCTGAAGCTAACGCGCCGGCCAGGTGGACAATGCACGGCGTTGTGTCGGTGCCGGCGGAGACTGGCTTGGAAATGAGCTCAAAACTCACCACAGAGGCACAGAAGACCCAAGCGAGCAAGCCTGCGAAGCCAACTGCTCCTGAGGACTTCCCCGCATTCTCGGGAAGCATGTCCCGGTGCTCTCTGTGGCTCGGTGGTTTTATTCTCTTGAGATGGTTGCTTAGAACAAGCCATCTTTGCTGAAGCGCACGATCATCGGCCCAAACAGCACCAGCAGCACCGCCACGAGGATCAACATGCTCGGCACCAGGATGCGCAGGCTTGCCGAGGCGCTGAGCTTCTCCGCCCGCACGCTGCGATGCATGCGCATCATGTCCGACTGGTTCTTCAGAATCTGACTCAGCGGCGAACCCATCGACTCCGCCTGGTTCACCGCGCCCACCACGCTGCGCAGCGACTCGAGCGGAATGCGTTCGGCCAGATGCGCCAAGGCTTCGCTGCGCTTGGCGCCGAATTCGATCTCCGCCAGCACGATGCGCATTTCCTGATTGAAATCCTGCTGCGGCTCATCCTTGATCAGCGTGGTCACCGCCTCAGTGAAAGTCGCGCCCGCGCCCATCATCAACGCGATCAGGTCCATGCTGTAGGGCAGTTGCTTGCTGATCCGCATCACCCGGCTGGCGCCCATCGACTTGGCGGTCGACAACGGCCCATAAAACCCCAGCAGGGTCATGATGAAAATCAGCAGCGGGTCCAGCGGCACCCCCGGCAGCAGCGCCAGGAGCGCGGTGCCCAAACCCATCGCCCAACTGCACAGCAGGCAGATCGCCAGATATTCGTTGACGCTGTAACCGCTGGGATTGCCGGCCGCATCGAGATGCTGGCGGGTGTAGTTGCGCAGCGCGGGAATGCCGATGCGCGCGGCTGCGTTGAGCGCCAGGTTCATCACCGGCGCCAGCAAGGGCGCTTCAAACAGCGTCTTGCGCGTGTCCACGCCGACCGCCACCGCGATGCGGCGATGGATCGGCGGCTCCACCGGCACCGGATAGCGGAACACCGCCCAGATCAACAGGAACACTCCCGCAAACAGCAGGAGCGAGACGCCGATCTGGATGGCAATTTCCATGGTCATATCGCGCTCATCCCACCAAAGGCATGGTCACCACAGAGCCACAGAGGACACGGAGTGAAAGCAGGAGCAGCCGCATGGCTCATGATGTATCTGCAATTCTCAGTAGACATAACTCGGTGCTCTCTGTGCCTCGGTGGTGCTCTTTCCTGCTGGATTTCAGGCTCGCTCAGATGTCCACCGCCATGATCTTGCGGATCCACATGTAGGCCGCCACCATCAGGGCGCACGCCACCAGCAGGATCACCCGGCCCAGCGGTTCGGTGAGCATGAGCAGCGTGCCTTCGCGGTCGATGGCGTACAGGATCAGAAAAAACGCTGCCGGCATCACCGCCATCATCCACGCCTGGGCGCGGCCCTGGGCGGTCAGCGCGTCGAGCTTGCCTTCGAGCCGCTGGATTTCCCGGATGCTGTCGCTGATGCGGTCGAGGCTCTGCGCCATGTCCCCGCCGCGCTGGCGGTGCATTTCCAAAGCGGTGAACAGCAGCCGATAGTTGCCCGAGCCGATGCGGCCCGCGGCATTGCGCATCGCATGGGTGATGTCCAGACCCATCTGGTACTCGCGCAGCATCTGGGCGAATTCCTGGCGAATCGGCCCGGTGGCGTTGCGCACCAGCAGTTCAAACGCCTGCACCAGATTCAGCCCCGCGCGCACGCCCGACGCCAGCGTGGTGATGCCGTCGACAAGTTGACGCTCCAGCCGCTGGGCGCGGCGTTGCTCCAGATGCTTGAGAATCACCGTCGGGAGAATCACCCCCAGGGCGGCCCCCAGCACCAGGAACAGCACGCTGTCAGCCATGAAGTAACCGGTCACCGCGCAGAGGACCATCAGGCCCTGCGCCAGCCAGACCGCCAGCTTCGGGTCGATGTCAATGAGCAGTTGATGTACCAGCACCCGCTGATACCAGCGTTCCTGTTCGCGCAGTTTACGCCGGGCCCAGGGCCAGCCGCACACGCCCAGCAGGAGGAGGGCGGAAAACTGCAGGGCGCTGATGAAGATCAGCCAGGCGGTCTGGTCGCTCACAGGTACACCTCCACGCCAAAGTAGTTTTTGGCGATCATCTTCTGGGTGAAGGTGGGGATGTAGCCGGTGTGGCGCAGGGTGTCGTCGTTGGCGCCGTGGAGGACGAAGATGTCTTCGAGCCGAATCTCGCTGGTTTCCTTGTCGATCTCGGTGACTTCGCTGATGGCGCTGATGCGGCGTGGCCCATTGGCGAAGCGGGTGACCTGCACCACCAGGTCCACGGCACTGACCACCTGCTCGCGCACGGCGCGGACGGGCATGTCCACCGCCATGAGCACCAGCGTTTCCAGGCGTTTCATGGCGTCCACGGGGGTGTTGGCGTGCAGGGTGGAGAGGGCGCCGTCGTGGCCGGTGTTCATCGCCTGGAGCATGTCGAGGGCTTCGGGTCCGCGCACTTCGCCGACGATGATGCGGTCGGGCCGCATGCGCAGGCTGTTGCGCAGCAGATCGCGGATGGTGTACTCGCCGCGGCCTTCGATGTTGGCCGGGCGCGCTTCCAGCGCCACGACATGCGGCTGAGGCAGGCGCAGCTCGGCGGATTCCTCGATGGTGATGATGCGCTCGTTGGGCCGGGCGAAGGAACAGAGCGTGTTGAGCAGCGTGGTTTTGCCCGAGCCGGTGCCGCCGGAGATCACGATGTTGAGCCGACCGAGCACGCAGCCTTGCAGGAAACGCGCCACCGACTGGCTCATGGTGCCGCGGTCGATCAGGTCGTCGATGGTGAAGGGAATCCAGCTGAACTTGCGGATGGTCAGCGTCGGTCCCACCAGCGACAGCGGGGGAATGATGACGTTGATGCGGCTGCCGTCGGCGAGCCGACCATCGACCATCGGCGTGCTGTGATCCACGCGCCGGCCGATGGGCGTGATGATGCGCTCAATGATCGAGGTCAGGATTTCATCGGAAAAGAAGCTGCGGGTGGTGGTCTGGATCACGCCGTTCTTTTCGACGTAGATGCGGTCCTTGCCCACCACCATGATTTCGCTGACGTTGGCGAGTTCCAGCAGATCCTGCAGCGGCCCCAAGCCCAGCATGATGTCCTGAATGTCCTTGCTGACCGTCCGGCGCACGATGTAGCGGCGCAGGTCCTTGCTGATCGTCCCGTACAACTCGGGGAACTGATCCTCATACGCTTCTTCCGCGATCGCCAGGTCCTCGCTGACGCTGGCGGGGTCGAAGATCAGCGGCATCAGGTCCACGATCGAGCTGACCAGTTCGGTGATCGCCTGCTCGCGCGCGGCATCGCGGTAGCGTTCATCCGCGTGGTAATCCGTCTGCACCCGGCCCTGGCACTGGCGCACCACCTCGGCGATCACCAGCCGATGCAGATAACCCTGCACGCAATGGCTGACCACATCGTCGGGCAGTTGCAGCACGCGGGTTTCGAGGATGTTTTCGAGATGCTCGATGATCTGGGCGATGTACGCGGCATCGCTCTTGTTGATGCCGGCGGTGACGCGCAGGTTCATGCGTTCGAGCAGTTCGCCATGCACCTGCTGCTCGAAGGTCATGAGCTGACGCTGCTGTTCGAGACCTTCATCGCGTCGGCCGGGCCCGACCTTGCCGCCGGGACGCAGGGCGGCGATGGAGAACTGGCCGAGCTGAATTTCGTCGCCGAATTCCAGCTTGAGCGCCTGCCCCGGCACAACTTCGCGGTTGGCGACATGCACGCCGCCCCGGCTTAAGCACTCGACGAAAAGCTGATTGCCCTTGAGCAGAATCCGCACATGCCGGCGGGAGACGAAGGGGCTGGCGAGGCGGATGTCGCAGTCCTCATCGCGCCCAATGGTCACCGGCAGACGCTCGAGGCTGAGCGTCCGCTGGGTGTTGTTGCTGTGATCGTAGAGCCAGAACTCCATGCGATGATCCGAATGCTGCGGCGGGGGAGGCGGGGCGGTTTACCGGTTGCCGCTGGTGTCGGGCGTGGGGGCGGTGCGGGGGTTGAGTTTGAGCCGACGTTTGACCAGTTCCAGCACGGTGGGGTTGATGCCGCCGTTGGGAATGGTGGGGCGCTCGCGGTCGCCGGGGTTGCGCAGCAGCAGGTCGAAGTCGCCTACCGCCAGGCGTTCGATCATGGAGAATTGAATCGCCTGCTCGGGGGTGACCTCGATGGTCATGGAGCGAAAGCTGCGCGGCAGGCCCATGCCGGCTTCCTCGGCGGACTGGTAGGCTGTGCGCGTGCCCAGGGCGATGATCTTGACCATCTCCATCACCGGCAGCACTTCCACGCCCCGGTCGGTGGGGAAGGCGGCGGCAATGTCGACATAGGCGCCGACCCGCAGGGCGCCGGGGATGCGGCGGCTGTCGATGGGCAGTTCGATCAACCGCAAGCCTTTGGTGATCTGGCTGTCGATGTCCTCGCCATGGGCGCCGGTGAAGTGGGCATAGGTGAGAATTTCGCTGGCGTTGGCGGGGCGCTGCAACGCTTCGCGCTGCTCGATGCGCACCTTCAACCCCACGCTGTCCATGGCCCCCAGCAGCTTGACCGCTTCGCGGAAGTCGGGCGTGTCGGGCACCTTGATGACCTTCACGTCCGCATTGCGTATCCGCTCGCCGGCGGGCACCGGCTTGTTGAGCACATACAACTCGAAAGTGCGGGCTTCGATCTGATTGCGGATGTTGGCAATGTAGAGATTGGTCAGCACGACCGCCAGCAGGGCGATGGCTGCGGAAATGATGACCAGCTTGGTACTGCCGCCGGGCGGCGCCTGGGTTTGGTTCATGGGGATATGGTAATTCGGCGCGGGAGATGGTGCATGCGGTAAGCGGGGAGGACGCGCGGGGAGGGGGGGGAGAAGAAAGGGGATAAGTACATTATTTTCTGCAGAAAATAATGTACTTATCCCCTTTCTTCTCCCCGGCACACATCGCCCCTGCGGGGACGATGTGTGGCACCCCCGTTTTTCAAACTGACCCACTACCTTGCGTTGTGGATGGGGCGACGCGGCTTCCCTTGCGCGGGGTGGAGGACTACACTGTTGTGATTGTCGCTAGGGGTGCCGTGCGCCAACGGGCACGCGGCTGAGAACAGACCCTTGGAACCTGATCAGCGTCGGCTGCGCGTCATGGCGCAGCGGCTGCGTAGGGAAGCGCACGCGGCGCAGCATTACAGCCGCGGTTTGGCGACTTCCCCCTGTGGTTGGAAAGGAAGTCGTCATCATGATTCAATCTTCTCCTTCGCCCGCACCGGATTTCCAGACGCAGTGGAGCTATCCGCCCCTGGGTTCCAACCCCGGCGTCGATCCGCAGGTCACCACCCCCGGCTCCTTCGCCAATCATCCGCAGCTCGGGCCCGCCACGCGCGGCCTGCGCACCTTCAGCTCACCTGACACCCCCGGCATGCCCCAGCCCAGCCCGTTGACCGCCTGGGACTTCCTCCCCGAAGGTTGGCGCACAGGTGAAACCACGAACGCAGCCGATCACGCCCGGCCCGCGCGCGACGGCATCCAGCGCGTGGTCTTCACGCAATCCGACGGCAGCACGCGCTGGGTGGAATTGCCCGCCGGCTTCACCCCCAGCACGCAACTGGAACACGCCCGGCTGGGCCACATCACGCCGCAGATGCAGCGTGTCGCCGAGCGTGAGCCGCATCTGACCGCCGAGCTCGTGCGCGATGAAGTCGCCGCCGGCCGGATGGTCATTCCCGCCAACAAGGTCCATCTGCAGCACGGGCTGGACCCCATGGCGATCGGCCGGGCGAGCAAGACCAAGATCAACGCCAACATGGGCGCTTCGCCGATCTCCAGCGGCACCGAAGAGGAAGTCGAAAAGCTCAAGTGGGCGGAAAAGTGGGGCGCTGACACGGTGATGGACCTGTCCACCGGCGGGAACCTCGACGAATGCCGCAGCGCCATCGTGCAGAACGCCAACGTGCCCATCGGCACCGTGCCCATCTACTCCATGATCATCGGGCGGAAGATCGAGGAACTGAGCGAAACGATCATTCTCGAAGCGCTCGAACATCAGGCGCAGCAGGGCGTGGACTACTTCACGGTTCACGCCGGCGTGCTGCAGGAACACCTCAAGCTGGCGCGCCGCCGACTCATCGGCCTGGTGTCGCGCGGCGGGTCGCTGCTCGCCAAGTGGATGCTCCACCACAATCAGCAGAATCCCATGAACACCGCGTGGGAAAAAATCTGCCTCATCATGCGCCAGTACGACGTCACCTTCTCCATCGGCGATGGCTGTCGCCCCGGCGGCCTCGCGGACGCCAGCGATGCCCTGCAACTGGCGGAACTGGAAGAACTGGGCCGACTCACCGAACGCGCCTGGCGCATGGGCGTGCAGGTCATGATCGAAGGGCCCGGCCACGTCCCGCTGGATCAGATCGAATTCAACATGAAGCTGCAGCGCCGCCTCTGCCACGGCGCGCCGTTCTACGTGCTGGGCCCGCTGGTCACCGACATCTTCCCCGGCTACGACCACATCACCAGTTGCATCGGCGCCACCAATGCCGCCTACCACGGCGCCAGCATGCTCTGCTATGTCACGCCCAAGGAACACCTGGGCCTGCCCAAGAAGGACGACGTCAAGCAGGGCTGCATCGCGTACAAGATTGCCGCCCATGCCGCCGATGTGGCGCTGGGCATCCCCGGCACGCGGCAGCGCGATGACGAACTGACCAAAGCCCGGGCCGCCCTGAACTGGGAAAAGCATTTCGAGTTGGCGTTCGATCCCGACACCGCCCGCGCGTACCACGACGAGGACATGGACGTCGACACCGACTTCTGCGCGATGTGCGGCCACGACTGGTGCTCGGTCCGCATCAGCAAGGAAATTCAGGAGTGGGCCAGTGGTAAAGCGGACGGCATGGAACGCGGCAAAGCCAAACGCTCGGCGGCGCTCACCGCCGAACAGCAGGAAATCCTGGAAAAACGCGGCGTGCTGCCCCCGGACGTCATCCATCAACTCGCCCACAAGGGCCAGAAGGCCGTCTGCCACAGCGACAACGTCGCCAACGCCGACGACGCCCAGCGGGTGCAGAATGAAGCGCTGGTCCAGATCAACGTCGCGCCGGCGCTGGGTCTGGGCAACGGCGACAAAACGCTGTAACGACGCGCGTTGCTGAACGAGCCGGAAGCGTCAGCGACGGGCAGGACGTCCGATCACCCAACGTTCTACAGCTCTACCAGAGCGCGTGGTGCTCCCGACGCCCAACCCGTCGCTGACGCTTCCGGCTCGTTCAGACTTGTAGGTCCGGGCTGGCCCGGACACGTCAACCCAAGGCGTCACAATTGTCCGGGCAAGCCCGAACCTCCCCCGGACTACAATGCTCCAACCCTTGGAGCTTCCCCATGTCCCCGCGCGCCTGGCTGCTGTATGACGGAACCTGCGGCCTGTGCAGCCATGCCGCCCCGCGGCTGGGACGCATCGTGCAAGCGCGCGGCATCGTCACGCTGCCCGCCCAAACGCCGTGGGTGCAGCAGCGCCTGATGGAACTGGGCTGTCCCGACGCGGCTGCCGACGACATTCTGCTGTTCACGGCTGAGGGACAACTGCTGCGCGGGCCGGCGGCGTACCGCCACTGTCTGCGGCAGGTGTGGTGGACCTGGCCGGCGTGGGCGCTGGCGGGCGTGCCGGGGCTGCGGCAACTGTTTGATATGAGCTATCGCGCTATCGCCCGCCGCCGCCATCGGTTGTCGCGGGCGTGCGGGCTTCGGCCGACGGTTACTGGTCGGCCTTCACCTCGGTGACTTCCGTGCGCTGCCGGTTGTAGCAATACAGCTTGCCCGGTTCTTCCTGGCGCGCTTTCTTGTGCGAGCCATCGCAGAAGGGATAGTTCTGGCTCAGACCACACATGCAGACCCAGGCGGATTGTTCGCCGGGCTTGACTTCCAGCGGGCCGGTGGCTTCGTGACGGATGAGACGGGCCATCATGAACTCCTTTGGGTGAACACCTGAACAGTCGCGGTGAACGCATCACCGGCGGCAATCTGGTCGGACATGAACTCAAGACTTGCCACAGAGGCACAGAGAGCACAGCGTGAAGGCATGATGCGCGGTTGAATATCCTGATGTTACGCTGGTTCTCTGCGGAATTATCTCTGTGGCCTCTGTGACTCTGTGGTTATTCCTCTTTGCAGAATGGTGCTAGGCGCTATCGGCCGGCAGCAGGCCGGTTTCGCCTTCGGTGGCGGCGATGGTTACCGCGCCGCACGAGTCGGAGAAGATGTTGACGGCGGTGCGGCACATGTCCAGCAGCCGATCGACCACCAGGATGATCGCCAAGCCTTCCATCGGCACGCCGACGGATTTGAGGATGATGACGATCGCCACCAGCGACGCCGACGGCACGCCCGCGACGCCGACGCTGGTGAGCAGGGCGATGAGCACGATCAGGAATTGCTTGCCCGGCGGAATGGCGATGCCGTACGCCTGGGCGATGAAGATGGCGGCGACGCATTCGTACAGCGCGGTGCCGTCCATGTTGACGGTCGCGCCCAGCGGCAGCGTGAAACTGGCGACGCGCTTGGACACCCTGGCGTTCTGCTCGACGCATTCGATCGTCACCGGCAGCGTGGCGGAACTGCTGGCGGTGCTGAAGGCGGTCATCAGCGCCGGGGCCATGGCGCGGAAATGCCGCCAGGGTTTGACCTTCGCCACCAGCAGCAGAATCAGCGGCAACACCACGAAAAAGTGCAGCCCCAGCGCCGCCAGCGTGGTGATGAAGAACTTGACGATGATGGCGACGAAGTCGGTCAGCCGGTTGTCCTGCGCCAGGCTGGCGTAGCTGTCGGCCAGCGTCACCGCGAGCAATCCCGCCACACCCAATGGCGCGAAGCGCAGCACCAGGTCGGTGACCAGCAGGGTTACGTCATAGACGCCCTGCGCCAACTGCAGCAGCGTGTCATGGGTGGGGCCGTGCAGCCGGGTGATGAAGTAACCGATGAGCATCGACACCACGATCAAGCCCAGCAGTTGCCCCTCGGCGGCGGCGCGCACGAAGTTGGGCGGCACCATCTCACGCAACGTGTTGAGAAAATCGCTGGCGGCTTTGCCTTCGGTCTTTTGGGTGAGTGCGGCGTTCTCTGACGCGAAGCTCTGGCGGAACTGGTCGGTGTTTTCGATTTTCAGCACCGGTTGGCCCGGCTCGGTGACGCCGGGCTGGATGAGATTCACCAGCGTCAGGCCGATGAGGATGGCGATGAGGCTGGTGCTCAGGTAGTACAGCAGCGTTTTGCAGCCCAGCCGGGCGAAGCCTGCGTGCCGACCAATGCCCGCCACGGAGACGATCAGCGATGACACCACGATGGGCACGACGATCAGCTTCAGGCCGTTGAGGAACAGATCGCCCAGCAGGTCGTAAACCAGATAATCCCAGCGTTGCGTCAGCGGAGCGGCGCCCGCCACCGCGCTGCGCCCGGTGAGCAGGCCCAGCACCACCCCCAGCAATAAACCCAGCAGAATCTGCCAGTGCAACTTCCAGCGCCAGACGGCCCAGGGCGGGGCTGCGCGTTTGGTCGTGGGGGAATCAGCCATGCTTGCTCCGGTCAGGGATTAGGGAAACCCCGGTCCTCCGCGGCGCCGCCCCCAGCCAGGGTTGATCAGCCGCCCGGTTGCCACGCGTGCCGGGACGCCGGGGCGGCAAGTCAGCGCCTGGCAACGTCATGATGACGTTTCGCGGCAGGAAGGGACTGCACGGGCCAAGGGTCGAATGTATAGTAGTGGGGTGTCGGTCAGGTGGCAATGAAACGCAAATCCTCGCGCGGCGGTGTGGTTGGCGCTGCTGGGCGTTGCCGGAAAAATAGAGCGGGAGTCCGTCCCTTGCGAAGAAGTCGTCGTCCGATTGTGATCGCCTCACGCCGCAGCATGCTGGCGCGGGCGCAAGCGGAGGCTGTGGGGCGCGTGCTGGCGCGCCTGCATCCCACGATTAAAGTCACGTTCCTGTGGATCGAATCCGAAGGTGATCGTTTGCCCGATGCCTCGCTGGCGGCGGCGGGCGGCAAAGGCCTGTTCGCCAAAGCCATCGAACGCGCGGTGCTCACGGGCAAGGCGGACCTGGCGGTGCACAGCCTCAAGGACCTGCCCACCCAGGCGACGCCGGGCCTGGCGATCGCTGCGATCCCCAAACGCGGCGCGGTGCATGACTGTCTGATCTGTCCGACCGCCAACAGCCTCGATCAATTGCCGCAGGGCGCGATCGTCGGCACCTCCAGCCCGCGTCGCGCCGCCCAGTTGCTGCATCAACGCCCGGACCTGGTCATTCGTCCGCTGCGCGGCAACGTCGACACGCGCGTGCGCAAAGTGCTCGAACATCACGAATGCGCCGCCACGCTGCTGGCGGTGGCGGGCTTGCAGCGCTCGGGCAATGGGCAGCATGCGCTGAAGGTGATTCCCACGGATGTGATGCTGCCCGCCGCCGCCCAGGGCGCGCTGGCGCTGCAGTGCCGGACAGACGATCATGTCACGCTGTCGCGGTGCCTGCCGCTCAACGACGCGGCGGCATCCACGGCCGTGCATTTTGAGCGCGGCGTGATCGACGGCTTGCAGGGCGATTGTCACAGCCCGATTGCCGTGCTCGCCGAGCCGATTGAAGACGGCCGGACGTTCCACCTGCGCGCCAAGGTGCTCAGCCCTGATGGCCAGTTGTGCGTGCAGCAGGAAATGCGCTGCAGCACCAAGGCGATGAACAAGGCGGCCCGGCAGATGGTGCAACAGCTCAATGATCTGGGCGCCCAGGCCGCGCTGGGAGTGCGGCAAATCTCCCCCGCCGAGCGTGTGACGCCGTAAGCTGATGGCGCACGCATGACGCGGATTTTGCAGGTCCGGGCTGGCCCGGACAACGTTGCACCCATCGCGCTCAGGTGTCCGGGCCAGCCCGGGCCTGCGGATGTTTGCGCTTTCCTATTTCACGCAACCACGGCGTCGATGGCGGCCAGTTCCTCCGCGCTGAACTGCGCGTGCTTGAGGGCAGCCACGTTCTCGACAATCTGCTCCGGGCGGCTGGCGCCGATGAGCGCGGTGGTGACGCACGGATCGCGCAGCGTCCACGCCAGCGCCATTTGCGCCAGCGTTTGTCCGCGTTTGCTGGCGATCTTGTTGAGCTTGGTGACCTTGCTGCGGATGTCGGCGGTGATGCGCTCGGGCTTGAGGAAGCTGGTCGGGTCGGCAGCGCGGGAGTCGCTGGGGATGCTGCCGGTGAGGTATTTGGCGGTGAGCATGCCCTGCGCCAGGGGGCAGAAGCAGATCACGCCCATGTTGGCGGCCTCGGTGTGGGGGAACAGGTCCGTCTCCGGCCGGCGCGACAGCATGTTGTAGTGCACCTGATGGATGAGCAGCCGGGCGAACTTCTCGCGCTGCACCACGCGCAGCGCGGCTCTGGTTTGCGCGCCGCTGTAATTGCTGATGCCCGCGTACAGCGCTTTGCCCTGCTTGACCGCGGTGTCCAGCGCCCCGAGCGTTTCCTCCAGCGGCGTGTCGGGGTCGGGGCGATGGTGATAGAACAGGTCCACGTAGTCGAGCTTCATGCGTTTGAGTGAAGCGTCGAGGCTGTTGAGCAGGTTCTTGCGGCTGCCCCATTCGCCGTAGGGCCCGGGCCACATGTAGAAGCCGGCTTTGGTGGAGACGAAGATTTCCTCGCGGGGCAAATCCTTGACGATTTTGCCGAAGCGTTTTTCCGCGCTGCCTGGGGGCGGGCCGTAGTTGTTCGCCAGGTCCAGATGCGTGATGCCGTGGTCGAACGCGGTGAGCACGATGCGGCGGGCGTTGTCGTCGTCGGCGGCTTTGCCGAAGTTGTGCCACAAGCCGAGGCTGATGGCGGGCAGCTTGACGCCGCTGGCGCCGCAGCGTCGGAACCAGCCGTCGCCGTTGCGGGTGTAGCGGTCGCCGGCGGGTTGGTACTTGGCTTTGTCTTTGTCCTTGTGGGGATTAGTGGGCATGACCTTCGTGCTCCGAAGCTTGGGGGGCGGCGGATTTGGGTTCGATGGCCAGGAGATGGATGTCAAAGATGAGGGTGGAGTTGGGGCCGATCTTGCGACCGGCGGGGCGTTCGCCGTAGGCGAGGTTGGCGGGGATGAACAGGCGGTACTTGCTGCCGACCTTCATGAGTTGGAGGGCTTCGGTCCAGCCTTTGATGACGCCGGAGACGGGGAAGGTCGCCGGCTCGCCGCGGTCATAGCTGCTGTCGAAGGTGCTGCCGTCGAGGAGCGTGCCTTTGTAGTGGGCGGTGATGGTGTCCTCGGCGGTGGGGGTAGCGCCCTTGCCTTCCTCGATGACCTGGTACTGCAGGCCGGAGGCGGTGGTCTTGATGCCTTCCTTCTTGCCGTTCTCCGCGAGGAACTTTTCGCCGGCGACGCGATTGGATTCGCCCTGGGCGGTGGCTTTGGTCATGACCTTCTGCTGCACTTCCGCCATCGCCATCTGCAGATCCTCCTGGGAGATACGGGGCTGCTTATCGGCAATGATGTCACGGATGCCTGCGAGCACCGCTTCCACATCGAGATCGAAGGGCATTTCCTTGAGGTTCGAACCCATCTGCAGGCCAAAACCGTAGCTGACTTTCTGCTCCGCAGTGGCGAGCTTGGCGTCATTGGCGGGGGCAGCGGCTGGTTCGGCAACGGCGGCGGGGGGTGTCGCCTGGGCATTGACTTCCGCAGCGGGTTGGGTGGAAGGCGACTCGCCGCAGGCGGGCAACACCGCCAGCAGGCACACAGTCAGCAGCGCAGCGGTCAGGGATTTGCGATTCAGGTGAGACACAGGAAGCTCCTGGTAAGCGGATGGACGCGGCCGGGGCCATGAGGGTGAGCGTGATGCTCCGGGCGTCGGATAGCTGAGGGGCACGTTGCCGCTCAGCGGGCGTACTCGACGGTGCGCATTTCGCGCAGGACGGTGATGCGGATTTCGCCGGGGAAGGTCATCTCATCGCTGACGCGCTTGGCGATGTCGCGCGCCAGGTAGGTGCAGTTGGAATCGTCGACCTGATCGGGATCGACGATGACGCGCACCTCGCGGCCGGCCTGAATGGCGAACGCCTGGCGTACGCCCTTCATGCTCAGGGCGATGTCCTCGAGCTGTTCGAGGCGTTTGATGTACTTCTCCAAGGTTTCGCGGCGAGCACCGGGGCGGGCGCCGCTGATGGCGTCGGCCGCCATGACGATGGGGGTGTAGGGGCTGGTGGCGGGGATGTCGTTGTGGTGGCCGCCGATGGCGTTGAGGACTTCCTCGCGTTCGCCGAACTTCTTGCAGAACTCCATGCCGATGGCGGGGTGACCGCCTTCCATTTCATGGTCCATGGCTTTGCCGATGTCATGCAGGTAGCCGCAGCGCCGCGCCAGGTTGCCGTCGAGTCCCAACTCATCGGCGATCACCTGACAGAGATAGGCGACCTCCAGGCTGTGGCGCAGGATGTTCTGGCCATAGCTGGTGCGGTAGTGCAGGCGACCCATGGCTTCGGAGACCTTGGGATGCAGGCCCTGAATGTTGACTTCGATGGCGGCTTCCTTGCCGAACTTGATGATGCGCTGTTCCATCTCCTTGGTGATCTGCTCGACGATTTCCTCGATGCGCGAGGGATGGATGCGGCCGTCGTCGAGCAGCTTCTGCAAGGCCTCGGCGGCAATCGCCCGGCGAACGGGATCGAAGCAGCTCACCACCACCACGCCGGGGGTGTCGTCGACGATCACATCCGCGCCGGTGGCTTTCTCAAACGCCCGGATGTTGCGGCCTTCGCGGCCGATGACGCGACCCTTCATGTCGTCGCTGGCGATGGCGATGGCGGAAACCGTTGAGTCCGCGGTGTGCTCGGAGGCGTAACGCTGGATCGCCTGGAGGGTGATCTTGAGCGCGTTTTCCTTGGCTTCCTCCTCGGCCCGTTGCTGCCCGCGCTGGATGATCTGGGCGGCCTCGTGCTGGACTTCCTGTTCCACAATCTTGAGGGTCTGCCGGCGGGCTTCTTCCTCGTTCATGTTGGTGATGCGCAGCAGCGCCTGCTTCTGCTCCTGCCGACTTTTCTCCAGCAGTTCGGTGCGTTCGCCCAGCAGCCGGTCGAGGTCGGCTTCCTTGGCGGCGACGACCTTTTCGCGGTCCTTGATCTTGCCGTCCAGGTCGTCGAGGTATTTTTCCTTGGTCGTCAGCACATCGAGCTTGCGGTCGAGGTTGTCTTCACGTTTGACCAGCCGGCGCTCGGCGTCCTTGAGTTCCTCGCGGAGCTTTTCGGTTTCGCGTTCGAATTCCTCGCGGCGTTTGGCGAGTTCGTTGCGGGTGTCCAGTTCGATTTGCTTGCGAATGGTCTGGGCTTCATTGCGGGCGCTGCGGAGGACTTCCTCGGCTTCGCGTTTGGCGCCGCCGAGCACCTGTTTGCCGGCGACCTTGCCCAGGATCACCACGGCGGCGACGCCGACGACCAGGCCCCCCAGGCCGGCCGCCCATTCCCACTGTCCCAGGAACAACCACGGGGTCAGGCTTTGCATGGTCCAACCACCCTTCTATAGCTGCCGACCGCCGCGCCGCCGTCGCAACCCGCGACGGAAAAATCGACGCTGACGCCAGCTCAGGGTGCAGACGCGATGGCGGACCGCAGCGCGGCCCATCCATCGGACAACCGAGTCCCAGGCTCAGGAGATGATCAGATGACGAGGAACCTTGCCCCGGACAGCTACGGCGTGCTCAGCGCGATTCCAACCCACCAGGCAAGCGCAGCGCGGCAATCAGCCCGGGCAACGCCGTCCAGCAGGCGGAAACACGTAAATCCAGCCGAACGCGCCGGGTCGGGGGCGAAGGATTCGCCGGTGGCAGACCCTGGCGTGTTGCCGTCAGCCGAAAAATGCCGTCCAAGGAGTTCATCGTCAATCTATCCCCTGCCCGACTTTCATCGGGTGGGCCGAAACGCTCGCCACTGCGGAACGCTTCGGTAAACTCGGTCGCGCCTGCGAAGTCCTCGCTGGCTGCGTGCCGGTGAATCCACGCTGGCGCGGCGGTGGGGGACGCCCGGTCAGGCATCCAACTTCCGAAAACCGCGCAACTTGCGATATTCGAGCAGTCTACGCAAAGTGTTGTCGTTCCGTCAAGATGGCTGCAAGCCTCGCAGCAGGGGATTTGCCACATCGGCCGCGCTCCTGATCGCCCCCCCAAGCGCAACCCAACCGCTTGCGCCTCTGCATCCGCATCCTGCCCACGTTCGTTGCAGCCGACTTGGCGGGTCTTCCGATAACACTGATGATGCCCGTTGCCTCTGGTACAACCCGACATGCTGTGGGGGCGCTGCTGTTGGCGCTGTGGTGGAGCCTCGCGCCTGTCTGGGGGGAGGTATCAGCCGCAACCCCTGCCGGGGCATCAGCTTCCGGGTATGTCCCGGTGGCGGATGCCGGGCACATGCGGCTGACGTATATCTACGACTTCGAGGAAGCCGCCCTGGGCAACTTTGAAAATCTGCCCATGCACTGGTTCCGCATCGGCAGCCGCGCCGAGAGTGCCGATCCCACCTTCAGCCGCCAGCCCATCCACCAGCAATTAACGATCGCTTCGGGCTACCCCAGCTATACCCGCGTCGGCTTCAACCAACCCCAGGCCGAGCCGGGCAACCACTACCTGGTGCTGGGGCTCAACGGCGGGAATGTCGGGGCCTTCCTGCAGGTTGGGGCGGCCCCGGTGGTGCCGGGCAGCGATTACCTCATCACCGCGCGCGTTCGCACCTCCGCACTGCAACAGGCGGGAGCCTTCCTCACCGCTTATTTCATCAACGGCAAAGGACATCGCATTGAAGCCTCCCAGGCGGTCGCCGGCCCGATCCGCACCGGCGCCTCGTGGCAGGATGTCGTCATCAAGCTGCGCGGTGATTTTCCCGATGCGGCGTGGATCGGCCTGCAGGCGGAACTCCGCCAGCCCACCGGCGACGCCCGCAACCCGCTGGGCGAGCATGTGCTGCTGCTGACGGAAGTCACCGGGGAGGCCGGCTTCGACGACATCGCCATCTGGCAGTTGCCCAGCGTCACCGTCACCACCCAGTCGCCCGCCAATATCATCCGTGCGCCCCAGCGTCCCGAGATCGTGGTCAATGTCCGCGACCTGACCGGCCGACCGCTGCTGGCGCAGGTCACCATGTACGACAGCCAATGGCGCCAGGTCGCCCAATCCCATCGGCAGGTGGGCGCGGGGGCGCCGTCGCGGTGGGTCTGGTCGCCGCCGCTGCCTGGGTATGGCTGGTATCTGGCGGACCTGACCGTGCATGAGTTGAGCGCGCCCGACCAACCTGCCGCCGCGGCTGCCTCGAACGCTCCCGTGGCGCGGAATGTCACCGCTCTGGTTTTTCTGGCGCCCGAACGCCTGCTGCCGGAGGCCGCCGCCGGGGTGTTCTCCGTGCAGGCGACGGACCTGCAGGAGCCGGAGTTGCAACTGGTGACCCAACTGGTGGAAAGCGCGGAGCTGCCGGGCGTGACGCTCAGCGCCTGGCGCGCCGACACCACCGGCGTCACACTGGAGTCCTGGCTCGAGAAGCTGGACCAGGTGATCGCGCCGCTGCAGGGGCTGCGGCGGGAAGTATGCCTGAGCTTCAGCCCCGTGCCCGAGGAACTGGCGCGTCTCCTGGATGTGCATGAACGCAGCCCGTTGGAATTGTTCAGCCGGCCGCGCGCGGACTGGGAACAATTCGTCAAACCCCTGCTGATGCGTTACGGCCAACGCGTTCACCACTGGCAACTCGGAGCGCCCACCGAAGCGGACGGCTTCAGCCACGCCAACCCGGCCGGCAAGCTGACCAGTTTCCACCGCGAACTGGAAAACATGGCGCCCCAGCCGCAGTTGATCGTTCCCTGGCGTCTGGATCAGCAGCGCGATCGTGCCGTGCATGGCCCCTGGACCTACCTGCTGAATGTGCCGTCCGGCATACGCCCCGCCGAATTGGGCGATCACCTGGTGGAGTGGAACGCCGCCCCCGCGACGCGCTATCGCCTGCATCTGCAGATTCCCCCAGCCGATCGGGTGGATCATCTGGCGCGCATCACCGACCTGACCCTGCGCATGCTTCACGGCTGGGAAGCCGGGGCCCAGGGCGTCAGTCTCAGCCGTCCGTGGACCACCTTTGAGCAACGCGAACTGACCCTCCAGCCGGACCCGTTGCTGGGCGCGCTGGTGGGGGTGGGCAATCGGCTGGCGCTGCGGCGGGTGCTGCGGCGCATGACGCTGGGCCATGGCATCGAGTCGCTGATTCTCGATGGTCAGGACGGCGGCTGCCTGGCGTTCTGGAGCGAAGACGCCGCCCCGGAGGATTGTCAGTTGTCCCTGTATCTGGGGGAACAGCCGGAACTGCTGGATGTCTGGGGCAATCGCACCACGCTGGCGGCGTCAGAGGGTCGTCACCCGCTGACCGCCACGGCTCTGCCGCAGTTTGTCGAGGGCATCGACGTTCCCCTGGCGCTGCTGCGGGCGTCCTTCGAGTTGGATCAACCGTTCGTCGAATCATTGCAGCAGCCGCACCAGCGCGTGTTGCGTTTGCAGAATCCCTGGCCGCGCACCATCAGCGGCTACCTGACGGTGGTCAGTCCCGAGCGCTGGAAGGTGCAGCCGCAGCGGACGTTTTTTTCCATCGCCGCCGGGCAGCGGCATGAGATTCCCGTGGAAATCCTCTTCCCGGTGTCCGAGCTTGCCGAACCCAAGCTGCTCACGGCCCAGCTCGATTTCACCGCCGACCGCGCCTACAGCGTGCGCTTCAGCACGCCGGTGCAGGTGGGGCTGCGCGATGTGCAGTTCGACGCCAACCTCTCCCTTGAACGCCATGCCGAGACCGGCAGGATTGATGCGGTGGTGACGCAGATGGTCACCAACCGGGGCCAGCAGCCGCTGACGCTGTACGCCTTCGCCAACCTCACCGGCTACCCGCGCCGCGAACGCACCATCTCCGGCCTCAAGCCCGGGCAATCCATCATCCGTCGCTTCCGCTTCCCCGACGCCGCCGCCGTGATGCGCGACCACGTCATCCGCGTGGGCCTGCGCGAAACCAGCGGCCCGGCGGTGCTCAATCGGGTGCTGTCGCTGGAAACCGTCGCCCCGCGCTGAGTTCAGCTTGCTTCGCGCATCCGCAGGCGGTAATCCGTGGGCGTGCAGGACTCGAAGCGCTTGAACACCGTGGCGAAATACTGCGAAGAGGTAAAGCCCAGCTGGGCGCTGATGACGCTGATGGAAAGGTCGGGATCGGCCAGCAGGCGGCGCGCTTGCTCAATCCGCAGGCGCAGAAACCATTCCATCGGCGGCACGCCGCGCTCGCGCCGGAAGCCTTCCACCAACGCCGAGCGACTGTAACCGGTGTGTTGCACCAACCGGGTCAGATTCAAGGGCTCGGTGAGTTGGGCCCGCATGAAACACTCGGCGTCATCGACATAGGAATCGCCAGCGGGTCGACGTTCCGCCTCCACGGCGTCCAGCACGTCCAACAGCAGGCCGCCCAGCAGCAGAACCATGCGCGTCACCGTCAACTCGTTCCGTGCCGCGCCGGCGTGCTGATGCAGCGTCCGTAGTTTTTCCTGCGCCCCACGCGGTGCTTTGGTCAGCTGGGGGCCCAGCCGCAACAGCCGGGTGCGGATCGGCTCATGCACCCGATCGCCCAGGAAGGGCCGGGGACAGTTCATCTGCAGGTACAGATCGTAGCCTTCGATCCGAGTGATCGGCTCAGCGCCGGTGCGTATCCGGCTGCCGACGGGTATCAGCAGCAGCTCGCCGCCGCGCGGCGCATACCACAGGTCGTCAATCTGAAAGCGCTGGCCGCCGCGGCGCGGAAACAACAGCGCCAGCGTCGGCGCTTTGGTCAGCCGCCGCAGCGGCGGCAACGCCCGGGTGATCTGGATCCGCGCCACGGCGTTGAGCTCCGGCAACAGTCGGGGCAGCGGCCGCAGTTGAACGTGATAGCCCTCCTGTTCCGAAGGCGATGTGCGATGTTTGATATTTTCCATACGGACCTGCGCGAACGACTTGGAACAGCTGGCTTTCTATCATGATACCCGCATGAACACCGCCAAATATGCCCCATCAGTCGCCTGGTCCAGCGCGCCATGTTCAAAATCGGCTGGCACTGGAAACCCAGGAGACGCCCGCCCGGGCGGGTTCACGCTCATCGAACTGCTGGTGGTGTTGGCTCTCATCAGCCTCTTGATGGCGCTGCTCCTGCCGGCCCTGACGCGCGCCCGGGAAGCGGCGCGCCGCACCATCTGCCAAACCAACCTCAGTCAGGTCATGACCGCCGCCGGCGCGTATGCCGCGGACTATCTCTACCTGCTGCCGGCATATGCCACCCATGCCAAGGCGTTCACGCTGTCCTGGGCAGATCAGTCCTATGGCTGGAACGGCATGGGAGCGCTCATTCAGGGCGAGTACCTGAGCCCCAATCTCGCCCAGACCGCACCACCGGCGTCGCCTTCGCCGCTGGTCTGTCCTTCCGGGCAGTTGCGCGAAGACTGGAACGCCAACATCTCCACGTTTTACACCGGCTTGGCGCTGCAGCCTGGCGCCTGGAACACCCTCAACGGCGCCTCGCGCAATTATCTGGGTGACACCGCCAGTTACGCGCAGCACAAGCATTATCACGAGGCCTACGGCATCAACCCGACGTTCGCCCAACTCAAACCCGCCCCCGGCACGTCGATCGGACCCAGTCAGCAATATGTGCCGGTCAAGGAGGCCGCGGTGGAAGATGTGTCTCCCAGCGGCCGGTTGTATCTGATCGAGTTCCGCAAGGACAACCCGCGCGGCTACACCGCCAGTCCCAGCTATAACGAATTCATCAGCACCCGCAATGAACAGTGGCAGTACCGCGTGCCCCACGGCGGCAGCGCCAACTTTGCCGCCCTCGATGGCCATGTCGCCAGCATCAATGAAGACCAGATCGCCGCCGGTCGCGCTGCGGGCGCCCAAGCCGCTGCCGAACTCACCCTGCGCTTCCGTTGGTGAGTCCAGCGGATGCAGCCGATTGGTCTTGGCCCCACCGACCTCACCGCCTAGAATAGCGGCAGTCTGTAGCTCAGGGGGCCGCCGCCATGTCTGACAGTCCCGTTGCTGATCGACCCGGATCCACCGCCACTGTCGGCCGCCTGCGCCGCCCGATGCTGTACCCCCAGCAGTACACCTGGTTTCTGTTCCTGTCCTGCCTCGACCTGCTCTTCACCTGGACCATCCTGCACAGCGGGGGACAGGAATTGAACTGGCTGGCGGCCAAGGTGATCCAGCACGCGGACCTGTATGGGCTGGTCGCCTACAAATTCGGCTGGGTGGTGGCGATCGTGCTGATGATCGAAACCATCGGCAAGCATCGCCCGCCGCTGGGCCGGCGCGTGGCGGAGTGGGCGGTGGCGATCACCTCGGTGCCGGTGGTCATTGGCGCGCTGCTGCTGATCACCCGGCATCTGCCCGGCTGGTGATCATCGGGCCAATTTTCTTGTTTGAACGAGCCGGAAGCGTGAGCGACGGGTAGCGTCATCGGCAACCAGCAAATCCGGTCCAAACCCCACCTGCACAAGGTTCGCTGGCCCGGTCCGTCGCGGACGCTTCCGGCCCGTCACATCGCTTGCCCATGCCGGGGGGCCTGTTATTGTGCTGGCATGACTGATCCGTCTTTGTCCATGGATGATCCGCGTCGCCGTCGACGGCTGCTGCGCCAGCACGTGGGCACCGACGCCTTGCTGGGCGTGGACAGCGTGCCGTTGGGCGAAGCGGCCGCCGAGTCGGAAATCCGGTTTTCCATCAGCGCATCAATTCCGCCCGAGCAACCTGCGCGTCCCGCCATGCCGCGCTCCGCGCCGGCTCCGTCTGCCGCGCCTGCCGCGCCGCCGCGCTTTGCGCCTGCACCCACCACCACCGCCCCGACCCGCGGCGCCGAGCTGTTTGCCGGCGCGCCGCCGAGCATTCCCGTCATGGAACCGATCGCCGCTGACCGCAAACTCGCCATCCTGACCGAACTGGATGAGAAGCAGGTCCGCTCCTGCACCAAATGCAAGCTGTGTGAAAGCCGGACGCAGACCGTGTTTGGCGAAGGCAGCTTCGACGCCGACCTGATGTTCGTGGGCGAAGGTCCGGGGGAAACGGAAGATCGGCTGGGTCGGCCGTTCGTCGGCCGGGCGGGCAACCTGCTGGACAAGATGATCGTGGCGATGGGTCTGTCGCGCGAGCAGGTGTTCATCGCCAACGTGGTCAAATGCCGCCCGCCGGGCAACCGCACCCCGCTGGCGGATGAAGTGGCGGCCTGTGCCGACTTCCTGCGCACGCAGATCCTCACCATTCAGCCCAAGGTCATCGTCACCCTCGGCGGCCCGGCGGCGAAGCTGCTGCTCCAAACCGACATCGGCATCACCCGCATCCGCGGCAAATGGCACAACCTCGCCGCCCTGTTCCCACAGGGCCCGCATATCCCGGTGATGCCCACGTTCCACCCGGCCTATCTGTTGCGACAGTACACCGAAGACAATCGCCGCAAGGTGTGGTCCGACCTCAAAGATGTGATGAAGCTGCTGGGCCAGGGGTGAATTGCAACTGTAGGTCCGGGCTGGCCCGGGCATCTGGGCGCGATGGGTGCAACGGTGTCCGTGCGAGCCCGGACCTACATCAATCACACCGCAAAATGTTGCGGCCAATTCTGGCACGCCGGTCCGCGCACGGCGGTCAATCGGCGCTGTGTCGGCTCGGCGATGATGACGGCGGTGGTCGCCGCCTGATCGGACTGATGCCGACACACGCTGGCGGGGTGGTTGTGGTGATCCATCAGCGCGCCGTACAGCAGTTGAGGGGTCAACCGGCCGCGCTCCGCTTGCAGGCTCGCGGTTAACGCCGCCACGCGGGCTTCGGAATCCGGCCGGCGAAAATCACGTTTCTCATCGGCACGCCGATCTTCGCTGGCGCGCAGCCGACGGTCGCGCAGCACCGCGTTGGCGTGCACATAAATCCCGCGCTGGGGTTTGCAGAACAACGTGGGGCCCGGGCCGTTTTCCAAGCCCACGATGCCGCCCTGTTCATCGGCGACCGTGAAGTGCCCGACGCTGGCGACCGGGTAATCCCGCGCCAGCCGCATGACGTGCTCCACGTCCGGACAGTGATGCACCAGCGTGGCGAAGGCATCGAGCAGCAGCTTGCCATCCGTGCGCGGCTCGACGTACAGCGCATTGCCGTAAAACGTGCAGCCGCCGGCCACGAAGCCGTAGCCGCCAAACCAGGTGGGATAGGTCACCATCAGATGACTGGGCGCGCCATCGGTGAAGCGCAGCCGCAGCACCTGCATCTGGAGGCCCCGCAGTACGCTGGTGTCCTTGGTCTGTCCGCTGATGGGCTGGTGCGCCAGCGTGACCGCCGGCGCCAGGGCGAAGCTGGTGCACGCCGGCGGGACCACCGCGCGGACGCTGATCTGCTCGGGTTTGAGTTTCGCGCCCCGCGCCAATGCTGCATAAAAGTCCGGCAAATAGGGGGCATACTGGCGAATCAGCTTCCGGTGCGCCGCCTGCTGCCACCACGGGGCCGCCTTCGGCTTCTGCTGCGCCGCCGCGTGCTGGTAGGCGTCCATCCACAGCGCGCCCAGTTGCTCGCCGGCTTCGCGCACATTGCCTTCGACACTGATGACCGGAAACGGCAGGGCGGGCATCACGCGCGACGCCAACCCTCGGGAAGACTTACCCATCGCTGCTTGCTCACTTTGAAATCATCTCAAAACTACCACAGAGGCACAGAGAACACAGAGTCAAGGCGCGAGACGAGCATGAAAACATCCTGGTTTTCCCGCAGTCCTCGGTGAGCCTTCTCTGTGATCTCTGTGCCTCTGTGGTGACTGTTCTGTTGTGACAGTTGCTTACTGGAACGGATACCACTTGGCTGCATCGTAACCGGGCAGCAGGGCTTCGTGGGGCTGGCCGGGGTTGAGCTGACCATCGGCAACGAAGTGCTCGGGGCGATCGCGCAAGACCTCGATCAGATGCTGGCGCCACGGGGCGAGCTGGCTTTCCGCGTCGGCGTCGCGCGCCAGGTCATGCAGCTCATGCGGGTCGGCATCGAGATCAAAAAGCTGCTCCCGGCCAAGCTGCGAATGCCAGATGTACTTGCGATGGCCATCGGTCAGGTAATGGTTGGCGTGGTGTTTCTCGTAGCAACTGGCGTGTTCGCCATGCAGGATGTCGCGCACGGCTGACTGCTCGCCGCGCATGATCGGCAGCAGGCTCTTGCCCGTGCAGGTGTCGGGAATCTCCACCCCGGCGACGTCCAGCAGCGTGGGCATCACATCCTGCAAACCCACCGCGCTGTCGCAGGTGTGCTCGGCGGGATAGCCCCAGTCGCGCGGGGCGCTGGCGAAGAACGGCACGCGCGCGGAAGCTTCATACGGATAGGTTTTGCGGAACAGGTGATGGTCGCCGAGCATTTCGCCGTGGTCCGCGGTGAAGAGGACGAAGGTGTCCTTGCTCTGGTTGGTGTATTGCAGGAAGCGGCCGATCTGGTCGTCAATGAAATTGATCAGGCCATAGTACGCCGCGCGGGCGCAGCGCAGGTCATGCTCGGGCAAACGCATTTCGGCGGCATTGGGATTGAGCCCACGCTCGGGTTTATCCCACTGGCGCACCCAGTCGCCGATCTGTGGCGGGGGGAGCTGACGGTTGATGTAACGGTCGTAGTAAAACGCCGGCGGCGTCAGCGGGGGGTGCGGTTCGATGAACGAAAGGTTCAGGAAAAACGGCACGGTCGGATCGCGGCGCTGCAGGAAGCGCAGCGCCTGTTCGATGACCCAGTAGGTGTGGGTCTGCGTTTCAGGCAGATGATGCGGCCGACCCACCCAGCCGTTGCTCGCCACGCCGTGCGCCATGCCGGGATCGACATCATGCAGATGGTGGTAATCGCGCAGCCATTCGACATACTCGTTGTCCTTGCCGCGGGTGGCGTCCGCCAGTTGCACGCGGTCGAAGCCGAAGCGATGGCGCGGGGGTTGGAGATGGAGTTTGCCGATCATTTCCGTCTGGTAGCCCGCCTTGCCCAGTTCGCCAGCGAGGGTGTGGGAGGGATTCCAGTTGGAGCCGATGAACCCGACCATGCCGTTGGCCGCCGGGGCGGTGCCGGTCATGATGCAGCGGCGTGCGGGGATGCAACTGGGGCACTCGGCATAGCTGTGGTGGAAGGTCGTGCCGCGCCGGGCGAGGTAGTCAAGATTGGGCGTCTGCAGGCAGTCCGGGCTGTGCGGGTCAATGCCCAGGCAGTCGCCGCGTTGCTGATCGGTCAGGATGAGGATGATATTGGGTCGGGACTGCGCCATGCTCGGAAGATGCCTTGTGCGGGACGGAGATCGTATTCGCCTATACGATGTAGCGTGATTACGCAGACTTGTCCACGTAAGGAGCGAACCATGAAGCTCATCAAAACCCTGCTCAAGGGCGTCATCGGGTTGGTATTGCTGGTGGTGATCGTGCTGCTGCTGGCGGTGGGGGCAGCCTTGTTCTACATCGACACGCTGGCGAAAACGGCGGTGGAAACCGGCGGCACGGTCGCCCTGGGCGTGCCGACGCGGGTGGACAACATCGACTTGTCGATCTTCTCGGGCAAGTGCCAGATCAACGGCCTGCGCGTGAGCAATCCGGTGGGCTACCAGGCGGAGAATTTCCTGCGTCTGGACCTGGGCCGGGTGGAAGTGCAACCTGGTTCGCTGCGGCAGGACACCATTGTGATCCCGGAAATCCTGCTTCAGGGCGTGCAGGTGAGCATCGAAAAAACGCGCGACGGCGCCAACTATGACCAGATTCTCCAGAACCTGCAGAAGCTGTCGCAGACGCGCGAGCAGGATAAACAGCCCGCGCCGGCGGAGCCGCAGGCAAGCCAGCCCGGCCGGAAGATGCTCATCCAACGCCTGACCGTGCGCGAGGTTGCCGTGCAGGTGCGAATCGCCGGCCTGCTCAAGCCGGTCGAAACCACCATCAAGCTGCCCAAGGACATTGAGCTGACCGACATCGGCTCGGCGGAAGACGCCGGCGCCCAGATGAAAGACGTGGTCGCGGTCATCGTCCAGTCGCTGCTGACCGCCATCGTCGAACAGGGCGGCGGGCTGATCCCTGGGGAAATCGGCCAGGAACTGACCAAGGGGCTTGAAGGCGTCAAAGCCATCAGCGACCTGGGCGTCAAAACCATCGGCGGTGTTGGCGGCAATTTAACCGGCGCAGTCGAAGATGTGACCAAGGATGTCGGCAAGCTCGGACAGGACACCGGCAAGGTGGTGGGGGAAGCCGTCGGCGGCGCGGCCGAGAAAGTCGGCGACGTCGGCAAGAAAGCCGCGGAAGAAACCGGCAAAGTGCTCGAGGGCTTGGGCGGCCTGCTCGGCGGCGCCAAGAATGAAACCAAGGAAGAACCCAAAACCCCCAGCGAATAAACCCGCAGCGGGATTAGCTGGCAAGCTAGCTTGCCAGCCCCCTCGGGACGCGCCCTCACCCCGTGGTCCCAAACAACCGATCGCCCGCATCGCCCAGCCCGGGCAGGATGTAACCCTTTTCATTGAGCTGGCGGTCGAGGTCAGCGGTGTAAATCGGAATGCCGCCGGTCTGCTCCATGACGGTTTGGACGCCTTCGGGGGCGGCAATCAGGCAGATCATGCGGACATCCTCGCAGCCGCGCTCCTGGAGGAGTTTGATCGCCGCCACCGCGCTGCCGCCGGTCGCCAGCATGGGATCGACCAGCAGCACCGGGCCGTCGGCAATCCGCGCCGGGAGCTTCTCGTAATAGCTGACCGGGGTGAGTTTGTGCTCATCGCGGAACATGCCCAGATGTCCCATCTGCGCTTCGGGCCACAGCTCATGCACGCCGTCCGCCATGCCCAGCCCGGCGCGGAGGATCGGCACGATGGTCAGCGGCAAACGCAACCGGGCGCCGCGGCAGACTTCCATCGGCGTCTGCACATCCACCGGGTCCAGCGCCAGGTCGCGCGTGGCTTCATACGCCAGCAGTTGCCCGATGTGGGACAGCAACTGGCGGAACCGGGCGGGCGGCGTCGCCTGATCGCGGGCTTCACTGAGCATATGCGTGACCACCGGGTGGCGCACGACGTGCAACTGGGCAAAACGCTGGGGCATGGGCGGTTTCCTGCGTGAGGGGACCAAGCTGTCAAAGCATAACAGGTGACTGGCAGAACGAGCCGGAAGCGTCACCGACGGGCAGAGCGCCCGGTGGCCGTGAATCGGATGTGTAGCGGTGAAGCCATTGGCCAGCGCGCGCCCCTCCCGGCGCTGACGCTTCCGGCTCGTTTCGGCGGGGTCAGTGAATTGCAATCCTTGCACCACGCAACCCGACGGGGAACTGCCGCGTAGAATCAACAGTGATCCAGTTGACGATGGGGAAGGCATCCCCACGACGTCCGTACAGGTTGGTCCCCGCGCCGGGGGCGCACCGCATGGAGATTTCAAAGATGTCACGCATTCGCTGGTATGGTCCGACGTTGGTGCTGATTCTCACGGTTCTGGTGGTGATGGTGGCCGGCCCGCGCCTGACCCGCAACCTGACCTACACCCAGAAAGCCGCCGAAATCCAGCTTATTCAGCAATCGCTCGAACACAGCGACGCTTTGGCGCAGCTCAGTTCCGCCTTCCGCAACGTGGGCAAGGTGGTCGAACCCAGCGTTGTGCATATCCAGGTGTCGCAACAGGCCCGCAATGTGCGCCAGCACGGCGAGGGCAGCCCCTTTGAATTTTTCTTTCCCCCCAACATGTTGCCCGAACAGTTCCGGGACCGCTTCCGTCAGCAGCAGGAGCGGGAAGAGCAACCCGACCGCGAGGATCTGGACAAGTACAACCCGACCATTCCCATGGGCGCCGGCTCCGGCTGGGTGTTCGACAACGCCGGCCACATCGTCACCAACAACCATGTCGTCACCCTGCGCGACGGCGACACCGTGGCGGATGAGATCAAAGTCAAGTTTCATGACGGCTCCGAGCGGATGGCGAAAGTCGTTGGCCGTGACCCCAAGACCGACATCGCCGTCCTGAAGGTGGAGGGCCCGGTCATCCCCGCCAAAGCCGCCCGCGAACTGGTGCAGCAGGGCGACATCGTCTTCGCCTTCGGCTCACCGCTGCAGTTTCAATTCTCCATGAGCCAGGGCATTGTCTCGGCGACCGAACGCAACGGCGTGGGCATTCTGGCTGACCGCGGGGGCTATGAGAACTTCATCCAGACTGACGCCGCCATCAACCCCGGCAACTCCGGCGGCCCGCTGACCAACATCTACGGCGAAGTCGTCGGCATGAACACCGCCATCGCCAGCCGCACCGGCTTGTTCTCCGGCATCGGCCTGGCGATCCCCGTGCAGGACGTGGTCTACGTCGTCAATCAACTGCTCGACAACGGCAAGGTCACCCGCGGCTTCCTGGGCATCGGCATCAGCGATCTTGACGCCGGCATGGCGCAGACCTTCGGCTACACCGGCAAGGGCGTGCTGGTCGATCAACTGGTCCCCGACAGCCCCGCCGCCAATGCCGACATCAAGCCCGGCGACATCATCATCAGCATCGATGGCCAACGGTTCGCCAATGCCGCCACGCTCCGCAACAGCGTCTCCCGCATCCGCCCCGGCGAAAAGGTCGAAGTCGTCCTCTTCCGCGATGGCAAGGAGCACAAAACCCAGGTCACGATCGGCGTCCTGCCCGACCGGGTCGCCATGGGCGCGCCGCAAGGCGGTGACGAACCCGCTGAGCAAGCCGATCCTGCCCAGGCGGATTACGAAATGCTCAGCAAACTGGGCCTGGAACAACTGGAAACCCTCACGCCTGAGCTGGCCCAACGCGCCCGCATTGACTTCCAGCCCGGCGTGCTGGTGGCGTCGGTCCGACGCGGCTCGAGCGCCTTCGCAGCAGGCATCCCGCGCGGAGCAATCATCACCGAAGTCATGGGTCAGGAAGTCAAGAGCGTGCAGAACCTGATCGACGAACTCAAGCAGCACGACCTGACCAAACCGGTGCGCGTCCGCGTCATCATCCGTGGTTCGGGCAGCTTCCGCCTGCTGCAATTGCCTGCGGAATAATCCGACGCTGCAACTCAACCTGAACGTCCCTCGGCTATCCCCGGACTTGGCGCCGGGGATATTTTTGCGCCGCTGGCGCGTCAGCAATGCCCAGCCGGCGCAGTTGCTGGCTGATCCGCTGCGCCAGGGCTTCGGGCTCGATGCGCCGGTGCGCCCGCGGCGCGCCGGGTGGGGGTTCCATGGCGAGGGCATACGCCCGCTGCAGACGCCATTGCAGAAAGCTTTCAAAACTGCGATTGCGTCCGGGCTCGAACTGCAGCACCGCATCGTCGAGCACCTGCACCCCCGCCAGCAGCAATTCCAGCAGCCGCGCCACGCCCCCGGCATGATCCGCCCATTGCTGCCGCGCCAGACTCAGCACCATCCACAGGTGGTCCGCCAGCAACTGCCGGCGAATCGTCCGTGCTGCCTGCAGGTCGGCTTCAATCTGCCGCAGCGCCCCGCTGCGCGGCTCATGGGGATCAAGCTGCCTCCGCGCCTGGTCGGCACGCCAAAGATGAAAGTGATAACCCAGCAGCGCCGCCGAACCGGAAACGACCGGCCCGGCCGGTGCGGCAAACCACGGCGCCAACTCGGCGGAGAGATCGGCGACCACCACCGGGCGCGGCGCCGGCTCCGTAGGCCATCCCGCCGTCGTCAATTGCGCCGCCGCATCGGGTGCGGTGAACTGCGGCAGGTGGTGATAGCGCAACGGCAACCGCTGCAGCGCCATGGCGCGGCGCTGGCGGATGGTGCGGTAAATGCCGGAGCGCACCCGGCCGAATTGCGCACTCAGCCTGGCGACTGGGATGCCGCGCCGGTACGCCCGGCAGACGGCGTGCCGCTGGGCGCGGGTCAGCGGGCGGTCGCGGTCGGCGAACAGCGCTGCCTCGGGATGGCGCTGGTCGTGTTGCAGCAGCAGTTGCCGTACCGTTTCCACCGCACGTCCGGTGCGGCGCGCCAGATGCGTGGCGACCTGGTTGAGCGTCACCGGCTGCGCCAGAGTCAGCCGGCGGGCGCGTTCCAGCAGCCGCTGACGCTGGGGGCGCGTCAGCCGGGAAAACTGTGCCGCCCGCGCCAGCCGGGGTTGAGCATCCTGGGTAAACCGCGCCACCGCGCTGCGGGTGAAGCCCAGGCGTTTGCGCGGCTGGCCGGCTTCGAGCACCCAGCGCCAGCGCAAACCCTCCCGGCGCCAGCGTTGCACTGTGCGCACGCTGACCCGCAGCTCGCGGGCGAGTTCTTCCAATCCGAGCGTCGGCTCGGATTGGGTGCTGGGCATGCCGACCGAGCGGCTCAGTTCGTCAATGAATTGCCGCAGGTCCGGCAGCAGGGCGTCGCCGACGAGGATCAGGTCCGCGCTGATTTCCGCGGCGATTTCCCGGCGGTAGCCGGTGATGCGGTATTGGATGAAATCGAAGGGATAATTGTGCGTAGGGTTGAGTTCGTCATGGAGTCGCTCGGCGCGGCGGACCTGTTCGCGCTTGATCTCCGGGGCGGCAAAATGAAGCTGGCGCGCCAGTTGAGCCATGGCGTCGCTGCGGTAGCGCGGGCGACGGGGGCGCGTTACGGACATGGGTAGAGGTCGAGAGGGCGGGGGTGGTCGATCACGCCGTGCCGATGCGCCAGGTCGGCAAAGCGCCGGACGGCGGTCAGTTGCTCGGGGCCGATCTCGTAATGCAGGAGCTGGGCGAGGTAATGTTGCGCCAGGTCGGTGGGCCAGCGATGCGCCTGGGCATGCTGCATGGCGATGGCGGCGCGGCGGGGATCGTTGGCGCGGCAGAGGGCGTCCAGCCGGGCGGGGAGTGGTCCCAGGTCCACCTCCTGGCGCGTCATCCACATGGCGAAGACGAAGGGCAGGTCCGTCAGCGCCCGCCAGGCTTCGCCCAGGTCCAGTTGATGCGGGAACTCGACCGCCTTGGGCGAGCGGGTGACCACCTTGTCGCCGATGAGCAGCATGGCGCGCGGGCGGTCGGGATCATCCAGATGGCTGGCGTAGTCGTAGTTCGCAGCCCGGAAGGGGACCAGCTCCGGCGTGATGTTGAACTGTTCCGCCAGCACCACGCGCAGCAGGGCGACGCTGGTGTGGCTGTCGGTGTCGGCGTGGATTTGCGTGAGCTGGGCGATGGGGTCGCGGCTGAACAGGCGCACGGTGAGGGTGCGTCCCAGGCAACCGATGCCGCCGACGGGGACCAGCCGCAGGCCGGGGGTGCGGAAGTAGTCGATGATGGAGCAGAGCGCCAGATCCACCGCGCCGGTGACCAGATCGTCGCACAGCCGGCTGGGCACGTCGTACTGGACTTCCACGTCGCCGGCTTCCGCGAGGCCCTCGATGAGCGGTTTGGCGTTGAGATAGCTCACACAGCCGACGCGCGCCAGCCGGGCCGGGGCGGGGGAATGACCGGTGCTGCCGGGGTCTCCCGCGACCGCAGCGGCGTCGAGCGCCGGGCGGTGCGGGTGGGGGACGGGTGCAGAAGGCGTCGGGTGGGGAGCCATTGCGGGCATTATAGGCAGCACCGCGCGGGGCGCTGGTCGGATTTTCACGCAGGGGAACTTGACCAAACCCATTGCCCCGACGACACTTGTCATAGTCGCGCATTCCCCCTGCTGTGGAGGTAACTCATGGCTCGACGCGCAGGCGCCAACACCGGCCTGATCTGGACCACGGTCATCCTGGGCTTTGGCTTCCTTATCTGCTTGGTGCTGGCCATTATCTTCTCGACGCAGATCAAGGACGCGCAGGTCGCTCAGCAGCGTGCCGACGATTCGCTGCGCGAGTATGTCAGCACCGAGGAAGACCGCAACCCCGCCATCGTCGAGCTCAAAGCCGCCGAGGGCACGGTGGTCGGCCAGCTCTTGCGCGAGTCCAGCGACCTGCGCCAGAAGATCATCGGCTCCGCGCAGGCGTCCATTGCCGCCATCGACGGCGAAATGGCGTCGCTGGAGCTGGGCGAAGGCCAGACGCTGATCCGCGAAATCCGCCGGCTGCGCGCTGAGATGCAGGCCGCCGCCGCGCTGGAGAAGGAACTGGAGGACAAGTACGGCGCCGCCGACCGGCGCGCCCAGGCCGCCGAAGCCGCCAAGGCGCAGGTGGAACGCGACTACAACGCCAGCGTGCAGAAGCTCCAGCAGCAGATCAGCACCTTGCAGGCGAGCGTGGACAAGTTCCGTGCGGCGGCCGACAACCAGGTCAAAACGCTCGATGGCGATCTCACCCGCGTCCGCCGCGAGTTGACCGGTTCCATCACCGAGAAGGACAGCACCATCGCCCAGAAGGACGCCGAGATTGCCGACCTCAAGTCGCGCATCAAGGTGCTCACCGATCAGACCCCCCGCACCCCGCTGGGCAAGATCGACCCCTCCACGCTGCCCGACGGCCATGTGCTGTCGGTGCCGCTGGAACAGAACCTCGTCTACATCGACCTGGGCAAGCACGATCACGTCATCACCGGCATCACGTTTGAAGTCTACGACCGCCGCACCGGCGTCGTGCGCAACGCCCAGAACGAGTACCGCGGCAAAGCCACCATCGAAGTGGTCAACGTCTTTGACAACTCCTCCGTCGCCCGCGTGGTCCGCAAGGAGACCGGCAAGGAAGTGTTTGAAGGCGACATCATCGCCAACCTGGTCTACGACCCGGACATCCGCTTCAAGTTTTACGTCTGGGGCGAGTTCGACATCGACACCACCGGCGAGGCGACCGTCTCCGATCGCCGCCGCATCGAGAACATGGTGGTCGAGTGGGGCGGCGACCTCGTCTCCCGCGTGGCGCGCGGCGAAGCCGATCGCAAGCTGACCTACGATGTCGATTTCCTCGTGCTGGGCGTGGAGCCGCCGCTGCCGGAAGTGCTGTCGGAAACGGAAGTCGATCCGCAGGTCATCCAGACGCACACTGCCGCGGTCAAGAAGTATGAGGCTTACCAATCATTGGTCGCCGAAGCCACCCGTCTGAGCGTGCCCATTCTCAACCAGAACCGCTTCCTGGTGATGATCGGCTACTACCAGCGCTGAGCACCGCACTCGAATCAATACTCACCACAGAGACACAGAGAGCACCGAGTTCAGACAGCAGAAAACAGTCCAACCCACAATTGGTTTGCCTTTCTCTCGGTGTCCTGCTCTGTGTCCTCTGTGCCTCAGTGGTAAATCTTTTTTTGAAATAGTCCTAATCCCCACCTGCAACCATGGCGCGACCCAAGACCAAACTGGGCATGTGGGGGCAGTACCTGGCGGCCCGGCTGGCGGAGATGAGCCTGACCGCCTTCCCCGTGGAGGCGAACTTCCGCACCTTCACCGCCATCGGCCAAATGCTGCATCGGCTGGATCACCGCCACCGCCGCCGCGCCGAGCACAACCTCGGCATGGCGATGCCCGAACTGCCCGTCGCCCAGCGCCAGCTCATCATCCAGCAGTCGTTCGAACATCTGCTCAAGCTCATCGTCGAAGTCACCTACTCGGCGCGCAAGCTCCATCACGCCAACTGGGGGGACTACGTCCGCCTGCGGCTGGACGAACTGAGCCCCGGGCTGCGCCTGCTCAACGCCGGCCAACCCGTCATCTCCCTGACCGGCCACGTGGGCAACTGGGAAGTCATGGGCACCATGCTGGCGCTGCTGGGTTATCGCATCAAAGCCCTCGCCCGCCCGTTGGACAACGACCTGATCAACAACTGGGTCACCGGCATCCGCGAGAAGCGCGGGCTCAAAGTCATCGTCAAATGGGACGCCACCGACCGCATGCTCGAAGTGCTGCGCGCCGGCGGCGTGCTGGGCTTCATCGCCGACCAGAACGCCGGCGACCGCGGCGTGTTTGTGCCGTTCTTCGGCAAACTCGCCAGCACCTATAAATCCATCGCGCTGCTGGCGATCAGCCAGAACGTGCCGGTGGTCTGTGGCTATGCCGGGCGCGTCGGCGGCGCTTTCCAGTATGAGCTGGGCGCGACGGACATCATTTATCCCCGGGATTGGACTGAGCAGCCGGACCCGGTGTATTACGTCACCGCCCGCTACATGCGCGCCATTGAAAACATGATCCGCCGCGTGCCCGGGCAATACCTGTGGGTTCACCGCCGTTGGAAGAGCCGGCCCCGGCATGAACGCGAGGGCAAGGAAATGCCCAAGGGTCTGCGGCAAAAGCTCGAAGCGCTGCCGTGGATGACCGACGACCTGCTCGCCAGTTGTGCGGCGCCCATGCCGGCGTACATCTCATGATGCCCGGTTATTAACCGCGTGGGCGACGAGGACGACCGCCACCACCGCTGCCGCCGGTTCCCCGACTGCTGCCGCCTTTGCCCTTGCCGCCATCGCGTGGGCGCGGTGATTTGCTGCGGTCAAAGCTGGGCTTGCTCCCAAATGAGCGCGGCTTGTCGCCGGTCGGCTTGCCACCCGTCGGCTTTCTGCCGGCCGGTTTGCCGCCGGTTGGCTTTCCTCCTGTCGGCTTCGCGCCGCGCGGCTTGCCGCCGCCTGTGCTGGATGTTCCCCCGGCTGCCGGATCAGGTTTGCCGCCGACGGTGCGAGGTCCCCGGCTTTGGAAGCGTGGGGGGAACGGCCGGCCCGTGCCGCCGCCGAACTGCGGTTCGTCCTCCGCATTGGTGCAGGCGAACAGAGCTTTGACTTCACCATTGGTGAGCATGCGCCACTGGCCCAGCGGCAGGCCGCGCAGGCTCAGCGGGCCGATCGCCACGCGTTGCAGGCGGCGAACCTTGTAACCGAGCCGCGCCAGCAGCCGGCGGATTTCGCGGTTCTGGCCTTCACGCAGATGAATGGACAAACGGGTGCGATCGCCCGCGGTGCCGGTGCCATAGCCCAGCAGTTCCGCCCCGGCGACCTTGGCGCGTTTGGAGCGGCCCTTGGCGTCGGCGAGGTACAGGCCGCGCTGCAGGATGGTGATGTCCTGCTCGGTCAGTCGGCCACGGATGGAGACGATGTACTGCTTCATGACGCCGAAGCGCGGATGGGTCAGGCGCTGCGCCAGGTCGCCGTCGTTGGTCAGCAGGATCAGGCCGGTGGTGTCGTGATCGAGTCGACCGACGGGAAAGACGCGCGGCAGATTGTCCACGTTGATCAGGTCCAGCACCGTCTTGCGGCCTTCGGGGTCGTTGGTGGTGGTGATCACATGGCGCGGCTTGTGCAGCAGGATGTACACCCGCCGGCCGTGCGGGCCGCTGTCGCGCGGCGCGATGGGCACGGGCCGACCGTCGACGGTGACCTTGTCCTGCTCGGGATCGACCCACGCGGGCAGGCCGGTGACCAGCTTGCCGTTGACGCGCACACGCCCCTCGGCGACAAGCTGTTCACAAGTGCGCCGGGCGGCGACGCCGGCGTCGGCGAGCACCTTCTGCAGGCGCAGGCCCCGCTGGGCGTCGGTCAGTTCGTCGGGCACGCCGACGCGCGGTTTGCGGTTGGGTTCGTGGGGCGCTGGTATGGCTGGAATCCTGTGCTGAGAAAACGTACTTCCCAAGGACTGTACAAGACACTGGGAAAAACTTCCGGGGGCTGTGTTTCAGTTGTCGAACTCGTCGCCGCGGAAGGTGGAGCCGAGGTAGAGCTGGCGGACCTGTTCGTTGTTGATGATTTCGCGGGGCGAGCCTTCGGCAAAGACTTTGCCCTCGAAAATGACATAGGCGTGATCGACGATTTCCAGCGTGCGCTGCACGTTGTGATCGGTCACCAGCATGGCGATGTGGTGTTGATCGCGCAGCCGGCGGATCTCGCGTTGCAGTTCCTCGATCGCCAGCGGGTCGACGCCGGAGAACGGTTCGTCGAGCAGGATGAGGGCGGGATCGCTGACCAGCGCGCGGGCGATTTCCAGCTTGCGGCGTTCCCCGCCCGAGAGCGTGCGGGCCTGCTGCTTGCGGAGCTTGGTCAGGTCGAACTGCGCCATGAGTTCCTCAGCCCGGCCGCGCCGCTGGCCGCGCGTCATGGGCCGGGTTTCCAGCACCGCCATGAGATTGTCCTCAACGGAGAGGCGCTGGAAGACGCTGGGCTCCTGGGCGAGATAGCCCATGCCGAGCTGAGCGCGTTTGTACATCGGCAGGCGGGTGATGTCCTGGCCGTTGAACTGCACCTGGCCGGCTTCGGGCTCGATCATGCCGATGACCGAGCGGAAGCTGGTGGTCTTGCCGGCGCCGTTGCGGCCCAGCAGGCCGACGATCTGGCTCTGGCCGACGCGAAAGCTCACGTCGTTGACCACGACGCGGCCGCCGTAGCGTTTGGTCAGATGTTGGGCGTCAAGGATGATCATCAGACCGAGCATCATAGTCGCCCGGCGGGATCGGTGGAAACGGCGGTTTACTTCGTCTTGATCACCTCGGCTTTGGTAGGATGCCGCCCCATGCTGTCGCAACGTCTGACCTTCGGTTCCATCATGATCGCAGCCATGCTGGGCTTGTTCTATCTGGACAACCGGCTGGATCAAGTTTCCATTGCGGGCACCGTCTGGCAGGACGTGTTCAACGGCCGGGACCACCTGCCCGCCGGGTTGCCGCTGCTGGCGGTGTTTCTGACCTTGATTGTGCTCGGGGCGCGCGAACTGGCGCGGATCGTCGCCGCCAAGGGGCAGGAGCCGCATCTGGGTCTGCTGACGCTGGCGGGCGTGAGCGGTTGCCTGCTGATGTTCGCCTTGCCGCAGAAGACCGACGCCCGCACCACCATGGCGATTTTTGCTTCGCTGTTCGTGCTGCTGTTCATCGCCACGCTGCTGCGTCATTCGTGGATGCGGCACCGCACGGAAGGCGCAGTGATGGCGGCGGCGCTGACGAGTTTCGCCCTGATCTACATGGGTTTGCTGCCGGGTTTCCTGTGCGCCATTCGCCGCTGGCACAGCGGGTGGCTGGTGCTGGGGCTGATCCTGGTGGTCAAGAGCTGCGACATCGGCGCCTACTTCACCGGGCGCTTCCTGGGCCGCCACAAGCTGATTCCCTGGCTCAGTCCGGGCAAGACCTGGGAAGGGCTGGCGGGGGGCATGATTTTCGCGGGTCTGGTCGCAGCCGGGCTGGCGTGGGTGAGCAACCACTTCGGCATCGTGGGCAGCTACGACTGGGAAGACGGCCGGCGGACTTTCGCCCCCGAGACATTCTGCATCCCGGCGTGTGGCGTTGCCGGGCTGCTGCTGGGTTTGCTGGGACAATTCGGCGACCTGGTGGCGAGCCTGTTCAAACGCGATGCCGGCATCAAGGACTCGGGCTCGAGCATCCCCGGATTCGGCGGCGTGCTGGATGTGGTGGACTCGCCCATTGTGGTGGCGCCGTTCGCCTACTGGCTGCTGTGGAGCGGTCTGCTGGTGGTGGCGTGAGCGCAGCACACGGATGAGATGAGCTTGCGGTTCCGTACGGGGTCACTGACGAAACAGCATGCGCGCAGGTGTTGCAGACGCGCGCACAGCGCGCCCTACAGGTTGGCAAGCGCGCTTACTTTTTAGCTTTGCTGCCGGGTTTGGCGGGCTTGCTCTCGGCCTTGGCTTTGGCGGGTTTGCTGGCGCTATCGGCGGAGGAGTTGGCCGTGGTGCTGGCTTCGCTCTTGGTGGTGCTGTCGGATTTCGCGCTGCTGTCAGTCTTCGGGCTGCTCGAATCCTTTTCCGCTTTCTCCGCTTTCTTGTAGCTGTCGGAGCGGTAGTCGGTTTCGTAGAAGCCGCCGCCCTTGAAGATGATGCCCGCGCCGGTGCCGATCAGTCGTTTGAGCTTGTTTTTTCCGCAACTGGGGCACTTGCGCAACGCTGACGCGGTGATGGACTGAAACTCTTCAAACGTGTGGTCGCAGGCCTGGCAGGCGTATTCGTAGGTGGGCATGGCGGTGACTCCAAGCGGGTAAGAAAGCATTCCCCCAAACTCACCACAGAGACACAGAGGACACTGAGTGCCAGCACGAGAAGATGTCCGATCCCGCACCGTGACAGTTGTTCTCCGTGAGCATTGCTCTGTGCACTCTGTGCCTCTATGGCTAATCGTGTTTTGGGCTGGTTTCTAAGCGTTTGATTGCAGGATCAGTCGGGTTGTGTTGCCTTGAGCAACAGTCAGATTTACAGAGACGGGTCAGGGGGTGACGGCAACCTGAGTGGGGCGGAGGGTTTTGTCGTCGATGGTGTAGCCGATCTGCAGCACCGCCGCGATGTGGTTGGCAGCGAGCCCTTCCACCGGCTGGCGCAGCAGGGCTTCGTGGCGGGTGGGATCGAACTCCGCGCCGACTTCGACGGCCATGGGCTGCACGCCGAACTGGTTCAGTGCTTTGGTCAGCTCGTCGCGGACGATACGCAGGCCTTCGCGGAGTTTGCTGCCGTCTTCGCCGCCGGATTCCAGAGCGCGGTCGAAATGATCCGCCACGGGCAGCAGGGCGCGGGCGATGGCCATGGTCTGCTGCTGGCGGGCGTTCTCGGCGTCGATCCGGCTGCGGCGGGCGAGGTTCTGGTAATCCGCCAGACCGCGCAGGACCTGACTTTTCAGCTCCTCGCGTTGCCGTTCGAGTTCCTCGACCTGCAGGCGCAGTTGCGTCAGTTCGTCCTGGCCCTCGGCTGGGGCATGCACGTCGGCGGCAGTTTCATCCACCAGCGCGTCATCGCTGAGCGGTTCATTGGGATTGGGTGATTCAGTGGTGTTCATGGCGCGCCTCGGTGGGGTTGCTTACTGGCCGGCGAGGGTTTCCTTGATCTTGTCCCAGAAGCCTTTGTTTTCCGGGAGCACGTCGAACTTTTCGGTCTTGGCGTACTCGCGGAGCAGGCGGTCCTGTTCCTTGGTGAGCTTGCGCGGGATTTCGATTTTGACGATGACCGCCATGTCGCCCCGGCGTTCACTGCGCAAGCTGGGCAGTCCCAGGCCTGACAGCCGCAGGATGTGGCCGTGCTGGGTGCCGGGGGGGATGGTGACTTCGGTCTGGCCGTCGAGGGTGGGGACGGTGACCTTGGCGCCCAGGGCCGCCTGGGTGAAGCTGATGGGCATCTGCATGACCAGGTGATCCTGTTCGCGTGTGAACAGGTCGTGATCCGCCACGCGCACGACGACATGCAGGTCGCCGCGGGGGCCGCCGCCGGCGCCGGGCTCGCCTTCGCCGCGCACGCGGATTGCCTGGCCATCGTGGATGCCGGCCGGAATCTGGACTTTGAGCACGCGCCGTTTGGGCTGGCGACCGGCGCCCTGGCAAGCGGGGCATTTGTCGCGGTAGACCTGGCCTTGTCCACCGCAGGCGGGGCAGGTGGTGACCATGCGGAACATGCCGCCCAGGCCGGTCTGGGCGACCTTGCCCTGCCCGCCGCAGGTGACGCAGGCGACGGGTTTGGTGCCGGGTTTGGCGCCGTTGCCCTGGCAGGTTTCGCACAGGTCCTGGCGGACAAACTCGATCTCGCGTTCGACGCCCGTGAGCACGTCCCGCAGGCTGATTTCCGTTTCCGTCTCCAGGTCGTAACCGCGTCCGGCCCGGCGTCCGCCGCGCCCGCGTCCACCGCCGCCGAGCATGTCGCCGAAGATGTCGCCGAACATGGAGAAGATGTCATTGACATCCATGCCCGAGAAGTTGTGGCCGGTTGAGCCGCGCAGCCCCTCGTGGCCGTACTGGTCATAGCGCTGGCGTTTCTGCGGATCGCTGAGGACTTCGTACGCTTCGGCGGCTTCCTTGAACCTGGCTTCGGCGTCCTTGTCATCCGGATTGCGGTCCGGGTGATATTTCATGGCCAGCTTGCGGTACGCGCGTTTGACGTCGTCCGCGGAAGCGTCTTTGTCGACGCCCAGCACTTCGTAATAATCGCGCGTGGTAGCCATTTTTTTTCACCACAGAGGCACAGAGAACACCGAGAGAAGGTCAGAGGACCATACGTTTAATGCCGTCGCGTAGCTTGGATACGTTGAAGTTCAGCAGCAGGCCAACGTGACAATTGCTTAGCCGTAAATAGGTAAGCAGCTGTGCCTCATGGACTGGCAGCAGCTGCTCAACTGCTTTTACTTCAGGCACCAGCTTTCGCTGGACCCATAAGTCAAGGCGATACCCAGCGGACAGGTTCAGTCCCTTGTACTGCAAGGGCAGGGGAACCTGACGCTCCACAGGGACACCAGCGAGTTTGAACTCATGCTCAAGACAGGCTTCGTATGCTGACTCAAGCAATCCAGGCCCGAGTTGGCGATGCACTTCAATCGCCAACCCGATGACCTGCTCGGTGAGTTTATCTCTGTGTTCCTCTGTGCCTCTGTGGTTCATCGCTCCGCTGGCTTAGCTCACAGCGCCTTCGACCGCGGCCTTGTCGTCCTTAAGCTCGGTCACCAGCACGTTGGTGGTGAGCATCAGGCCGGCCACAGACGCCGCGTTGATCAGGGCGGTGCGGGCGACCAGCGCCGGGTCGATGATGCCTTCCTTGACCATGTCGACGTACGCGCCGGTGGCGGCGTTGTAGCCCTGGTTGCCCTTGGCTTCCTTGACCTTCTCGACCACCACGTAGCCGTCTTCGCCGCTGTTGTCGACGATCTGACGCAGCGGGGCTTCGAGGGCCTTGGCGACGATGTCGCAGCCGAGCTTGTCGTCACCCTTGGCTTTGGCGCGGGCGGCATCCACCGCGGCAATCGCACGGATGAACGCCACGCCGCCGCCGGGCACGAAGCCTTCCTGAGCGGCCGCCTTGGTGGCGTGCAGGGCGTCGTCGACGCGATCCTTCTTTTCCTTCATGGCGATTTCGGTCATCGCGCCGACGTGGATGATCGCCACGCCACCGGTCAGCTTGGCGAGTCGCTCCTGGAGCTTCTCGCGGTCGTAATCGCTGGTGGTGGATTCAATCTGCCGACGAATCTGCTCGCACCGGCCGTTGATGTCCTTCTTCTTGCCGGCGCCTTCAATGATGGTGGTGTTGTCTTTGTCGATCACCAGCTTCTTGGCGCTGCCCAGGGCGGTCAGCTCGAGCGACTCGAGGCTCTGGCCCAGGTCTTCGGAAAGGAAGGTGCCGCCGGTCAGCACGGCAATGTCGCCCAGCAGCGCCTTGCGGCGATCACCGAAGCCCGGGGCCTTCACAGCCGCGATCTTCAGCACGCCCCGCAGGCGGTTGACCACCAGCGCCGCGAGGGCTTCGTTCTCGACGTCCTCGGCAATGATCAGCAGCGGCTTCTGCGCCATCGCCACCTTGTTGAGCAGCGGCAGCAGGTCGGGCAGGTTGCTGATTTTCTTTTCGTAGATCAGGATCAGGGCGTCTTCCAGCACGCATTCCTGCGTGGCGGGATCGGTCATGAAGTAGGGCGACAGGTAGCCCTTGTCGAACTGCATGCCTTCGACGTATTCCAGGGCGGTTTCGGCGCTCTTGCCTTCTTCGACCTCGACCACGCCGTCGGCGCCGACCTTGTCGATCGCCTCGGCGATGATGCGGCCGATCTCCGCGTCATGATTGGCGGAGACGGTGGCGACGTTCTGGAGATCCTGCTTGCCCTTGCACTTGATCGCGGCGCTGGCGATCGCCTGGCCGGCGGCCGTGGCGGCGGCATTGATGCCGCGCTGCAGGGCGATGGGATTCGCGCCCGCGGTGACGTGGCGCAGGCCCTCGGTGAAGATCGCTTCTGCGAGCACGGTGGCGGCGGTGGTGCCGTCGCCGGCCTTGTCGGCGGTCTTCTTGGCGACTTCATTGACCATCTTGGCGCCCATGTTCTGGAACGCCTCGGGCAGCTCGATTTCCTTGCTGACCGACACGCCGTCCTTGGTGACGGCCGGATTGCCGAACGACTTCTGGAGGATCACGTTCCGGCCGGTGGGGCCCATGGTGATCTTCACCGCGCTGGCGAGCTGCTCCAGACCCTTGCGGAGCTGGACCGCCGCTTCGTTGCCGAACATCAATTGCTTCTTGGCCATGTTTCTGGCTCCAATGCTCAAATAGCTGGCTGATCTTCACAAGTCCAGCCGCGCGCCGGGCGCGGGGACTGACGAATGCTTACTCCACGACGCCCAGCAGTTCGCTTTCGCGAATGATGATGAGGTCTTCGCCGTCGACTTCGATTTCAGTGCCGGCATACTTGCCGTAGACCACGGTGTCGCCCTTCTTGACGCCCAGCGGGGTGCGGCTGCCGTCGTCGTTGAGCTTGCCGGGACCGGTCGCCAGCACTTTGCCCATCATGGGCTTTTCCTTGGCGCTTTCGGGCAGGAAGATGCCGCTGGCGGTCTTCTCTTCCGAAGCGTTGGGCTGAACGAGAACGCGGTCATCCAGGGGACGAACGGTGCTGACGCTGCTCTTGCTCTTGGTTGCGGTTGCCATGGCTGATGTCTCTCCGTGTGGTGTTGCTTTTTTGGCCAGCCGTTTCGCGGCCGGATCGTGGTTGAATGAATCAGGGACGAACAAATCAAACTGCGCTACGCGCGACAAGACGCTGGGAAACTTCCGGGGGTCCGGGGGGGTGGGGGGGTGGGGTTACATCATGCCGGGCATGCCGCCCATGCCACCCATGCCGCCCATCCCTCCCATGCCACCCATGCCGCCCATGCCACCCATACCGCCGCCGCCGTGACTGTGGCCGGCGTGGTCATCCTTGTCCTTCTCGACTTCGGTGACCAGGCAGTCGGTGGTCAGCAGCAGCGTGGCGACGCTCGAAGCGTTTTCCAGCGCGGTGCGGTCCACCTTGGCGGGGGTGATGATGCCGCGGGCGACCAGGTCGGTGTATTCCAGCGCCAGGGCGTCGAAGCCGAAGCTGCCCTTGCCCGCTTTGACCTTGGACACCACGACGGTGCCGTGTTCGCCGGCGTTTTCCGCGATGGTCTGCAGGGGAATGGTCAGAGCGCGGCGCACCAGTTCGATGCCCGCCTGCTCGTCTTCATTGGCGCCCTTGAGCTTTTCGAGAGTCGCCAGCGCGCGGATGAAACTGACGCCGCCGCCGGGGACGATGCCTTCTTCCACCGCAGCGCGGGTGGCGTGCAGGGCGTCTTCCACGCGGGCTTTCTTTTCCTTGAGCTCGGCTTCGGAAGCCGCGCCGACGTTGATCTGCGCCACGCCACCGGCCAGCTTCGCCAGGCGTTCCTGGAGCTTTTCGCGGTCGTAATCGCTGGTGGTGGTTTCGATCTCAGCGCGAATCTGCTCGATGCGCCCCTGAATGGCTTTGCTGTCGCCAGCGCCTTCGATGATGGTGGTGTTCTCGCTGTCGCTGATGATCTTCTTGGCCATGCCCAGATGGCCGAGTTCGACGGCATCGAGGTCGGTGCCCAGGTCCTTCATGATGGCGGTGCCGCCGGTGAGGATGGCGATGTCTTCGAGCATGGCTTTGCGGCGATCGCCGTAGCCGGGGGCTTTGACCGCCGCGATGTTCAGCACGCCGCGCAGCTTGTTGACCACCAGCGTGGCGAGGGCTTCGCCGGTGATGTCCTCCGCGATAATCAGCAGCGGCTTCTTGGCGGCCTGGACCTTCTCCAGCACCGGCACGAGCTTCTGCACCGATTCAATCTTGTCCTCGTACACCAGCACGAGGCACTTCTCCAGCTCGACGGTCATGTCGTCGGCATTGGTGATGAAGTTGGGCGAGAGGTAGCCGCGGTCGAACTGCATGCCTTCGACGACATCAACGTAGGTCTCGAGGCTCTTGCCTTCCTCGACGGTGATGACGCCGTCTTTGCCGACCTTGGCGAACGCGTCCGCCATGATCTTGCCGATTTCCTGATCGTTGTTGGCGCTGATGGCGGCCACGTTGGCGATCTCATCCTTCTTGGCGACGTTGATCGGCTTGGCCTGCTTGCGGATGTCCTCGATCACGGTGGCGACCGCCTGCTTCATGCCGCGGACCAGCGCGTTGGCGTCGACGCCGGCGGTCACGAACCGCAGACCTTCCTTGAACAACGCCTCGGCAAGCACGGTGCTGGTGGTGGTGCCGTCGCCCGCCTTGTCGCTGGTCTTGCTGGCGGCTTCCTTGACCAGTTGGACACCCAGATTTTCATACTTGCAGGCGAGTTCGATTTCCTCGGCAACGGTCACGCCGTCCTTGGTCACCGTCGGCCCACCCCAGCTCTTGTCCAGCACGGCATTGCGCCCACGCGGACCCAGGGTGCTCTTGACCGCCGCCGCCAGCTTCTCCACGCCGGCCAGCAGGCTCTTCCGCGCATCCGTTTCAAAGGCCAGTTGCTTCGCGGCCATGTTCGTAGGTCTCCCAAATGAACCAGTGATGTTTGTCTCTCAACTTCGCCGGCCTCACCGTCGGCCGGCGAATGTCTAGCACAACGTACCGGATGTATTGGCAAGGGCGGTGCCAGGGTCAGTGCTGGCAGACATTGCGTGATAAAACCATAAATTTATGTAAATTATTGACTTAATGGATTGTCGAACCGGCATCGCTGAGGAGAGCGGTTGGGCTTCGCTGTCACGTTGGCAGATGAGGGGTATTCAACCTGACAGTTCTGCCAGTCAACCTGCTTGATTCCGATCGGGACATACGCCTCGGGCATGCAGCTTGAGCGAACATTCGGGGTCATCGCCTCGACCCACCCTCATGTCAGCGTTTTTCCTCCGTGAAACCCGACGCATAAGCAACCCGATATTCACCATCGCCAAGCCGTGACCAGCCAGGGCTGACATACGGCTGTCAACCGCTCGGTGTAGCGTGTTGTGCCTACGCCTGGCTTAGCGTCCACTGCTTCTGTTGCTGGATCAGGTCGTATCGGCTTGTTACTTGCTGTCTGAAAGCAGCTGGCGCTGGTGTCGCCGCGCGGAGTGTTTGCCATGGCCTATGTGAAGCTCTACCGCCGTGAAGATTTCCTGCTGATCGGTACCGTGCGCGCAGGCTGTGATTACAGAAAGCGGCAAGCCCGCACAGGGAACTATGAATCACACCATCTGTGCACCGCGACTTGGTATACGTCTGATTTCTCGCTGCGCGGCCATCACCACCTCAATTCGCTGACGGTGAAGGCGGAGCTGTTGACCGCCCGCTATGTTTACGCGGCAAGGGTGCTGGAGGCGGCGCTGGCTAAAACCACTGAGCTATACCCTGACTGGCTCGCGCATACCCGAACGCTGCAGCAACCGGGCTGGCTGCGCCTTGGTTTCAGCAGTCCGCAGCGACGGGAGGCAGAGGACTGCTGCGCGCGCCTCGTGCGCGACATCGCCAACCGTGGTGAAATCAAGGTCCGGGAGCATTTTCAGGTTGAACTCGAGGAAAAATGTCAACGAATCCGTGGCATTCTCAATTTTCCGGCGCTCGGAAAACAGGTGGTGGATGCCATCGAGAAAGGGCAGACGCTTCCGATCAGCCAAGCTGAACTGAGCTTCAGCTATGCAGAGATCGCCCCGCACATCGTCCGACTGGATGAGCACTTGCTCGCGCTGCTCAATTCAGGGGAAAGCACGCCGCCGTTGACCAACGCGGACCAGGATCTGCTCGTTGCCGCCCAGCATCTCGACTTGATGCGCATGCGCCAAGCGGTGGAAGGTGGAGCGAACGTCAACGCGCTGTTCGACGAGGAGAGCATGCTGTGTCACGTGGTACAGGCCCATGCGTGGGATCATCTCCCTGCCAATCGTGATTACGACCACATTGCCGAGAACATGCCGGATTATCCACTGGCCCATCGGTGTGAAGTCATTGATTGGCTGCTGCAACAGGGCGCTGACATCAATCTTTTTGGCGTCGATGGGCTGGCGCCGCTTTCGGCGGCGGTGCTCGCGCATGACCCGGATCTGGTGCGATATCTGCTTCGCCAAGGCGCGGATCCGGCCAGCAATCAGTTTCCGGATGAACCTCCCTGGGATGAACCGACAGCCAAATATTATGCCGATGGCGATCTCTATGTGGTTGACGAGGGCTCCCGCGAGTACATCGACGTCTGGGAGATCAATGTCCTGCTCGACACTGCCTTGCTGGAGCAGCATTTGGCGCAAGGGCGATCACTCTCCGGTGCTTTGGTCGGGCAGACTCCTGAGCATTGTTGGATGTGCTGTACCAATGCGGCTTACCTTATGGCGCTGGTGTGGAACCGCCTGGATGTCGCGTTGCTGAGCCCACACCTGGCGGAGGGAATCATTTACGAATCGCCGCGGGCGGTGAGTGGCGCCCTGCTGGGCAAACCGGCCGTCCTGGCTTACCTGCAAACCAGGCTGCAGGCCTTGCGCGAGCATGGCCCAATCAACCAAGTCCGCGCTCAACTCGGCGTAACCCGGGAAGGTCCCTGTGTTGTTCTGTCCGCTGAGAATGATCCTGAGATGCCTGTCGCCATTTTGAACCCGCGAACTGAAGCAGGCATGATCACCCGCTTAACGGAATGTAACGTGGCTTCCGCATCGATCGGTGTTCGAACGATCGGCATTTCGCCGCGCTAGTGGATACGATCACAGAACCCGATTGGCACGGGGGTGTATTCGGCCCGAGCACCCGGGTGGATACCAGCTAAAACGCGCAAAAATCTCGCAGTCTGCACTATTCTTGTGTGATGAGGCCAGATATCCTGATAATGGAGTTCTCCATGACAGCGTCCGCGCAGAACTCGAATGAGCCCGCCAGTCAGGCCGATATGACGCCCGAGTCCTCGACCTCCTCAGCCAACCCCCCCGAAGCCGCGGTGCCGGTCGATCCGGATTGGCGGCGGAAGCTAAGCGACCGACTGGCCGAATCGACTCTCAAGGCGCTGGACCCAAGCAACGTCGAGAACTTTCGTCGGACGTCGACCCGGGGAATCTGACCAGTCAGCTTGTCCAGCCCTGTGTGATGAGGCCAGATATCCTGATAATGGAGTTCTCCATGACAGCGTCCGCGCAGAACTCGAATGAGCCCGCCAGTCAGGCCGATAAGACGCCCGAGTCCTCGACATCCTCAGCCAACCCCCCCGAAGCTGCGGTGCCGGTCGATCCGGATTGGCGGCGGAAGCGCAACGAGCGGGTGACAGCGTCAATCCTCAACGCGCTGGACCCGAGCAACGTCGAGAACTTCCGTCGGACGTCGACCCGGGGAATCTGACCAGTCAGCTTGACCAGCCCTGAGTGATGAGGCCAGATATCCTGATAATGGAGTTCTCCATGACAGCGTCCGCGCAGAACTCGAATGAGCCCGCCAGTCAGGCCGATATGACGCCCGAGTCCTCGAGCTCCTCGGCCACCCCCCCCCGAAGCCGTGGTGCCGGTCGATCCGGATTGGTGGAAGAAGTACAACGAACGAGCAACAGCGTCGACGCTCAACGCGTTGGACCCGAGCAACGTCGAGAACTTCCGTCGGACGTCGACCCGGGGAATCTGACC
>CAZSBB010000002.1:73631-234481 GCA_964605235.1 uncultured Phycisphaeraceae bacterium
CCGAGCAACGTCGAGAACTTCCGTCGGACGTCGACCCGGGGAATCTGACCAGTCAACTGTAACTACCCTTTGCCTTCGTCTCCCCCGGAGCCTCAGGGGCGAATGTCGCGCTGCTGTGATCACCCCGCACACGCACGGGTGGAATCCGGATCAGAACGGCCGGTTCGTGAAGACCGAGTCAATCGTGTGCGTTTCCACGTGCCCGTCAGCCAAGGGGACGTGCGTGGTGCCGTCGTGAATGGCAGAGAACCCGGTTTCCCAGCCATCGCGCGTGCCTTCGACCAGTTCCCGCAGCGCGAGAGTATTGACATGGGTTGGGCCGTAGCCGTCGATCTGGGAGAACACGCTGCTGACGATGAGATTGAAGTTCTTGGTTCGAACCTCCGCCAGCAGGGGGAATTCGGTGGGCGACTTGTAGAAGCCTTTGGCTTTGCGGTGCAGCAGCGACAGGCGGGGGAAGGGATTGGCGTCCGTGGCCATGACATTGTGCGGGCCATGGTTGTTGTTCCCGCCGACGGCGCTGACGGTGTTGTAGTCGGTGCGGACGACGCCGTTGTTGCCGCCGTTGCCTGGCGTGTAGGGCTGCGTGGGACTCATGAGCGCCCAGCCTTGAAAGGTGGTGTCGACGGTCGGGTTGCCGCCGGTGACGTTGCGGGTGGGGAACGCGGAAAAGGAAGGGCAACGGAACACGCCCTTGTTGCCCTGCAGGTAGGACGCGTAGAGCCGCCACGCCCAGGTGCCGAACGAGTTCGTGTCGTCGCGCTGCGGGGCGCCGACGTAAGCGGCATAGTAGTTGGGCAGGTGCTCCCGCTCATCCGTGGCGTAGGCGTTGCTCGCCAGGGCCAGCTGCTTGAGGTTGTTCATGCACTGGATCTTCTGCGCCGCCCCGCGGGCTTTGCTCAGCGCCGGCAGCAGAATGGCGATCAGCAGCGAGATGATCGAAATCACCACCAGCAACTCGATGAGGGTAAAGCCGGCCTGCGCAGCGCGGCCGGTGGCGCCTTGACGTTGCAGGGGAATCATGGGCGAGACGCTCATGGTTGAGCTCCTGGAAGGCAGATATCCAATCCACGCATGCGCCCTTGCGCAGGCCCGCATCAGGACCCGCAACGCCGGCACTACAACGGGGGTAAACCCGTGACGGAAGCGCCCGTCACATACCGACCGGCGACATACAACCGCTGCGCCGGCTGATCCGGTTGACGCTGGCGGGCATGCAGCAACTCGGCGCTGCGCTGCGCCATCTCCGTCAACGGCAAACCAATGCTCGCCAACCCGCCGGGCACCTGCCGACGAATCGATTCCTGGGCGTCAAAGCCGATCAGCCGAAAGTCCCGGCCGACCTCCAGGCCATGCGCCACCGCGCCGGCGATAAAACCCAGCGCAATGTCGTCGCTGGCGGCAAACACGCCCTGGGGCCGCTGCCGCAGCCGCAGGTACTTGCCCATCACCACGCCGCCGCTGAGCACGCTGTAGCCGTGGCTCAGCAGCCGATGTTCAGGCTTGACCAACTGCCCGAGACCCTGCTCAAAGCCGCGCAGCCGCAGCTCGCTCAAGCGATCCGGCTGACGCCAGGCGGGCGCGTCAACGCCGCGGCCCAGAAAACAAAACGATGCGCAACCGGTTTCACGCAGCATTTGCCCCGCCAGCTCACCGCCGCGCTGCTGGTCCACACTCACCACATCCACCCGCTCGGTGCCGCTGATGGCGGGCTCCAGGCCGGCGGTGAGCACCAGGACCATGTGCTGCCGCTGCGCCTGGATTCGCAAATGCGCCACCGGCTGGATGAAGATGACCATCTCGTCGGCCGGGTCGCAGTCATAGACGTCCTGGCCGTGAATGCCCACGGTCCGATGCACCGCGCCGCCATAGCACGCCAGCGCCTGCCCCAGATCGTCCGCCATTTTCTGGCGATGGCCGCCGGGGTTCACGTCGGCATGCACGAGGGTGATGCGTTTGCCCGCCAGCAGGCCGCGCGCCGCTTCGGGGGTGTGCCCGCGCCGGTAGCTCAGGTTCGCTGCGTTAAGCGCCTCGGCGACAAAGGTGCCCTGACGCGGCTGACTGACCAGCAGCCCGTCGGCGACCAGCGCTTTGACCGCCTCATGGGCAGTGGCTTTGGCGACGCCCAATTGCGTGGACAACTCCCGCAACGGGGGCAGCTTGGAGCCGGAGGAATACTCGTTGCCCAGCCGCCGCGCCAGGTCGCCGGCGGCGCGGGCGATCCGCCGCGGCAACTCCGCCCGTCCCGAGCGCTGCAGTGATGAACGCGATGGCATACCCTGAGCATACCAGAAGCTGTATCAATATCAATCAAAATATTATGACAAGATAGGACAGACGGGTGTGTCTCGGTTGGTCGGAACATGGCTGGAGGGGGGATCGACGGTGGCGACGAATGGCGACCGGGTTTGACGAAGCAACGGCCGATATTCCTTGCGCTCGCCCAGCGCGCCCTGCAACGCTGCTGTCGAAGGGCGCGCTGTACGAGCGCGAAGTTGCCCCGGAATGACGGGGTCGCATCAACCGCGTCCACTGGCTTGGCGGCGTACTGCTTGTCGCGCGTCAACCCTGGGATTCATGTGACTGCACGCAAGCCTGAGTCAGCGTCGGCGCTGCTTGCTGGACAGGCAGCGGCCGGCGGAATCGCGCACGAACGGCTGACCGCATTCAGGGCACTGGGCGGCATCCACCAGCTCGCGCAGGTCGTAGCCGCAGCGACCGCACTGATCGACCATCACGGTGCTGTGCCGGGCGGCGGAAAACAGCAGCCAGAACACCAGGCCATGCACGACCAGCACCACGCCGGCCATGCCCACCGTGACCACGATCAGCAGCATGTCATGATGCTAGTAACAATCTCAAAACTCACCACCGAGGCACAGAGGGCACCGAGAGCAAGCCTGAGAAGCCAAACTCAACCTCAGGATTTCCTCGCATTCTCGGTGAGCATTTCTCCGTGCTCTCTGTGGCTCTGTGGTTTCTGTTCGTTTGGGATAGTTTCTTAGGCGTGGCCCATCGGGCTGTCGCAGCGTCCGGTCAGCGGGCAGCCACCGCGGGTCGCCAGCTGGCGGGCAGGGCCTCGGCTTCGGCTTCGATCAGGTCATCGAGCAGCGCCTGGGCGTCGCCGATGGAGTTGGTCAGCGGATCGACCAGCAGCGCCCGCAGCAGCAGATCGCGGTTGCCTTCATAAATCGCCTGGGCGGTCAGCTCATGGGTGTCGAGCACGAGCTGGCACATGCCGCGGATGCCCACGGGGAGCTTGCCCACCGGCAGGGGGCGGGGGCCGTTCATGTCCACTTCGCTGTACAGCTCGAGATAGGCGTCATCCGGGAGATTGCTGATGGCGCCGTTGTTGTCGGTGTTGATGAAGAAGCGTTTGCCCAGGTTGCCCCACATGGAGGCAATGATGTCAGTCGCCACATCCGGGCCGAACTCCGTGTCGAACTCACTGATGGGCGCGGCGCCGGAAAGGTAGGCATCAATGCGGTCCCACACCCGGCCGGTCCACTCCAGACGCAGGGGCACTTCAAAGAGCATCAGCGGGGGGAACGATTCCCGGCCGGCTTTGCCCAGGCCCTGGTAGTAGCGGACATATTCCTTGGTGTGCCCGACGACGGTGGGCAGCGCGCCCAGGCGGTCGTACAGTTCGAGCGCAATCGCGTTGTTGAACGCGCCTTTGGAGGACTTGGCGTTGCCCTGGGCCTGGGTGTTGATGTCTTCGAGGGCTTTGGCGCGGGCATGTTCGATGACTTTGGGCAGCAGGTCCTGGCCATCGTACGCCACGCGCAGCAGCCAGGTGAAGTGATTGGGGCCCGCCGACTGCACGACGAGCTTGTCGTCATTGGGGACGCCGAGGATTTCCGCATAGCGCTTGCGCAACTGGTACTGGGCGTCGCACAGGGCGAAGGATTTAAGCTTGGGAAAATGCCGGCGGAGGCCGATGCCATGCACCGCGGTGGGGTTGATGTAGTTGAGCACCCAGGCGTCGGGGCAGACTTGTTCAATGGTCTGGCAGATGTCGATAATCTGCGGAAACTCGCGCAGCGAGCGCAAGACGCCCCCGGGGCCGATGGTGTCGCCCGAGCACATGCGGATGCCGTACTTTTCTGAGAGCGTGCAGTCGACGCCGCGGAAGTGGGCATTGCGATAGGCGAAGCTGAGGATGACGAAGTCCGCCCCGCGCAGCACGTCACGGTAGTTGGTGGAAGCTTCGATGGTCAGCGGCGACTGATGATTGGCTTTGACCAGCTCGGCGAGCTTCTTCATTTTCGCCAGCCGGTCGGCATCGACATCCACCAGCGCCAGTGTGCCGCCCTGCAGCACCGGCGAATGAATCATCTCCCAGATGCAACTGCGCCCGAAGAACAAGCTGCCCGCCCCGATGACGACGACCTTAGGATGCTGCACGGAATGAGCTCCAGATAGAAAGTGGAAGATATTGACATCTTGATCCAAGTCGTGGTGATTATCTCGATATCAACCGGTCAGGCTATGGCGTGCATTGCGCAAAACATGTAATTTATTGATATGGCTGCCCATGTGGTGCTGAATCCCAACCTGCCGACCCGGCCGGTGTCGCCGCCGACGCGGTTGCCGTTCAAGGTGCGCACGCTGGGGCGCATGCGGCTGACGCCGTACCACTCCACGCCGGGCACCTGGCATGACGATGCGATGCTGACGGTGGTGCTCTCGGGGCGCGGGGTGTACCAACTGGCGGGACGCACGCACACGGTGGAAACGGGACAGGTAGGCCTGGTGCTGCCAGGTGGGGCGAATTCCGGTGGGACGAATTCCGGGGGCGGGGGCGGGGGGGATGTCGGGGTGTTGATGGCGGACCCCGCGCAGCCGTATGACCACCTGTACTGCCGTTTCGCCGGCGGATTGGCGTTGACTCTGGCGCGGCGGATTCGGCAGCGCTTGTGTCCGGGCTGGCCGTTCTTCACCGACCCGCGCTGCGCGACCTTGGCGGAAGTGCTGATGCGCGGGCTGGCGCTGGAGAAGCTGCAATTGGGCGTTCGGGAGACAAGTCCCGAGCGGCCGCGCCGCGTGGACGCCGTGCTCGCCGAGGCGCTGGCGCTGCTGCTGGAACCACCACTGAGCCGCGCCACGCCCGAAGGCCCGCGCGTCACCCGGGAGCGGCTGCGGCTGTACCTGCTGGAGCATCTCGCGACGCCGACGAATCTGGACCAGGTGGCGGCCCACTTTCATGTCAGCAAAGCGCATCTCTGCCGGGTGGCGCGCCGCCTGCTGGGCCAGACCCTGCAGGCGGCGTGGGAACAGATCAAACTCCAGCGCGCCACCTTGCTGCTGCGCGAAACCGATCTGTCCGTGGGCGAAGTGGCGCGGCGGGTGGGTTACACCGATCCGCTCTACTTTTCCAAAGTCTTTCGGCGCAGTCTGGGCGCCAGCCCCCGACAGTGGCGCGGCCGCTGACGGCAGAGCGCGGGAGCGCCTGGCGTGGTTAAATGATCGTGCTGGTCGCCGCCGGCAGATGCACCAGCGCGCCCAGCTCCGTCCGCAGCACCAGGCCTTCGTGCGGGTCCAGGTCCACCACGCGCCCGCGCACCTCCCGCCCGTCGCAGCGGACTTCGATCAACTGGTCGAGCAACACGCTGCGCTGACGCCAGGCGGTCAGCCACGCCTGCGGGTCCGGCGCCTGCTGCATGGCGTCGAGTTGCTGGTTGAGCGCCGTGAGCAACCGCAACCGCTCCGGTCGATAGCCCGCCTCATGCAGACAAGTCGCCGGCCGGGTCAGGTGGGCTGATGGCCCCGGCGCTGCCGCGACATTGAGCCCCATCCCCACCAGCAGCGCCAAGCCCGCAGCCGGCGCGGCACTCGAACCGAAACTGAAACTCTCCACCAGCACCCCGGCGAACTTCCGGCCGTCCACCAGCAGATCGTTGGGCCACTTGATCTGCACCGCCAGCCCCGGGCAGCACGCTTCCACCGCCAGCGCACCCGCCACCGCCCATTGCAGCGACAACTCATTGACCAGCGGCGTCGCATCCCGCCCCCGCTGCGCCAGCACCCGCGCGCGGCTGAACAACAAACCCGAACCTGGCGCCATCTGCCACCGCCGCCCCAGTCGCCCCCGGCCGGCTTCCTGTTCGTTGGCGATCACCAGCGCCCCGTCGGCTTCCAGACCCCGCGCTTCAACCACCCGGCGCAATGCATCCTGCGTGCTGCCGGTGCGCTGGAACACTTCAATGGTGCGCTGCTGCGGGCGCTGGCGGTCGAGCGCCCAGCGCAGATAATCCGACCAGGTGCTCAGGCCTGCGGACTCCAGCCGCCACACCCAGCCGCCCGGCGCCGCCAGACGCTGCAGCACGCAGCCGTGTGCTTCGAGGGTTTGCAGCGCCTGCGCCAAGGGCAAATCGTCGCTGGTGCGCCGGGCGCTCAGCGCGGCTTCGCTGACGCCTTCGGGCGCGTCGAGGAGTTGCGCCAGCAGGGCGACATCGAAATCCCACGCGGTCACGGCAGCAGGTCCAGGCCCAGGTCCAGGGCGGGAGCGGAATGGGTCAACGCGCCGATGGCGATGCGGTCCACGCCGGCATGAGCGATGGCGCGCACGGTGTCGAGGTTTACCCCGCCGCTGGCTTCCAGTTCGATTAATCGGCCGGCGCCGGCGTGCGCCTGACGCAAGCCCACCGCCCGGCGCAACTGCTCCGGCGGCATGTTGTCCAGCAGGATCAGATCGGGGTCGGCCGCCAGCGCCGCCGGGAGTTGCTCCAGCGTGTCGACTTCGATCTCAATGAAGCTCGGCGCGGGCTTCGCCTGCCGCGCCCGCCGCACCGCTTCGGTCAGTTTGGCCTGCAGCGTGCCCGTCGGCAGGCTCGCCAGATGGTTGTCCTTGAGCAGCACCGCGTCATACAACCCCATGCGGTGGTTGTACCCGCCGCCGCAGCGCACGGCATACTTCGCCAGGCCGCGCCAGCCGGGAATGGTTTTGCGGGTGTCGTAGATTTTCGCGCTGCTGCCACGGACGGCGTGCACATACTGGGCGGTCAAGCTGGCGATGCCGCTGAGATGGCACAACAGGTTCAGCGCGGTGCGCTCGAGCATCAGGATTGCCCGCAGCGGGCCATTGAGCTGCGCGACCAGCGCGCCAGGTTGCAAGGCGTCGCCATCGACGGCGCCGGGCGTGATCGCCACCGCAGGGTCAAACGTCCGCACCACCTCCTCCAGCAACGCCGCCCCCGCCAGGCGTCCGGCGGCGCGACTGACGATGGCGGCGCGGCCCACCGCCGTGGCGTCAATGAACAACTCACTGGTCAGGTCGCGCCGGTTCGGGCCGACGTCCTCGCGCCGGGCGCGTTGCAATAAATCGCCCAACTCGGCGGGGGCGATGAACTGCTGCCAGGAGGGGATCGACTGGGCCATCGTCAGGCTTCCGTGCTCGGACCGAGGAACCGGACACGATATCGCCCGCGCCCCGCCGGCTCAAAGCCGATTTGCGACCCCGGCGTCACGCCTGCGGTTGCGAAGTAGGGGCCCCAGCCGCGAAAACGAAACAAGCGCCCACGCACCAGCGCGGGAACCAGCACGCCGTCGGGCAACAGCAAGGTCGTCGGTTTGCCGCGCTGCGCCAGCGTCCGCAACTGCGGCGGGGCGGGGACATAATTGTTCCGCAACGCTCCGGCCGTGAGCGTCACCCGATCGATCGTCATGCCCGGGGCCGGCTGGGCGGGCAGCGGCACGGGCAGCAATGGCGGGGCATCGGGCAGCACAAACCACGCCCGGCCCTGGCTCTTGGGCAGCCGCGGCCCGGTCGCCACCGCCTGTACGTCTTTAAGTTCAATGAACACCGCATAGCGCGACTGGGCTTTCCATTGCCAGTACGCGTCGTCGCCACAGACCCGATCATTCCAGCGGGCCTGCAGCTGCGCCATGTCGTCGGGGCTGCGGGGCTGGGTGAAATGGACCTGCCGCGCGGTGGCGCGGGCGCGGTAGGGGCCCGCCGATTGTTTGAACCAGATCACTTCGCCGGGCGCGATGCAGCCGAAGGGTTCCCGTTGCTGCCGATACAGCCGGGATTCCACCGTTTTGCGCCCCGACAAGAGCAGTTCCAGGTAGGGGGCCAACAGGATCGCCACGTGGCTCGCCATGCGGGCACGAGTATACGTGCCGTTGCCACCCGCGTTTGCGGATCGGTCGTTATAATCCGCAAACCTTGCTGACCTGTCGCCGCACATTTGACTGACTTGCTTGAGGGTGGTACTCCATGCAGCAGCGTCCCACGCTGGCCTTCGCCGCTTCCGCCAAGGCCGCCACATCGCTTTTTCATGCTTCTTTCATCAACCAACGACGCCGGCGCTGCGTGCTGACTGCGGTGCTGCTGGGGTTGCTCGCGCTGCTGCTGCCCTCGGCGGACGCCATTGCCGGGGACCGCGAACTGACCCTCGTGGTGCGCGTGCCCCAGGCGACGCTCGACGAGAACGCCAATCAGGACGTGTTCATCAAAATGTTCGCCCGGCCGCTGGACCGCGAAGCCCGCGAGCAGGGCGAACTGGAACTCAAAGTCCTCTCCATATCGCCCATCGTCGGCGGCGGCGGCAAGGCGCGGCGGTATCAGGTCAAGCTGCTCGCGCCGGACTACGTGACCAAGGACCGCTATGCCCTGCTGGCGTATGTCGACGGCGGCAATGTGGTGACCGAATCCGACGAAGGCGCGGTCGACCTGACCATTGAACTGGGCCAGGTGACGCTGCCTCAGCGCATCGTCGCCGGCGGGCGCGGCGTGGCGCGCTTCCCGGTGGAAATTTTCAACCGCGGCAACGTCGCGGTGCAGCGCCGCCAGCGCGTGGACCTCGCCATCATCGCGCGGCCCGCCGGCGATGTGGACGGCCGCAATGACGTGGTGGTCGCCAAGCTCGAGAACGAATCCATCAGCGGGCTGGCGCCCAAGGACTCGCGCAAGGTGGTCCTGCTGGCGGAGTTCCCCGGACCGTTGGAAGTCAAGACCTATCAACTCCGCGCCGTGGTCGACACCGGCGACGCCGTGGTGGAATCAGATGAAGGCAACAACACGGCGGTGCTCAACGACACCATCGCCGTCTCCGAGCAGAGCGTGGACCTGCTGGTGGACATCAGCGGCGCCAACCTGCCCAAAGGCATTGTTGCCGGCGTGCGCAAGAGCATCACCGTGCCGGTGAAAGTCAGCAATGCGGGCAACCTGGACTTCCGTGGCGACGAGCAGGTGATGCTTTCGGTCATCGCCCGCCCCGCCCAGAAAATCATGGACGAAAAGGCGGACCTCGTGCTGGCGACGACGCCGCTGGCGGACCTGGCGGACCTGACGCCCGGCACCACGCGCACGGTGGAAGTCGAAGCCCAGTTGCCCAGCAACCTGCCGGTGGACAACTACATGCTGCGGGTGGTGGTCGATCCCGCCAATGTCATCAAGGAAGCCAATAAAGCCAACAACACCGCCACGCTGCTGGACCCGATCAAGGTGATGGCGCTGGTGGTGGACCTGGCGGGGCAGTTCGACAAGCCGCGCTTCCCCAAGGCGGTCATCGGCGGCTCGAGCGAGTCCTACACCGTGCCGATCAAAGTCAGCAACGCCGGCAGCGTGCCGTTCCCCGCCGGGCAGAAAATGACGCTGACCCTGCTGCTGCGCCCCGAGGACGCCAACGACACCAGGCGTGATGTGAAGCTGCAGCAGATCGCCGACCGCGAGGTGTCGGACCTCACCCCCGGAAGGTCCATCACCTTGACGCTCGACGGCAATCTGCCCAGCAATCTGGCGACCGGCAGCTACAAGGTGTTGGCGACCATTGAGCCGACGCCCACGCTGCAGGACGCCGATGAAACCAACAACGTGTTGCAGTTGCCCGATCCGCTGGGCATTGCCGCGCCGTTTGTGGACCTCGCAGCCCAGGTGGAAGTGCTGCGGCCGGCGCGGGCCTTGGTGGCGGGTTCCGACGCGCTGCTGGCGGTGCCGGTGAAGGTGACCAATGCGGGCAACGTGCCCAGCCCCGCCGACGCCAAGGTGGACATCCGCATTGCCGCCCGGCCGCTCGCCAAAGCCGGGGAATCTGACGCCGACGTGACGCTCGCCACGCTGGAGGGTCAGAGCGTGGGCAACCTGCGTCCCGGTGCGACGGAGTTGTATCAGGCGCGGATCAAATTCCCGCGCGGGCTGGCGGCCGGCGATTATGTGTTGTCCGCCATGGTGGATGTCGGCGCTGCGGTCAAGGAATCGGACAAAGCCAACAATGTCGCGGTCAGTTCCGCTGAGCAGTCGATCGCCATTGCCGCTCCGGTGGTGGACCTTTCCGCGGAACTGGTGAATCTGGACCTGCCGCGTTCGGTGATCGCCGGCTCAGGGGTCAAGCTCAAGGCGCCGGTGCGCGTGACCAACGAAGGCAACGTGCCGCTGCTGGAGGATCAGCAGATTGACCTGCGTCTGCTGGCCCGGCGGATTGTGGAAGGTGAAGCGAACGACAAGGACGTCGCCCTGACCACGCTGGGCAGTCAGTCGGTCGCCAGCCTTGCTCCCGGCGCCGCGGCAACCTTCGTGCTGGAAGCTGCGGTTCCCGCCAACCTGACGCCGGGGCGCTACCTCCTGGTCGCGCTGGCGGACAGCGGGGACGCGCTCAAGGAAGCCAGTGAGAAGAACAACCTCGCCGTTGCCGCGCCGGGTCAGGCGGTGGAAGTGGTCGCTCCGTTTGTGGACCTGGCGCTGGACCTGCCGACGGTGAACCTGCCCAGTGCGGTCGTCGCGGGGCATGGGCCAGCCGCGCGCCTGACGCTGCGCATCGCCAACCGGGGCAATGTGCCGGTGGCGGCGGATCAGAAAGTGGATGTGCGCATTTCCAGCCGCCCCGTCGCCGCCGGAGCCAAGGCCGACGGTGATGTGGCGTTGACCACCCTTTCCGCCATCGACCTGGCGGGCCTTGCTCCGGGAGCTGCCAAAACTGTTGACGCCCAGGTGACGCTGCCGGGACAACTCGGGCCGGGCCAGTATGTGCTGGTGGCGCAGCTCGATCCCGCCAACATCGCCAGGGACTCGGCGCGCTCGAACAATCAGGCGCTGACCGAAGCTGGCAGCGCAATGACGGTCGCCGCGCCATTTGTGGATCTGGCGGCAGCGCTCACCGACGTCTCCCTGCCCGGCGCCGCGATCGCCGGCCACGCTGCCCCTGCGGTCGCCAATCTGGTGCTGCGGAACGTGGGCAACATCGCTGCGGGTGATGACGCCAAGGTGCAGGTGAAGCTCTACGCCCGTCCCGCCGACGCTGGGGACAAGGCCGACCGTGATGTGCTGCTCCAGACGCTGGATGCTCAGGATATGGCGGGGTTGGGCGCTGCCCAGAGCAAGACGATCAAGCTCAGCGCGGCGCTGCCCGCCACGCTGTCGGCTGGGAAGTATGTGCTGGCGGTGGATGTCGCCGGCAACCCGGCGCTGCGCGATCAGAACGCGGGCAACAACCGGGTGGTCAGCGATGCCGCCGGCGCGATGGCGGTGGCGGCTCCGTTCGTGGACCTTGCCCTGAGCTTTGGTGATGTCGCGCTGCCCAGCGCCGCCATCGCCGGCCATGCCGCTCCCATCAAGTCGTCGGTCAAATTGACCAACGAAGGCAACATCGCCGTACCTGCCGACAGCACCGCCGAGATCAAGTTGTTCGCGCACCCGGCTGACGCCAACGGCACGGATAAAGACGTTCTGCTGACCACGCTGAGCAACCAGAACATCGCTGGTCTGGGCGCGGGTCAGAGCACCACCATGACGTTGTCCGCCGAACTGCCCGCCACGCTGGCGGAAGGCAAGTACGTGCTGGCGGCGCAGCTTGTTCCCAGCGCGAGCGTCAAGGACACGCAGGCGAACAATCACCGCGCCATGCTGCCCGTCGGCAATGCGATCGCGGTCGCCGCGCCGTTTGTCGATCTGGCGCTGAGCTTTGCCGACGCGGCGCTGCCCGCCGCCGCGATCGCGGGTCACGCCGCGCCGATCAAGCCGTCGGTCAAGCTGACCAATCAGGGCAACATTGCGGTGCCCGCCGACAGCACCGCCGAGATCAAGTTGTTTGCTCACCCGGCCGATGCCGCCGGCACGGATCAGGATGTCCTCTTGACCACGCTGTCGGGCCGCGAGGTCACGGGTTTGGCGGCCGGGCAGAGCATGACGGTTCCTCTCACCGCCGAACTGCCCGCCACGCTGGCGGAGGGCAAGTACGTCCTGGCGGCCCAACTCACTCCCAGCACGAACGTCAAGGACGCACAGGCGAACAACCACCGCGCCATCCTGCCTGCGGGCAATGCGATTGCGGTGGCGGCGCCGTTTGTCGACTTGGCGCTGAGCTTCGTGCAGGTGGAACTGCCGGAGTCCGCCATCGCCGGCCACGCCCCGGCGGTCAAGGCGACCGTGAAACTGACCAACCTGGGCAATATTGCCGTCCCCGCCGACAGCAGCGCGGAAGTGAAGCTGTTGGCGCATCTGGCGGATGCCGACAGCGCCGAGAAAGATGTTCTGCTGACCACGCTCAGCGGGCGCGATGTGTCCGGGCTGGGCGCTGGCCAAAGCGTTAATTTACCCCTGAGCGCGGAACTGCCCGCAGCGCTGCCGGCCGGGAAGTATCAACTGGCGGCGCAGCTCGCGCCCAGCGCCCAGGTGAAGGATCAAAAGGCCAACAACCACCGTGCCGTCGCCTCCGCAGCCGCCGGCACGATGGCGGTGGCAGCCCCGTTCGTGGACCTCGTCGCCGAGTTGCCCACGCCGCAGTTGCCCACCGGCGTCATCGCGGGTCACGGCCCGAGCGTCACGCTCACTCTCAACGTCACCAACCGCGGCAATATCGCCACCAGCGCCAAACAGACCGGCAACGTCAGCTTCTTCGCCCGTCCCGCTGCGGCGCAGGCGGGCAACGAACTGACGCTCGCCAAGCTGGCGGATCAGGACCTGGGCAACTTCCGCCCCGGCGAAACGCGGCGCTTCCGCGCCGAACTCTCCATGCCTGCGGCCCTCAAGGCGGGTCGCTATGTGCTGGGTGCGGCATTGGACGGCGGCAGCGAGTTGTCCGAATCCGATCGCACCAATAACCGCGCCCAGTTGGCGGATGAAGCCGCGCTGGCGGTGGCGGCTCCGTTTGTCGATCTCACGCTCGCGCTGGAAGCCAACCCCGGCAGCGAACAGCGCGTCGCCGGCTTTGGCCCCACGGTGCCGATCAAGCTCACCGTGGCGAACGCCGGCAACATCGCCGCCCCGCGCGGGCAGCAGGTCAATCTCACGATCAGTGCCGTGCCCAGCGCCGGCGGCGCGCCGCTGGAACTGGCGGCGCTCACTGGACGCGAGATCGGCGAGCTGGCGCCCGGCAGCGCGCGCAGCTTTGCCGCCGACGTGTTGCTGCCGCTGGATGCGGTGGGGAGTTTCACCTTCGCCGCCGCGCTGACGCCGGTGGGTGAACTGGCCGACAGCAATGCGGACAACAACCGCGCCGCCGCGCCCGCGGCCGCGCTGGTGAAGGTCGTCGCCCCCCGCATCGACCTGGCGGTGGACCTCGCCAAAGCCGAGTTGCCCCAGCAGGCCGTGGCGGGACACGCGGCCGGCCTGCAACTGCCGGTGAATGTGCGCAACCTGGGCAACGTGGCGTTTGGCGCTGACGCCAAGCTGGACATCCGCATCTTCGCCCAGCCGACCGCCGGGGGCGATGCCGTCACGCTGACGCAACTCGATGGCGAGTCGATCGCCGGGATGGAGCCGGGCGTGACCAAGACGTTTTACGCCCGCTACGGCGTGCCGGCGGGCATGACCACCGGCCGGTATGTGCTGGGGGCGAAGATCGACGCCGCCGGCCGGATCGCCGAGGCGGATGAACAGAACAACGAAGCCCGCACCGACAACGCCAGCGCGATGGAAGTGGTGCAGCCGGTGCTCGACCTGGAAGTGACGCTCCAGCCCACCGTGCTGCCCGGCGGGGTGGTGGAAGGCGCGTGGCGCGGCGTCGCGGTGGTGCAGGTCCACAACCATGGCAACATTCCGACGCCCGATGATGCCGCGGGCGACATCATCCTCACCGCGCGTTCCGCTTCACGTTTCAAGGACAATGCCCAGGACTTCGTGCTCAGCAAGCTCACCGGCCAAAGCCTGGCGGGCATCGCACCGGGTTCAAGTCGCAGCTATCGCGCCGAAGCAGTGCTTTCGACCAGCGATCTGCCCACCGATGATTACCTGCTGGCAGTGCAGTTGGAACTGGCGGATGGGCTGCGCGACGCCAACCCGCGCAATAATGCCGCGCGGATGCCCGAGGGCGTCATTCAGCTTGGCGAACGGTTCCGCGTCAAGGACATGCCGGTGCCGTTCGAATCCGATGGTCCGCAGCGCTACAACCTCAGCGCGCTGAAGGTGGTGTACCCCGCCGCCAGCGGCAAGTTGCCGGACCTCAACGCGCTCATGGAACTGCGGGTGGAGCTGACGGAAACCTATGCCGGCTATGTCGCCCAGCGCCATGGTGAAAAGACCCGCAAGCTGCGCCTGGCGGATGTCGCCGAGCTTAACAACGCGCGGTTCTATCGCAGCGCGGTGCGGCAGCTTTGTGCGGTGATCGCCGAGCATCTGGAGCACAACGGCGTGCATGCCCGCGTGCGTCCCGCGCCGGATCAGGTGGACCGCAACGGCGATGACCTGCGTCCGGCCGGCCAGACGGAACTGCGCCTGGTGGTGGAACTGGAGTAGACCAGACCAACGTGGTTGCACCCGTTGCCGCAACGAGCCGGAAGCGTGAGCGACGGGCAGGGCGCCGGGATGCCGGATGATGTTCCTGTTCACCAATGTCGCTTTGGCGTCCCCGCGCCCGGCCCGGGCGCTGACGCTTCCGGCTCGTCAGGCCTGACGCCAGCGCAGCGCTCAGCGGGTCTGTTGGACGATCTCCAGGCTGCGGCGGGCGCATTCGCTGATGGCGATGGGGTGATAGCCGACGATTTGCGCGTAGAGCGTATCGTGCAGGGGAGCGGTCCATTTCTCCGGCAATCGCTCGGCTCCGAGCATCGCGCCCAGGATGGAGCCGGCGGTCGCGCCGTTGCAGTCGGTGTCCCAGCCGCCCATGACCGCCAGGGTGATGGTGCGTTCAAAGTCGCGCTGGCCCAGCAGCAGCGCCGCGACCACCAGGGCGGCGTTGTTGTTGGTATGCACCGGATGGTAATGGCCCAGCAACTGGTAAATCTCGTCGAACACCGCCTCAAACCGGGCAAAATCCCGCTGGTGCCCGTCGCAGATGGCGATGACCTGGCGCATTTCGCTCGTCAGCCGGCAGGTGCTGGGAATTTCCGCCAGCCCGGCTTCGATCACTGCACGCGGCTCCTCCAGGGCGAATGCCGCGGCAATCATGGCGGCGACGAACATCGCCCCGTAGATGCCGTTCTTCACATGGCTGATCCGCGCGTCGCGCCACGCCAGTTCGGCAGCCAGTTGAGTCTGGCCCGGCGCGGCATAACCCCAACTGTCCACGCGAATGTCCGCGCCGATCCACTCGCGGTAAGGATTGTCGTGGGTGGCGACCCAGTTCCAGTCGATCGTGTGCGGGCGGCGCAGATGGCCGTAGCGCTGGACCAGGCTGGCGTAAGCCTGCATCTCGGCGGTGCAGAGCAGGTGGAAGGGCAGATGGTCCAGCCACGCGCGGGCGACGTCGTCGCTGGTGAATCCCAGGCCGCGCTCGCGCAGGATGATCTGACCCAGTACGGTGTAACGGAGGTCGTCGTCGGTCTCCATGAACGCAATGTGCTCGCGGGTGGAGGCGGGGCAGCCGCAGGCGCCGGTTTGTGCGCTGGCGGGTGAGTGCTGGGGGAAATAGTGGCGCAAGGGATATTCATCAGGCCCGAGGGCGGTGAGGTAGGTTTTGATCCGGTCCCTGCTCGACAGCCCGTGGCGCGGACCCATGAAGCCCTCGACGGGTTTCCCCAACGCGCAGCCACAGCAGCGTCCCAGCCAGGCGCCGTACAGCCGGTCGTACAACTGCGTGTCGGACAGCGAGCAGTGGAGCTGCCGCGGGGCGCTGGGCCGGCGCACGCGGATGGCGTCCAGTTCGCTGGGTTCGGCGAAGGGATAATCCGGAGTGATCGGCAGCGCCTGGAGTTGCCGCTGCACGGCGCGCAGGGCGGTTTCGTCCTCGCCGGCGGCATGCCAGGTCGGACGCAGGGCCTCGACCGCGGCGCGCGGCTTGCCCTCCTCGATGGACTGCACGAATTCCTCCGCCACCAGTTCCCGCAGGCTGCTCCAGCCGGCCATGGGTGGTCCTCCTGCCTGAAATGTGCCTGACAGCATACGCACTGCGGCCGGTCATGCTAAACTGCCGCCCTTGGGACGGGGGCGTAGCTCAGTTGGTAGAGCGCCACGTTTGCAACGTGGATGTCACCGGTTCGAGTCCGGTCGCCTCCATTGAAAAGCCCTCTGCGGAGGGCTTTTTCAATAGAGCAGTGGAGCAGGAGACAGGAGAACAGGAGAAAGACGAGAGCAGGCAGCCGCACCATGACACGGGTTGCAGGACGCCGCTCCACTGCGGTCTACTGCTCTCCTGCTCTACTTTCCCGTCTGGGCTTGGCAATCATGTCGGCAGTCGTCGACTCACGGAATCGACTCCGCGGTGTACCGCTCCACCGTCAGCGTGCTCGACCAGTAATCCTCCGGCAAACCTGCCTTGCGTTTCAGGTGCGTCAGGAACGTTGCCACGTCGGGCAGTTGCTCCCACACGCTGGGCAGGAACGTGCCGCGCCGGCCGCGGTCGGCGAGAATCAGGCCGTCGATCCCCGGACGGATCTGCCGGCGTAAATCAGCTTCATCCGTGAATTGCATCGGCTGGGCGGAACTGAGCACGGAGATGTGGCTTTCGAGCAGCACGTGCTCGCCCAGCGTCACCGGCGGGAAACGCGGGTCGCGGAAGGCGGCGGCAAAGGCGTTGTACGCCACATCCGCCACCAGCGGGCGCTGGGCCTGCAGGGTGCCGATGCAGCCGCGCAGTCGGCCGTGCAGATGCAAAGTCACGAAGGTGGCGCGTGCTTCCCGCAGCGGCGGAGGATAGGCATTCACGTTCGGTTGCAGCGGCTCGCCGGCGCGCAAGCCATGGGCGATCGAATCAGTCACCACGCGCAGCAACGCTTGGCGCTCGGCGGCGTCATACACGGCATCCGGTGGAGTGTTTTCCGCCATGAAATCGCTCCTGCGCGCAGGACGGCTTGTACTTAGCCCCCGGTGACTCACCGGGGGCTAAATGCGGCGTCGTTGTTCGCTCAGGCAGGCTCAGCCTTCGGGCGCTGCGCCCGGGTTGAAGGCGATTTCGTTGCCCACCGGCATTTCTTCGTTGAAGAAGCTCTGCCGGGGGGCGCGGTCGCGGTCGAGCCAGGCTTTGAACACCACCAGCAGGCCCGCCCCGGTCACACCCAGCCCCAGCGCGGTGAGGACGAGCTGCGTCGCCAGTTGCACGATGGGGGTGTCGCCCAGCAGGTGGCCCCAGTGATGCAGCGTGACGCCTTCGACCACCGGCCCCTGGGCCTGTGGGACGACGTACACCCACGCGGCCGTGCCCACCAGCAGCACCAGGCTCAGCGGCAGCAGCACTTTGATGCAGATGTACATCACCTGATCGATGCGGATGCGCGGCAGCGTCCAGCGCAGCCAGATGTGGACGAAGACCAGCGAGAGCGCCTTGAGCGCCACCCAGAACAGGCCATACAGATTAATGACCAGCAGTTGCAGCGAGCCGACGCCCAGCAGCTCGGCGGTTTCATTCCAGCCGCGCGCCTGGCTCAGGGCGCCGCTCATGTACACCTCGCCGGCGTGGATCGGATCCCAACCGCAGATGAGATACAGCGGATCAATCGGCCCCAGCGGGCTGTTCCATCCGCCCAGGAACAGAAAGGCGCTGATCGCGCCGACCACGAACATGCCGGCGTATTCCGCAAAGAAGAAGAAGCTGAAGCGCATGCCGCTGTATTCGGTATGGAAGCCGGCGACCAGTTCGCTTTCCGACTCGGGCAGGTCGAAGGGCGCCCGCTTGCAGGACGCGAGGCTGGCGACGAAGTAGGTGAAGAAGGCGACGAAGATGAACGGGTTGTGATAGAAGAACCAGTCCTGAATGCCGCCGCCTTGGAGATAACCGAGTTCGACGAGGTTGAGGGTGCCCGCGGTGATGACGCCGCAGATCAGCGCCAGGCCCAGGGGGACTTCGTAGCTGACCATCTGGCAGGCTTCGCGCATGGCGCCGTAGACCGCCCATTTGCTGTTGCTGCCCCAGCCGGCGAGGATGACCGCCATCACTTCGACGGACAGGACCGCCAGGATGTAGAGCAGGCCGTTCTGCAGGCCGCCTTCAAAGCAAAGCTGCGGGCCGAAGGGCAGGGCGACGAACGCGGCAAAGACCGGGGCGAAGGCAAGGTAGGGCGCCATGCGGAAGAGCAGGCTGTCGGCGCCGTCGGGAATGAGGTCTTCCTTCTGGATGAGCTTGATGCCATCGGCCAGCGATTGCAGCAGGCCATAAGGCCCGACATGCTTGGGTCCCAGGCGTCCCTGGGCGTGGCCGGCGATCTTGCGTTCCGCCCAGATGGCGCCCATGGCGATGAGGCTGACGCCGCCGATGAAAACGGTCGCCACCAGGAAAAACTTGAGGGCGATGATGAGCCAGATGTTGTCCTGGGCGAAGGCGGGAATGATGCCTGCCAGGTGAATCGTTGCTGCACCCATGCCGGTCGGGTCCTTGGGGGTTGAGGGTCAAGCGCTGCATCGTAGCAGTCGGCGCGGAAAGGCTCAAAGCGCGGCTGGTGGCCGGGTGGTCAGTTGGTTTTGCTGGGCAGGGAAAGGACTGCGTCCTCTCTCTGCAACCCTCACCGCTGCTGGTTGCTGGTGGTGGTACGGGGTAGCGATGGGTGGTACGTCTGGCTGTTCTGTCCACTTGGAGAGGGGCTGCGGCCCCGCCCCTCCCCCCGGGGGGCCAAACCTCACCCCCTCCCCCCGGAAGGGCGGGCCTTGCCGCAGCGGCATCTATGCGCGGCAGCGTCAAGTCTTCACGCGAAACGTGAAGCACGAGCAGTGTCCGCGCTACCCGAAACCACAGGTGCCCTCTGCGGTCGCGTGCGACCGGCCAGTCACCTATTCACCCAGCACCGTCGTATGCAAAGCTGCAATCCCGCGCCTGAATTGCTCGCGCGGCCATCGGCCACCCCTGACGATGCCGCTGCGCTGGAGGCCAAAGCCCTTCCGGGGGGAGGGGGTGAGGTTTGGAGCGGGGGAAGGGACGTCCCCCGCTCCAAGTTGGGCGCATGAACTAACCAACCCAGCCAACGTACATCCGCACACCCAACCGGCCGCCAGCAGCGGTGAGGGTTGCAGGGAGAGGACGCAGTCCTTTCCCTGCCCAGCAAAATGGATATGACCAAGAAAAACAGTCAGTCGGTGAGAATCACCATGGCCGCGATCAACAACCTACCCCGCCCGTTCCTGCGACTGATCATCCTGCATATGCGGCGATCCTGCTGGCGTTGACGCGGATGCAGCACCGGCGCCCGACAACCCCGCGTCACCCCCGGTAATCCGCACCTGGGGTTCACTGGTCAGGCTGGCCAGTCCCTGCCGTTTGCCGCCTCGGCTCAGCAGCCACCACACCGGCGCTGACAGCGAGTACACCACGAACACCGCCGCCGCCGACGCCTGGGGTGCGATGGTCAGCAGCAGCAGCGCCATCACCACCAGGGCGAATTTGCCGAAGCGCGCCCGGCCGCGGATGTAGCGGTTGACCACGTGCACGTAGCGCAGCCGACCAACCATCGCCAACGCCGCCAGCAGCATCACGCCCACCATCACCAGGGCGCTGGCGAAGGTCAGCCAGTGCTCCGGTTGGCGCTGGGCGACAAAGTGCTGATGCAGCAGGACCATGCTCGCCACCGTGCCGCCGGCGCCGGGCGAGGGCAGGCCCTTGAAGCTCAGGTGGTCGCGTTCCTGCGGGCGATCGATTTCCACGTTGTAGCGCGCCAACCGCAGGCCGGCGCAGGCGACGTAGATGCCGGCAATAACCAGGGTGATGCGGTCGAGCAGGCGTTCGCCGCCTTCGGTCAGCCACGGCGTGCCGATGCCCACGAGTTGCACGGCGATGAACGCCGGGGCGACGCCGAAGGTCACCATGTCCGCCATGGAGTCGAGTTGTTCGCCCAGATCGCTGGTGCTGCGGGTCAGACGGGCGACCGAGCCGTCGAGCCCATCGCAGATCATGCCCAGGAAGATGAAGGCGGCGGCGAAGGTCAGGGGGGTCCAGTTCCACGGCAGGTTGATGGTCGCCGGCCGGCTCGCCAGAAAGATGGCGATGAAGCCGCACAAGAGGTTGCCCAGCGTCAGCAGGGAAGGCAGCACCGCCACGGTCGCCCGGGCCGCGCGACGGCGACGGCGGGGGCGGTCGTCGGCGGTGGTCGGGTTGCGGCTGGATGGGACAAGCCGGTAGCGCATCTCTGCTATCATAGCTGGTCTGGAATCCTGTGGTGAGTTCAATCGACGCTGTCCAATCCGTTTCGCGCGCTGCCCCCACGGTTGTGGCCGGGGGTGCGTTTGTCATGCCCGACACCCGGCTGGCGGCGCGGGTGCAGGGTTTCCTGCTGTTTCTGCCCGCAGCGGTGGTGCTCGGGCTGGCGGCGTGGCTCACCCCGGCTTACCGCGGCATGGGCACGCATGAGCAATTGGGTCTGGCGCCCTGCGGCTTCCTGATGAGCAGCGGCTGGCCTTGTGCGACCTGCGGCATGACCACCGCTTTCGCCGAGATGACCCACGGCCACCCGCTGCGGGCGCTGCTGGTGCAACCGGCGGGCGCGCTGTTGGCGCTGCTCACCGCCGTGTGCTTCTGGGTTGGCCTCTGGGCGGCGTGCACCGGCATGGCGCTGACCGCCTGGTGGAACTGGCTCTGGCGTCCCCGGCATATGCTCCTGCTCGGAGCGCTGGTGCTGCTCGCCTGGACCTACAAAGCCATCCTGGCGGCGAATCCCTCCCTCCAGCAGGCGCTGCTGGGCTCCTGATTCCGATCCCGGTTTTTGATGCAGATGAAAAGGACGGCGCGGATGCGAACATGGACCGGCAAGCGTGCGGCAGGCGGACTCCTGCTTCTGACCCTGCTGTTTTCCCAGACCGGCTGTCAGGTGGTGGGCCTGGGCGCCTACTTCCTCACCGGCGGCGAGCAGCGCACCAAGGTCGGCGCGCGGTATGAAAACCTCAACAGCCATTCCTTTGCCGTGCTCGTCTCCGCCGACGAACGCACGCTGTACGACCAGCCCAACGCGCCCCAGCTCATCTGCCGGGCGGTGACGCGCCAGCTCATCGAAGACGTGCCGGGCGTCAAGGCGATGGACCCCGGCCAGCTCATTGCGTTCCAGCGCGACAATCCCTACTGGGAAACGCTGCCCTACGGCGAACTGACCCGCAAGCTCAATGTCGAACGGCTGATCCACATCGACCTGGTGACCTGGAGCCTGCATGAGCCGGGCGACAGTCATGTCTGGCAGGGCGTGGCGATGGCGCAGGTGCATGTGATCGAGCAGGAGAACAGCGCCGACAATGCTGCGGTGTTCACCGCGCCGGTGGAATGCCGCTATCCCACCGACCGCCCGCTGGGCGTGCTTGACGCCGATCCCGCCAGTTTCCAGCTCAACCTGCTCAAGACGTTTTCGGTCACCGTTTCCCGCCTGTTCCACGATCATGAAGTGGTGCAGCCGTGGTAGCTGCGCCGCTGCAATTCACGCACCGGTCAAGTGGTCGAGCAGGCGTGCATGGCGCCCTGGGGCTGCTCGTGGTGTTGGCGCTGCTGCAGGCGGGCTGTGAATTCCCGTTTTTTCTCGCCGATGCCCTGGTGCCGAGCATGACCAGGCCGGAGTACCCGCTGGAGCCGGCGCACACGGTCATTCTGGTGGACGATCTGCAGAACCAGTTGGGCAATCCGCAACTGGCGGCCCAGATCGCCCAGCGCATCGGCTATGACCTTGTCAAAGGCAAAGGGCTCAAGGAAGAATTCCTGGTGCCCCAGCGCGAAGTCCACCGCCTGCGGGCGCAGTTGGGTGAGGAATTCGTCCGCACGCCGGTGGATCGCGTCGGCCGGGAGGTCGGCGCCCGCCAGGTGATCCACGTGGACATCATTTCCGCCACCCTGGAAGTGGAGCCCAGCGTGCTGCTGCCCTCGGTGACGGCTTCGGTGAAAGTGATCGACGCCCAGGCCAGCAAACGCGTTTATCCGCCGGCCGACAGCACCACCAACCTGCCGGGCATGACCACTTCCCAGCGTGGGCGCGTGGTCAATGTGCAACTGTCCTATCACATCCAGCGCGAGTCGGGCAACGGCGATCAAACCCTGCTCATGCAAAAGCTCGCCGACGCGCTGGGCCAGGACATCGCCAAGCTGTTCTACCGGCATATCGCCGAGGAACGCGGCAATCTCAGGGAGCGCTAGCGCGTGCGGATTCTGCACCTCGTGGATCACGCCGACGGCTCCACCGACCCCGCCACGCTGGCGCTGCTGGCGACCACGCTGGGGCGGCTGGGTCCGCATGAACAGCAAGTCCTCCTGCTTGGCGGCGCCGAACTCGAAGCCCACGCCCGCGCGGTCGGCATCAATGACCTGGCGCGGCAGGGCGTGCTGCTGGGCCACGCCTGGATGGGCGCGCTCAACCTGCCCCGCTGGCTTGAGCGCGAAGGCTGGCAAAACCCCGACCTGGTGCACTGCTGGTCCGCTTCCACCCTCACGCTGGCGGCGCTGCGCCTGCGCGGCATTCCGCGCGTCTGCACTTTCACCCATCTGCCCACCACCCGCCAGACCCACTGGTTGCGCCTGCTCACGAGCGAAGCGGGCAACACCACGCTGCTGCCCACCAGCGCCACCATTCGCCGCGAACTGCTCGCCGGCGGCGTCCCCGAAGCCCTCACCCATGTGCTCCGGCCGGGCCTGGACTTCGCCCGCGTGGAACAACGCCAACGCGCCGCTCTGCGCCAGCAATGGGAAGTGCCCGACGATGCGTTTGTCATCGCGCTGCTGGGCGATCCGCCCCATGCTCAGGATGCCGTGGCCGCCATGTTCTGTGTCGGCTTGACCATTGCGTCGCTCCCGACCGCTCGGCGGCAGCGCGTGCATCTGCTGCTGCATCCTCGGCAACGCGGCCGGGAACGCTGCCGCGAACTGGATCGGCCGCTCGGTCGGGATGATGTGGTCATCGCCGACGCCAAGGTGGCGCTGCCCTGGTCCGTGCTGCCCGGCTGCGATGCGGTGCTGATGCTCGGCGACCACGGCGGCGGCCTGAGCCTGCTCTGGGCGCTGGCGGGCAATGTCCCGGTGGTGGGGGCCGCCACCTACGCCATCAGTGAAGTTCTGGAGGACCGCCACTCGGCGCTGCTGTTCAAACCCCACGACCTGCACGCCGGCGCCGAGCGCCTCGTGCGGCTGATCGAAGACCAGCAACTGGCGTGGAAGCTGCGCGATGCCGCCCGCAACGAAGCCTTCAGCTACTTCTCGCGGCAGCGTTACTGCACTTCCCTGCAGGCGATTTATGAGCAGGCGCAGGCGGGACAGGCGATCACCGTGCCCGACCTGCCCATCACCGGCGGCCTGCGCTTTGCCGGTCGCGCATGAGGCGCCCGCATGCGCTGGGGAAACACGCCTGCTTGCTACCGATGGTTGCCGCTGTCGTACAACCCCTGCCGGGCGATGTAATCCGCCACCGCCGGCGTCACCCAACCCAACGGGGATCGGCCCTGCTCCAGACGCGTGCGCAATTGCGTGGAGCTGACTTCAATCTGCGGCGCCGCCACCAGCCGCTGACGCCACGGCTGATCCGCCAGCGCCAACGGCACCGCCGCCAGCAACGCCTCGGCAGTCCAGGGGGGACGCACCATCACCACCGGCTCGGCGAGTTCGATCACCCGCGCCCAATCCTTCCAGCAATCCAATTGCAGCAACTGGTCGGCGCCAATGAGCATCCGCAGTCGGCAACGCAGCCGCCCCCGCAGCGTTTCGAGCGTGTCCACCGTGTAGCTGGGCGTGCCATTGCCCGCGCGGTCGATTTCATCCGTCAACACCAGGGCCCGGGGTTCGGGCGCCAGCGCCAGCCGCAGCATCGCCAGTCGGTGGTGGGCGGGCGTCTGCCGCAGGTGCTGTTTGAGCGGCTGCGTGGCGCATGGCACATACGCCACCGCCGCCGCGCCGATTTCCTCGGCCGCCAGCATCGGCAACAGCACATGCGCCACATGGGGGGGATCGAAGCTGCCGCCAAAGACCAGCAGCGTGTCGTGTTCACGGAGTGATTCGGGCAGGCTCATCGCGCATCATCCTCCGCTGCGCCAGCCCATTGTTCCATCTTACCGTTGATCCAGTACGCCAGCGCCTCGCCGGCAATTTTTCCGCTCCGCGCCAGCCGCCGCAGCGTGCCTGCGTGGTGCGGATGCGTCAGCAGATGCCCCAGCGCCCCCGCCACATCATTGGAACCGTCAGCCTTCACACACCGGCTGGTCCAGGCGGGCAGGGCTTCATCCGCGCGATCGCTCACCGCCCGCACCACCGTCAGCGGCACCCCCAGCCGGGCTGCGGTTTGCGCTGCGGCATGGCTTTCCATGTCCACCGCGGCCGCGCTGTGCTGCTGATGCAAACGGGCCTTCTCGGCGGGGGTGCTGACGATTTGCTCCACCGCCAGCAGCGTGCGCTCCGGCGGCGCGCTGGGCTGCGCCACCACGGCCGGCGGGGCGTCTTCACGCAATTCCCAACTGACGCCGGCGGAGGTGCGAATCACCGCGGGCAGCACGATCCAGCCAACGTCCAGTTCCGGGTCCAGTGCGCCGGCAAAGCCCGCCAGCACCAGGCGCGTCGCGCCATGCTCGCGCACCAGCGTTTCCAGACAGGCCGCCACGCGCTGCCCGCCCATGCCCGCCACACCCGCAACCACGCGCTGCTGGGCCAACTCGTGCCGCCACCACCCGCCCGCCGGTTGCAGGCCCAGCGCCTGCGCAATGGGCGACAACTCGACCGCCAGCGGCGTGCAGAGCCCGATCACCGGTGTTGGCGCGGCGGCGGCGTGATGCATCATCAGCGCGGCTTGATGACGTTCACCGGCTTACCCGCCAGGAACGCCTGCAGGTTGTCCACCGCGATCTGCATCAGCCGCGCCCGCGCCTCGGCGGCATACCACGCCAGATGCGGCGTGATGATGCAGCGCGGCGCGCTGAGCAACGGGTTGTCCGCGGTCGGCGGTTCTACGTCCAGCACGTCCAACGCTGCCCCGCCGATCTGTCCCGCCTTGAGCGCATCCGCCAACGCCTGGTTGTCGATCAGCGGCCCACGGCTGGTGTTGATGATCACGGCCGTCTTCTTCATCAGCTTCAAACGCGCGGCATTGACCAGCCGATCCGTCTCCGGCGTCAGCGGGCAGTGCAGCGTGATGGCGTCCGACCGTCGGAACAGGTCTTCCATCGCCACCCGCTCGACCTCCAACCCACCCAGCTTGTCGGGCGTGGGCCAGTAGGCGTCGTGGGCGATGAGCTTCATGCCCATGGCGGCGGCGATCTTGCCGAACGCGATGCCGATGCGGCCCAGGCCAACGATGCCCAGCGTGCGCCCGGTCAGCTCATAGATCGGCGACAGCGCGAAACACCAGTCCGCACACTTGACCCACTGACCTTCATGCACCGCGCGGTCGTGCACCGCGATGCCGCGCGCCATCTGCAGCAGCAGCGCCGCGGCATGCTGGGCGACGGAGTCCGTGCCATAGGTGGGAATGTTGGTGACGGTGACGTTCTGCTTGGCGGCGGCGGCGATGTCGACCACGTTGTAGCCGGTCGCCAGCACGCCGATGTATTTGAGCTGCGGAAGCTGCGCCAGCGTCTGGGCGCTCAGCGGCGTCTTGTTGGTCAGCAGCACCTGGGCGCCCTGGCTGCGGGCGAGAATCTGGTCCGCGGGCGTGCGGTCATGGCAGGTGAAGCTGCCGATTTTCGCAAAGCCGTCCCAGGTGAGATCGCCGGGGTTGAGGGTGTAGCCGTCGAGGCAGACGATTTTCATATGCGGTTCCTTCCAGCCTGGCAGGGGGAAAAGTGAAAATAGACGGCACAGCCGCGCTGGTGTCAAGTTGCCAACGCGCTGCTTTCCACGAGAATGCTGCGCCAATCGCCGCATCTCATTCGCTGGAAAGGGAAGAAACGTGCTGCAAGTGCTGACCGGTTTGATGCCGCATATGGTGTTGCAACGCAACCGCCGGGACCGGAGCGACGCGCTCATCACCGGCAGGTCCGACGCGGCTGGCCCCGTGCGGGCGACGGTGCGGAAGGCTGGCAAAGTGGTTTCGGGTTACAGAGCCAAGCGCATCGGCGCCGTGCAGCGCGGCCGCTTCACCGCCAGGCTGACGGGGCTGCCGGTGGGCGGTCCCTACGACATTGAACTGACCGTCGGCAACGACACGCTGACCGTCCCCGATGTGCTGGTGGGCGATGTCTGGATTCTCGGCGGGCAGTCGAACATGCAGGGCTGCGGCTACCTTGCGGATCGCATTCAGAGCGATGCCCGCCTGCGCGCCTGCTATATGGATGATCGCTGGGATGTCGCGGAAGACCCCATCCATGTGCTGCGCACCGCGGCAGATGAAATCCATCGCGGCAGTCCCGCGGCGGCGGCGGCTGGCGTGGGCCCGGCGGTGCCGTTCGGCCTGGACATGCTGGCGGCGACGGGCATTCCCCAGGGTTTCCTCGCCAATGCCCACGGCGGCACCACCATGACCCAGTGGGACCCCAAGCTCGGCAAACTCGGCGGCAAAAGTCTGTACGGCTCATTGCACCGGCGCATGCAGTTGGTCGGGGGCCAATTTGCCGGCCTGCTCTGGTATCAGGGCGAAAGCGATGCGCTGGACAACAGCCTTCGGCCGTACACCGACCGCATGAAAAAATTCGTGGCGACCCTCCGCCGCGATGCCCGCCACCCGCGCCTGCCGGTGGTCATCGTGCAGTTGGGGCGGCACATCCTGCCCACGTCCGAGCCGGTCAGCCCGTGGGACAGCATCCGCGAGCAGCAGCGGCGTCTGCCCAGCGTGATTCCCCACCTGACCGTGGTGCCGGCCATTGACCTGCAGTTGGATGACAACATCCACATCGGCGCCCGGGGTCATGTGATCCTGGGCCAGCGCATGGCGTACGCCCTGCGCGCCATGCTTGCCGGTGCGAAAGCCGGTCGGCCGCCCATCGATGTGCAGAGGCTGAGCGTGCGCGCCAATCGCAGCAACGGTTGGGGGGAGGTGCATGTGAAGTTTCGCAACCTGGTCGGCCAGTTCCAGTGCGACGGCTTGCCCAGCGGCTTTTCGCTCTGGGACAGCACGGGGCAACGCGGGATTTTCGATGTGCTGTTGCGCGGCGACACGGCGATCCTGCGCACCAGCGCTGCGCCGCAGCAACTCCAGGGCACGGAAGTGTGCTACGGGCGCGGCCGGGCGCCGGTGTGCAACCTGCGCGACGAAGCCGGCCGCAGCCCGCTGGCGTTCGGTCCCCTGCGGGTGGGTAAGCCGCATTACCGCGGCCCGTTCGCCCAGGCGGCGTGGGTCAGCGAACTGCTGCCGGGGCGCGGCGATTTGTCGGCTCTGCAACAACCAAATCTAAAAGCAGTCAAGCAATGGCAGGTCTGCCCCTCCGCGCCCATGGCGGGTTTTCTGGATATGCATCTGCTGACCACCACGGTGCGCGAGGACCGCATGCTGCTCTACCGCGTGCCGTTTGTCTGTCCCGAAGCGATGCGCCTAACGCCGCTGGTTGGCTACGACGGCCCGGTGAAGGTGTGGATCGACGGCCAACTGGTGGGGCAGGATCCCAAGGGATTGAATCCGGCGTTCGGCGACAAACTGGTGTGCCAACCGGTGAAGCTGGCCAGGGGCAGGCATGAAGCCGTGATCGCCCTGAGCACCAACCTCGGCCGGGCGTGGGGTGTGATGCTGCGCTTTGAACGGCTGGACACCACCGCCGCCCAGCGCCGTCAGTTCGACCTGACGCGCGACGGGATTGTGTTTCCGCAGTGGACGCCGGTGGGCTGATGCCAGAGGGCAAACGGCGACGAAGGAAAGGGATCAGGACATTGTTCTTACTGAAAGCATGGTCCTGATCCCGTTTCGCCCGTTGCGGTGAGCTACTTGCCCACGCAGAACCGGGAGAACACCAGGCCGATCACGTCATCAGGCGAGAGCTGGCCCCCCAGCGTGGCGAGGCTGTCCAGGGCGCTGCGCAAAAGCTGAGCGATCAACTCGGCGCTCTCCAGCCGCTGCGGGTCCGCTTGCTGGGCGAGCAACGCGTTCGCCTGGTCCAGTTCCTGACGCGCCTGCTCAAGCGTCCGGGCGTGGCGCGGCTGCAGCGCCAGCAGGGCGCCGCTGGCGCTTTCACCGGGCTGCGCCAGGGCGTCAAGAATCGCTTGCTTCAGTTCATCCAGACCTTCGCCGGTGATGGCGCTGACCGCCAGAGCGCCGGGCGGCGCCGGGTGTATGTCCGACTTGCTGTGGACCGCCAGCCGGGGCAGGTTGTCAGGGGTTACGGCTGGCGCGGGCGACGCCTGCGTGGGGTCATGCAGAAACAACAGCAGGTCCGCCTGACGGATGGCGCGCTGGGCGGCGGCCTGTACCTGCTGATCCAGCGCGGTGCGCGGGTCATCCAGACCCGCCATGTCGCACAGCACCAGACCCCGGCGGATGCCGGTGCGGTCCAGCCAGGCCACCGGTTCCTCAATAACATCGCGGGTGGTGCCGGGGACGGCGCTGGTGACGGCGCGCTGCCGGCCCAGCAGGGCATTGAGCAACGTGCTTTTGCCCGCAGAGGGAGGGCCGACCAGCACCACGCGCGGGTCGCCGCGCAGTTCGCCCCACGGCCGACTGTGCGTGAGCAGATGCGCCAGCATTTCGCGGATGGGCGTGAGCCGATTCCGCAGCGCCTCGCTGCCAATGGCGGTCACGTCTTCCTGATCGGAGAAGTCGATGCCTGCTTCCACCAGCGCCAGCGCGGCACCCAGATCATCCACGGTGCGCCGGGACAGCGCGCCCAGTTCGCCATCGAGCAACCGCCGGGCGGCGGCGAGCTGCGCGTCACTGGCGGCGGCAATCGCGGCGGCGACGCCCTCGGCCTGGGTCAGATCGAGCTTGCCCGCCAGGTACGCGCGGAAGGTGAATTCCCCTGGTTCCGCCAGGCGCGCTCCCGCCTGTTGCAGCGTGTGCAGCAGTTGTTCGAGCAGCAGCGGATTGCCCGGCAGTTGCAGTTCCGCCAGAGCGCTGCCGGTGTAGCTGGCGGGCGCGATAAAGCGCACCAGCAGGGCGGGCAGTTCAACCTCAATCGGGGGGAAATCCGCCGGCGCATGGCGCCAGCGCAGACGCACAGATGTCAGCCGGCGGGGCGGCGGCAGGGGATCGATCCCCAGCGCAGCCAGCAGTTGGGAAACCCGTGGCCCCGCCATCCGCAGCAGGGCGCGAGCGCTGACCCCGGGGGCGGAACTGACCGCCAGGATGTCGTCCCCCGCGGCTGGGCCGGGCGCGGGCCGATTCATTTGCGTTGCTTGGGCGGGCGTTGCTGCTGCTGCTGGTTCTGCTGCTGCATCTGCTGAGCTTCAAGCATCTTCGCCTGGATGCTGTTGGTCAGCCGTTCGACCAGTCCGCCGGGCTTGGGCGCTTTGCGCTGCAGCAGCGTGCCGTCGGCTTCCATGCGCTTGATGTGCTTGCGGACGAAGTAGCTGTCGATGATGCCGCTGATGGAGGAGGCGACCATATACAGCGTCAGGCCCGAGGGCGCCGAGTAGAGCATGAAGGGGAACAGCAGGGTCATCCACTTCATCATTTTCTGCTGCTGGGCCTGCTGTTCATTCATCGCCGGCTGGATGGTCATCTGCTGTTGGATGAAGTAAACGATGCCCATGAGGATGGGCAGGATGTTGATGCCGTGGAAGGTCAGGTGGATGAAAATCAGGGGAATCTGAATGCCCTGCTCGGAGAAGACGAGGAAATTATCCGGCCCGGACAGGTCAGCGAGGAAACTCCACTTGCCGCCGCTGATCGCCTGGAAGACGCCATAGAACGCCGGCTGCTGGCGCAGCTCGATGGCGAAATACAGCATGGCGTAGAGGGCGATCCAGATGGGCGTCTGCAGCAGCATGGGCAGGCAGCCGAGCATGTTGAAGGGATTGACCCCGCGCTCGCGCCAGAGCTTCATCTGTTCCTGCTGGAACTTCTGCTGATCGTCGCCGTATTTCTTCTTGAGCTTTTCGATCTCCGGCTGGAGGGCCTGCATCTGCTTGCCCATCTTCGCCATGTTGATCATGCCCTTCTTGGTGATCGGGTGCAGCAGGCCGCGCACCACCAGCACCAGGATGATGATGGACACGCCCCAGTCGAAGGTGAGGTTGTGCAGCAGTTCCAGGAAGCGCAGCAGCAGGCGCGCCAGCGGCTGGAAGGTGCACCAGGTGCAGCCCAGTTCGTACAGCAGGAGATGGTCGAAGCCCAGCAGGTTGTAGGGCGGAGCGGTGACGACATCCTTCTTGCGGGGGCCGGCAAACAACCCCAGGCTCAGGTCGCAGGTCTCGCCCGGCGCGATGGTCTGGCGCCGGCTGGTCAGTTGGGTCAGCAGGGGGCGGGTGTCGTGTTTGAGGTCCACCGGGCGGGCGCCCAGCAGTTTCAGATCGAGCTTTTGAAACAAGCCGTCGGGCCCCAGGAGGCTCGGGACGCGCTGGGTTCCTGGGCGCGTGGCGTCAAAAGCCAGAGGATGGGTCACCAGGGCGAAGTAGCGGTTGGTGGTGCCGAACCAGACCAGTTCCGCCGAGGGATCGACCTTTTCGCTGGGCCAGAACGCCGGCGGGGGCGGGGCGAAGTTGCCCAGTTGCGCCAGCTCGATTTCCTGCAGTTCCTTGACGATGGTGGGATGGGCGTGGTAGGCGTTCTTGGTGTAGATGAAGCGGCGGGCGCTGTCGTAGGACGGCTGGAAGTAGCCGGCGAAGAGCTTGCGTTGATCGCCCAGATAGCCGCCTTCGGTAGGCGGGTCCACATGGGCGTTCTGCTCCCAGATGACCGCCAGGGCGCCGTCGGCGAGGTTCTCAACCGTTTGATGACACACCAGGTCATACCCGCCGCTGCCTTGCCCGAGCACGTACCGGCGCGCCAGCCGCACCTTCGGCTGATTCTGCTCGTCCAGCAGGTCAAGGTAGTAACGTCCGGGCGTGGCGTCATCCTTGTGCCAGCGCACATCCTGCAGGCTGATCTTCTGGCCGTTGATGGTGATGCTGCGGGCGGCAAAAGGGAAGTAGGTGACCGTGCTGCCGTCCTGCTGCTGCACCTGCGTGTAGCTGAGCAGTTGGTAGGGTTCACTGCCGCCGGGGGTGGTGAAGTAGCGGGCGAGTTTGATTTCCATCACGCCCGCGCCCCAGGCGGTCAGACGCACTTCCATGGCGTCGGCGCCGTCGGGTTGATCAACTGACCCGAGTGTCTGAGTCTGCGCGACTGCCGCCGGGGCAGGACGCAGCACGCCGAGTTCCGCCAAGGGGGCGGCGGAGATTGCTTGGGCAGCAGGGGCGCCGGTTGGAGCCGGTTCCACTGACGCGGCCGCGGGGGCTACGGGGTCACTGGGCGTCGTCCCGGTCGGGGCCGCGGCGTCGGCCGGCGTGGTCAGCGCCGCCGTGGGCGCCTGTGCAGCTGTGCTTTGCTCGCGCTGCTTCGTGCCGCGCACATAGATCGACCAGACCACGAGCAAAGCCAACAGCACCGCCAAAATGGGAACCAGTACACGCACGCAAAAATACCTCCGCAACCGCCCGCCAACTCAAACGAGCCGCTTAGTATAGAGGTCCCGCGATGGACTGGCGAATCGGTGAAACCCCGGCAATCCCCCGGATTCTGCCCGCCAGGTTCCACTGGCGTCGCGGCAGGGGTTGACACCGCGCAGCCGGCTTCGCACACTCGGAGGCATGACGCAACGGTTCGCACTGGATTACCTGCGCGGCAGCGTGGTGAACTACCCGCCCGGGGCGGCGTTTGGTCCACGACAAACCCGCGACTTTGAACTGGTCTGGATCGTCGACGGCCAGTGCGTCTACCACATGAACGGCCACGACCACCCCGCGCCGCCGGGCACGATGGTGCTGTCCCCGCCGGGTTGCACGGACGGTTTCACCTGGGATCCGCACCGGCGGACGCGGCATGCGTTCTGCCACTTTCAGCCGCGCTGTCTGCCGGAGGATTGGCCGGCGGTCGAGCATTGGCCGGTGGCGCGCACGCTGCCCGAGCATGACATCATTCGCCCGTTGTTCCGCTACATCCTGGCGTCCCTGGGGAACCCCGAGACAGCGCCGACGCCGATGGCGTGCCGGGCGGTCGAGACGTTGCTCGGGGCGTTCGTCACCGGCCAGATGACCCAGGCGGATGAACGGGATCGCGAATATCCCCTGCCGATCGAACGCGCCATGGCGCACCTGCGCCGGCATGTGCAGACGGACCCGGCTGCGCCATTGTCACTGGGCGAGCTGGCGTCCGCGGTGAAAGTCAGTGAGGGTTATCTCTGCCGCCAGTTTCGCCAGACGCTGGACGTCGGCCCCATGGAAGCGTTGCGCCTGCTCCGGCTGGACCTGGCGGTGAATCTGCTGACGCGCAGCAATCTATCCATTGCCGAGATCGCCTACCGCTGCGGCTTCTCCAGTCCGGACCATTTCGCCCATCGCTTCAAGGAAACCTACCACCGCACGCCCGGCCATGTCCGCAAAGGGGTGGAACGCCGGGAGTCGCCGCCGATCAGCAAACTGGTGCGGCATTGGACGTCGTGAGGTTGTTGGCGAAGAAAGATGCAGTTTTTGCCACGGATGAACACGGATGAAGACGGGGGGAGATGAAGGCAGGGCAGGCAGAAGTTGTGACTTTTAGCGGGTGCTGTCGTAAGTTGGGTTGGTTGGATAAGGCGCAGACCAGTAAGCTGGGGATCAGGTCGGCTTTAGCAGTCGCGGGGAAGGGGGCTTCGTGGGCCACATTCACGGTCAGACCGTATTTATTGCCGCTGGCACTTACGTTATGCACTTGGCCAATACCCTCATCTTTTGCCTGGTGGCAGTCGTGCTCGTGCTGCGGGTACGGCAGTACAAACACCGGCTGCCTGATGGACTTAGTCCCGGCGCCTGTGGACATTGCGGCCATGCGATTAGTGATGTCCAAAGCCTGCACTGTCCAGGTTGCGGTCGCGATTTGCGTCAAGTCGGCATTCAAGCCCAGGCAGGACTGAAGCCGGGACACAAAGCGTTGAGGGTGGGCGGTGCAATGTTGACGGCCGCGGCAGCGCTGAGTTCTGTGATCGCCTCTGTTGCGTTTTTCATCTGTGTGAACTTCGGGCGCCACTACCCGTTGCTCCTGACTGCTTCATTTCAACAGGGGATCCGCATCGGCGTGATTGCTGCTGCGCTTGCCATTCATGTTCTGGCTGGCATTTACTGGTGCCAGACGAAACGCGGCCTTTCGCTAACCACCCAAACGACCGTTGCACTGTGGTTGATGGCGATCATTACCGTGGGTTTGACGGCCGGGGTATTCGTCTTGTTTGACCTGCTATTGCGAAGCGTATTGAGTCTACTCACCATACAGCTGGCCTAGGCGGTGGGAGTTGCCGGGCAGGCGCAACAAAAAACCCGACCGGTTGGTCGGGCGATTGGGCTCGATCTGCGCAGAAAGAAAGCCAGGCGACGGTTATGTAGGGAATGCTGATCGAATGATCGCGGATGTCGTTTCGCCTGGCTTCTTCTCTCTTGCCACCGACACTGTTGCTGGTGGTTCCGTCTTGTTTGTCGTGCGGCTCCTTTCCGGGCAACGCCCTGTCATCGTCTCTAATGATTATCGGCTAACCTGCGCCGATCGTCAAGATGCCGGGCGCAGGTCAGGCATAAAATCTTGCATAACTGGTTGCATTGCCGGCAATAAGCGGATCGGGCTTATTTCCTGCTCCGCCGGGTGCTGCGTTTGACGCCGGTGTCAGCCAGACGCTGCAGGGCCGCGAGGTTCACGGCATCCCAGTCTTCGCCGGCGTCGTTGTGCCCCTTGGCGGTTTCGAGAATCTTGGGAATCGCCGCCACGCGCGGATGCCGCAGCAGCGTGGTGAAAGCCTCCGGCGCCAGGTGGCCCTGCCCGATGTGTTCGTGGCGATCCACCCGCTTGCCCCGCGGGACTTTCGAATCATTGCAGTGCAGGACGTGGACGTTTTCCCAGCCGAGGGTCTGGCCGATTTCGTCGATCACCGCCCGGGCGCCGGCGGCGCTGGTCAGGTCGTAGCCGGCCGCCAGCAGGTGGGCGGTGTCCAGACAGTATCCCAAACGCTCAGGCTGCGCGGTCATCTGGCGAATATCGCGCAGATGCTCGAGGCGATAGCCCAGGCTCGTTCCCTGACCTGCGGTGATCTCCAGGCAGGTCACCACTGACAAGCCGGGGAGCTGGGCGTGCAGTTGATCAAACGCCTGCGCCACCAGCCGGAGGCCCGCTTCCTCGCCGCTGCCCAGATGCGCTCCGGGATGGGTGACCAGCCAGGGAATGTCCAGTTGGGCGCAGCGCACCAGCTCTTCATGAAAGAGCGCCAGCGATTTTTCCCGCACGTCGTCCCTGGGGCTGGCGAGATTGATGAGATAGCTGTCGTGGCTGACCGCCGCCTGCAATTTGGCGTCGGCATACGCGGCGCGCCACTGGGCGATGGCGTCGTCGGTCAGCGCGGGCACGCGCCATTGCCGCTGATTTTTGGTGAACACCTGCACGCAGGTCATGCCCAGCGCGACCGCCGCCGGGGGCGCCAGATGCAGGCCGCCGGCCACTGACAAATGACTGCCGAACATGAAGCCATTCCTTCGGACGAATCCCGCCGCCCCGGCGCCCCGCGCCGCTTGCCGACGCTGCCGCACAACTCAGCTGACGCCGGCCGCGCTAATCCTGCAGGTCCTCAGGCTTGAGGTTCTTCTTCTGCACCCACTGGTTCTTGCTGGTCAGCAGAAACTCCTCCGCCCCCGCCTTGTCGAAGTTCCGCTTGGCGTTGCGCTGAGCGACCACTTCAGGCGTGGTCTGCTGCTGACGGGCGATCGCGGCATACAGCTTGCCGCGGTCGGCGTTCTCCGCCGCCACCACATCGCTGACTTTTTCCGTCTCGCTGACTTTCTCGCCGGCGTACTCGGGCCGAACCACCGCCACCATCCCCGCGTGCGTCTCACCCACCTTGCCCGCGGCCTGCAGCTTCGTCAGCGTCGGATACCGCTTGCGAAAGCTCTCCTTCAAATCCGCCATCGCATCGGCATGCACCACCCCTGCCACCGAGAACAGCAGTCCCAGCAGCGCCAACGTGTAAATCAAATGCTTCATGGCTTTCATCACCAGCTTCCTTCCAAAGGATTCACCCAACCTGCCTCACGCCGACGCTTCATCCGTGTTTATCCGTGTTCATCCGTCGCAAAAAAAATGCCCTACTGCTTCGGCGCCTCTTCAAAATCGAAGAAGTCATCGAGTTGCCGATCGATGCGCAGATTCACATCCACGGTGATGTGGATCGGCTCCACCTTGATGGGTTTGACTTCCACCTCGTGCTGCACCTTGCAGCCGGCCTGCAACAACAACAGCGGCAGCATGCACAGCAACCCGACCAGCGTCTGTTTCATGGGAATACCTCCGCGATAAGTGTAGCCGGGTCAGCGGGGAAAGAAACGCTCCAGCGCCTGGTCGAGCGCTTTTTCCGAACCCAGTTGCAGCAGGACGAGACTGTTGAACGCCTGCTCCAGACCGCGGAAATTGACGGTCAGGCTGCCGATCTCCTGGCGCTGTCCGCGCACGCCCACGCCGGTGGTCACCACGCGGCAGTTGACGCCGTCGGGCCCGGGGATCAGGTCCAGCCGGAGCATGCTGTATTCCAGATCGCTGAGCGCTTCGAACAGATTGCGGCGCACCTGGGCGAGTTTGGGATCCGTCACCAGCGGCGACCCGCCCTGCGCCAGCACCTCGCTGAGCCAGGTGCTGTCGGTGATCTGCAGGCGCGCTTTGCCGGGCGCGGAAAACAGGTAGCCGTCGCCCAGGGCGAAGCGCTGCTTGCGGTCCAGGTCGATGGTCAGCGGGATGCGCCCGTAGAACCGCCCATCGGTCGCCACGCGCTTGAGATCCATTTTGTCGAGGTATGGCTGCAGGGGCAGATTCTCCACGTACACATCGAAGCTGAGGCGGCGCTCGCTGGGGTCCAGCCGCAGCGCATGCACCGCCAGCGTGCCGTCTTCCGGCGTGCGCCAGCGCATGCGTTCGAGAAAGATGTTGCTTTCGTGGTCGATGCGCAACGCCAGTTCGCCTTGCTGAAGATCGACCGTGCCCAGATGCAGCAAAGCAAAATTGAGGCGCTGCTGGCTGGGTGTGCGCGGCGGCCAGAGGTTGTCGAAGGTGATGGTCCCGTTGCCGCCGGTGCAGCGCAGGTCGTATTGCTGACTCGCCAGCGCCAGATCGGTCAGTCGCAGCGCCAGTTGTGGACGCAGTTGCGTGCCCGCCAGGTCGATGATGCCTGTGAGCCCCACCTGCCCCGTCACTTGCATGGACGCCAGCGTCGGTGTGCGGGCCAGCAGTTCACCGAACAGTCCCTCGGTCGCGCTGGTGGGGGGTAGTTCCAACTGCACCTGGCCCGTCTGCGTTGCCAGGGCGTAGTTCAACGCAGCGTGCAACGCTGCTGCGGGAGTGATGGGCCAGTCGGCGGCGGCGCTGAGCACGCCATCGTCAAGGCTGACGGTCCCCTGCAACGCCGGCAGCGCCAGTTTGCCCACCCTGGCGATCGCGATGGTCAAGCTACCCGGCATTTTCTCCGACTGGTTGCAGCGCAGCGGCAGGTCCAGCGCCATGCCCGCCAGTTGCAGCGGCCAACCTGACGCGCTGGGAACCGATGCGGCGGCATCCGCGATCTGCAGCCGGGCGTCCATCTGCCAGTTGGTTGGTGTCGCTGCAGTCGATGTCTGTTGGGCAGTGCCCCCGAAATGGACCTGCCCAAGCGTCAGCGTCGCAGCCTCCACCGAACCACGCATGGGCGTCACGCTGTCCACCCGCCATTCGAACTGCTGCTGGTTCGGGGCAAGTCGCAGCACGCCTTGGCCGGCAAGCTGGGGCTCATGCCAGGTGACGCCGCCGGGCAATGCCAAGGTGCCCGCACGTTGCCACTTCGCCTGCCAATTGATTTCATCCAGCGGCCCCGCGGCGGCAAAATCCCATTGCCCCACGCCCGGCGACATCCCCGCACTGGTCACCTGCAGGGTCAGCGGGGCTGCGGCATCCGCCCGCGCCAGCTCGCAGCGCAACCAGTCGGCATGTTCACGCGCCGCGAGCAACTGGGGCGCCAATTTCACCAGCAGACGCCCGGTCGCGGGGTCATGCGCCACATCGGCGCGCCAGGTCAAGCCGCCGGCCGACAGCTCCGCTTGTCCCTGCAGGCCGGCGGCGTCTGATGTCAGCGCGGCGTTCAGGTCCACCCGCACCGGCACTGGCAAGCCCAGTACCTCAACGCGGCAGGCTTCCAACACGATGCGGGAGATGGGCAGGGCGCCGGATGACGTCGAACTGCTCGTGGTTGGCAACAACGTCGACAGATCGAGCGCGCCATCGACCACCTGCAGCCGCAGTTGCCCGCCGGTCAGCCGTAATGTTTCCACCCGCCCCGCCTGCAGGCCGCGCCAGTCGTAGCGGGCTTCAAGCCAGGGCAGGATCAGCGTGCCCGCCTCATTCAGCCGCAGGTTGGTGATCACCGCGCGGCGGGGCGTCACCTGAGTCAGCTCAAACCGGCAATTCGGATAGCCCGCCTGCACCAGCGCCTGCTGGAGTTGTCGCGTCACCACCGCCGGCAGCGCCCAGACGTACAACGCCAAACCCGCCAGCGCCAGCAGAGCGAGCAGCAGACCACAGCGGAACAGGATGCGAAACAGCCGGCGCATGATGAACATTGAAGGCGAAGCACGCCGCGTTCTCAAGCTCAGGGAACGAAAGAAACCGCGCTCCGCCGCAGCACGGGGCCGCGGCGCTATGCTTCCTTCCCCGGTTCCTCGGCACGCGGGCTTGTCGCCTGCTGACGATATTTCTCACCCACCGCCAGTTCCCAGCCGGGATGATCGCGGGCGATGGGCAGGTCGCGGAACTCGCTGCGGCAGCGATAGCACACCAGGCAGCGCGAGGTGAAGAAGAACACCAGCAGATCGATCAGCGCCACCAGCACCAGCACGCCCAGGGCGAGCTTCAGTTGACCGTGGCCGTAGAGGATCATGGAGAAGACCACCGCGGCGGCGACGATCAGGAAGCCGGTCACCTGCGGAAAGTCCTTGCGCATGAACAGCTCCCGGCAGCCACACACCGGACAGCGCCGCAGGTGCTTGTCATCCTGAAAGGCTTCGTCCCAGTTGAGCGAAACCTGGGGCCCCGCGCCCCGGGGATCCTTCACCACCGCCGGCGGCGACTTGAGCGGGACTTCCACGCTGTACAGCGGCTGACGATCCTGAGTCCGCAGCAAGATACGCATCGGCCCATCCTTCTCCACTCCCCCGCGACCTCACCCGATCCTTTCGTCCAGCCCAGGCATTCTGGGCATCGGCTGGTCCGGCACTGCAGGCGATATTGCATCATCTGCGGAGGTTTTGAGCAACCGGGTTTATGGGTTTATCGGCAAGAAAGGTGAGGTTTCTATTCTGATGGCGGAAGGCTGGGTTTCACGTACGTTCGGCAACCCCCCGAGGATTGGCGGTCAGCCCTCGGATGGCTCGATGGTGACCGTCAGGCCCACGCAGGCGAACTGGTCGCGGTAGAGTTCCGCCCGCTCCTGATGGGTGGTCAGCAGCAGGGTGACCCCGGTTTCGTGGGCTTCGAGCGTCCGCCGCACCGCTTCCTTTTCATTCAGTGGCGTCAGCATCACGATGCTGGAAACCACATGTTCGATGGTGTTTTCATCATCATTGTGCAGCAGCACCCGCCACGGCGGCAGCAGTTGGGGCTTGTGCCTGGGCTTGGCGGGCTCAGGGCGCTCGGTGGATGAAGTGGTGGAAGCAGGTTGATCAGCTGGACTGCTCATACGACCTCCCGGCTCCATGGTAGTCGCAAACGTAGCTAAAACAAGACGGCGGCGGCACGGAAACCGCGCCGCCGCCGTGGATGGTTGGACTGCTCGCCGCACCGCCGGGGCATCAGCTGAGCCAGCGGATGAGGTTGGCGCGGGCATCAAGCTGCCCGATGGGGAACTCCGCCGAGCCGGGGCCGGACCACAGGTGCGCGGTGCCCAGCGTATGGGCCGCGAGCAGGTCCACGCTGAACGAACCGGCGCCCGAAACCATCAGGCTCAGCAGGCCATAGCTCTGCGTGTTGACGGTCGCGTTGTTGTTGTCCGGGTCGTCGGCGATGGTGACGCGCTTGGTGTGGTTCAGACCCAGCGTATGGCCCAGTTCATGCGCCGTCACGAAGGCGATCGCCTGGCTGTACTGATTGAGCGCCAGGTCAGCGTCTTCCACCTGCGTAACGTTGCTGAAGTTCTGGGCAAAGACCGCGGCACTGTCGGCCTTGTCCATGTTCGCGGTGTCGACCTGGCTGGCGATGCCGTACAGGGCATCCTCGAGCCCGAAGTAGTAACCCTGGCCGATGAGCACTTCAGTGACCTGGATGTTCAGGGCGCCGTCGGCGATCGCCTGGGTGGGATCGACGGTGGTGAAGTACAGGCCGCCCGCCGCAGCGTTGAACGCCGCCAGGAAGTCATTGATCGAAGCCGTGGCGGTGTCGTGCTTGACCACATCCAGCGCCGGGGCTTCGCCGAACAGGTTGACCGAGTCATAGAGGTCCACCACGTGGTCCACGATGCCGGTGATGCCGCGTTCGGTGTTGCCGTAGATCAGGGCGTTGCGGTCATCGGCGTCGAAGTTGAACCGCAGGTAGGTGGGATCGAAGGCATCCACGCTGGCTTCGGCGAATTGGCCTTCCGCCACGAAGTCGAACGTCTCGCCGCCGTCGAAATTCAGGTAGACCAGCTGCTTGGGCAGGTTGGCGCCCAGTTCGTTGTTGGCGTCGCCGATGGCGTTGCTGACGTAGGCGACGGTGACCTCCGCGGGCAGCCCGGTCGAGCCATTGACCACGCCGTCGAGCAGTTCATCGGTGGAACTGAGCGTGATGTCCAGGTGGAACTCGGTGTCGAACAAATTCGCAAAGTAATCGTTGTTGTTGGTGTCAAATGCCGGCGAACCAATCACGATGAAATAGTCGCCGGTTTCCGGCAGTTCCACCGCCTGGGTCAAATCATCATTGTTGAAGAAGTCATTATCCGCACTGTAGGTGCTGAGCAGTTCAAAGGTGTCGTCGGCGACATTGGAAGTGCCCTGGCCATCACGCAGGAAGATGCCCATGACCAGACCGAAGTTGAATCCGCCGGTGACAAAAGCATTGGCGCTGAGGAACTGACCCGCCTGGCCTTCCACGCGGTAGACCTGCACGTCCGCCAGGCCGTCGAGCACACCATCGATGGCGACCGGGCCGGCATCCACCACCGCCGGCACCGCGGCATCAACCAGAGCGAAGATGAACGGCGAAGCGGTGGCATTTTCCGCCGACACCGCCAGATGCTCGCCGCCTTCCACCCCGTCGCCATCGCCATCCAGGATGGTGCCGGCAAAATCTTCACCGGCGGTTTGCACGCCATCCTGATTCATGTCCCGCAGGCTCGAACGCAGGCCGGAGCGGTCGTAAATCGCCGGGTTGGTGACGCCATCGCCCAGGGTGACCAGGATGATGTCGTCGAAGACGCCGGTGTTCTTGAAGATGCGCAGCACGCCCTGCTCCACGCCTTCATCACTGACGCGGGTCGTGTACCGCAGGGTGATGTCGTCGAGAATTTCCCCGCCCAGCGTGCTGAGCGTGACCGAGCCGAGCACGTCCGCCGGATCATCCAGCGTGCCGTCGTTGTCGCCATCGACCGAGAGGGTCAGCGATGCGGTGTTGAGCAGTTCGCTGAAGACGATCTCGATCTCGGTGTTGTTGACCTGACGGGTGCTGACCACCGTCGGAGCGCCGAACGGATCGCCATAGGTGCGCATCGGCACGGCATAACCGAAGGTGCCGGTGATTGATTCGGGCAAGCCGTCGGCCGCCACCAGCGCGGAAGTCCGCCCGGTGGTGCTGCTGCTGTTGGTGACCCGCCCGGAGATGGTGATGCGGCCGATGGTGCTGGCGAGGATGCCGCCGGCTTCGGCGCTGTCGCGCAGGAGCAGGTCGTTGGAGTTGGGATTGCCCAGGAACAGGCGGTTGTCGGACACGCCGGTGACAAACGGCCCGCTGGCGAGCGTGGGCAGGACGCCGGCGGCGAGCACGGTGTCGCGCCATTCGTCGAAGCGCGCCATGTCGAGCGAACCGCCGGTGATGATGTCGTCCTCGGTGTTGACGATGCCGTCGTCACCGATCCACACGCCGTAGAGGAACAGGGCGTCGCGGCTGACGCCGCTGACGGTCAGCGACTTGCCGCTGCCGCCGGTCGCCAGCACACCGCTGGTGACCGAACCGAGCATCGCGGTGCCCAACCCTTCGCGGGCGGCGATCAGGCCGGCGTGGTCGCCCTTGACGGTCAGGCGATCCAGCGCGCCCCGCACCATGATGCTGCTGCCGGCAAGCACGTTGCCGCCGATGCTCACGGACTTGGCGTAGCCGTCGATCGAAATGATGCCGGTGGCGGCGAGATTGCCGGTGACATCCAGCCGATCGACGGAACCCGTTTCAATCTGGCCGGCGGCGTGGCCGCGCAGGCTCAGGCTGCTCAGGCTGCCCTCGACCTTGATGCGGCTGCCCGCCGCGGCGTCACCCATGAAGCTGATGGATTTGCCGGACTGGCCATTGATGATGCCGGCAAAGTTGCCCTTGCCGGTGATGGAGCCCAGGTCCCCCACGATGTCCAGGATGGCGTCGCCGGTGAACTCGCCCGAGGTGGTGAAGGATTTGAGGCTGGCGCCGCCGATGGCGCCTGCGAAGTTGCCCGAGCGTTGCGTGACCGAGCCGATGGCGCCCAGGTCGGAGATCAGGCCGGCAAAGTCGCCATTGAGGGTGGCGCGGTCAATGCTGTTGCCGGTGGCGGCGATGCGGCCGGTGAAGGTGTTGCCGGCGGAGGGGTTGATGTTGAGGGTCTTGATGCTGTTGGCGACCAGGCCGCGCAGGGCGTCCTGCGTGGTGCCGCGCAGTTCCACGACCTGATCATTGCCGGCAGTGCTGTCGGCGACGCCGAGCATGCGGCCGGCGGCGTCGAACGCCAGATCGCGCAGGCCGTTGCTGACCGAGCCGGACTCGGTGCGGGCGTTGCTGTCCACGGTGCCGTTGCCGTTGCCGATCAAGGCGATGTTGACGACCTGCCGCGCGGTGCGGCTCAGGCCGATGAGCTGACCATTCTCGAATTCCAGGCTGCCGATCTCGACCGGCTGACCGGTGACGGTGTCGGTGACCACGCCGTGGTCCGCCACCAGCAGGCCGGTGGTCGGATCGATCTCCAGCAGATGCGAACCGTTGGCGTCGGCGGAGGCGATGAACACGTGGCCGGTGTTGTCCACATCCACGGTCATGCCGCCGACGATGATGCCATTGCCGTCGGCGTCGGCGAGGGTGCTCAGTTGCACGAACGCGCCGGTGGTCTGATCGACGATGCCCAGCACGCCGCTGAGCCCGGCGTTGCGGAAGGTCTGGCCGCCGAGGGTCTGGGTTTCATAGCTGAACGCCTGCACCTGGCCATTGACCCGGCGGAGGGCGAAGGCTTCCAGATCGGTGGTGATGGCGTCGGTGTTGGTGATGGCGACGAAGTTGCCGGTGTTGCTGCCCGCCAGGTCGGCGGCGGTGAGCCCGATGAGTTGGCCGGCCGCGCCGTTCTTGGTCTGGGCGACGAGATTGCCGTTGCCATCAAAGCCGATGCCGTTGACCAGCGTTTCATTGCCGTCGAGTTGCATGACGCCGATGACTGCGACCGTGCCGGTGGTGGCGTTGATGGTGACCAGTTCGTCCTGCGTGCCGCCGTTGATGCGACGGACCGCATAAAGCGTGCCGGCGTTGTTGACCGCCATGGCGACATAGTCATCCGTCAGCCCGCCGGCATTGAGCAGCACGCCGGGCAGGGCGGAGCTGCTGGGCCGGGTGGCGAGCACGGAGCCGGTGTTGTTGGGCGTGAGGGAAATCTTGAGCAGGGCGTAACCAGTGGCGGGTGTGGCGGCGCCGCCGGTGCCATCGCGGTCGTTGGTCAGCGCCAGCAGGTTGCCGCTGTTGTCGAAGGCGAGCTGCTGGATGTTGCCGTCGAAGGTGTTGGCGAAGAGATCGCGGACCACGCCGATGGTGGTGATGGCGCCGGTGCCGGCGTTGATTTCGACGAGGGTGTCGACGTTGTTGAGCGTGCGGATCGCCATGATCCGGCCGGTGCTGCTGATCGCCAGGCCGTGCAGTTCCACGGCATCGTTGGCCATGCCGCCCAGGTTCACCGTGGGCACCAGGCTGTCAATGGTGGCGGTCGCCAGCAGGTTGCCGGCGGCGTCGAAGTCCATGCCGGTGAGGTTCACCGTCGCGCCGGTCAGCGGATCGATGACGCCCAGTTGCGAAGTGATCGCGCCGGAGTCGGGGTTGAGCCGAATGATCTGGCCGTTGAGGGCGTCGTAGATGACGGTGTCGTCCGCAGCGCCGCTGCCGTCGATGGCGATCTGGGTGATGCCGGTGCTGCCGGCGGTGCTGAGGGTGCCAAAGAGCGCGTCGCCGGTGCCGTCGTACAGGTTGGCGGTGGTGATGCTGCCCGCGACGCGGAGCAGGGCGGAGGAGTTGAACGAACCCAGGTCGAGTTGGCGCACATCGCCGCCGATGACGCCGGCGAAGTTGCCGCCGATGGCGAAGACGGAGGGATCGTTGCGGGTCTTCATCGCCAGGGTGAAGTTGCTGACGCCGTCGATCCACATGTCGGCGGTGCCGTTGACGCCGTCGCCGGCGAAGGTGACCACGCCGCCGTTCTGCCCGTCGATGTTGATGCCGCTCAGGGGCACGTCATCGGCGGTGAGGATGCGGCCGATCTGCACGTTCGGATCATTGGTGGTGATGTCCAGCGTGGCGCGGCCGTCGGAACTGCGGATGAAGATGGAGTCGATGAAGTCATCGCCCGCAATGCTGTCGAAGATGTCGATGGCGTCAGTGCGGCCACGGGTGGAGAAGGTGATCGTGCCGCCGGCGAGGTTGAGGGTGACCGAGTTGCCGCTGGTGACGGTGGCGGTCGGGCCGGCGGGGTTGAAGCCCAGGTCGGTCAGGGGGTCGTAATCGAGCGTGCCGATGTTCGCCAGATGACCGGCGCCGAAAGTGGTCCGGCCGAAGCCGGTGTCCGCCAGGATGTTGCTGGCGGCGTCGGAGTTGGTGGCACGGACGCTGTTGATGGAGCTTTGCCCACCGCCGTCAGGCAGGGCGCCGCCGCGGTCGAACACCACGCTGTCGTCGTTGGTGCCGAAGAAGCCGTCGGCGCCGACGTCGATGCCCGCCACGAGGTCGCTGCCGACCAGGCCGTTGCCGCCAGCGCTGAAGGTGCTGATGTCGCCGCGGTACAGCCGGCGGTCAGTGCGGGCGAGCAGGTTCGCCTGCTCGGCGTCGCTCAGGCCATTGGTCAGGTCGATGTCCACACCGCCGGGGCCCAGCGCCAAGGCGTTGAGGTTGTTGCGCTGGGCGTCGGCGAGGGCGGAACTGCCGAGCACGAAGCCGGAGACCACGCTGCTGTTGGTGACGGCATCCTTGGCGGTCAGGGACTTGATGCCGCCGCCGGAGGCGATCAGCGAATTGGTGATGGCGTTGGCGCTGACGGTGCCCAGTTCCGCCATGAACCCGCCTTCGCCGTTGTCGGCGGTGGTGGGGCCGGTGACGTTGTTGGCGCTGGCGAAGGTCATGTCCCGGCCGGCGCGGGCGCCGACCTGAATGATTGAATCGTCGATGTCGCCGGTGACCCGCACGCTGGTCAGGTCGCCGCCCACGGTAATGACCGCGCCGTCCATGGCGCCCAGGGTGAAGGTCCTGGCGGAGCCGTCCACCTGGGCGTTGCCGCGCATCGTGCCGCGGACGGTCATGGTGGTGAGGCTGCCGGTGACGGTCAGGTGCGCGGGGCTGGCGGTGGTGGTGCCGAAGTCGCCGCCCACGCTGACGGAAGCATCGCCGGTGAGATGGAGCTGGCCATCGAAGTCGCCGGCCACATCGAAGCGGGTGGCGCGCTTGCCGGGTTCGTCGACTTCCAACTCGCCGTTGAAATCACCGCCGACGCGGGCGGAGTTGAGCGTGCCGACTTCAATCATCGCGCCGGCCTGCACGTCGCCGCCGAGCATGAGCATGCCCAGCTCGTTGGCGATGTCGATCTGCGCTCCGCTGAGGATGTTGCCGTCGAGCCGGAGCGAACTGAGGTTGCGGGCGGCGATGACCGAGGCCGCGCCCAGGTCGGAGCCGGTGACGGAAATGGTCTTGATGTTGCCGTTGGTGGCGAGCACCTGACCGTTGAGATCACCGCCGCGGATGGTGAAGGATTGCAGGTCGCCGTAGGCGGCGGCAACGACGCCGGCTGCGCCCAGATCGCCCTTGGAAATAGTGACGGTGCGGATGCCTTCGCCGGCGGTGATGCGGCCGGTCAGGTCATTGCCATCGATGGTGGCGCTGCTGAGCAGGCCCAGCACGGAGACGTCGCCGGACATGATGCCCGCCAGGTCGTTGCGGGTGGTGTTGTCGGCGCGCACGGTCATGCGGCCCAGGTCGCCGAAGATTTCGATGGAGCCGCTGAGCTTGCCATCGACGTTGAGGGTGGACAGGTTGCCCAGCACGCGGAGGCTGATGCCCAGGTCCGCGCCGTCGTGGGTGCGGTCGGCGCCGACGGTGAGGGTGCGCAGATCGCCGGTGACGAGGAAGGTGTCGCCATTGACGCCGAAGCCGCGTCCGATGGTCATGGTGCCCACGCTGCCGTCGATGTTCAGGGCGCCGTTGGTGTACTCGCCGCCCAGCTTGAAGGTGTTGAGGGCAGCCAGGCGAGAGTTGCTGCCGATGATGTCGATGTTGCCCGAGAGGTCGCCCTTGATGTCGATGGAGCCGACCCGGCCGTTGACCAGCAGGTCGCCGTCCATGTTGCCCGCGACCTTGAAGGAGCGCAGGTAGCCGTTGGCGCCATGGAGCATGATCTGCGAGTTGTTGAGGATGTTGCCGTTGACCGAGAAGTTGTCCAGCGTGCCGGCGATCTGCAGGCGGACATTGTCCATATCGGTGCCGGGCGAGAACTTGCCGATCCTGCCGGTGGTGACGGACAGACCTTCCATGAGGTCGGTGGTGGTGATGGCGTTGATGGAGTTGGCGAAGTTGATGACGGTGGTGCCGCGAATCTGGTAGGCGGAGACCATGCCCAGGTCGAGGCTGCCGGTCATGGTGACGTTCTGGATCAGGCCCGCCTGCAGGACGTCGGCGCCATTCTTGCCGTCGCGGTCGCCCAGCGTGCCGCCGGCGCCCAGGACCAGCAGGTCGCTGACGGTGACGCCGACGGAATCCGCCAGGAAGGTCGCCAGGTCGTTGAGGGTGTTGGCGTGGACCGCATCGGTTTCGCGGGTGCGGGCGGCCAGCGCGAAGTTGGTGTGGTCGATGGCGTCGCCCTGGCGCATCCAGATGCGCTGGCCATTGGGCATATCCAGCCGACTGCTGATGAGCTGGACATTGCCCATGAAGGCGGCGGGGCCAAAGACTACATCGCGGATGCCATAACCGGTGACGGTGAGGTTGCCGTAGGAACCATTGCCGTTGACGGCGAAGCGGCTGTTGAGCAGACCGAAGGCGGTGCTGTCGTTGAGGCCGATGGTCAGATCGCCAAAGTTCATGGCGCTGAAGCGCGTGCCCAGAATGCCGCCGCCGGCGCTGATGGTGATGTCGCCGATGCCGGCGGTGCTGTTCTTGATGTTGTTGCGGCGTTCGAGGTTGGCAGCCGCCGCCCGTTCTTCGTCGCTCAGGTCGTTGTTGTTGTTGTTGTTATTGTTGTTATTGGTGTCATTTTCGTTCTCGATCTGTTCGAACTCGCCCTGCGTGTCGCGCCGCCATTCCAGGCTGTCCTCGAACTCAAGCGGCATCATGATGTTGGCGTTGACGATGGCGCCGCCGATCAGATTGATCAAGCCGATGCCCTCGAGGGCGACGATGTTGCCCAGGATGTCGGAATTGCGACCCTGGTTGACGACTTCAAAGATGAAGCCCTCGGCGAAGATGCCCGCGTGCTGGACGTAGCCGTTGCCGGTTTCCGCCAGGCCTTCGCCGATCTGCACGCGATCAATGTCCGCGGTGGCGTAAATCAGGCCGTTGATGCCTTCAAAGACGCCGATCTGATTGATGTTGTCAAAGTTGGCGGACACCTGGCCGAGGTAACCCTGGGCAATGATGTTGCCGATGGCGCCATTGGAGCGCACGGTGCGGATGTTGCCGGCGATGACCGCGTTGTGTTCCTGCACGAAGGGGAAGCCATCGGCGATCACGGCGCGGCGGTTGACGGCGGCGCCGGTGTGGCTCTTGGGCAGGGCGATGTCGCCCGCCACTGCCAGCAGGTTGATGGACTCAGCGGAGATATTGACCACTTCGCCGCCGGTGGAGTTGATGATGCTGTCGAACGCGCCGGAGGTGCCGCCGGAGGAACCGGTGCCGCCCGTGCCGCCTGAACCACTGCCGGACCCACCCGTGCCGCCCGTGCCGGTGCCGCCTTCAAACGTCTGTTCTTCCTCACCGCCGATGATGCGATAGACATCCACCGGCGTGCCGTCTTCAGAGCGGATGAGCACGCTGAGCGTGGGGACCACTTCCGGTTCGTTGTTGTTGTTATTGTTGTTATTGCCGGTGTTTTCGTCGGCGACTTCGCCCGGATCGAGCACCGCCGTGCCGGAGCCCAGGACGTTGATCGTGCCGATTTCCACCGGCCGTCCGTTGCTGTTGGAGTGGGCGACCACTTCCAGGCCGCCGGTGGACGTGACGTTAATCAGCACCGAACCGCCGCTGGAAATGGCGTAAGTCACCAGCGTGAGCGCGGCGGCGGCGTTAACCGGCTCTTGATCCTGGTTGTTATTGTTGTTTTCGTTGTTGTCGTTGAGTTCCGGATCAACGCCGTTGGGAATCAGGGTGAGCTCGCCGCCGGAATCGTCGACAAAGGTGTAGCTTTGGCCCTGCGCCAGCTCGATCAGCACCGGGTCCAGCCCGCCGACCGACGGGCCCTGGTAGACATCGCCGCCGACGATGATGTAGCGCACGTTGCCGCCGGGGCCGGTGTAGATGTCGACGCCGCCGAAGTCGCCTTCCACATCGATCAGGTCGATGATGCCATCCTGACCCACGTTGTCGGCATCGACCACGATGCGGGCGCCGAAGTCGAGGAAGGTGTCAGTCAGATCGGCGAAGTTCATTTCGCCGGCGCGGAGCACGCCCAGCCCGCCGTCGATTTCGAGATTCACATAGACGGAGCCCAGGCCGTCGATGACCTGCACGTCGCCATGGATGGAGGCGGACTCGATGTTCATCAGATCGACGGTGCTCTGAATCAGGCCGACGCTGCCGTTGATTTCCAGGTTGACGCCGAAGTTGCTGTCATCGGTGGCGCCCAGGCCGATCTGGCCGGCGACCAGAGCGCGCAGATTGCCGTCGTCGGTCTGGATGTCGTTCTCGAGGTTGGTGCCGGCGTAGTAAATGATGCCGCCGGCTTCGATCGCACCCAGGTCGCCGCGCGCCGCGTTGATGCTCGGCCCACTGGTCAGGTTGTACAGGTCGGTGCCCGCCTGCACGGAGCCGATGGCGATGTTGCCCACGTCCGTCACCAGCAGTTCATAGGGCAGTTCACCAAGCAGATAGGTGACGGACTCGCCGGTGTCCGCCTCGCCGTTGAAATCGCCATCGCCGGTGAACGCCACCGCGAAGCGGTAAATGCCCGGGCGATCGGCGGTGAAGGTGATGACCTGATGCTGCAACTGCTCAGGGTCGAGGTCGGAGAAGTCGGTGGCGATCAGGCGGCCATCGGGGTCAAAGATGCCCAGATTGTGCAGGTTCTCATAGATGAAGCCGAACTCCTCGTCCTCGCGGGGCTTGACCTGCACGCTGACGGTCTGCCCCGCCATCAGGGCCAGGGCGTAGTAGTCGACCATGTCATTCACATCGCCGTCACCGTTGAGCTGGCCGAACAGGCGCACCACATCCGGCGCGGTGGCGTCGTCATTGGCGAGCACGGTGCCGATGCGCTGCGCGGTTTCAAAGCTGTCGTTGGCGAAGGTGCCCGCGTCCTGATACAGGAAGCCGGCCTGGAACAGCGAGCCTTCGGTTTCCTTCTCAGAAGGATCGGCGATGAGCTCGATCTCGCGCACCGCGGCTTCCTCCGCGGTCACGTTGCTGATGCCGTGCTGATTGTCCGCATTGATGCGGGCGATCATCGATTCGAGCGTCCAGACCTGTCCGATCTTGCCGCCGACCTGAATGTCCACGCCGGACATGTACTGCGGCTCGGCGACCGTGGTGGCTTCGTCCGTGCCCAGCGAGCCGGAGGTGATCAGGCTGCGCAGGTCGCCGGCGACAAAGAAGTTGTCCTCCAGCACGGGATCGCCTTCGAACTGGCCCTCGGCGACGCCGGTGATGAGCCAGCCGAAGTAGGCATCGCCCAGCGAGCCGGACACATTGACCTGGCCGGTGAAGGTGCCGCCGACGAGCAGCTTGCCCAGGTCCTGACCCACGGCGCTGTCGTTCTGCGTGCCGAGCACTTCCATGATGATGGCGGACTCGACGCCGACCGCCGAGCCGAGCCCGGCCGTGGCGTTGTCGATCACCAGGAAGCGATCGTTGGCGAAATCGAAGCTCAGGTCCGCCACGGTGTTGCGCAGCGAGCCGTTGGCGGTCGCCACGTTGGTGCCGACGAAGCCCGAAGCGATGCTGATGTCGACCAGTCGGCCGTTGGTCAGGTCCTGCGCGAGCAGCCGACCGTCGCGGTCGAAGTCGATGCCGCCGATGTTCACGCTGGAGCCGGTGCCCACATCCGTCAGGTTCACCGTGCTGAGGGTGGCGCCGGTGAGCGGATTGATCTCGGCCAACTGGTTTTCGCCGATCACCACGAACAGGCCCTGCTGTCCGACGACCGAACCTTCGCCGGTGGCGAACGCCATGCTGGTGACGCCGGTGACGCCCAGCGTGGCGATGCGGGTGAACTGGCCAAAGGTGCTGGTCGGGACGTTGCCGAAGGTGCTCACGTCGATCACGCCCAGCGTGCTGGACGCCGGCGGGGTGACGTAAAGCTGTTCATTAGGATTATTGGTGGCGGGGTTGCTGGTGAAGACGGAGAAGAACGCGCCGCTGCGGTCGGAAGCGTAGCCTTGCAGTTGCGCCGCGACCGAGCCGGGGCTGGTGACTTCCGTCAGGCTGACCGTCGAGCCGGTGATATCCAGCAGGATGGTGCGGCCGGTGCCGGCGCCCGCGCCGCGATCGACCGCGACGAGGTTGCCATTGCGGTCGACGTCCATGCCGGTGATTTCGGTGTCGACGCCCGCCACCTGGAGTTGCGGGTCCAGGGTGGTGACTTCGCCGGTGTTCAGGTCGATTTCCACCAGGCGGTCCACAGCCGTCGCGCCGCTGGTGTCGCGGAGGACCGCCACCAGGCGCGCACCGCCCTCGATGAAGGACAGGGCGGTGATCTGGTCGGTGATCGGCGAGCCGGACTGGGTCAGGGAAACCAGGCGGGACGCGACGATTTCGTCCACGTTGTCGCCATCAACGTCGGCGGCGGCTGTGCCGACGGTGTAGAGCACCTGGGCGGGATTCGCCGAGCTGTCTTCGGGATCATTGCCGACGGCAAAGAGGATGCCGTCGTTGGGTCGGGCGTCGAGGCCATGGATGCCCAGCACCGCGCCATAGCCGACGAGCTTGGTGGTGTCGGTGGTGACGATTTCACCCAGGCCGACCACCGCGCTGATGGCGCCGCTGGTGGTGCGGTCGACGCGCAGCAGCGACTGCGTGGAATTGGCGGCGCCCAGGCTGGTCTGCGCCACGGCGAAGACGGTGCCGGTGGTGGTGATGGTCAGGTCGTCGATGTCATAGCTGCCGCGCAGGTCGCCGCCGGTGGTCTGGGCGGCGGGCACGTAGTTGTCAATGGCAATGATGGCGTACAGTTCTTCGACGCCATCGAAGTCAAGATCGCCAAAGTCGATGCCCTGGATGTCGGACAGGGAGATGCCCAGGCCCGCATCAATGACTTCGCGCACCGCAATGGCTTTGCCGTCGATGATGAGCGCCAATTCGTCGCCGGCGATGTTGAAGCCGAACTCATCGCGCTGGTCGCTGTCGACCAGGAACATCCGGCCGTCGCGCGAGATCGCCATGGCGGTGGCGTTGTCGACATTGCCTTCGACCATCCGCCGCGCCAGGGAATTGGAAACCGTGACGCCCGAGTTGGGGAAGTTGAAGTCGGGGAAGCCCAGGATGGTGGAGGCGACAATCAGGCCCGCCGCCACATTGTTGAAGGGATCGCCCGGCAGGTCGTCCACGCCCGCGGCGCGCACGCCCAGGGTTTCGAGCAGTTGGGCGACCGTCAGCGGGATGAGGTCTTCCTCGTCGTCGTCGGGGTCGATGTTTTCCGTGCGGGCGCCGATGTAGACGGTGCCGGTGGCATCGGGGATGTCCATGATGAAGGCTTCCCCACCCTGGGCCGGGGTCAGCACGCGGATGCTGCCGGCGCTGCCGGTGTAGGGAATCATGTCGCGGACTTCATCGGGCTTCTCGGGATCGAAATCGGGCACTTCGCCAATGACGATGCTGGAGTTGATGTCGCTCTGCACGACATAGATCTGGAAAATGTCCGAGGTCGGATGGCGATCGCGCGAGTCGATGAGCACCAGTTCGTCGGCCTGGGTGTCGGTGCCGACGAGCACGCCCAGCTCGCCGGTGAACGGGTTGAGCAGGAACGGGTTCCAGGTCAGGCCGTCGATCGATTCGCCGCGGATGGTGCCGTCGCCGTTGTCTTCGGCGGAGGGGTCGTCCGGGTCGGGCAACGGGCCCAGCACCAGCGCCACGCCGGTGTTCACATTGACGCGCAGCAGGGCGCTGTCAGCGCCGGCATTGGTGGTCATCAGAATGCTGGATTCAGCGCCGGTGGAGCTGCCGCCGGCGAACGCGATGCCCGAGACATCGAGCACGCCTTCGCCGTTGAGTTCCACCCGCACGCTGGTGAGCACGGCGCCGGAGGCGGGATCGATGGTGATCAAGCGTCCGGCCGCATCCTCGCCGTCGTCCTCCGCCACGGTCTGGAAGCCGTAGAGGATGGCGCCGCTGGAGGTCTGGTCGAAAGCGATGGAGGTGATGACGTTGCCGTTGGTGAACGTGCCCACACGGGTGATGCTGTTCTGAATGGCCGAGCGATTGCCCGCCTGGACATCCATGGTGTAGAGCACGTCAACATTGCCTTCGGCGTCGGCGTCGCCCGACAGGGCGCTGGCGGGCACGTTGACCACGAAGTAGAGCAGGCCGTCGACGGGGTTGAAGTCCGCCGCCTGGATGGAATCGACCACGCTGACGCCTTCCTCGTCCACCGCCAGGCTGACCGCCGAGCCGCGGATGAGGTTGACGCCGTTGGTGGTGTACAGGAGGGGCCGATCGCCACCGCCGCTGGTGTAGCTCGCCAGCCCGTGGTACGCCGGGATGGAGCCGGCGGGGGTGAGGACGGTGTACTGCGCCGTGCTGGTGTTGATGGTCACCAGTTGTGGGCCGTCTTCCGGGGCGACGTTGACGCCCACGAGAATGGTCTGGTCCTGGTCATCAACCGCGAACGTCAGGCCGGTGATGATGCCCAGCGCGCCGTTGTCTCCGCCGGAACTGACGGTGCCGACTTCATTGGCGCCGACGCTGCCGCTGCTGCCGCCGACGAAGATGCTGTGCAGATCCGAACTGTTGGTGGCGTCCTCGCCCTCAGCGGCGCGGGTGACGGTGGCGAAGAGGGTGTTGTTGTCGGCGAACGCCATGGCGGTGTAGCTGCCCACCACCTCGCGGCCCGAGAGCAGGATCGGGCGCACATCGCTGTTGGCGAAGTCGTAGCCGGTGATCGCACCCTGGGCGTCGGTGATGGCGTCCGGGGCCTCGAACAGCGCGGTTTCCTTGTCCACTTCCACCAAAGCCACGTCCAGCGTGCTGGTGATGAAGTTGCCGTCTGCGTCGGTTTCTTCGCTCACCAGCAGCGAGGAGTCGACCGCGGCGTTGCCGTCGTAGTCGTCGGTGATGACGAACAGTCGGCCGTTGTTGTCGAACTCCATGGCGTGAATGGCGCCGATGGTGTTGCTCGACTCGAAGCTGATTTCAATCAGCCGCCGGCCGGTTTCGGTGACGTCCAGGGCGACCAGTTCGTCCACGCCGTCGCCATCCACATCCGCGGCGTCCATGGCGATGATGTTGGTGTTGCTGGAGCCCACGCGCGCCAGACCCAGCGTGCTGACGGTGCCGTCGACCTGGCTGATGCGGACAAAGAAGTCCTGGTCGCCGTCGCGCAGGATGCCAAACAGGGCGGTGGCGCCGGCGGTGGACAGGAACGCCAGGGCGGTGATGGAGCCGCTGACCTGCAAGCCGTTCTCGGTCAGCAGCAGCGGCAGACCGCCGCCGTTGGCGGGCGCCGCCACCAGTTCGTCGGCGACCGCATCGGCGTCGCTGGTGTCGGTGGCGAGCGTGCGCGGATTGATATCGAAAAGCTCCAGGCCGCCGCCGCGATTGCCCACGAACACCAGTCGGCCCGTGGTTTCGTCGCTGTCGAGCGCGTTGATGCCGGTGATGGCGGCGCCCGAACTGTCGGTGATGTTGCCCAGACGCACCGGGGCGCTGTCGGCCCCGCTGGCGTCATCCGTCACCAGGTACAGCTCGAAGAACCCGCTGAGCTCATTGAACCGAAGCGCGTAAACCTCCCGCGCCCCGGTGGTGGGATTGACGCTGACGGTCAGGGTGTCGAAGCCGGTGCTGCCGGTCAGATCGCCATTGACCGCCCGCAGCGGAATGATGCTGTCGGGATTGCTCAGGACGTCGTAGGCTTCGGCGGTCGACACGTACAGCGCGTGGTTGAGCGCGGTGTCCTGCAGCACCGAGTAGAGCAGGTAGTAGTCGTCATTGGTGCCCAGCAGCAGGTCCGGGCCGGCATTGACGCCGCCGAAGGAGAAGCCCACCAGTTCCGGCGCCACCGTGCCGGGCGCAGTGAGGGCGATGGACTCGGAGGGGCTGTCAAGGTTGATTTCGATCATCCGCCGCAGCACGTTGCCGTTGCTGTCGGTCTGGGAATCGTCAAACGCGATCAGGTCCAGCACGCCATCGCCGTCGATGTCGGCGAAGTCCATGCCGTGCACCTGCGTCGGCGCGCCGTCGACGCGCACGCTGCCCAGCCGCAGGGAAACGGTGGGCACGCCGATCTCAATCATGCGGCGCAGCTCGTCACCCAGGCCGGCATCCAGCGCGGTCAGGGTGCCCTCGGCATTGATGGTCAGGCCGCGGACGTCAGTGTCCTGCCCGTCCACCTGAATGACGCCCAGCACGCCTACGGCGCCGGAGGTGGTGCTGATGGTGATCAGTTCGCTGTGGCCATCGGCCGCCACATAACGGGAGCCGAAGATCAGGTCCTGATCCGGGTGGAACTCCAGGGCGCGGATGTCGTCGATGATCGCCCGGCCGTCGAGTGTCAGCCGGCCGCGCGACTGCACGATGGTTTCCGTCTTGATGCCGTCGGCATCAGAGTCGATGGTGATGGTCGGCACCGCGTACAGCTCACTGGCGCTGAGCCAGAGCTGTGAGGGCTGGCCGGCGCTGCGGATCGCCATGCTGCGGCCGTCATTGCGGATGGCGAAGGCCTGCAGGTCCTTGTCCACGCTGCCGGGCAGGCTGATCTGCCGGGCCAGGATCGACTCCTGCGAGGCATTGGTCAGCACCTGATCGATTTCCAGCCGCACCATGCGATGGTCCTGCGCGCCCTGGGTGCCGGGCGTGTAGGTGTCGATGGCGATCAGATCGCCAAAGATGTTGAAGTCCATGCCCTTGATGTCGGTGTCGTTGCCGGCGACATCCAGGATCTCGCCGCGCAGCTTGCCGGCAAAGTTGTTGAGCAGGTCGATCTCCACCAGGAAATCGCCGTCGGCGGGATTGCCCAGGCCGGGGTTGAGGTCGTCGGGGATCGTATCCAGCACGGCGTAGAGGTACTGCCCGGTCGGGTCGATCGCGATGGCTTTGACCGTGCCGTCGAGCACCACCTGCGGCAGGGTCTCCAGTTCGACGTGAGCGCCATGCAGACCCGGCACCTGCAGCGCCGCGACCAGCGTGGTGGCGCCGGTGAGATCGACGGTGTAGATGCTGCCGTCGGCGACGGCGTACAGCGCGCCGGTGGCGGGGTCGGCCTCGAGGCTGCGCACGGTGGTGGGCAGGCTGGTGGCGCCCAGTTCCGTGAAGCTGCCAATGGTGCCGTCGACATTGAAGACGACTTCGTACAGCGTGATGACGTTGTTGACCTGCGCCAGCGCCACGGTCCGGTCGGTGCTGGTCTGGGTCAACCCGCGGATGTCGAAAATGCCGCCCAGGTCGTTGCCGGCGGTCACCGTGGGAATCGGCGCGCCGCCGTTGAAGCCGGTGACGTAGAGCGTGTCGTCATCGGGATCATTGGTGATGGACTCGACGCCGAGGATGCGGTTGCCCGACAGGTCGGTCAGCAGGCCGACGAAGGTGAGCGTGGGCAGGGAGGAGGCTTCGTCGGGATCGAAGGTCAGGGCGCCGCTGGTGGCTTCGCGGTTGACGCGATAGAGCTCGGTCTGGTTGCGTTCGTGGTTGTAGTTGACGGCATAGACCACCTGGATGCCGTTGACCTGGGTGGTCAGGAAGGTGAGGTCTTCGAGGTCCAGGTCGGCGTCGAGCAGGCGGCCGTTCTGATCGATGCCGATCGCCTGGAAGCCGCCGTTGACATTGACCAGGGGCACGAAATCGCCGCTGGCCCAGAGCTGGTTGTCCAGGGCGCCAAAGCCGGGCACCTTGATGTCAAAGTCGTCGTAATCGAACAGGCTGTAGAACCGGCCGTCGCTGTCCGCGCCGTAGCCCTTGAGGTCGGGATGCACGCTGCCGGGGGCGGACAGCATCGCGGACCACTGATCGGGGCGATCGGTGTTGATGAGGATGGTGTTGCGGTCTTTGCTGCTGTGTTCGCCATTGATCGCCACCAGTTCGCCGTCTTCATCGAAATCCATGCCGCGGATGTCGGTGCTGACATGGGTGGCGACGGAGAGGGTCGGATCATCCGTGGCGGGATCGACGTCTTCGCGGACGAGGATTTCGCCGAGGTGGGTGACTTCGCCAGTCCACTGGTTGATGGTGATCAGCCGATCGGTGTTCTGCGGGCCGGCTTCGGTGTCGAGTTCCGCGCCGTTGCCGGTGCGGTCGAGGAGGTCTTCCCACACGGCATAGAGCTGGCCGTAGGTGAAGCTGTCGCGGTCGCCGTCGAACGCCAGGCCGACGATCTGTTCATAGATCGCCACGCCGCGCGAGCTGGTTTCGTCGGGGCGCACCAGGTTGCCGCGCACGGTCGCCAGGCCGGTGAGGCTGGAGATGGCGTACAGCCGATTGCCGCTGACCCACAGTTCGTTGTTGTCGGTCAGGCCGTCGCCGTTCTCGTCGGCCTGGTTGTTGTCATAGATGCCGAAGAACCGGCCGGAGAAGAGCGGCGTGCCGTCGAAATCGCTGGCGCCCTGGATCGGCGTGGGGTCGGAGGCGTAACCCACGATGCCGTCGGGAATGCGATCCGCCACGTTTTCTTCGGGATTGGTCACCGCCGACAGCGTGCCGAAGGTGGCGAAGTCCAGATGCTCGATGCGGAACAGGCGGCGCAGACCATCCCCGTTCTGTCCCGGGGCTTCCAAGGCGATCAGGTCGGATTCGGTCCAGCTGGTGGCGACATTGGCGAAGAAGGGTTCGCGGAAGCCCTGGCCGTTGAAGTCCATCGAGGAGATGTACGCGTCGGTGTCGCCCACGCCGTCGCCATCGCTGTCCAGCCGGAGGTTGACCGGACCCTGAATGATCGAACCGGCCGCACTGACATGGGAGAACTTCACCAACTGCTGGCGGTTCAGGTCGCCGTAATTTTCCATCACCGCGGTGATGATCGGCCGGGACTCGGCGGGGTTGGACAAGCCTTGCTGGAACTGGCTGAACGCAAAGGTCACCACCTCGCCGTTGTAGGGCTCGCCCGCGAGGGTGATCTGGAATTTGCGGGCGGCGCCGGCGGTGGCGGCGCTGACGGTGTACAACTCGTTGCCCACCGACACCCACAGCTCATCGGTGCCGGGATGGGCTTCAATGGCGGTGATGTTCAGCAGCGGAATCTCGCCGACTCTGATGTAGCCGACGTAATCCATGGACAGGACTTCACCAGTGTCCGGATCGCGCTCGATCCGCCACAGGTCATGCCCCGCCGTCAGGGGCGAGATGCGGTGCGTCACCACGAACGCCAACCCATCGCTGCGGACGGTGGCGTCGACGTATTCGAAATCCACCGAGCTGCCGTCGGCGAAGTTCAAGCGGTTGTCCACGCCCAGGTCGCCGCCGATCGAGCCGGTCAGCACCGGGGCATCGTGGCTGAACGCCGCGGCAAAGAGCGTCCCGCTGGCCCACAACTGCTGGGTGTGGGTGTTGTGGCTGTAGAACCGGCCGTAGCCGTCGGACGCGAAGTAGTTGAACACATCGTCCTTGTCGCCCAACTGCTTGATGAACCGGGTTGACTCGGGGTCGTAGCCGGTGTTGAGCGCGGCATCCGCCACGCCGTCGCTGTCGCCCAGCAGCACCAGTCGCGGGCCCGAGGGCTGGCTCATGTCGATGGCGAACAGGTCCGGCAGGGCGTCGCCGTTGACGTCGTACTGCGGGTCGTAATCGGCGCCGTCGGTGTCGAGGCCGAAGTCCAGGCCTTCGATCACCGCGTTGACGCCGTTGACCTGAATGACGCCCAGATCATCCACCGCCACATTGCCCGCCACCGCGGTGGTGGCGATGGTGACCAGGTGGTCTTCGTTGTCGTCGGGGTTGTCCACATCGACCAGCAGGCGGCGCACGGCATACAGCGTGGCGCCGTCGGGGCTCATCGCCAGGTCGACGATTTCATCGGTCACTGCAGCGCCGTCGTTGAGCGTGCCGATGGGCGTGAACACGCCGGTCTCGCTGTCGATGATGAAGAGCTGTTGATCGGGGTTGTCCGCGGTGACCCACAACTCATCGTTGGACTGGTTGGCATTGACGCTGTAGAGGTTGCCCTGGGCGTCGATGTACATGCCGCGCAGCCCGGCCACATCTGCCGCCACGGAGGGGGCGGTGAGGCTGGTGGAGTCGCCGGCCGGATCGGTGGGATTGATGCGGATCAGGCGCGTGCCGGTGGTGCCGGTGTTGCGGGCGGCGGCGATGGCGCTGTCATACGCCAGCAGCGTGCCGTCCGGCGCGAAGTCCATCGCGGTGATCTGCGTGCGATCGGTGCCGCCGGCGTTGTTGGCGACGCCGACCACGCCGCGGCTGGACGCCACGCCCGCGTTGGTGACCTGATACAGCGTGTCGCTGAAGACGCCGGCGGTCGCGGCGTCGGGGGTCTGCATGATCACGAACAAGCGGTCGTTGTCGTCAAACGCCAGCGCCGCGGCACTGCCGGGGATCGCGATGCCGGACGCATTGACCAGCGAGCCCTGCGCGGTGGCGACGGCGGTGGTCTCGCTGAGCGTGTACACCTGGCTGGGGCTGACCCACAACTCGTCGGAAGCCCCGCCGGTGTTGATCGAATACATGTGTCCGTCGGCGTCGGCGGCGAGACCCACCAGGTCGGCGTCGGCGTTGCCCAGCACCACCGCGTTGGTGGTGACCCCGAAGTTGGCGAAATGGATCAGTTCCCGCCCCGAAACGCCGTCATGCAGCGCCACCAGATCGCCGGTGGCGGTCAGTTCCATCGCCACCACGGCTCCGGGCGTCAGCGCTGCGCCCACGGTGATGGCGCCCAGTTCCACCACGGCGCCGGTGGTCTTGTTGATGGTGATCAGCCGCTGCCCGGCAGGATCATTGACCACCGCCACCACAAGATTGGCGTCGGTCGGATGTTCCGCCAGCGCGACCACATTGTCCGTCACCCCCGCCAGGTCCGCGCCCAACTGGGTGGCGGCTCCGGTGGTGGAGTCGATCTGGTACAGGTGCTGCTGATTGGTGTTGATCCACAACTCGTCGTTGCCGCTGACGGTCACGCTGGCGTCGGCGATGCCGAAGAATTCGCCGGCGGTGTTCTGCGCCAGGCCGGTCAGGCCATCATTGACCGTGCCGGCGTCGCTGGCGGCAATGGAGGCGGAAGGATCGGTGAGGTCGACGGAAATCACGCGGCGTTGGCCCGCGCCGCCGTCGTGCACGATCAGCAGGTCGCCGTTGCTGCCCGCTTCGATCGCCACGGCATTGACGTCCACGTCGGCAATGCCGTCGTTGAACGCCAGCTCGCCCACGGTCGTCACCACGCCGGTGGTGCGGTTGATGGTGACCAGCAGGTCCTTGGCGCCGCCGGTGCGATCGTTGTCGCGCAGCGTGCCGTAGATGGTGCCGTTGAGCACCGCCAGGCCGGTGAGCACATCGCCGGCGGACAGGTCGGCGCCGGTGAGGATCGACTGCTGGGTGGCGTTGCCGGTGAGGGTGTTGATCAGGTACAGCGCCATATCGCCCAGGCTCTTGAACAGATTGTTCTGCGTGGGCGTGCCGCCGATCAGGTCGACTTCATTGTGGATGCTGTAGGCCGTGCCGTCGGCAGCGATGCTGAAGCCCACCAGTTCGCTGGTGGACAGCGGATCGGTCAGCGCCAGGGATGTCGCCGGGTCCTGGGTGTCAACCACGATCAACTGGTCGAGGATGCGGTCGATCGCCACCAGGGCGCCGTTGGCGGTGAAGTCCATCTCGGCGATCTGGGTGTCAGCGCCGCCCAGCAGCACCTGGCCCACCGTGGTCAGGGTGGCGGTGGCGTTGGCGAAGTTGTAGCCGACGGTGACGAGGGTATCGACGCCGGCGGCGCGTTCGACGGCGTACAGCGTGCCATCGGGCGCGAACGCCAGGCCGGTGGTGGTGGCGGCCACGGGTTGACCGACCAGGAGCAGCAGGTTGCTGTCGTCGGCCTGGGCGTTGACCACCGTCATATCCAGCAGGTACAGGTAGTGGGCACTGCTGCTGTAGTAAATCTTGTCGATGTCCACGCCATCGTGGAGCACGCTGTAGAACACGCCGCTGTCGTCGAGCGTCAAGCCGCGGAAGTTCAGGATGTTGGCGCTGCCGGCAACCCGTTCGCTGTTGGCGGGGGTGGTGGTGTCGATGATCAGCAGATCGCCTTCGCCACCAATCAAACCATTGAGGTCATAGGCGAACAGGTCGCCATTGGCGTCGAACTGCAGCGCGGAAATCTGCACCGCCGCGCCGTCGCTGATGGTGCCGATGCTGGTCAACACGCCCGTCGGGTCGAGGCGGACCAGTTCATCGTCGCCGCGCACCGCCCAGAGGTTGTTGGCGGCATCGAGGCTCAGGGCGTTGAAGATCTCATCGACGGTGTTGCCGCCCTCGGTCACCGCGCCCAGCCGGGCGGCGGCGCCATCGGTCTGGTCGATGGTGATCAGTTCCTGGGCGTTGGTGCTGGTGTAGAGCACATCATCGCCGGTGGTGACCGGCTTGAGGCTGAACACGTGGTTGTTGCTGCTGTTGATCGCCAGCCCCACCAGCGTGCTGTCGACGGTGCCGCTAGCGCTCAGGCGCAGCGACGCGGTCGGGTTGGTCAGATCAATGGAGATCAGGCTGTTGGTCGTCTTGTCCCGGCCGATCATCAGGTTGCCCAGTTCGGCGTTGAGCAGGTCCATGCCGGAAATATTGACGTCCGCGCCTTCCACCTGGATTTGCCCGATGGTGTTGAGCGAGGTGGTGACATTGCCAAAGCCGGTGCTGACGGTGTAGAGCGTGTCCACGCCGTTGGCGTGCTGGACCACATGCAGCAGGCCCGCGTCGTTGAACGCCAGCGCATTGGTGCTGATGCTGGTGGTCGCGCCCAGGGTGGTCAGCCGGGTCTGGGCGTCGGCGACGGAAGCGTCGGCGTCGGTGAGCGGGTCGTTGAGCCGGAAGAGGCTCTGGGCGCTGCGGCTGGAGAAGATGTCGTTGTTGGTCAGGTCGTCATCGACCACGCCGTAGTACACGCCGTTGGCGTCGCGCGCCAGGCCGCGCAGGCCCGCCAGGCTCGCGTCGGGCGCCGCCAGCAGGAGCTGGGACTGGGTCGGATCGGTCAGGTCGACGGAGAAGAAGTAGCCGTCGTCGGTGTAGCCGATCAGGTGATCATCGCGGGTGAACTCGATGGCCGAAATGGCTTTGGTGGTGGGGGTGCCGGCAATGTCGAGCACGAACACGCCCAGCCCGGTGAGGGTGGCGTTGCCATCGGTGCTGACGCGGTAGAGCGAGTCGCCGGCAATGATGGTGCCGTCAATGACGCCGTTGGCGTCGCCGTCGGTCTGGGCGAGGCCCAGTTCGGTCGCGGCGGAGCCAATGTTGGCGCTGATCTGGAAAGTGGTGGCGCCGACGGTGTTGTCGGTGACCCGCAGGCCGTTGCCCGCGGCGTTGAAGTCGGCGACGACATTGACGCCCGCGGTGACCGCCGCGTCATTGATGGCGTCCAGCACATCCTGCACGGTGGTGTCGTTGACCGGGTCGAGATCGACGTTGAAGCTCACGCCGCTCTGCGTGGTGATGGTCATGTCCACGCCGAGGCTGATGGTGACGCCCTGGCCGCCGTTGAGCGCCGCCAGCAGGGTGGCGCCGGAGAGTTCGACGCGGCGAACGGTGTAGAACCCGCCGCTGGAGTCGACCGCCGAAGCGACGAAGCGGTCGGCGATGAGCGTGCCGTTGTTTTCGCGCAAGGTCCCCAGCGCGACGGCCTGGGCGCTGGAGGCGGCAATGCGGATGAGCTGCTGGGCGAGGCTGTTGACCCAGACTTCATCATTGCCGTCGCTGTTGGCGACCAGGGTGCTGTCGGTCTGGATGGAGAAGAGCCGGTTGTCGCCGTCGCGGGTCAGGCCGACGAGTCCGGTGGTGCTGCCCAGGGTGGACAGGCCGAGGCTGTCGGTGGTGTTTTCAAGACTGATGGCGACGAGGCGTTCGCCGGTGCGGTCGATGCCGATGAGGCGGAACTCGCCGGTGGACGCCTGGAAGATGTCGATGGCGGTGATGTCGGTGTTGACGCCGTTGACCTGGATCAGGCCCACGCCCTTGCCCACCGGGTTGAAGGAAATCTGCGCGGGGTTGCCAGTCGGGCTGCCCAGTTCCACCAGCCGGCTGACGCTTTCGCCCGCCGACTCGCTGGCGGACAGGTCGCGGATGACGGCATAGAGCGTGCCATTGAGGAAACTCAAGCCCTGGAACAGGTCCGCCACCGGCTGCTGCAACTGGTTGTCGGTGTCGATCAGCTCGGCCTCGAAATTGAGCTCCAGCCCATCGTCGATGCCGTCGTTGTCGATGTCCGCCTGCACATCGGGGTCGGTCAGCGTGTAGACCGCCTGATTGCTGGTGCTGATGTAGAGTTCGTCGGGCGAGCCGCGCCAGATTTCGGGCAAACCGAAGAGGTTGTCGGCGAAGTTGCCGGGGGTCAGGGCGATGCTCAGGAAACGGCCCGAGGCGTCATCGGTCAAGCCCAGCAGGCTGTCGTTCATGTCGCCGCTGACGCGGGCATAGGAAGCGGTGGGATTCGCCAGATCGATTTCGAGCAGGCGCAGATTCCCCGAGTCCTCCACCGCATTGAAGAACGGGCTGTTGTTGATCTGCTCGCTGTCCATCGCCAGCAGGGCGCCGGTGCGGGTGAACTGGATGTCGCGGATTTCGGTGGGCTGGAAGAAGGTGTCCTGCGGGTTGGTGTCGACGACGTTGCGCGGGTTCAGGTCGATGTTGCCGATGCGCACCGCCGAGCCGGTCAGCTCATTGACGTTGGTGAGGGGATCGACCGCCCGGCTGAACTGGATGAGCACGTCGCGCACCACCGGGGCGTGGCCCAGGGCGGGGTCGGAACTCTCGGTCTTCAGGCCGATGTCGATCACGCCGAACAGTTCCGCATCGCTGCGGAAGCTGAGCATGACTTCTTCGCCGGCGACGGCGACGGCTTCGCTGCCGCTCTCGTTGGCGAGAATGACAAAGCCCAACTGGTCAATGGTGAAGATTTCCTCGCCCGCGCCCAGGTCGCCGGTGTTGTTCTGCAGGGTGAAGCGATAGAGCTGGTCGCCGGAGATCTGGATGGAGTTGGCGTTGGCGCTGTAGAAGCGGAAGTCGAAGCGTTCATAGCCGTTGACGCCATTGCCCACCAGCGTGTCGCCGTAGCTGGAACTCAGGTCGTTGATGTCGTCGGCAATGTCGACGGTGTCGGCGTCGGTGATCTGGCGGGCGGTAACGGTGCCGGAAAGCGTACCCGTCTGTTTACTCAGCAGGATCTGAGCGTCATTGGCTCCGGCAAAAGTTAACGAAGTGCTCAGTCGGACCAGGCGGCGACCAAAGCCGGTGGCCTGCTCGTCCAGGGCGATCATTTCGCCGTCGCGGTTAATGTCCATGCCCAGGATCGCCGAGAGCACCGCCGTGGTCTGGGGCTGACCCTCGGCCGGAGGCGGCGCGTTCAGGTCGACGTAGTCGATGCCGTTGAGCCCGGTCGCCAGGGAATCGCCTTGATCGCTGAGCGTGGTCGCCCGGCCGGTGCTGGCGTCGATGTGCATGAGGTCGTCGTGAACAGTGATGTTCTCCGGCGAGTCGCGGCGGATGATCAGCAGGTTGCCCAGCGCGTCGAAGGCGATGGCGTTGACGCTCTGGTCGAAGACCGCGCTTTCCTCCAGCGCGGTGCCGTTGATGATGCCGTCGTTCTGGGCGGGATCGACCGAGTCGTCCTGCACGATGCCCAGGTCCAGCGCCGCCAGCGAGCCGGGCCCGTTGGCGATGGTGAAGGTGCCGCCGTTGGGCGTGGTGTTGTCCTGAATGGTGATGACGCCCGCTTCGCTGATGGTCGCGGTGACCTTGTCCGCGCCGGCGTCCTGCCCGGCGGCGGTGACGATGGCGTCGAGCACATCCTGAATGGTGGCGGTGGTGCCCAGGGCGTCCACGTCCACGTTGATGTTGGTGGTGCCGTCGTTGATGTTGGTGGTGCCGTCGCGCAGCGACAGCACGATGTCCGGCGCGTTGTTGCCGTTGGTGCGGATGCCCACGCCGTTGATGGCGTTGACCAGGAACTGCAACTCGGTGGTGGCGGCCGCCGGGTCATTGGTGGCGCCGGGATCGAACAGCGAGGCGATCACCGTCGCCGTGCCATTGCTGGTGTCGATGCTGAACAACTGCTGCTGGCTGGAACTGATGGCGGGATTGATGCCCACCGCCAGCAGGAGGTTTTCGGCGCGGCGCAGGTCGTCGCTGACCCAGGTGTCGCTGCCGCCGCCGTTGTCGGGATTGGTCCCGGTGCCGAAGCCCAGCAACGCCGCGATGCCGTCCGGGTCGGCCTGGACGCTGAAGGTGCCCGCGCCCAGCGAGCTTTCGAGCGTAATGCCGGTGGGATTGGCGGGATCGACGTAGGCGATCAGTTCCGGGTCATTGCCCGCGTCCGCGTCCGTGTCCACCGCATCGAGCAGAATCTCATTGAAGATGTCCTGCAGCGTGTTGTACGGGCCGCCATCGAAAGTGATGACGTAATCGTGATCCGTCAGCGTCGCGTCATCCGTGAAGCGGATGGTCAGCGTCTCGCCGCCGGCCAGATTGATCGCGTTCACCAGCGACAGCACCCCGCCGCCGGTCAACTGCGAGTTGTGGTAGATCGGCAGCCGGCCGTACTCCAGGGCGTTGATGCCGGTGATGTCCGGGAACTCGCCGTTGTCGTCGGGCACCGCGCTGTGCACCGTGCCGTCGTCGCCGCCGACCCGGCTGACGATGTCGATCAGCCCCGAGCCTTCGTTGTTCTCGCCCGCGCCGAAGCCGCCGCTGCCCTCCACATCGCGCTGCACTTCATACAGCACCGAATTGCTGCCCAGCACGTAGATGACCTGCTTGGTGATGTTGTTGGAGTCCACAATCTGCCCAGCCACGGCGATGCCCTGCGGCGTGCCGATGGTCAGGTCGTCCTGCACCGTGTCGCCGGTGAAACCGATCTGCCCGGTGATCACCGGGGCATCGACGTTGAAGCCCACGCCCACCAGTCGGCCGCCCGCGTCGTCGGCGACCTGCTGCATGTAGATGATTTCCTGCTCGTCGTTGTCCGTCTCGTCGGTGTCTTCCGTGACGTCGAGCTGGTAGTACATGCCCGGGCCGTAGCCGCTGCTGGCGTTGGAGGTGGTCAGTTCCTGATCGCCCACCGCCCAGGCGCGCACATCGCTGATGGAGCCGTCGGCATTGCGGGTGAATTCCACGAGGATGCGGCGACCATCGTCAGGGGTGGTCGGATCGGCGTCCTCCGCATCGACCAGCGCAAAAATGCGGCCAAAGCCGGCGGCATCAAACAGGCCGGTCGACACCAGGTCCAGCAGATCGTTGGTGGCGTCGCCGTCGCCGTCGAAATTCAGCAGGGACGGAACCGCGCCGTTGACATAAATCTGACCCAGCGTGTCGTTCTCCGTGGGGATCACGCCGCTGCGGACTTCCGTGCCGTTCTCCAGGATGCTGAAGAACCGGCCGAGCTTGCCCGAACCCAGGCCACTGAGGCCCTGGCTGTTGACGATCGACACATTCTGCGCGCGGTCGAGCACTTCGATCTGCATCGGGGTTTCGAGCGAGCGATGGAACAAGCCGATGCGCGGCTGACCGGTGACGGTGATGGTTTCGTCCGAGGTGACGACATTCAGGTTGCCGGCGTCGGCGTCCGCCTGAATTGCGGCGCGCAGATTGTCCGCGGTGTCGGCGGGCGTCGCGCCGATGGCGAAGTCCACGCCCGCGGTGTAGGTGATGCTGCTGACGCCATCGCTGACGGTGAAGCTGTCGCCGGCCGCCAGATCGTTGATCGGATCGAACACGATCATCAGTTCCGACTCGGTGGCGCGCAGCACGTCTTCGGTGACCAGCTCCGCCGAGCGGGTGGGGTCGGTCAGGTTGATCGCCAGCAGGCGCTGCACCTGATTGTCGGCATCGGTGTCGCCGTCGTGGTCGTCGGCGGCGGAGCGATCCAATGCGATCAGTTCGCCGCTGCGGGTGAAGTCCATCTCGACGATGCGGGTGGCGGCGCCCTTGGGTCGGATGTCGCTGCCGGTGAGCACGCCGTTGGTCGTGCCGTCGATGACGCCATCGCCGTCGGAGCCTTCCAGGCCCAGGTCCGCGGCGGCGGTGCCGGTCAGGGCGGTGACGGTCAGGGGCAGCAGGCCAGTGCCGTCGGCGTTGGTCAGGTTGATGCCGGTGCCGGTGTAGTTGATGGCGGCGGTGACATTGGTGCCGGCGGCGGCGGCGTTGATCAGGGCGATCACATCGCCCAGGTCCGGCGCGGCGCCCAGACCCGACAGGTTCACATCAAAGGAGGTGACGCCATCGGGCAGGGTGACGCGGAAGGAGCCGGTGGTGTCCACGCCTTCGCCGTCGTTGAGGGCGCTGAGCAGGGTGTCGCTGTTGATCTTGCTGCCGAACTCGACTTTGCCCAGCACGATGACATTGGCGCCGGGGTTGGTGGCGGAAGAACCGTCGCCGTCGGCGTCGGCGTCGGACGCGGAGGGATTGAGCTGGACGAGGTAATCGGTGTCGCCGGCGCCGATGAGGTTGTCGCCGTCGATGTCGATGCGCATCACCGCGTAAATGGTGTCGTCGCTGTCGATGGCGAGGGCGCGGAACTCGGCGATGCGTTCGCCGATGCGGATCTGCTGGCCGTTGACCAGCAGCCGGCCGCCGACGTTGCTCAGCAGGCTCGCCGAGCCGGTGGTTTCGTCGACGTTGAACAGGCCGGTGGTGTAGAAGCTGGTGTAGAGCTTGTCGGGCTCGCCAAGGGTGGCGTCGCCGCGGTAGGCGAAGGGCTGGCGGTCGCCAAAGTCGTTGCGGGCGGTGCCGTGGAGGAAGACCAGGCCGCGGACGTAATCATCCAGGCCGGAGAAACTGGTGGTGGCGGTCCCGGAGGTGCTGATGGACACCTGCACGACGTCCTCGCCGGGGTTGCCGCTGATGCCAAAGAGGCTGTCCGGGGCGGAGGTGGGGGTGTGCTGGAACGCCATGTCGCGGATGTTGGTTGAACCGAGGTCGGCGTTGATGGTGTTGACGGTGCCGATCTGGTCGGGGTTCAGGCCGAACTCGCCGCGGGTGACGGCAATGCTGACGAAGGAGTCATTGGCGCCGTTGGCGCCGGTGCGCACGGCATAAAGCAGGCCATCGAAGTTGTCGGTGACGCCGGTGACGTTGTCGACATCCGAAGCCTTGCGGTCGAAGACCAGGGACTTGATGACATCGGTGACCAGGGCGCCGTTGTCGGAGAGGGTGAACTGGGCCTCGGCCTGACCGGTGGCGATGTTGATGCGGTAGAGCACCATGCCGGTGGCGCCGGTGGGGTCCGCCGAGCCGACGGTGTAGAGGTAGTTCTGAATTTCGCCGACGGTGCCGACGTCGCCGGGGAAACCGATGGTGGTGACGGTGCCGGCGCCGACGCCCGGTTCATTGACGATGTTGGTCAGCCCGGTGAGCGACTGGGTGAAGTAGAGGGCTTTGCCGGACTTGTCCTTGAGCTGGCCGATGCGTTCCATGCCGGTGACGCCTTCGGGGTCGCGGCTGATGAGGATTTCATCGGCGGAGCCGGCGGCGTTGTTCTTGATGGCGAACGCATAGCCGCCGTCGCGGGTGGCGCTGACGTCGGCGATGTCGGCGTCCCAGGCGCGGTCCACGACGGTCCAGGTGTTCTCCTGGAAAAAGGGCACGCTGTCGCGGTTGATGTGCAGTTGGACCCGCTCGCCGGTGGTGTCGTTGGTCGCCAGCGCGACCAGTTCGCCATAGTCGGGGCCGGCCAGCGCCCAGTCCTCGCTGCGGTTGGTTTCCAGGCCGGTGATGGTGAAGGTGTCGGTGCCATCGGTGATGGTCGCCGTTTCATTCGCCAGCGGATTGAAGGCAGCGACGATGCCGTCCACATCACGGGTCAGGTCGGTGCTGTCGAGCCGCTGCGCGCCCAGACCGTCGTTGACCACCAGATACAGCCGGCTGTCGTCATTGGACAGCAGCGCCAGGGCGTCGACGGTCTCGCCCGCCGCCAGCCCCAGACTGCCCAGGTCGGTCACATTGGCGGTGCCGGCGGTGCGGTCGATGTCGCTGGTGGTGTCGAGCCGGAACAGACGCTGATCGCCTGCGAGCGTGGCGGTGGAGCCGACGAACAACAGGTTCCCGGTGGCGTCAATTTCCAGGGCGGCAATGTCGACCAGGTCGTCGCCGCCGAAGGTCAGATTGCTGACGCGCTGCTGGCTGTTGAGGATTTCGCCGGTGATGGGATCGCGCTCGATTTCGTACAGCGCATATTGTCCCCCGGCAGTCTGATCGAGCACCCACAAGGTGTAGCCCGAGCCGTAGGCCGCCAGCCCCACCGGACTGTTGAAGTCCAGCGTGCCATGGTTGGCGGCGAAGGTGACCGGCTCGGTGGCGATCGCGTCCTGCGGCAGCGGGGTGCGGTAGTCCTGCTGGCGGATGCGGTAGAGGTCGAAGTTCGCCTGGTTGGCGACCACGGCATACACGTCGTCGGGGCGGTTGGAGTAGGTGTCGGCGATGGCCTGCACATCGAACACATTGCCCAGATCGCCTTCCACGGCAATGGTCGGCTGGGGCGTGTCGATGTCGTTGAACCCGACGGTGATCAGCGCGTTGTCGCTGGGCCGGGTCGCCAGGGCGTGGATGTTGACGATGTCCTGCCCGCCGTTGATGAAGCCGATCTGCGTGACGTTCTGCACCGCGTTGGTCAGCGGGTCAAAATTAGCGCGGTACAGCACGGAGGCGAAGCGGCCGTCGCTGGTGTAGGTGTCGGAGAAATTGTGGACGAAGAAGACCTGGTTGGTGGAGCTGAGCGTGCCCGCCTGGCGCACCGTCAGGCCGCGCACATCGAAGCTGTCGCCCAGGAAGCCGACGCTTTGCTGGGGGCCCAGTTCATCGGCGCTGGTGCCGACCACGTACAGCGTGCTGGTGGTGTCGCCGTCAAGGTCCTCCATCGCCTGAATGCCCAGCACGGGGACGGCGACGACCTGATTGGTGTAAGCGTCGATGACGCCGGCAACCAGTTCGCCCGCCGGGGTGAAACCGATGATGGAGCCGCCGGTGTCACGGAGGATTTCGTACAGGTCCAGGGTCGAGCCATTGGAGTCGATGGCGAACATCCGGTACTGGCCGTTGGCGTCGGCTTCGTCGGAGATGGTCAGGGCCTGGATGTCGAACTGGTCGAACAGGTCGCCGTTGAGCGCGCTGCTGGGGGTCAGGGAGTCGCCGGTGACGCCCACCGCCAGGAAGCTGTTGCCGCTGTCGGCGCCGAGGCCTTCGACGCGCAGGTAGCCGTTGCCCGCGGCGTCGGCGATGGCGCCGATGCGGGAGAAAGCGGTGATGCGGCCGGTGCCGTCGCGGACCACCTGGAAGAGCACGGAGGCGTTTTCATCGTTGACGGCAAAGAGCCCGCCGTTGCTGAGCGTGCCCAGGTCGGTGACGGAGAAGTCCCCGCCGATGCCCCCGCCGGAGAGGGCGCTGTTGACTTCCTGATCGGGCACCAGTTCATCGACCGAGACGCCGATGAGGAACAGATTGCCGTTGGCGTCGGCTTCCAGGGCGTTGATGTCGAAGATGACGTTGCCGGCGGCGTCGGTGATGACATCGCCGATGAGCACCGGCGCGCCATTGACGTTGCCATTGGCGTCGACGGGAATCCGGTAAATCTCGAAGGCGGCGCCGTTGTCGACGATGGCGAAGGTGTCGCCGGTGTTGGGATTGATCGCCAGGGCGCGGAACTCGAAGTCGCCGCCCAGGTCGACGCCCGCCTGCGCGCTGGGGGCGAGGTTGTCGCCCGCCAGGCCGATGGCGTAGAGCAGATCGGCGTTGTCGGCATCAAGGGCGTTGATCGCCAGGAACGCGTTGCCCGCGGCGTCGGCGATCTGGCCGATGCGGTTGAAGCTGTTGATGCTGCCGTCGAGGTTGCGGACCACCTGATACAGCTCGCTGGTGGTGCCGTCGTTGATGGCGAAGATCGAGCCATCGGTCAGCGCCGCCAGGCCGGTCAGGTCGTAGATGCTGCCCAGGTCGCCCGGGAGCTGCTGATCGGGCACGAGGTCCGAAGCGGACACGCCCACGAGGTAGAGATTGCCCGCCGCGTCGGACTCGAGCGACGCGATGTCGAGGATGGCGGCTGCGGTTTCGTCGGTGATCTGGCCGAGGTTGTTGACTGTGTCCACATCGCCGTTGGCGTCGAGCGTGACCTGGTAGAGGTCGAAGCTCGGGCCATTGTCCACCACCACGAACACGCCGTTGGCGGTGTGGGTGATGGCCTTGACGTTCATGTCGCTGAACAGGTTGCCCAGGTCCTGCTCGGGCAGCAGGTGGTCGCTGGCCTGGCCGACGGCGAACACGCCGGCGAGGGTGTTGTTGGGGTCGGCGTCAAGTATGTGCAGGCCCAGCACCGCCCGGCCGGAGGCGTTGATCTGGCCGATGAGCGTGAAGGCGCTGACCTCGCCGGCGCTGTTGCGGGTGATGCGGTAGAGCTCGGTCAAGCCCGAGTCATTGAGGCTCAGGGCGAGGATTTCATCGCCGGTGGCGACGGTGAGGTCCAGGATGTTGTAGTCATCGCCCACGCCGCCGCCGAGGGTGCCCACGGAGCCGACGTCGGTGCTGGGGGTCAGGTCCGCCGCGGTGACGCCCACCGCCAGCAGGCCGTTGGTGTCATCCAGCAGGGCGCGCACGTTGAGCACCGGCACGTTCAGGCCGCCCACGCTGGTGGTGACTTCGCTGACGAACTCAAACGGATTGGTGTCGTGCAGCGAGCCGTCGGCGTCGCGGTTGAGGGTGTACAGCCCGAGGAACGGCCCACCATCGATGTTGATGGCGAAAACCTCGCCGTTGTCATCAATGGTGATGTCGGTGATGTCCTGATTGCCGTTGAGATCGTCGCCCACGGAGTTGGTGGGCGTGGGGGCGCCGGCATTGAAGCCGACCACGTACAGCGTGCCGTCGGAATTCGCCGAGAGGGCGTTGATGTCGCGGATGGGGTTGCCGTTGGCGTCGACAATGGCGCCCACGGGGTCGAACGCGGTCACCGCGCCGGTGGCGTCGGTGGTGATCTTGTACAGCTCGTACACGTCGTCGGCGGTGCCGGCGGTAAGGTCGGCGCCGACGTTGAGGTTGATGGCGTAAGCGGTGGTGCCGCTGACCACGGTCAGGCCCAGAATGTTGAAGTCGCCCTGGAGATCGCCGCCGACGTTTTGCGAGGGCAGCAGGGCGTCGGCGGTGACGCCCACGCCGTAGATGGTCACGCCGTCGCCGTCGTTGTTGTCGGTGCTGTCGGCTTCGATGGCGCTGATGCGGAGCATTTCGCTCAGCAGGCTGTTGTCGGTGATGCGGCCGATCTCCACCAGGGCGGTGTCGCCGGTGAGGTCCACCCGGTTGAGGGTGGCGCCGACGCCTTCGTCGTTGATGACGAAGACGGTGCCGTTGTTGGTGACGGTCAGGCCGCCCGAGTCCGCGGTGAGGGCGTCGGTGTCGATGTACTCATTGGGCTGGGCGGGGTAGTTGATGTTGGCTTCAGGGGGCAGGATTTCATAGCTGTCGCCCAGCGCGAGGATCAGGCCGTTGAGGCTGGTGCCCAGGTTCGCGCCGCCGTTGAGATTGGAGGGCGGGGTGTAGGCGTCGGCGACGGTCAGATCGACCACATAACCCAGGTCCGCCATGGAGGCGAGAGTCATTTTGCTCAGCGGGTTGGCGACGCCGGAGTTGAGGAAGCCGGTCATCAACTCATTGCTGAAGGTTTCCTCATCCCAGTGGGCGTACGCGGTGCCGGGCCCGCCGTCGGCTTCCACCGGGACGCTGGTGGCGTTGAGGCCGAAGATTTCGTTGTAGGCGGCAATCGCGCCCGCGCCGTTGAAGGAGGGCGTGGCGGTGCCCGAGCCGTCGATCAGGCTCAGGGCGCTCCACAGCGTGCCGAAGCCCAGCACGTGGCCCATCTCGTGGAGGATGACGTCGTACAACTGGCCGCTGGCCTCCAGGCTCGCCAGGTCGGCGCTGTCGAACTGCATGACGCCAGCCGCGGGCAGGAAGATGGTGTCGCGCAGGAAGGTCGGCCCCGCCTGCCCCAGGATGCCGCCCACGCCGTCGATGGTCGGCGCGCTGGCTTCAATGACCACGTCATCGACCAGTCCCAGCCCCGGCACTTCCACATCCACCACATCGCCGGTGATGATCTGCGCCCAGCGCTCCGCAGCCAACTGGAACACCGCCTTCTGGTTGTCGGTCAGGTTGCTGTCGGTGAAGCGGACCACGATGTCGAAATCGCCGGTGCTGCTGACCACCTCGTTGCCAATGGCGTTGGGGTTGGTGCCCAGGACCAGATCGCGCACCGGGGTGAGCGTGGGCACGGACGGGTCCAGGGGGTCCACCGTCAGGTCAAGAATCGAGTGGATCACATTGCCCAGCGAGTCCCGGATGACGCCGATGTAGTCGGCATCGACCGCGTTGCCCTGCGCATCGCGGATGATTTCGTACAGGTTCGCCCCGGTGACGGGATCGATGGCGCTGGCGTCGTCGGCGACAAAAATGCGGTCGTGGCCGTATTGATCGCGCACGCCCAGCACCGCCAGGGCGCTGATTTCCAGGTTGGTGGCGATGTCGCCGGTGAGCGTCGGCAGCGGCACATGGTCGACGGAGTTGCCCGCCTGGGCCTGCTGGTGATCGAAGAAGCTGCGCACCAGCAGGTTGTTGAGCAGATTGTCGTCATACACCGAGTAGAAGTTGACCTCGTCGTCTTCCGTGCCGGTGATGCCGTCGACGCCCGCATTGAAGGAACTGGAGAAACCGATCAGGTGGTCATCCACCGAACCGGGCTGGGCGACTTCGTGCGCCAGCACGCTGGGCACCAGCACGTCGAGGTCCTCAGTGCTGTTTTCCGTGTCGAAGCGCAGCGTGCGCGATTCGAGCACATCGGTGCGCAGGTCGATGTAGACCAGCCGGGTCTTGCCCTCGCCGCCGGAGGTGTCCACGGCAATGAGTTGATTGGCCTGATTCACATCCAGTTCGGTGATCTGCAGGCTGGCTTGACCCACGGCATCGAGCAGCAGCTTGGGATCGCTGATGCGGCCGGTGGTCACGTTGATCAGCGTGTAGGTCTGCCCCACGCTCAGAATGCCGCCGGAGGGCGGTTCGGCGCGGGCGGTGTCGATGGTGAAGGGCGTCTGGTGGTCGTTGAAATCCAGCACGGCATGGAGATCGCCGTTGCCGTCCACGCTGGCGAAGGCGATGGAAATCACATCGTCGATCACCGCGATGTACTGCCGCGCGGACCACAATTCGTCGTTGCCCGCGTCGTTGATCGAATCCTGCACCGCGAAGCTGACGCCGGCGGTGTCGGTGGTGAAGCCGCGCAAGTCATTGCGCACCGCGCCCGGTTGCAGAATGCGCAGGCTCGCGAGCTTCGGATCCGACAGGTTGATCTGAATGAGCTGCCGCGCCACCTGGCCCTGGCTGTCCAGATGCGAATCATCGATGGCGATCAGTCTGACGTCGGCAAAGCCATAGCGGTTGTAATCCAGGACAAAGTCCATGCCCTTGATCTGCACATCCGCGCCGAGCACCTGGATCAGATCGATCTCGCTGACCGTCGCCGTGCCATCGGTGGTGAGGGTGACCAGCGTGTCTTCCACGCCTTCGCGCAGCACGGCAAACAGCGTGCCGGTGGTGGGATGGCTCGCCAGCGCCGAAACCGTGACGCTCGAGGGCGACAGGTTCGCCCCGCTGCGCTGCAGCAGCCCCAGCGAAGTGGCTGCGCCGGTGGCGGGATCAAGCACGAACAGTTCCAGGCCCTGATCAAACGTCTGGCCATCGTTGTCGCGGTCGACCACCGCCACGACATACAGCGCGCCGGTGCGGGCGTCGGCTTCGAGATTGACCACCTTGCGCAGCACGAAGCCGGGGTTGGCGTCGGCGGCGGCGGTGACGATCGTGCCAATGGTGGTGCTGGCGGTGACGGACTGGAAGTCGGCATCGCGGGTGATGTGGATGAGGCTGTATTCGCCGGTTGCGGCGTCCAGATCCACGGCAAAGACCTGCTCATCATCAAAGTTGGTCGCGGCGACCGCACCGGCATTGCCCGCGTCGAGGGACAACGCGCCGGTGGTGGCGCCGGGGGCGGTGTTGGTCAGCGTCAGGGTGATCTGCGGATCGCCGGCCCCGGTGGTGTTGCTGGCGAAAACGCTCAGCCCGGCGCTGTTGACCGTGCTGATCAGGTTCGCCAGGGTCTGGTTGACGTCGCCCAGATCGATGTCCACGCCCTTGAGCTGATCGGTGTCGACGACGCTGTTGTCGCTGTCGAACTCGAAGGTGAGCGTGCGGGTTTCGCCTTCGATGGTGATGTCGAGGGTGAAGGTGTCGCCGTCGACGGGGTTCACGCCGCCGACGAAATCGAGCGTCGCCTGGCCGGCACGCACGGTGACCGCCTGCACGTTCAGGTCCGCGCCCAGGCCGGCGTCGCCCAGGGTCAGCGTCACGCTATTGTTGTCGAGGATGCCGACGTTGGCGGCCACCGCCAGCCCGCTGGCGTTGACCGCGGTGACGACGTTGGCGATGGTCTGCGCCAGTGTGCCGCCGATGGCGATCTCCACGCCGAAGGTCAGGGTCAGTTGCCGCGCGCCGTCGCTGATGACGATGGTGTCGCCGGCGGTGGGTTGGCCGGCAAAGCCCACGCTGCCGCGCACCGGACCGCCGTCGCCGCCGTCGTTGAACTGATCAAACGACAGATTGGCGCCGACCGCATTGAGGCTGCCGATGTTGCCCACCGAGGTGATGGGAATGAGGTCCAGCACCATGGGGTTGGGGCGCACCAGCGTGCTGGCGGGGGTGGCGACCACTTCATCGAGCAGGCCATCGCCGTCGGTGTCCGCCGGGCCGACGCCGGGGCGATCGCCATTGAGGTCGCGCGGGTCGATGGTGTAGTGGATGCTGGGGTTGGTCCAGACTTCGAGATTGCCCGCCGAGTCATTGTCGAAAATGCTGTAGAACCGGCCGTTTTCGTCGGAAGCGTAACCCGCCAGCCGGCTGTCCACGGCGCCCAGGTCGGTGGTCAGCCGCGATTCGACCGCCGGGTTGTCCTGGCTGACCAGCACAATGGCGCGGGCTTCACTGACGCCATCGCTGACGCGGGTGATCGCCAGCAGTTCGCCGGCGCTGTTGAAGTCCATGGCTTCGATCTGGGTGTTCTGGTTGTCACCCAGGCCGTCCAGGTCGAACTCCACGTTGCCGATGCTGGTGAGGCTGACCGAGTCATTGACGAAGTCGGCGTTGGCGTCAAAGGGCGTCAGGTCCAGCGTCATGAGCTGATCGACGCCGTTGGCGCTGTCGCGCACCACCGCAAAGAATTCGGTGAAGGTGACGTTGACCGCATCGACCACCGCCGCCTTGAGGCTGTCGGTGGTGGTGACGATCTGGGCGTCGCCATCGAGAATCTGCAACGCGTCGAGCGTCGCGCCGTTGCCCACGCCGAAGGCGCTCAGGTTCACGCCCAGTTCCAGCAGGTCCGCCACGTCATCGCCATAGGCGCTGGGATCGCCGCCGAAGTCGCCGAATTCGGGCAGATCGGTGGCGTCGCCGTCGTTGAGGCCGATGGTCGGCTCACCGTCGGAGAGGAACACCACGATGCCCGCGCCCGGGGCGTAGTCCAGGTCCTGATAGATTTCGGTGGTCTGCTGGATGGCGGCTTCGTAGTTGGTCAGGAAGCCGACGTTGGTGTCGTTCTCATCGCCCAGAGCAATGCCCTGCAGAATCTGGACCACGTCCGACACGCCGTCGCCGTCGGCGTCATCGTTGGGCCGGGCCACCAGATCGAAAGTGGCGCCGTTGGTGGTGTTCATGTCCTTCTTGGCGGCATCGAAACCAAAAACCACGATGCTGATGCGGGCGCTGTCGCCCAGGCCGCGGTCGATCAGGTCCTCGGTCAGGCTGATGAACGCCGCCAACTCGGCGTCGAGCACCGTGTTGACCAGGCCGTCGTTGTTGATGTCGCCCACCGGCGTGCCCTGGAAGATGGCGCTGGCGCTGCCGGAGACGTCGATCACCATGGTGATGACCGGGTTGGAAGGCGTCTGATCGCTCACTTCGTGCGCCGCCAGGGCGGTGACGCTGTCGGTGACGAGTTGCCCGTCGAGACGCACATCGCCGACCTTCTGCACCAGGCCGTTGGTCGGGTTGACTTCAAACACGGTCTGCGCGGTCGCCGAGCCGAGCTGGCCGACGAGAAAAATCTTGCCGGTGATGGGATCGGTTTCGATGGTGTGGATGTCCTGAATGTCCACGCCCAGCGAATCCTGGATCAAGCCATGATTGATGATGCTGGTGGCGACACCACCGGTGAGGTTGCTGGTGCGGGTCAGTTCGACCAGCGAGTAATCGTCCAGGCCGTCGCCGTCGATGTCTTCGCCGTTGTCGCTGACGAAGAAAATGCGCTGGGTGTCGGTGATGGTCATCGCCACCGGATCGAACTGATCCGCCCGGGCGCGGAAGCCCTGGGACTGGCCGATGGAGGTGGTGGTGACGGGGGCCTGGCTGTTGAAGCCGACCACGTGCAGCACGCCGTTCTCGTCCGAATCGAGCGTGACGATGTCCGACAGGGCGGCGCCGAACTTGTCGGTGATCTGGCCCAGCAGCAGGGCGCCGGTGGCGTCGCGGCGGTCCTGTTCGAGCTGGTACAGCTCGGTGACGCCGTCGTTGTCGTTGATGGCGTAGACCTTGCCGATGCCGTCGTCTTCGGAAGCGTCGGGGGTGACGGCAATGGTGGTGAAGTTGTAGTCGTCGCCGAGGTCGCCGTTGACGAACACCGTCGGGGCGCTGTTGCTGGCGGTGGCGAACACCTGGGTGTTGGTGCGCCCGCCGTCGAAGGCGCTGTTGTCGAAAATGCTGACAAATCGGCCCTGGGCGTCGGAGGCGTAGTTGCGCAGCTCGTCGGGAATCGCGCCCGGCACGGTCTGCTGCAGCGACAGGTTGGGATTGCTGGAATTGACGAAGATCAGCCGGCGCCGGCCGCCATCGACGTTGCCGTCGTTGAGCGAATCATCCAGGCCGACGAGGTTGCCCGCCGCGTCGATGTCCATGCCGCTCAGCAGCACGCCGCTGGCGACCACCGCGTCGTTGGCGCCCGCTGCATTGTCACGCAGCGAGAAGCCGCGCCCGCGACTGTCGATGCTCAGGCCCACCAGCGAGCGGCCGACGGCGCCCGCCGGGGCGATCATGAGGGAGCCGGTGCGGGGACTGGTCTTGCTCAGTTGCACGATCTGCCGCGCCAACTCGCCGCCGGCGGAGTTGATGCCGATGAGCTGGTTGTCGCTGGTGACCGCCAGGGCGTCGATGGCGGTGGCGGTTCCCGCCAGTTGCACCAGGCCGACCGCGGTGGCGACGCCGGTGGCGGCATTGATGGTCATGAGCAGGTCTTGCCGCGCTCCCGAGCCGAGGTTCTGCACGGCAATGTCGTCCGCGCTGCTGAGGATCACGCCGGTGGTGCTGGGGTTGTGCGCCAGCGTCAGCGTGCGGGTGGTGCCCACGGTGGTGTCGAAAGCGCGCACCCGGGTGACGCCGGCGTTGAGGTTGCTGCTATTGATCGCGGCGACCAGATTGGTCAGCGTCGCGGCGACCGTCGCGCCGATGGCGACCGCCACGTTGCCGCCCGCCACCCCGCCGACGCTGTTGAACTCGAAGGTGACAATGGTGGTGCCGCCGCCCAGCGAGATGGTCAGCCGTTCCCCGTCGCTGGGGTTGGTCGTCGGCATGGTGATGACCGCGGTCTCAACCTGCCCCACGGCAAAGCGCGTGTCGGACTGGTCGATCGCCAGGCCGTTGATGTTCTCCACCAGTCGGGCGGCATCGCTCAGGGCGACTTCCGCGCTGGCTTGACTGCTCGCACCGGGGTCCACGGTGAACAGTTTGCTCACGCCGTCGGATACGCCGGTCAGTTGCAGCGTGCCATCGGTCAGCCGGGTGACGCCCGCGACAGCCGTGATCGCGTTGCCGCCGGTGCTGTCGGTCAGGTTGCCGATGAAGTTGGCGCTGGCGACTGTGCCGTCGGCGTTGCGGTTGACCGCGTGCAGTTCAAACGTGCCGGCGTTGTTGTTGACGACATAGAGAATCAAGCCGTCGGCGGACACCTGGGTGGCGACGACATCTTCGAAGTCCAGGTCGCCCACAAAGGCGCCATCGACTTCCTGGGTGATGGTCGGGGTCGGCGCGCCGACCTGAATCACCGCCCGCCCGGCATGGGTGATCAGCAGCGTATCGGCGCCGCTGATGCTGTAGAACTGGTTGTCCTCGTCCACCGCCAGCCCGTTGAGTCCCGCGCCGATGTCGCCCGAGCGAGTCAGAGCGAAGCTTTCGGTTTCCGGGGCGGTGGTGCTGATCTGAATCAGACGGCGGCCGGCGGTCTGCGAGTCATCAATGGCGAAGAGGCTGCCCTGCGCGTCAAACAGCAAGCCGGTGATCACCGCCACGTCGTTGCCGACGCTGATGGTGCTGGTGGAGACGCCGCTGACCACGCCGGTGGTGGTGTCGATGGTGACCAGTGAGTCATCGCCGTTGACCGAGCGCACGGCATAGAGCTCGTCAGCGCCGTTCATCGCCACGCCATGGAAGGCGTCAGTGACCGCCGAGCCATCGGACAGGCTGGCGACTTCGACGATATCGGTGATTGCCCCGCCGGCGACGTCGGCGCGGAACAGTCGCTGGGTGGTGTCGGTGGTGGTGCCGATGAACCAGAGGTCGCCGTTGGTGTCCATGGTGACGCCGGTGATGCCGGCGATGGCGTTGCCCACCAGGCCGACGCGGGCATTGACCGCCGCGCCGATCGCGGTGATCTGTCCCGAAGCGTCATCGCGGGTGATCCGGCGGAACTGGAACGTGCCGCCGTTGTTGTCCAGCGCCCAGCCGTCGTTGCCGGTGGTGTCCATCACCAGGTCCACGCCATCCGCCAGGCCCAGCGCAACGCCGCCGGTGCTGATGGTCGGAACCGGGGCGCCGGCTTCGAGGGTCAGGCCGGTGGTCGGATTGATGCGCACCAGCTTCTGCAAACCGTCAGCTTCGACCAGCACGCCAAAGAGCAACTGGCCGTCCTGGCTGAAGCTGATCGCGGAGATGTTGGTGTCCACAGCCGTGCCATCGACGAGCGTGAGCGCCACCTCGGCGGTGGCTTGGCCGGTGCTCGGGTCGATGGTGTACAGCGAGCGGTCGCTGCCGCCGGCGACGGTGGTGCCGACGACGTAAATCTGCCCGGTGTTGGGGTCAGCATCGATGGCGGCAATGTTGAAGATGCCGTCGCCGGCGCCGTCGGTGAGCTGCCCGATGAGGGTGAAGCCCACGATCGCGGCCGTGCTCTGGTCGCGCTGCACCTGATACAGCAGCAGCGGATCGGTGGCGTTGGGGCCGGCCGCGCGCACGGCATACAACCGGCCGGCGCTGTTGACCGTCACGCCGGTGATGTCGAACGAACCACCCAGGCCGCCCAGGTACAGGCGCTCAGGCACGAAACTGCCGTTGGAGACGATGACGCGGTTGTCGCCAGCGGTGCTGTCAATGGCGAAAAACTGGCCCAGACCGTTGGCGGCAAAGCCGCGCAGGTCGCTGGCGACGCTGCCGGGGCTCGACTGCTGGGCGGATTGGCCGGGGTCCAGCGTGCTCAGTTCGATGATGCGTCGGCCGCCGGGCTGGGAATCGTCGATCGCCAGCAGCGCGCCTGCGAGATCCGTTTCCAGCACGGTGATGTTGGTGTTGCCGCCGTCGACCTGCACCACGCCGGCGTTGTTGCCCACCACCGTGACGCGGGCGGTGGAAAGGTTGATGGTGACCAGCCGATCCTGCCCCGCCGCCTCGTCGCGGCGAATGGCGTACAGCGTGTCGCCGCTGCCGTTGAAGCTGACGGCAGTGATGGTGTCGGTGATGTTGGTGCTGTCGGCAAGCGTGCCGGTGACGCCGGCGACGCCCGTGTTGGAGATGGTCACCAGCGACTGGTTGATGTTGCCCGCCCAGAGCTGCGTGCGGGTGGTGCCGGTGTTGAGGCTGAAGAGCTGGCCGTCCTCGGTGCTGGTCAGGCCGACCAGACTGCTGTTGATCACGTAGGCATCGGGATCGGTGAAGCGCCGGCTCTGTGTGGGATCGGTCAGGTCGATGCCCGCGAGCACGCGGCCTTCGTCGGTGTCGGCGATGACGGTGAACACGCCGTCGCGGAAGTCGCCCGAGACGATGGTGGTGTCCACATCGCCCACGCCGTCGGCGTCCAGGTCGAGTTGAATGTCGCCCACCAGCGTCAGCGCGCCGTTGAGGCCCACGGTGAACAGCTGGTCCTGCGTGCCGCCGGTGCGGATCACGGCATGGAGGCCGCCGGCGTCGTCGAAGCTCAGGGCGGCAACCTGATCGAGCACGTCGTTGCCCGCCAGTTGCAGGGCGCCCAGGTTGGTGGCGGTGGACAAGTTGGTCGGATCGGAGAGCAGGTAAAGCGACTGCTGGGCGGTGGCGACCAGGAGGGTTTCCACGCCGGCGTTCTGGCGCGCCGCGACGAGTTGGTCGTCGGTGTCGACCGACAGGCCGCGCAGGTTCAGTGTCGCCAGCGAAGTGAGTTTGGTGGAGCTGGCGGGGGCGGTGAGATTGACGCCGATGAGCTGCTGTTCGCCGGTGGTCTTGTCGGTGTGCAGACCGATGAGCACGCCGTCGCGGTAGGTCAGGCCGGTGAGGTTGGCGCTGACCGCGCCGCCCTGAGCGGCATCGGTGAAGCCGATGGTGCCGGCAATCTGGGTGGTCTTCTGCACGTCGCCCACGGCATTGAGCTCGATGCGCAGCAGCGACTGGTTGCCATCGACCACGCTGGTGCGCACGGCAATGATGTCGCCGGTGGAAGCTTCGTAGGTCAGCGCGGCAAAGCTGTAGGCGGCGGTGGAGAAAGCGGCGCCGCCGGCGTTGAGGCCGACATCGTTGGTCAGGCTGTCCACTTCGCCGGTGGACAGGTCCACGGAGAAGAGGTCCAGCGTGGTGCCATCCGCCGAGCCGGCGACCAGCAGGCGATTGAAGGTGTCGTCGTACGCCAGGCTGTTGAGGCCGGTCAGGATGTCGCCGTTGAATGACAACACACTGCCGCCGATGGTGCTGGTGCTGAGGATGGTGTGGTCGGCATCGGTGTCGCGGGTGACTTTGCGCACCTCGAAGCCGGCGCCGGTGTTGACCAGATAAAACGTATCCTGGGTGGTCGAGTCGATCTGCACGGCCGTACCGACGATGTTCACATTGCCCAGGTCGTTGGCGCCGGCGATTTCGGTGTCCGGCAGCAATTCGCTGGCGGCGGTGCCCACGGCATACACCGCGCCGTTGACGGCATCGTTGGGATCGCCGTCGAAGGCGGTGACGTCGAGAATGGCGTCGCCGGTGACGTCATCGGTCAGGGTGCCGATGAGGCTCAGTTCTTTGATCGAGCCATCGCCGTTGCGTTCGATCTCGTAGACCTTCAGCGCCAGGCCGTCGTTGGTGATGGTGATGATGCGGGAGTTGTTGTTGCCGTCGGCGGTTGCCAGGGCGGTGACGCCCAGCACGTCGAGCGCTGCGCCCAGGTCGCCGCCGACGCTGGTGTCGGGCACCAGATCGCTGGCGAGGATGCCCACCGCGGTGAGGGTGTTGCTCGAGGGGCTGGCGTCCAGCCCATGGATGCCCAGGATGGCGATGCCGCCGCTGGTGGCGATCTGGCCGAGTTGGGTGAAATCCACCGCGACGCCCGCCTGATCGCGCAGCACCTGGAAGAGGTCGAGCGCCGGGCCGCTGCTTTCGATGGCGAAAATCGCCCCGGCTTTGGTGACGGTCAGGGCGCGGATTTCATAGTCGTCGCCCAGCGTGCCGTTGTCGGTGGTGGGAATCTGCAGGAAGCTCTTGCTCAGCCAGAGCTCGTTGTGGTCGACGTTGTTGTCGAACACGCTGTACACCCGGCCCTGCGCGTCGATCGCCAGGCCGTGCAGTTGCTCACTGACCACGCCGGCGGGCACCTGACTGAAGGACTGGGTGGCGTCGGTCAGATCGATGACCACCAGCTCCCGGCCGTTGGGGGTGTCGTTGTACGCCAGCAGGGTGCTGGAGCCGAAGGTGTCCATCGCGGCAATGGCGGAAGCGACGCCGTCGATTTCGATGGCGCCGCGATCTTCCGTGACGGCGCCGGTCAGCCGATCGATGAGCACCAGATGGTCCACGCCGCCGACCTGCACCACGGCAAAGAGGTTGCGCGTGCCGGGCGTCGCCGAGCCAGGTTCCGCCGCCAGCGCCAGGGCGGTGATGGTGTCGGTGGTGTTGCCGCCGCCGATGGCGCTCAGGTCCAGAATGCCCACCTCGGTGGCGAGCACGACGCCGGCGTCGTTGGCGGCGACGGCGAAGGTGTACAGCCGCTGGTTGGCGTCCACGGCCGCGTCCACGCCCACGGCATAGAGCGTGCCGGTGACGGGGTCGATTTCCAGCGCCGCCAGATCGGTGATGGCGTCGCCGTTGCCGTTGGCGAGGTTGCCCAGCCGCACGAAGCCGGTGAGTGTGCCGCCGGGAGTGCTTTGCTCAAGCCGGAAGAGTTCAAAGAAGCCGGTGTCGGCATTGAAGTTGACGGCATAGCCGGTGCCGCTGGGCGCGACGGTCAAGGCGCGGATGTCGTAGTCATCGCCGAGGCTGCCGCCGCCGTTGATGTTGCTGTTGAGGGCGCTGTTGGGCACGAGGTCCAGCGTGCTGCCCAGCAGGGCGGGGTCGAGGATGCCGTTGTCGAAGAGGGTGTAGAACAGGAACTGTTCGTCGGCGTCGAGGCCATCGGTGTTGTTGGGCACAGCGCCCGGATCGCTCACCGCCACGGAGTCGGCGGGAGACACCGCGACCGAGCGGTCGATCTGGATGAGCACGTCCTGGCCATTGACGCGGGCGACGGCATAGAGCACGCCATCGGGGGCGTTGCTGTCGGTGTCCAGCGACAGGCCGGTGACGGAGTCGGTCAGCACGCCGTCGGTGAAGACGACGACGTTGACGGAGGTGGCGATGGCGGTGTCGGAGTTGATGCGAAAGACTTCGCGGGTGCCGTTGGAATTGACGGTGGGGCGGGTGGCGACGACGAAGAGCCCGCCGTTGGGGTCAAGCTCCATCGCCTGGATGTCGGAGAGGTCCGCGCCGAGGCTGTCCTGAATGGTGCCGATGTTGACCACGCCGACGACCTGGCCGTCCTGACTGCGGTTGAAGCGGACCAGGCTCAGCACGCCGGAGGTGGCGTTCTGGGTGACGCCGAACGCCGGCTCACTGGCGGAGGCGCCGACGGCAAGGGCGACGAGATTGCCCAGGTCGCCCAGGTCGCCGTTGACGGCGGTGTTGGGATTGGAGCCGGGGGTGTCGCTGACGTAGAGGGCTTCGTTGAGCAGGGCGTTGGCGTAAAGGGAATAGAGGCTGCCATCGGGATCGCTCGAGAGGCCCACGAGGTTGTCGTTGACGTCGCCGCCGTCGGAGAGGGGGGCGAAGTTGAGCACTTCACTGGCGATCGAACCGATGCGCACCACGGCGCCGTTGGCGCTGTTGATGCGGTAGAGGGTGGTGCCGGTGATGGCGTACGCCTGGCCGGTGGTGGGGTCGATGGCGAAGGCGTCGGGGTTGCCGATGGTTTCGCTCAGGCCGGCGATGATGTCGTCGCCGAGGGTGGCGTTGTGCAGGATGGCTTCGACATAGCCTTCGTTCTGCACATCGCCGTTGCTGTCGGGGACATCGAGCTGGACGAGCTGGATGACCTGCTCGGTGGTGTCGCCGACGGTGACGGTGCCGACGTTGATGGCGAAGGTGGAGCCGTTGCCCAGCAAGCCCATGCTCGCCAGGGCCTGGAGGTTGATGGCGTCGTTGTTGTCTTCGGTGGCGAGGATGAAATCGCCGGTGAGCGGATCGATGATGGAAGTCAGGGCGCCCAGGACGTCATTGAGGGTCGCCGGCTCGACGCCGTCCACGCCGCCCACGCCGCCGAGGATGTCCACGCCTTCATCGGGGTTGTTGCCGCCGACGCGGCTGCCTGAGCCGTAGATGGTGCCGGCGATGTCGCCGAGGTTGACAATCTGGGTGAGGGTGCCGGTGGCGGGATCGACCTGCACATCGGCGCCGACGAGTTCGATGATGGTGTCGCCGGTGACGACCACGCGAATGGTGCGGCCTTCACCATCGGGATCCGAGGGGTCTGGGGCGCGGAACTCAAACACATCGCCGCCGACGAGGGTCGTCAGCAGGACGCGGGGTTCGAGCGGCTCAAGTCCGTGGGCGGGCAGACGCGAAGGCGGGGTGAAACGTTGGCGTTGCTGACGACGATACTTGCGGCGAAGCAACGTGCGGGTGCGCTTATTCCCACGAGACATGTGCAACTCCCTGTCTGGCGACACGCGCCGGGCGTGTCAGGCTCTTCCGGGATGGACCCAAACGCCCGTTGTGGGCGTTTGCAGAAAACCAGTCACCTCCGCGACGAGCAACAGGGACGAAGCCACCGCCAAATTGTCTGGGCTTGGTCGGATTGGCATCGAAGACCCTGCTGAATCCTCCCGTCGTTGAGGCTGAGTGGATCCCCGGGCTTTGCACCCGGGGATCCCTCATTTCCTCATATTTCAAACCGCCGTTGCATTCGACCTGATGAGCACGGGGGACGTGCGGGGTGGGGATCGGGCCGGGCAACGGATTCTCTCTCAGTTTTGCGGTCCAGCGCGGGGCGCGCCTTTCCGCCGCACGACGCCAGGCGGCGCGTGCTGACCAACTGGGGTTGATTACTTCTTGTCCGCGGCGGCTTCGGCCTTCGCGGGGGCGGCAGCCGGACGCGCCGGGGCGCCAGCGCGACGCTTGCGCTCGTCGAGTTCCAGCGTGCCGTAGGTCTGCTCATAACGAGCGACGGCCTGGCCCAGGGCGATCGCCAGACGCTTGGCGGCCCAGGGGTTCAGCACGAGACGCTGATCAATCTTCAGCTGAGCGGCGTTCTTGCCGGCCGGACGCAGCGGGCCCGCGAAATCCAGGTTGAATTCCTCGGCCGAACCCCACACGCGCACCGTGGTGCTGTAGGTCACCGGGGCCTTCGAATCATCAATCTGCAACTGGACCTGCGTGTTCGCCTGCTGATTGGCGGCGCTGAGGGTCTCAATCGTGTCCGAACCAGTATCCTTCGTGTCCTTCGCCATGGTCTTCTTTTCCTCTAATTAAAGAACCTGTAACGGTTAAAACGATTAGCGCAAGGTAGTCGCCAGATGCGTCTCTGTCAACCGGGCTTGCAGGGGTCACTACGTCGAGTCGCGCGGGGGATGCGCTTTGGTTGGCCGGGTGGAATTGCACGGGGGGAACTACTAGGCAATTCCGGAGGGTTATGCAGGAGTGTAACCCTGTCCACCGCAGCCTGTCAATGCCCACAACTGCAAAATTTCCGAGAAGTTGCAGTTAGCGGACCTTCGCACAAGCTTCTGCTCTCGAGCTTGCATCACCTTGCGACAGGCGCCGATCCGATCGCCGTTTATCATCTGTTCATGTCAACCGCCAGCGCTCTGTTGCTGCTGAACGTATCCGCCACGCTCTACATGACCGGGCTGATCTGGTTTGTGCAGGTGGTGCACTACCCGCTGTTCGCCCACGCCGACCGCGCCCGGTTCGCCGATTTTGCCGCGCGCCATCAACGCTGGACCACTTTCGTCGTCGCACCGCCGATGCTGCTGGAACTGATCACCGCGGCAGCGCTGTGCGTCTTCCGGCCGAAGGCCCCGGCGCCCGGGTTGCCCGAGGTCGGGCTGGCGCTGGTGATCGCATTGTGGGCCAGCACCGCGCTGCTGCAGGTGCCCCAGCATCGCCGGCTGAGCACCGGCTATGACCAGCAGGCGGTCGAACGCCTCGTCCGTTCCAACTGGTTGCGCACGCTGCTCTGGACCGGCCGCAGCGCCTTGGTGCTGACGCTGTGGTGCAACCAACCGGCGTAGGACTCAACCTCGGAGCAACAGGTCAGCGCGGCAGCATCCGATCCAGTTCCTCGTCATGCCGCAGCACCCCGGCGCGGCTCTTGAAGCTCTGCCGCTGGGCACGCTTCTGGGCCTGATCGAACACCACCTTCACCCAGCCCGGCAACGGCGTCTTGCGCTGGCGATACCGCGCCCGCAGTGCCGCCGACGCCTTGGCGGCATACTTGATCACCAGATCATCCTCCAGGCAGATGATGTCGCGCGAGGAGCCCACATCGCCCTGACGACCGGACCGCCCATAAAGCTGCCGGTCCACCCGCCGGGCGGTGTGCCGTTCGGTCAGGATCACATGCAGCCCGCCCGCTTCGATGACGCCCGGCCCCAGCTTGATGTCCGTGCCGCGCCCCGCCATGTTGGTCGCCACCGTGATCGCCCCGCGCTGCCCCGCCTTGGCGACGATCTGCGCCTCCGCCTTGTGATGCACGGCATTGAGCACTTCGTGCTCCAGCTTGGCCTGCGTCAACATGGCGCTGAGCATTTCCGACGCCTCGATGCTGCGCGTGCCCACCAGCACCGGGCGACCCAGTCGATTCATCTCCTGAATCTCACCCACCACCGCCTGCCACTTGAGCGCGGAGGTCGTGAAGATCAATCCCGGCAGCTTCACGCGCTTGATCGGGCGATTGGTCGGGATCACCCGCACGGGCAATCCATACGTCGACTCCAGCTCAACCACCGCTTCCGCCGCCGTGCCGGTCATGCCGCACAGGTGGGGATACTGCCGGAAAAACCGCTGAAAACTCATGCTCGCCAGCGTGTCGCGGTCCTCGGTCACCGGCACGTCATGCTTCGCCTCGGCGGCCTGGTGCATGCCATGCTGCCACTGGCGGTCCTCCATGAACCGTCCGCTGTACTCGTCGACGATCACCACCTTGTCCTCGACGATCTTGTAATGCTGCCCCTCGAAATAGCAGTGCTCGACCACCAGCGCCTGTTCCACCAGTTCCTCACGCCGGCGCACCAGCCGCCACACGCCTTTTTCTTCCGCCGACAACAGCGCGGTCAGATGCTCGCGCCCCTCATCGGTCAGCTTGACCCGGCGTTTACGCAGGTCCACCGTGAAATCCTCGGTGGGATCGAGCTTCAGCGCCAGCTCCCGGGCACGGTGGTACATCTCGCTGTGCCCGCTCTCGTTGCGCGGCTGGGCGATGATCAGCGGCGTCACCGCTTCGTCAATCAGCACCGCATCCAATTCATCCACCAGCGCGGCAAACAGGTCCGGCACCAGCACGGCATCGCCGGCCCGCTTGCGGCCCGACAGCAGCCAGCGCGTGGACACCGGATCGGTGATGCGGCCCAAACGCAGTTGATCGCGCAGCCAGTCGGCGACCAGCTCTTTCTGCGTCAGGTACACAATCGGCTGGCGGTAGCGGATCGCCCGGTCGCCTTCCTCCGTTTCGCCGATGATTGCCGCCGAGCGCAGCCCCGCGCGACGGTACAGCGGCGCCCGGCCGTCCACGTCGCGCTCCGCGAGATAGTCGTTGACTGTGATCACATGCACCGGACGCCGCAGCCAGGCGAGCATCGTCGCCCCCAGCGCAGCGGTGAGCGTCTTGCCCTCGCCGGTGACCATTTCCACGATCTGCCCATGGAACAGCCCCAGCGCGCCCATGCACTGCACGAGGTACGGCTCCTGCCCCAGCTCCCGCCGCGCCAGCTCGCGCACGGCCGCGAGGGCGGCGCGGATGTCTTCACGCTGCTGCGACCGGCGGGCAAAGATGCTGCGGATTTCATCCACCCGGTTGTTGAGCTGTTCCTCAGTGAGTTCGTTCCACAGCTTCTGCTGCCCAACGGCGGCGGCGGCCTCCTTGCGCAGATACGCCAGGTTGACCCGGGCGTGCTTCATCTTCGCCAGAATGCGATTGGCGACCGCATCCAACCCGCGCGGCGGCTTGACCAGCTTGCGGCGAATCCGCAGCGTGTTCCACAAAGCAAGTTCAGATTGGACCGGGGTGGCTGTCATGCGGCGGGGGGGAGGTCAGTGGGCACGGCATTGTAGACCAGGACCGCGCGCCGCGTCGATGCCATTTCCACAACGAGCCGGAAGCGTAAGCCACGGACAGCGTCAACAAACGCCAATGCAGTCTGGTCAACTCCGCAATCCACCGGCCGGCGGCAGCCCCACCCGGCGCTGACGCTGCCGGCTCGCTCACCGGGCATCGTCCACCGCAGCGCCGAGTGACAACAACTCTCGCGCGGCAGCAGCGCCCGATACAGCATCCACCCGCCCGCGGCGATCACCAGCACCGCCGCCAGGCGCGTGCCCGCCGCCCGCAGGTGCACCGCCCACGGCCGATCGATCACACGCTCGAGCACGCGCGTCGCGCCCAGTACCGCTGAAAGCGACGGCAGCGTGCCGATGCCAAAAGCGATCATGCCCGCCATCGCATGCGCGGGCGTCGGCATCGCCGCGGCGATGGGCAGCATGGCGTAAACCAACCCGCACGGCAGCAAGCCCATCATCGCCCCCAGCAACAGGCGCGGCCAGAGCCCACGCTGCTGCACCAGAGCGTCCAATCCCCGCTTGACGCCGCTGCGTCCCCACCAGTCCGCCACCCGCTGCGTCAGCCGGATGCGGGGGATCAGTCCCAGCAGGGCAATGCCGCTGAGGATGATGAGGACCGCCAGCGCGATGGCGATGCCGCGCTGCCAGTGCTCTTCGGTGGAGCCGCGCCGGATGCCCTCGCCAACAAATCCCGCCAGCAGGCCCAGCATGCCGTAGGTCCACAGGCGACCGACGTGATAACAGACGAAATCCAGCCACAAGCGTGGTCGGCCGGCTTTGGCGGCTGCATCATCCACCGCGACGCCATTGACCGTGACCGGCACCGGCTGGCCGGCGAACATGCGCGAGAACCCGACGAGAATCGGCCCGCACATTCCAATGCAATGCAGACTCCCCGCGAGCCCCGCCAGGAGCATAGTCCCCAACACGCTGATCCAGGTGGCGTTGTCCATGTGCAATCCCAGTGTCGGTCAGCAGGCGCCAATGAGCAAGTCAAAGTTGCCCACCTGTTGAGGAACCCCCACATTCGCTGCGCTCATGTGCGGCTTCGCCCGTATTTCCATCTCTCCATCCCAATCTTTATCTCTTATCCGTGTTCATCCGTGTTCATCCGTGGCAAAAATACATGCTTCACACCCGCCGACTGGTGCTGATGATCAGCAGGCTCGACACCACCATCGCGCTGGCGGCGAAGATGGGGTTGAGGTAGCCGCACACCGCCAGCGCCAGGCCGATGCCGTTGTAACCGAACGCCCAGGCGAGGTTGATGAGGATGTGCCGCCGGGTCCGCCGCGCCAGGCGGATGGTCAGCGGGATGCGGTCGAGCTTGTCCGACAGCAGCAGCACATGGCCCGACTGCTGGGCGAGGTCGATCGCGCTGTCCACGGCAAAGCCCACGTCGGCGGCGGCGAGCGCAGCGGCGTCATTGATGCCATCGCCCACCATGGCGCAGCCGGCTTTCCCGCGCAGGCGTTCAAGCTTGTCCTGCGGCAAAAGCCCGCCCTCGGCTGGGATGTCCAGTCGCTCGCTCATGCGCGCTGCCGCTTCCGGGCGATCGCCGGTGAGCACCTGACACTGCACGCCCAGGGCGCGCAGCTCCGTCATGGTCTGGGCGGCATCGGGACGCAACTGCTCCTGCAAACCCAGCCGCCCCACCAGCACGCCATCAACGAACACGTCCACGATCAGATCGCCGGCAGGTTGCGGGAGATCGCGGTCCACCTGGGGATGCAGCCGCGCCCCGCCGGCTTCGATGCGCTGCTGCTGCACGATGCTCGCCACCCCCACGCCGGGCAGCAAGGTCGATTCGGTCGGCTGTTCCCACGCGAGCCCGCGCGCGGTGGCGGCGTGCACCACCGAGCGGCCGATCGGATGCGGGCTGGCGGATTCGGCGGCGGCAGCGCGTTGCAGCAGCTCAGCTTCGGTCAATGGTGAGCGACAGGTCAGGGCGCGCAGCTCCATGCGGCTGGTGGTCAGGGTGCCGGTCTTGTCGAAGCAGATCTGCGTCAGCCGGGCGGCGCGTTCGAGCACGAGGCTGGAGCGAAACAGCACGCCTTGCTGCGCCGCCTTGCTCATGGCGCACCACGTCGCCAGCGGGGCCGCCAGCCCCAGAGCGCAGGGGCAACTGATGAGCAGGACGGAAAGGGCGATGAAGAGCGCATCGGAGGCTGACCCGTGCATGGCGTGGTATGCGAAGGTTCCCAGCGCCAGCAGCAGGACGCCGGGGATGAACGCGGCGGCGATGCGATCCGCCACGCGCTGCAGGGGCGGCTGCTCCAGGCGCGCTTCCCCCAGCAGTCGTTCGAGCGTGGCGACCGTGCAGTCCGCGCCGACGCGCGTGGCTTCGATCCACAGCAGGCCGTCGAGGCTGGCGCTCCCGGCAAACACGTCATCACCCGGCGCGACGGCGCGCGGCTGACTCTCGCCGGTGAGCATGCTTTCCTCCACATGGGCGCTGCCCGCGCGGACGACGCCATCGACGGGCAGCTTCTCGCCGCTGCGCACGCGCACGCGCTGGCCGACGGTGACGGCACCGGCTGGCACCGCCTGCACGTCATCGCCGGCGGCGACAAATGCCTGCTCGGGCAGCGCGCGGTCGAGTTGGGCGGTCAGCAGCGTGGCGCGACGTTTGGCGCTCGAGTCGAGATGTCCCCCGAGCGTGACCAGCACGAGGATGACGCAGGCGGTGTCGAAGTACAACCCGGGGTCGCCCTGAAGCGTATGCAGGACCGACAGCACGAACGCCGCGGCGACGCCGATGAGGATCAGCAGGTTGGCGTCGGGTTTCCAGGGACGGCGGTCGAAACAGTCGATCAGCAGCGGCAGCCCCAGCAGGGCGACGACGCCGGTGGCGAGGAACATCTGCAGGTAGGCGAGCAGGGAGGCGAGGGTGGAGTAGCCGGCCTCCTCGGTGACGTCATACACATGGCGGGAGTAGAAGAAATAGCTGAAGACCATGAGGTTCATGGTCAGGAAGACACCCACCGCCAGGCGCAGGTTCAGCCGGGCTGCGGGGCGGGCGGGGTGGGTGGCGTCGGCGTCGGATGGGTCGTCGAGCAGACCGTGGGCCATGCGACAACCGAAGCAGCAGAAGTCGTGGCGATCCGCTGGGGTGGGCAGGCCGCAGTGTCGACAGGGCGAGACGCTCATGGCGTCCCATCATCGGCTATTTGAACAGGATGTTCTTGACGAGGTACCACAGGCCGAGGGTGACAAAGGTGATCCAGATCAGGGTGATGTACCAGGGAAAGCTGTAGCCCTGGTAATTGAGGAACTTGTGCCGGCGCCAGGGACGCGGCTGGGCGGGGTCGCCGGCGTGCGGATCGGTCGAGTCAGGCTTCATGCGGGGCAACTCCCGTGCGGGGCGAACTTGAAGAAAATTTCACTCACAGAGAGCACGGAGACACGGAGAACCAAAAAACACGGAGCGATTATCAGGGCAACGGCATTTGTAGGTCCGGGCGAGCCCGGACCTACGGCAAACGTTTACGCCTTGGCGACCTGCGGCGGCAGGCCGGCTTCTTCGCGGTCAATTTCCATCTGCATTTCGAGCATGCGGTACTTGGCGGCTTCGACATCGCGGAACTGCCCGGTGAGCACCGCCCACACGAACAGGCACGCGAACCCGCTGGCGACGATCAGGTATGTCAGCAGCGGCATGATGGCGAAACGAATCGACTCATCGGTGGAGAAGGTCAGCATGAACTCGATGAGCTTGAAGATGAACGCACTGCCCGCCACCAGGGTCATGATGATGCTGAACACCCACAGGAAAATGGTGCGGCTGCGCGAACGCGGCTGCCGGGCGATCCCGCGGTCCGCAGCGGATTCAGGCTGATTTTTGGCGATCATGGCAAGCTCCCAAAACGGGATGGAGACACTGATTCAGCAATCAATACGCGTCGTCTTCAGCAGCGGCCGGCGCAGGCGCGGCAGCAGGGGCAGCCGAGGCGGCGTCCGCAGCCGGCTGAGCTTGCTTGGCGCCCACCTGCGGCGTGTCAGGCATCTCGTAAGCGCGGTTGATGGTGCGCAGGTGGTAGACGTCGGCGGGGGTGGTCTTGAGCCAACTGCCCAGCCACTGCACGTAAGCAATGATGCTCAGCCCGTCGCGGTTGGGGGTCAGCCCATCGGCTTCATAGAACCACGGATAGGCGGGCATGACGCTCCAGGACACGACATCCGGCGGGTTGTAAAAGTGCGCCACATGCCAGTCGTTGGAGTGCACCCCTGCCTGCCGCGCCAGGTCCGGCCCGACGCGGCGGGTGCCCCACAGCGGCGGCATGGCGAGCTTGTGGTTGTACTCCTCGGGAAAACTGACCCGTCCGAAGCGCGCCTCGTCGTTGCCCCAGGGCCGCACCTGCTGCGAGTGGCAGTGCCAGCAGGCTTCGCCGACGTAAATTTTGTGCCCGCGTTTGAGTGCGGCGGCGAAGGCTTCGTGGTCGTTCATGCCGGGGAACGCCTTGTTGTAGGCGTCGGGGTACTGCTCTTTGAGCTCGGCGAAATCGACGGGGATATCCTCGGCGAGCTGCTCGACCGTGCGCACTTCCAGATGCTGCACGGGCATCATGGGCAGCCAGCCGCTGACGCCGAACGCCAGCGCGAAGAAGCCGATGCCGGCGGTCAGGAAAATGAAGCTAAACCGTTCCATGCGCCAGGGCCTCCTCTTGCGCGTGCTGTTCGTACGGCGCGTAATCCATGTCGACGTGGGCCTGGGTCTTGGGCTGGCGGGCGGTGACGATCATGTTGATCACCAGCAGGAAATGCCCGACCACGATGGCGACGCCCGACAACGTCCGCACCAGCCAGAAGGGGTACATCGTCTGGAGGGTTTCCCCCCAACCCGCCAGGGCCTTCCACATGAAGCCCTGCACCAGGCCCGCCATGGTCAGGTCCAGGAACATGACCCACAAGCCCATGGCGCTGAGCCAGAAATGCCAGGTGTTGAGTTTGTGGGACCACCATTCGCGTCCGACCAGCTTGGGCCAGAGGTGGATGGTCATGCCGATGATCCAGAAGCTGAACACGCCGAACATGACCAGATGGGCGTGGCCGACCACCCAGTCGGAGAAGTGAATCACCTGCTGGAAGGTGAGGGTGGTCTGGAAGGCGCATTGCAGACAGGTGACGAAGTAGTTGAACGCGCCGATCCAGAACCAGCGGATGGGCAGGTTGGTGCGGATGGTGCTTTCGCTGCCCAGCCAGGTCATGAAGAAGTTGATGACCACGGTGGTCACCACGATCTCAATGGCGATGGTGCTCACCACCGCGCTGTACTGGGCGAACATGGGAATCGGCGAACCCAGGAAGTGGTGCACGCCCTGGAGCGGATAGAAGAACGCCAGACCCCAGAAACCCACCAGCGAAAGGGCGTGCGACCAGATCGGCTTCTTGAGGATGATGGGCACAAAGAAATACATCATGCCCCAGCCCATCGGCGTCACCCACAGGCCCACCAGGTCGTGGATGTACAACCCCAGCAGCGGGCCGGCGGCATTGCCCGCCACCAGGTACTGCGGGAAAAAGTTGCCCATGATGTAGGTCAGACCCAGCCAGATGAACCCGGCGGAGAAATACCACAGCGAGACGTACATCGACTTCTCGCGGCTGCGCACGATGGGCGTGTAGAACTGAATCCAGACGAGAATGGCGCCCACGACCACCAGCGGGTCGATCCACACCGGCGTCTCGCCCCATTCGATCGCCTGCGCTTCGCCCAGGTGCAGGCCGATCCACGTCGCCGCGACAATGCCGTTCCAGGCGACCCAGATCAACCAGCCCAGGGAGCGGCTGGCGACGCGCTGGCCGGTCAGCCGCGGGACGGTCCAGCTGAGCATGGCGAAGAAGGCGTTGGTCAGCCAGCCGAAGGCGATCAGGTTGGTGTGCACCAGCCGAATGCGTCCCGGTGAGAGCGGGGGAATCAGCGGCAGCAGCCAGTGCTGGAGAAACTGCGTCGAGTAGAACAACCCCGCCAGCAGGGCGATGGTGAACCACAGGAACGCCGCCGCGAGGAACGCGGTCACCAGGCCTTTGTCCACCAGCGCCGGCTCGGGCCGACTGGGGGCGCTGGCGTCAGCGGGTTGCATTGCTTCAGTAGCCATCGTCTTCTCCGTTGCCCGGGGCGCTGGCGCCCGCCGCTTCACTTGCACCACCCGCGCCGGCCGCCGGCGTCTGAACCGGGGCATGCACGGCCGTGGGCTTGGGGTCCCTGGTCAGGCTCAGCACGTACGCCACCAGATCCCAACTGTTGCGCTCCACCACCTCACGCTTCTGCGCGTCGGTGAACTGCATCACATCACCCGGCGTGGCGGCAAACTGCTCCAGCGCCGATTTGAGCTTTTCCATCTCGCCCGGATACATCACCGCCGTCTGGCTGGCGACGGTCTGCTGGTTGGCGAAGACCAGCAGCGAGTCGTCGAACTTGGGCATCGCGCCCGCCAGGCCGGTGTGGAACGTGCGGTACACGTCTTCGGGATCATCCCCGCCGCGGAAACGGCCGCGGGTGAAGTTGCGCGGCGCGATCTTCCCCAGCGCCGCATCCTCCACAAACGCGATGCTGGCGTTGGTGCCCGCGCCGTCCATGCCGTGGCACCGGCCGCATTGCATGGCGAGGTACACCACGCGCCCGCGATCAATGCGCTGCTGGTCGCCCAGATCCTGCGGCGCGGTGGGCACGTACACCGTCTGCCGCTCTTTGGCTTTGGCGTCCCACTGGGGATAGAAGCTCTTGATGTACTCGATGACCGCCGCGCGATCCTGCTCGGGCATCAGTGGAAACGCCGGCATGCTCACGCCCGGCAGGCCCCGGGTGATGGTGCGATGCAGATCGCTTTCCAGCGGCAATTCCAGCTGGCGGGTGGAGCGGAATTTGTACACCCCCAGCGTGAAGTTGCGGGGCTTGACCTGCAGCCGCGCCGCCGCGACGCCGTTGCCGTCGCCCGCATCGCCATGACAGCCGGCGCAGTTGATCGCATACACCCGCTTGCCGTGGCGGATCAGCCGGGCGCGTTGGTTGTACTCGGTGTACTCGCCGGGCCGCACGACATGGAAGTCGTCGTCATTGGCGGTGTACTCGGGGATCGCCGGCTTGGTCGGCGTCGCGGCGTCGGTGCTGACGGCTTTCTCGTCCGCCGCGCCGGGATTTGCCGCGAGCATCACGCCCAGGCCCGTTGCCGCCGCCAGCGCCAGCAGCGCTGCGACCTGTCCAAATGCGTAACGATGATTCGTCCTCATTCCGCGCTCCCCTGATGCAGATTCGGCCCCTCAAACCGGCCAAACCCCGCCACCAGCAGCATGGTCCAGGCGAACACCAGATGCGTTCCCGCGCCCACCCAGACCGGCACCATCGACACGATCCAGTTGCCCCCCAGCAACACCGGCTGGAGCCAACTGAGGATCAGATAAAAATTGACGATCCACAACGCCAGCCCCAGCACCGACCCGACGATCCACCGCTTGCCGGTCGCCGCGTCGGCGAAGTACCAGCGCATGATCAGGTGAAACAGGATGCCGTACAGCGCCCCGGTCACCAGATACAACACGCAGCCGACGAACAGGATCATGCCCTGGTTTTCCGCGCCGGAGATGGTCAGCGCCCGCTCGCCCATGGGGAAGGTCAGGTAGACCTGGATGAGCTTCAGCGGCGGCAGGTCCATGACCAGCGCGCCCACGACGTTGACCATCAGGCTGACCATCGAGCCGATCAGTCCGAGCGTCGCGCCGGTGACAATATGAAAGAGCCAGTAAAAACCAGGCGGGGGCCAGGTGGAGGCAGCAGAAGTATCCGCGGCTTGTAACTTGGCGATGGCGTCGAGATGCTGCTGAACGAGGCGGTTTCGCTCTGCTGTATCCATCCGTGCTCTCCAGGCGCTGCGATATCCCGACAAGATTGTCCACAAATTAACGATTGTAGCGACGCTGTCAACAGGAGTTGATGACCCACCGCCGGCTATTTTGCGCTGATAAATAGTCTGGCCGGCGGCGCTGATGATGGTCGCGCAGGCAACAGGCGGGGTGACAGCCGGCGGTGGGTGACGCGTCTGCTTACGACGCCGCCGCCCCCGCAGCCGCGTACACCTCGTCAATCATCGCCTCAAACTGCGGGTAGCACTTCTCCCCGCCTTGCCAGATGAACGGCGAAGCGGAAGCGCAGAGGATCAACCCCCGCCGGTCGTCGAACACATCGGCAATGAGCTGGCGCGTCTGCCGGCGAATCTCCTGCGGCGAGCAGTCGTACATGTCCGCAATCTGGATGTTGCCTTCCATGCACACCTTGCCCCGGATGACCGCCTTCGCCTCGGCGGCGGTGATGTCGCCCATGGGCGGGGCTTCAAACGGATGCAGCACATCCACGCCCATGGCGACGAAGCTGGGCAACACCGATTTGATCCGCCCGTGACAGTGAATGTGCATCCGCCCGCCGGCTTCATGCACGCGCTCCACCAGCGGCTGGTCGTAGCGCAGGTTGAAGTCGTCGAAATCCGTCTTCCCATGCAGCGGCGGGGCGATGTATTCCTCGCCGAGCATGGAGAAGTAGGGGCCGACGCCGGCTTCGATCAGCTTATTGAGCAGCGCCATCTGAATGTCCATCCGGCGTTGGCACAAGGCATGCAGCAGATCGCGGTCGGAGATGGAGAACTGCGCCATGTTTTCTGAGCCGCAGAGCGCTGCCGTGAAGCCGCCGGGGTTCATGCCCAGCGAGACGTCCACGATGCCGCGCTCCCCGATCTGGCGCTCGAGTTTGAAGAAGCGTTCCGCGTCGCCGGCGATGTCGGGCATGGGCAGCGAGAGGTAGCGCTCCAGGTCCTCGCGCGATTTGAGCAGCGGCTGTTCCTCCATGCTCGGCAGATGGTTGATGCCGACCATGACCTGCTGTTCCAGGGGCCCGCGCGGGGTCTGGACCGTTTTAATGTGCAGTTCGTAGTCGGCGCTGTGGGGGCGCACTTCCACAGCCGGCTTGACCTCTTGAATCCAGCCCTGCGTGCCGAACCACAGCTTCTGATCGCTTTTTTCCGCCAGCAGCGCCTTGAGCCGATCGTACGTCGGATCATCCGGCGGAAAGCCGGGGCGACAGTAAATGCCCGGGCGGTCAAGTTCCTCATGCCAGAAGCAGCGACGCAAGCGCTCGCGTGAAGTCATCATGCCATCCATCCTGCGGCGGGAAGGTGACGTAATCAGGGCCGGCTGCGCAGCGGGGTTTTGGAACCCATGCGCACATTCTCGGGCGCCGGCTCGCTGTCGAAGTCGATGATCGCCGACAGCCGGGGGTTGGGACTGTTGTTGGGGTCCGAGGCATGGAGGGTGAGCACGGAGAAAATCAGCGTGTCGCCTGGTTCCATCTCGGCGAACTGGATGTTTTCCTTCTCGATGCCGTCTTCGATGATCTGGAAGTCTTCCAGGTGGTGATGGGGAATCAGCCCGCGCTGGTGCGAGCCGGGGATGACCTGCATGCAGCCGTTCTCTTTGGTGGCGCGGTCGATGGCGATCCACACCGTGACCTGGCGGGTGTTCATGGTCGCCCAGTAGGCGTAATCCTGATGCCAGGGCTTGCGTCGACCGCCGTGCGCCGGCTTGCACATGAGCTTGCTGGAGTGGTAGTAGATGTTCGGACCGATGAGGTCTTCGACGGCATCGAGCAGCTTGTCCTGCGTCATGATCTGCCGGAACACGGGCTCGGCTTTGAAGACTTCCTGAATCTTGCGCAGCCGCATGGTCTTGCCGGTCGGATCGCTGGCGAGCTTCTCCACGTCATACTGCGCATCGCCTTCGCGGAAGCTCCCGCCGACTTCGATCGCCCGCGCTGAGGCGCGATCGCGCAGGTCCTTGAGCGCCTGCACTTCCTCGGCGCTGAGCAGGCCCTTGAGAATGATGTAGCCCTGCTCGTTGAAGAACTGCAGTTGTTCGGGGGTCAGCGTTTTGCCTTCCAGGGCAACGGGCGTGAAAGCGGCAGCGGCGGTGGTCATGACAACAGGCTCCTGCGAGGGAAAAAGCGGCCTCGTCCGCGTAAATGGGGTGCGAGCAGCATAGCGCAGCCGACTCCGAACAACTACTGCAATGATCGACCGATCTGGTATGCTTTTCGACACTCATGGATCGCCAGACACCCAGCGGCCTGCCCGACTATCTGGGGGACGCCCAACGCCGGCGCCTGCGCTGGGTGTATGACCAGACCCGCATTGAGATCACCTCCGCGCGCTGGTGGCGCGTCCGCCGCGGCTGGGTGATGAGCCCGCGGCGTCTGCGCGATGACTTCCTGTTCATCCCATTAACCCATGGTCTGCATGTGAGGCTGGATGGCCGGCCGGCGACGATTCGGCCCGGGCAATGCCTGCTGGCGCTGACCGGGCAGGAGCACGCCGCCCGCCTGCTCGACGACGCCGAGGAGACGCAGATCGTCGCCCTGCACGCCAATCTGTTGCCGCAGTGGGGCGGGCCGCTGGATCAGCTTTTCGACAATCCCTTTCCCACCTTACCCGATCTGACCGCCAGCGAAACCCGCCTGGCGCGGCTGGTGCATCTGCTGGAAGCCGACCCTCCGGTGGGCCGTTTGCTGGGCGAGCAGCTGCTGCGCGACTGGTTGGCGTTCTGGACCCTCGCCGTCGACCACGCCGCCGCCGACCACCTGCGCCCCGACCCCCGCATTGCCCAGGCGGTGGCGATTATTCACGATCGCTACGCCCAACCGCTGACGGTGGAACAGCTCGCTCACGAAGTGAACCTGCGCCCGGTGCAGTTTCGCAAGCTTTTTCGCCAGGCGTACCGCACCGGTCCCAAAGCCTACCTCGCGGAATACCGGCTCAACCAGGCGGCGCGGCTGCTGCGGATGGGGCTGGCGAGCGTCAAGGAAATCGCCTACGCCACCGGGTTCTCTGAGGAGCACTACTTCCATGCCGCATTTCGCCGGCACTTTCACCTGACCCCCACGACCTACCGGCGCCGCAGCCGGCAGGTGGTCTGAACGCAGCTGCACCTCAGCTCCGCTGGCTGTCGAGCGGTGGTGACTCAGGCATCCGCCCGGCGGGCACATCCGGAGCGATCTGCCCGCCAGGGGAGAAAATTGATTTCGTGGAATCGGGGTGGTTGGATTCTCCCGTGGAGCATTGGTACGCTAAGTTATTAGTCCATTCGATATCGTCACATGAAGAAATCTTTCTCTCCGCGACAACTCGCCCAGGCAGTGGGGGTCAGCGAGTCGTCCCTGAAACGCTGGGCCGACGCGGGCCGTCTGCATGTGGTCAAGACCACCGGCGGCCATCGGCGCATCCCCATCGCGGAAGCAGTGCGGTTCATCCGGGAAACGGGCTTAACCCTGCTCAAGCCGCAGGTGCTGGGGCTCAGCAGCGATGCAGCGCCCATCTCCGAAGGCCGGAACGACCCACGCCAACTCATGCAGGCGCTGCTCACCGCCGGCGACGCCGACGCCGTGCGTGACGCCCTTGCCAGCGCCTTTACCGATGGCTACGGCGTGGCGCGGCTATGTGACGAATGGCTGGCGCCGGCGCTGGAGGAAATCGGCACCTTCTGGCGCCACGGGTCCGAAGGCATCTTCATCGAGCATCGCGCGGTGGACTGCTGTCTGGTCGCACTGAGCCACCTGCGGGCGCTCCTGCCGCGCCCCGCCCGGGACGCCCCGGTCGCCATGGGCAGTGCGCCGGTGGATGATCCCTACATCCTGCCGTGCTTCATGGCGGCGACGGTGCTGGCGGAACTGGGTTGGCGGGTCATCAACCTCGGCCCGCACTGTCCGCTGCAAGTGCTCGAAAACGCCGCCCAGCAGCATCATGCCCGCCTGCTCTGGCTGTCGTGCAGCGTGCCGGTCACGGTCGCCGCCGCCCAGCAGTTGGCGCAACTCGCCCAGCGGCTGCGCCAGCAGAATCGCGTGCTGGTCGTGGGGGGACGCGGCTGGTCGCTGGGGGCGGGGACACGATCCCGCATGCAACTCGACATCGGCGCCAACATGGGCGAACTGCGCGCCCTGGCGCAGGGCGTGATGCGCGGCCTGACCCTCGAAACCGCAGGAGATGCCTGATCGTGCCAACTCTGGTCTGGTTCCGCAGTGACCTGCGCCCGCTCGCCAACCCCGCCCTGCATCATGCCGCCCGGACCGCCTCCGACGGCGTGGTCGGCGTCTTTGTCTGCACCCCACGCCAATGGCGTCAGCATGACTGGGGCGCCAATCGCATCGCCTTCCAGCTCGAAGGCGTGCGCGCCCTGCGCGCGGACCTGGCTCGGTTGAACATTCCGCTGCTGGTGCTGACCGTCGACGACTTCCCTGCCGTCCCGGCGGCGCTCACGCAACTGGTCCAGCAACTCCGCGCCACCGCGGTGTACGCCAACCGCGAGTATGAGGTGAACGAGCAAGCCCGCGATGCCGCGGTCGCCCAGCAACTACAAGCACTCGGCTGCGCCTGGCATGTTTATGACGACCAGACCGTGCTGCCGCCTGACGCGGTGCGCAGCGGAAGCGGCACGTTTTACAAGGTGTATACGCCGTACCGGCGGCGCTGGGAGGAGTTGGTGACCGCGCAGTTGCCGTTGCGCATCCTCCCGGCCCCCAAACCCCAGACGCTGATCAAGCTGCCGGCCGCGTTGCGCCCGCTGGCGGACCACTGGCCCGATGAAGCCGCGTCGTGGACCACTGGGCATGTGCTGGCGCAGCGTTGGCCCGCCGGCAGTGCGGCAGCACAAACCCGGCTGAAACAGTTCATCACCCAGCACATCGACAGCTATCAACAGCAGCGCGATTTCCCGGCACTCGATGGCACCAGTTCACTCTCACCCTACCTCGCCAGCGGAGCGCTGAGCGTTCAGCAATGCCTGCACGCCGCCTTGCGCGCCAATGATGGCCAACTCACCGGCGGAAAGCCCGGCGTGACCACCTGGATCGGCGAGCTGATCTGGCGCGAGTTCTACCGCCACGTGCTGGTGGGCTTTCCGCGCGTCTGCCGCAATCAGCCGTTCAATCTCGCCACCCGGCGGGTCGCCTGGCGACAGGACGAAACCCAGTTTGCCGCGTGGTGCGCCGGCCGGACCGGCATCCCGATCATCGATGCCGCCCTGCGCCAGCTCCTCACCACCGGCTGGATGCACAATCGCCTGCGCATGATCGTCGCCATGTACCTGACCAAAGACCTGCTGATCGACTGGCGCTGGGGTGAACGCTTCTTCATGCAGCATCTGGTCGATGGCGATTTCGCCAACAACAACGGCGGCTGGCAATGGTCCGCCTCCACCGGCACCGATGCCGCGCCGTACTTTCGCATCTTCAACCCCAGCGCCCAGAGCGAGCGTTTCGATCCGCAGGGGAACTTCCTGCGCCAGTGGTTGCCGGAGCTGCGCCAGTTGGACAACAAGGCGCTGCACGATCCCAACCGTTTGCCCCCGCTGGTGCGCAGCACCCTGGACTATCCCGCACCGCTGGTGGAGCGGGCACTCGCCCGGCAACGGGCGCTGGACGCATTCGCGGTGCTCAAGCAGAGCTGAGGGAAACCTGCAACTCGCGCCAGCGGCGCGCCAGGGCTTTGAGGAACTGATTCAGTTCGTCAATGGTCAGATCGCAGCGCAGGGTGATCCGCAGCCGCGCCGAGCCGGGCGCCACGGTCGGTGGTCGCACCGCCGGCACACAGAAGCCATCTTCCTCCAGCAGCGCGGACAAACGCAGCGCGGCGGCGGCAGAGCCAACAATCACCGGCACAATCGGCGTGGGCAGGTCCCGATCCACCGCAAACCCCAGTTCCGCCAGGCCCGCCCGCAGGTGGGTGGTCAGCTCCTGCAACCGTTCACGCCGCTGCGGCTCACGTGCCACGACCTCCAGTGCGGCACTGATCGCCGCGACCTGTGGGGGCGGGACCGCCGTGCTGTAAATGAACGGCCGGGCACGATTCACCAGGGTGTCAATCAACAGTTGATCGCCGGTGACGATCCCCCCCAGACTCCCCAACGCTTTGCTGGCGGTGCTGATCACCACGTCGACCGCCTCGCTGACGCTCTGTAAAGCGCACAGTCCTGAGCCGTCGTCGCCCAGCACGCCGGTGGCGTGGGCTTCATCGACCACCAGCAGGGCGTCATGCGCGCGCGCCAGCGCGCAGAGCGTGGGCAGGTCCGCCATGTCGCCATCCATGGAGAACACGCTGTCGGTGACAATCAGCCGCCGGCGGGCGTCGCGGCAGCGCGTCAGCAACCGGGCGAGTTTGTCGGTGTGCAGATGGGGGTAGACGCGCACCGTGGCGCCGCTGGCGCGGGCGGCGTCAATGAGGCTGGCGTGACAGAGCTTGTCGAGCAGGATGACATCGGGCGCGCCCGCCAGGGCGGTGAGCGCCGCGAGATTCGCCATGTAGCCGGTGGGCAGCAGCAGGGCAGCCTGAGCGTGTTTGAAGGCGGCAAAACGTGCTTCACATTGCTGATGCAGGTCCAGGTGCCCGGTGATCAGCCGGGCCGCGCCGCTTCCGACGCCGTCGTGCCGCGCGGCGCTGGCGACCGCAGCGGCAATGTCGGGATGCTGCGCCAGGGCGAGGTAGTCGTTGCCCGTCAGGTTCAGCAGGGGGCGCGGCAGGTCGTGGGCGAAGCCCGGCGTGGCTGGCCGCCAGATATGCCGACCATGGGCATGACCGGGGCGCAGCGTCCGCCGCAGCGCCGCCGCGTCGGCCGCGTCCAGTTCATGCTGCAATTGTTCGCGCCATGACATGGCGGGTAAGGCCTGCAACGGGATCAAGGAAGGATGGAGCGACGGGGTCCATCACACCGGCACAGCGTCGGCTGCGCCGGGCGGATTATTCGTCATCACCATCGTCATCGTCGTCATGGCCGCCGGTGAAGTCGAGTTGCACATCCGCGGGCATATCCGCCAGCGTGTGTTTCATCAGGCGGCCGACTTTGAACTTGACGGTCCGCTTGGGCGGCACCTGCACGGGTTCGAGCGTCTTGGGGTTCTGCGCCTTGCGGGCGCGGCGTTGCTTGACCTCGAACACGCCGAAGTCGCGGAATTCCAGACGATTGCCCTTACCCAGTTCAACAATGATGTTGTCGAGAAAACTCTGGACAATCCGCTTGACGATCACTCGCTTCTGGTCGGTGGCCTGGGCGATCTGATCGATGAGTTCTTTCTTGGTCACCGTAGCCATGCAGGATACCCCTTATCACGTCCAGACCTGATCCCACCTAGGCATCGCAACGGGAGAGATGAGATGCTGCGCGCCGGTCCTTACGCTTAAGTACATGCTGTTGCTGCAATAGTATGGCGTTGGCGGTTTGGCCGGTCAAGGCAATATCCACGGGTTTCTTGTGCGGAAGTAAAAATCTTGCGTCTGCAGCGGTTCTGATATCCTCGGCAAATCACAGGACTTCTGATGATCGTGCCGAACGCAACGCTTTCGCCTGACGCGGCGGCGCTGGGCAGCATGTCACCCTCCGGGACTAATGAATGACGCTAACCGTTTAGCAACAAACAGGTTGCGAATGTCACTCTTCATGTCGCGTGACATCGATCGGGCAGCATTGTCGCCGGCTGCGCCAGGCGCATAAGCCTTGTGGACGCAACAAGCTGTCAAGCTGAGCAGGGGCGCTCGCACCACGGAAACGCCGTCTGCGTGGGGCATCCTGGTGACATCCGATCGCCCCACGCTTGAGCCAATCGCCAGCGTGTCATACCATCGCGCTGATGGCAGTCGATCCGGACCAGTTGCGTATTGTGATTTACCCCGACCCCGTGCTGCGCCGCCGCGCCCAGCCAGTGCCTCAGGTGACCGACGAGGTGCGCGCTGTCGCCCAGCGCATGCTCCAGCTGATGCACGAAGCGCCCGGCGTCGGGCTGGCGGCCCCGCAGGTGGGGCTGAGCTGGCGCCTGTTCGTCGCCAACACCACCGGCGAACCAGCCAACGATCAGGTCTACATCAACCCGCAACTGAGCAATCCATCCCGCGATCTGGAAGACTACGAGGAAGGTTGCCTGAGCCTGCCCGACATCCGCGCGGAGATTCGCCGCCCCAGGACCATGACCATCACTGCCACCGGACTCGATGGCCAAACCTTTGAGCTGACCAACAGCGAACTGCTCGCCCGGGTCTGGCAACACGAATACGACCACCTCGACGGCGTGCTCATCCTCGACCGCATGGGTCACCTCGACAAACTCGCCAACCGCAAAGCCCTGCGGCAACTCGAACAGGCATAATCGCCCCGGCGCGCCGCCGGCGCGCTTGATCCCACGGAGGCTGTCGCATGCGGCTGGTGTTTCTTGGCTCGGGTGAATTCGGCCTGCCCACGCTCGCGGCGCTGCACGCCACCCACCAGATCGTCGGCGTCGTCTCCCAACCTCCACGCCCCGCCGGCCGGCAACGCAAGCTTACGCCCACGCCCATCGCCCAGTGGGCGCTCGCGCAAGGCTTGCCTTTGCTCGAACCGGAAGACGTCAATCAACCGGATGTCCTGGAGACGATTGCCCGGTGGCGTGCCGAGGCGTCGGTGGTCATCGCGTTTGGTCAGAAGCTCGCGCCGACGTTGCTTGACGTGCTGGGCCAACTGACCGTGAACCTGCACGCCTCGCTGCTGCCCAAGTACCGCGGCGCCGCTCCCATCAACTGGGCGCTGATCCAGGGCGAAACCGTCACCGGCGTCAGCGTCATCGGCATCGCCCAGCGCATGGATGCCGGCGACATATACGCGGCCGCCGAACTCACCATCGATCCCTTGGAAACCGCTGGCGAACTGCACGATCGCCTCGCCCAGCTTGGTCCGGCAGTCATGCAGCACACGCTCGACGATCTGGCCCAAGGCCAGTTGTCGCCCCAGGCGCAGGATGAAACGCAAGCCACCCGCGCTCCGAAGCTCTCCCGCGCCGACAGTCCACTGGACCTGTCCCTGCCGGTCACCGCGCTGCGGCAACGCATCCACGGCCTGACGCCCTGGCCGGGCGTCACTGCTCGCCTGAGCCGCGCGGGCCACGAACCACTCGAACTCAAGCTCCTCCGCGTCCGCGACCACGCCTTTCCCGCCCCGGCTGATCCGCCGACGCCGGGCATATTTGTCAGTCCCGAGCGCCTGGTGGTCAGTGGCGGCGAACTGGAACTGCTGGAAGTGCAACCCCCGGGCAAACGCCCCATGCCCATGACCGACTTCCTCTGCGGCCACCCCATCCAGCGCGGCGACCAACTGACCGCTCCCTGACCGCGCCAGGCGCCAGTCTCACGCCACGACATCTTTGGCCAACCCGTTTGCCAGCCACGCGCAGCCCCGACGCGCCCCGGCGTGACCCGCTCCCACGCCATCTGATCCTACGCCATCAGATCCTACGCCATCAGATCCTACGCCATTTAATCCCATGCCAACTGATCCCATGGCAACCCGATCCCCGCTGTCAGGCCGCGGCACAAAATGTATTTTCAATTAAAATACATTTTCGTCATGCCCACCGATGGGGGGGATCGACTTGCCACCGCACCTGCTGGGCCAGTTTTGATTCATGCGTTGCCCTGACGGCACCGGATGCGGGGAACCTTCCGATTTTTCATCCAACCCTGTCCATGATCGCAGAAAATATATATGTGTATTAAAATAATCAGTTTATGTAATGTAATTTACTGTTTGTAAATAACTACAACTTCATTTAATATCATGTACATGGACGCACCTGATCGAACCCAGGACGGACTGTGCACCCGCGAATTGCTTGAGCAGGAGATTCTGCGCCGGATCGGCAAGCAGTGGGGCGTGGGCGAGTGGTTGCCGCCGATTCCGGATCTGGCGCGACTGCTTCATGCCGGGCAGGTCAACACCCAGCGTGCGGTCGCGGCGTTGGCGCGACAGGGCTATTTGTTGTCGTTGCGCGGCAAGGGCACGCTGGTTCGTCGTCGCCCGCCACAGAGCCAGCCCGGGGACGAACCCACCAACGCGCAGCTTTACCGGGTGGCGCTGGTCCATGCCTACAACACCGATCCATTTCTGCAGCAGGCGCTGACCGCCTGTCGGCAGGTGCTGCTGCCGCATTGTCGGCGTCTGGAGGTCGTAGGCTGCGACGGCCAGAACGCGCCGCTGATGTTGCGGGAATCCTTTGATGGTCTGGTGCTGCTGAATCCCAGTCAGGAAATGCTGGGGATGGCGGCCGGGGCGCGGCATGCCTTGCGCTTGTCGCTGGCGCAACCGCACGGCCAGTCCGATCAGGATGAGCACGACATCGTGGGCATTGACCAGCTTCACGGCGGCTATCTGGCGGGTCGGGCGCTGCGTCTGCTCGAGATCGACGGGTGCTGTTTCATCGGCCGCGCGGCGACGGGCACGGAGTTCGACCCGACCAGCGCCGCTCGACTGGCGGGTTTCGAACAGGGGTGGGGCGACCAGCTTGACAGCGAAAGCCTGATGTATGGCAGGTTTTACGGGCCCACCACCGGCGCTCATGCTTACCGGCGCTGGAAGCAATTAAGTCCGCGTCCGCAGGGGATTTTCGCCTGCAATGATGAAATCGCCGTGGGTTTTCTGCTGGCGGCATTGGCGGATGAACTGCGGCCGGGCATCGACTTTCAACTCATTGGTTTCGATGGGCAGGAGCGCGGCAAACTGCCCGAAGCCACGCTGACCACCGTGACCGCGCCCATGGCGGCCCTGGGCCTGCTGGCGGGACAGCAACTGCTCACCCGGCTGCACGGTTCCACGTTGCCGCCGGTCCACCAGACGCTGCGTTGTCATCTGGAACCGGGACACACCACCGCTGCGTCCCTGATCGACGCTCTCGCATCCGCCGCAGACACGCCCCCCTTGGCGTCCGACTCTCAGGAGACCATTCATGATTCGCACCGCTGATCGTGTCGCCAACCGAACAGGCGCTTTCACCTTGATCGAACTGCTGGTGGTGATCAGCATCATCAGCCTGCTGATTTCCATCCTGCTGCCGGCGCTGGGCAAAGCCCGCGCCGCCGGCGACCGGGTGCAGTGTCTGAGCAATCTGCGGCAGTGGGGCGTCATCCAGGCGACCTACGCCGGCGATTTCAAAGACCGCCTGCCGCCCGCCAAGCAGCAGAACTATCGCTTTTATGAGCCGACGCACGGCGGTCACGTCAATCTGGGGATGCTGTTCAAGACCGGACACGCCGCCGCCCCGGCGCTGCTGTTCTGTCCGGTGGCCGCCAGCGGTTATGCGGCAGTCGATCCCGGACGCCGAGGTCATCATCGCAAAGACTACGGCGACATCTGGCCCAACATTTTCGGCGGCATCTCCGGCGGCTCCTATGCCGTGCGCACCGTCTCGGCGACCTACACCGCCGCCAATCCCGTCACGCCCACCAACTGGCTGCATGCCGATGACACAGCCTCCAACAACGCCAACTACAGCTTCCAGCTTTCCTCGGGCACCAGCAACACCGCGATGGTGGCCGACATGTACAACTTCTACATGCTCTTCAATCATCCTTCCCTGCCCGCCAGCCAGTTCGGCAACGCCGCTTACCGCACCGCCGGTCATGAGCTGGTCGCCAATCGCGTGTACGCCGATGGTTCAGGCGAGAGCGTGGATGAATCCCAGTCCTACACCGTGTTCGGCATCGCCACGGTGTTCGGCATCAAAAACGGCGGCGGCCGCCAGACCTACGGCAGCGGCGGCTGGCCCTGGTATCAGGGGCTGGACCGCAACCAGTAATCCCCGCCGCAGCGCCAGCGACGTTGCCATTCGCGCCCCCGGGTGCTGTGGTGTCGTCTGACCATTGGCCCCCCGCAAGCCCATATTCCCGCTGTTTTGTGAGTGGATATTGCCCATGTTCCGTCACGTCCTGGTGCGCTGTTGCTTTGTTTCCGTGCTGCTGCTGTTGCTGCTGGCCGCCGGCCTGGTTCAGGCGTCGAGCTGGACCATCCCGCTGCGGATCGACCAACCCTTGCCCGATGCCCAGCCGGGGGCGCCGGTGCGCGTGGGCGTCCCCTTTGCCCGCGGGCGCCTGCTTGACCCTGCGACGGTCCAGGTGCGTGACAGCGCGGGACGGACGATCGCCCACCAGCAGCGCGTGCTGGCGACCTGGGACCCGCAGGGCCACGCGGGCGTGCGCTGGCTGCTGCTGGATTTCTGCGCTGATCCCGGCGTCGGCTATGCGGTGGTGATCGGCGACGCAGCCGAACCGGCGCAAGCGCCGCAGCCGGCTCTGGTTCGACAGGTCGAGGATCGGCTGATCGTCAACACCGGCCCGCTGCAGGGCTGGCTGCCGGCGCGCGGCGGATTCAATCTGCTGGAGCATCTGCAGTTTCTGGGCGAGCCGTTGCGGGCGGCGGAGCAGTCGGCTTTCGGCGGCTTCTATATCGAACACGAGGAGCGCGGCATCTTCCGCGCCGACCTGGATCCCAACGCGGCCATCACGGTGGAAGAAGCCGGTCCCATCCATGCCGTGGTCAAAGCCGATGGCTGGTATACCAACGAAGCCGGCGAACAGTTTGGCCGGTACAGCATTCGGGTCCACTTCTTCTGCGGCCGCGCTCAGGTGCGCGTGGACCACACCTTCATCTACACCGGCTTGTCCTCCGCGGACCGGCTGCGCAGCGTCAGTGTCGCCTGGCCCCGCCGCGCCAAGCAGCGCGGCTTCATCGGCGGCGCGGATGTGCTGGGCGGCGCGGTGGCGGCGGATGTGCTGGACAACAGTTATTTTGTGCTCGATGCCGTGGACAATCGACACATCGAGTTGCTCGCCACCGGGCTGGTGCCGGATCAGCGCGTGCGGGTGGCGGATCGCGCTGGCGGCTGGATGGCTTACGACGGCTTGACGGTCGCGCTGCGCGATGCCTGGCAGCAGTTCCCCTGGGAAATGGAAGTCGACGCCGGCGTGGTTCGCCTGCACCTGTGGCCCCGCCATGGCCGGCTGCTCGACACCAGCTTCGATGGCCAATGGTGGTTCCTCGACGAACACCAGAAGCGCACCCTGGCGATGCAGAAGCCCAAAGCCGGCGCGGACCCCGACGCCTGGCTGGCGAAACTGCGGGAGCGCACCAATGCCACCGGCGCCGCCAAGACCCACGAGTTCTGGTTCCAGTTGCGCGGCCCGCAGGCTGCCAACCAGCCCCAGGCGCTGGCGCCGCACCTGGCGGGGTTGGCGCGGCAGGTGATGCGGCCGACGCTGGCGCTGGTCGATCCCGACTACGCCGCCGCCACGCTGGCGCTGGATTTCGCGCCGCATGCCGCCGTGGGTGATCCACGCTTCGCCGCGGTGGACAACTACTATGCGAGTCTGCGGCAGATGATCGACCAGCTGACCGAGCAGGAACATCGCTATGGCTGGTGGGACTGGGGCGGCTATCACCAGCACGTCGGCGGGGATTTCTTCTTCACCAACAGCAGCTTCGCCGACACTCAGCGGGTCACCAAATGGCATCGGGCTCGCCCCAAGTCGCATTATGGCTGGGGCATACTGCCCTGGACCCAGGTGTTCCGCGGCGGGGGACGCGCCTGGCTGGATTACGCCCACACCTACACGCGGTATTCCGCGGACCGCGCCCATGTGCATCACACCGCCCACGGCCGCAACGCCGGCGCCGAGTACCACTATGACAACAGCGAGATTCACTGGATGGGCGGCTACCTGGGCGCGCCCGGCGGCGATATCGTCTCGAGCAATCTGCAGCACAAGGGCGATTATCTGGCGATGTACTGGCTCACCGGCGATCGCCGCGCCCTGGACGTGCTGCAGATGTGGGGCGAAATGGCGCTGGCGTTGGCGCGCGCCGATCCACCGCGTTGGAACCCGGCGGGAGGCATGCACATTCCGTTCGCCCAGGGCAATGAAATCCGCAACGCCGGCATGCTGCTGCACCGCATCATGACCCTCTACCAGGCGACGTGGGATCCCCGCTATCTCGAATTGGCGCAGCCGCTGGTGACCTGCTTCGCAGCGGTGACTTCGCCGCAGGTCCTGGCGCAGTGCGAAGGCCCCGCCGACCAGTGGAAATTTCATCAAGCCAACGGTTGGGCGTACGAAGGTTTATGGTTGTACTGGCAGCTCACGGGCGATCAGCGCATTCGGCCGGCGCTGGACGCCTTCCTGCAGCGGGCGATGGATTTCGACGGCGGGGTGGGTGATGGCTTTGGCCCCATGCGCGCTTTCACCTTCCATTACCTGCTCACCGGAGATACAACCGCATTGGACCTGGGCCGGGGGGTGCTCGACGATCTGCTGTATCAGGGTTTGACGCCGCGCAATTGGCATCCCAATACGCTCAAGTTCACCTCCATCGCGCTGCCGCAACTGCTGGGCGCGCTGACCCAGGCTCCCGATAGCTGGCGGGCTGCGAGCCTGCCCATTGCTCCCGCCACCGCCACGCTGACCTATCGCTACGCCCATGAGCGCGACCCGGTCAGTCGGCAGGGGGCCCGGTTGTATCTGCGGGAAGCGGAGGATCGCGCCTGGACCCTGCATGGCGTTTTCAGCCATGGCGGCGCGTTCGTGCTCATTGCGCCCGATGGCCGCACGGTCGCCCAGGCCAGCCTGGATGCGGCGGTGAGCAATCAACTGCGCTGGTCAGTTCCGCGCGATGGCCAGACCGGCGACTATGTGCTGCTGTGCACTGGCGGGTTGACCATTCTGCCCAACAACCGCAACCGCAGCTTACAGGGACGGATCGTGCAGTGCCCGCTGCCCATGGTGGTTGACGCCGGCGCCGTGCACTATGCCTGGCCCACGCTGCAGAATCAGGTGGTCTTCGCCCACCAGCCGGCGGGGAATGCGGTGCAGTTGGAGATCGAACTGCTCGACCGTTTTCGCCCGGTGCGGGTCAGCACGGCCAATGGCCAGGTGCTGGTGGACAGCCGGGACCACCTGCCGCGCGGCGACGGGGTGTGGTGGTTCGAGTTGCCGGCGTCAACCACCCCACGGGAACTGGCGATCGAACTGGCCAATGAACCCGGCCGGTGGTATGCCTCAGAGAAGACCCTGCCGCGCCGGCTGATGCTGCATGGCGCACCGGCCTACCTGGCGGCGCGGCCGGGGGTATGGTTCGAGCCTCGTCCCCCGGCGGGACAGCCCGCCCTGGGCGCCTGGGAATAGCCTGCACCGGCGGCAGAACAACCATCCCCACCCGGCTGCGCTCCCTGCCTCCACGGAACGCCGCAACATCCCGACGTCTAAAATGTATTTTCAATTAAAATACGTTTTAGCTACCTTCCGCGGCTACGCTGGGCGGGGTTGAGTCCCACTCCCGACGGGACTGCCCGCCCTGGGCGTCTGGGAATAGCCAGAACCGGTGGCAGGGCAACCGTTCCCACCCAGCCGCGCCCCCTGTCCCACGGAACGCCGTATCATCCCGACGTCTAAAATGTATTTTCAATTAAAATACATTTTGGCCGACTGCCGAAACCATGCGGGGCAAGGTCGAGACGCTGCCCGCTGACGGGCCTGCTCCCCAGCCAGCCCGTGTTCGCCCCACAGCAGGCACGCACCGCCACGGGCTGATGCGTCAAAACAAACGCATGTACGCAACTTGAACGAGCCCCGCGCGTGAGCAAGGGGTTGCGGCGCAACCGCAGCGGCGTGACGCTATAAAAATCAACCCCTGGCTGACGGTCGGGCCTCGTAGAGCAAAGGCGCTTGGGGTACAGGAGTGTGCTCTGGATGAGGAGTCATGTCGGCGTCGCTTAAAATGTATTTTCAATTAAAATACATTTTAAGCCGTCCGGCGCGCACCGTGGGGCGCGGTGGGAGGCTATGAGCTGGTCACCGGCGGGTCGGCTAGTCGGCTAGTAAGCTGGTCGGCGGGTCGGCTAGGTCGTTGCTTCCCCGTCGCGCACCACCTGTTCCATCACCTGCTGCACCACGTCCAGGTCGAAGCCGCGCCGCGCCAGCAGGCCCCACAGGCGGCGTTTGGCGACCGGAGCGGGCAACTTACGCAGCGTCGCCCAGCGTTTGCGCGCCAGGGTCAGGGCGGCAGCCGTGGGGTCATGGGTCGGCTCGGCGCGCAGCTCGGTCAGCAGTTGGTCGATGAGCTGGCGCTCCAGGCCGCGCTGCATGAGCTTGCGGCGGAGCAGGGCGGGGCCGGCGGGTTTTTGCGCCAGTTGGGCGCGGATGATCGAGCGTCCCAGGGCGGCGTCATCGAGCACGCCCAGTTCCGTCAGGCGGTCGCACACGCGCTGCACGATGGCGGGGGCGTGTTCCAGTTCGCTTAGCTTGCGCGCCAGCCGGCGGGTGCTCCACAGCCGCTGGTTGAGCCGCTTCATCGCATCGCGCAGCGCCTGGTCATAAGCGGCGGCATCGCGCACAGCAGCGGCGGTGGCGTCGTCCCACACCTGCCCAACCTGCAGACCCAGGTCGGCGACCAGCTTGTGATTAAGCGTGGCGACGGTGCGGCCGTCCACACGGATGCGGATGCGGGTGGCGTCGCGGGGGCTGGGAACCAGGCTGGTGAGTTGCGCCATGGGGGGCAGTTTACCGGCGGAAAATCGGGGGATGGCGATTACACTACATTTTGCCACATCTTGATGGGAGGCCACATGAAACGAGTGCTCGTGGAGCGTTTCGGCGGGGCGGAGATGCTGCAGGTGGTGGAGGAGGAGATGCCCCAGCCGGGTCCGGGCCAGGTGCGGGTGCGCATTACCAGCATCGGGATGAACCATGCCGACCTGATGGCGCGGCGGGGCGAGTACAAGCTGGCGTCGGGCGATCCGCCATTCACCCCGGGGCTTGAAGCCGGCGGCATCATCGAAATGCTGGGGGAAGGGGTGCAGGATCGCACGACGGGTGAACGCGTGACGCTGGGCGTGGACGTGCCCCGGGCGGGCCTGGGCAGTTACCGCAGCCACATCGTGTGCGCCGCCGAGCAGACCGTGCCGGTGCCAGATGTGATCCCGGAGCAGCAACTGGGCGCGTTGTGGCTGAGCTACCTGACGGCGTGGGGTTGCCTGGTCTGGAAACAGCGTTTGCGGGCGGGGCAGGTGGTGGTGATTCCGGCGGCGAGCAGCGCTGTGGCGCTGGCGGCTGCGCAGATCGCCCGGCAGATCGGCGCGATGGCGGTGGGGCTGACCCGCAGCGCGCACAAAGTTGAATTGCTCCAGCAGATGCCCGAAGCCGCCTACACCCATGTGCTGTGCACCGAGGACGGCGAGTGGGTCAAGCATCTCAAGTACCTGACCGACGGCGGGGGCGTGGACGTGATTTTCGATCCCGTGGCGGCAGGCTCATTCCTGGAAGCGGAGATTCGTACGCTGGCGCAAGGCGGCACCATCTGGATCTACGGGTTGCTGGGCAAGCCGGGCCCGTTGAATGTGCAGGCGCTGATCCGCAAGCAGGCGAGCCTGCGCGGATGGGCGTTGTCGGAACTGGTGGCGGCGGGGCCGGAGCATTATCGCTGCGGTTATGCGTACATCCTGGAAGGCTTCGCGCGCGGGTGGTTCAAGCAGCACCTGAGCATGACCTTCAAGCTCGAAGATGTCCGGGAAGCGCAGACGTTCATGGAGAAGGGTGAGCACATCGGGAAACTGGTGTTGATCCCGTGAGTGCGCGGGGGGGTGAGGCGGCGCGGGGGTAGTCGTGGGGATGCAGAGGCGCAAGCGTGATGACGGTGGGCGCGGGGAGGTTGGTGGTTGCGGGTGCGCGCTTGGTTGGGGGTGAAGTTCAGTGGAGCGATGGGTGCAGCGTGTTTACGTGATGTCGCCGATGGTGACTTCACCGCTGACGGGGTCGACGCTGACGGTGATGGAGCGGCCGCCGGTGGTGAGGGTGATCACCGCGGCCGTGCCCTGATCCAGTTGCCCGTACATGCCAAAGCCCAGGGTCAGGTCATCGCCCACAGTGGCGCTCTGGATGGCAATGCCCGCCAGCTCGCGCGCCCGGCCCTGCCCGAAGGTGACGGTGTACGCCTGCTTGCCCACCGGATTAGTCAGCGGCGTGGCGGGGGCGCTGGCGGCCGCGAGCCGATAGCTGGCGCTGCCGAGATCGAACACCACCACGCACAAGTCGTCGGCATGGCTGATCGAATGCACCTGGGCGTACGCCAGGTCGGCGGCCAGCAGTTCGGCAGCCGAGCGCAGCCTGGTGGAATTGGTCTGCCCGAGCAGCGGCAACGCCATGGCGGCGAGGATGCCCATGATCGTCACCACGATGACGATTTCGATGAGCGTGAAACCTCGGTTGACACGGTTGCGCGGCATGAAGTCATTTCCACCAGACCCGGGACCGTCAGCGATGCGGAGTCCAGCCGCCGCCGCAGCGAGCAGCGCGCGCGGACCCCGTGATTCACTAAACGAACCATCGGCCCACGCCGCCAATCAGGTGCGGCCGGACTTCCCCGCCCGGCGCGAATCGCGCGATCATGCTGACGGTTATGCCGATTATGCCGACCACACCCGGCGCGGCGGGGCAGGTATCAGTGGTCGCAGTGGACCGGGAGTGATGGGTATCGTTGATTTGACCGACGCGAGAAGCAGGTGAGGACACGGGACAGGACGCGGGCAGGGTCCGCACAGCGCGGTCTGAGCGTCCTGGGGCCGACAGTGCCGGAGCGCGTTGCCATGCGATCAGTGCGACACCGCATAATCCTTTCGCGTCGACAGCACCGCTGCGCCGCCTTCACCATGCTGGAGGTGTTGATGGCGGCGACGGTGTTGTCGTTGGCGGTGGTGGCGGTCACGCAATCGCTCGTCAGTGGCCAGATGGCGAGCTATGCCGCGTTGCATGAAGCCCGCGCCACCTCGCTCGCCGAAGCCTTGGCGGAAGAGATCATCGCCAAGTCCTATCTCGATCCCGACGGCGGCCCGGCGGGGGAGTTCGGCCGCGCCACCTGGGACAACATCGAAGACTTCAACGGCTACACCGAAGCGGCGGGCGCCGTCGCCGACGTGGCGGGCAATGTCTACGGCGGGGTGTACGCCCAGTTCTCCCGCAGCGTGACGGTGGCGGCGGCGACCATGACGCTCGATGGTTTCGCCACGCCGACCAATGGTTTGAACGTCACGGTCACCGTCACTGACGGCGATGGACGCGCCTGGCAGATCACCCGTTTTGTGCCGGAGTCTTAAGCCGATGCCGCAACCGCGCCGCCAGATTTCGCGTCCAGCTTCGCGCCGTGGTCCTGCCGCGGCGCGCTGGCGTGCGCGCGGGCTGACATTGCCCGAACTCCTGCTGAGCGTGGCGGGCATCGCGATGGTGGGGCTGGCGATTTCCGCCATGCTCTACGCCACCGCCTACGGCACCGAAAGCACCCGCGACATCCGGGGCCTGGTGGTCAAGAACAAAGCCCTCTCCGCGCGGCTCAACGCAGCGGTGCGCGGCTCCACGCAACTGCTCGACGTGGACGCCAACCACATCGTGCTGTGGATCAATGACGACGACGGCGATGGCCAACCCAACGTTGGCGAAATCCGCCGCATCGAACGCAACAACGGCAACCAGTTCGTCAGCTACACCGCCAACTGGACCGGCATGACCGCAGAGCAGATCACGGCCGCCAACGTCAGCTATGACCCGGCGAGCGACTTTGGCGTCATCACCCAGAACCTCAAAGCCTTCAGCTACTTTCCCGCCAACATCTGGGCGAACGACCTGACCAACTGGGCGATTGCGCTCGATGATGCCGACCTCACCGTCGCCCGCGTCGTCGGCTATCGGCTGACCTTCACCAACGGCCTGGTCAGCGACACCGCCGTCGGCGCCGCCTCCCTGCGCAACTGAGCCACCTCTCACCTGCCCCCGGCTACCCATCGCAAATCCGCAACTTCCCCAGCGCGCGCCCGCGCTTCGCTATAATCCCCCTCCCTCAACCCTCACAGGAGTTGTCTCGTGGCCAAGCAGGTGTGGATGAACGGCGAACTGGTGCCTTCCGAGAAGGCGTGCATCAATGTGTACGACCATGGCTTGCTCTACGGCGATGGCGTCTTTGAGGGCATCCGCATCTACAACACCCGCATTTTCAAAAGCCGCACCCATCTGCAGCGGCTGTTTGAATCGGCGCGGGCGATCCGCCTGAACATCCCCTACAGCGTCGAACAGATTCATGAAGCGATGCGCCAGACCGCGGCCGCCAACGGGCTGACCAACGGCTACATCCGCCTGTGCGTCACGCGCGGCGTTGGCTCGCTGGGGCTCAACCCGCTGACCTGCACCAAGCCCAGCGTGTTCATCATCGCCGACACCATCACGCTCTATCCCGCCGAGATGTATCAGCACGGCATGGCGGTCATCACCAGTTCCGTCATCCGCAATCACCCGGCGGCGCTGTCCCCGCGCATCAAGAGCCTCAACTACCTCAACAACATCATGGCGAAGGTGGAAGCCCTGGACGCCGGCCTGGTGGAGGCGGTCATGCTCAACCACCTGGGCTTCGTCGCTGAATGCACCGGCGACAACATCTTCATCATCCGCACCCGCAACGGAAAGCCCACGCTGCTCACCCCGCCGCTGCACGCCGGCGTGCTCGAAGGCGTGACCATGAACACCGTCATCGGCCTCGCCCAGCAGGCGGGACTGGCGTTCGAGCGCACCGACCTGACCAAGCACGACCTGTACACCGCGGACGAAATGTTCCTCACCGGCACCGCCGCCGAGGTCATCCCCGTCACCAAGGTCGACGGCCGGGTCATCGGCGCCGGCGAACCGGGCCCCATCACCGGCAAGCTGATCAAGCTGTTCCACGACCTGGTCCGCGAAAACGCCCCGGAAGATTGAGAAACCAAAAAGCACAGTCACCACCGAGACACAGAGAACACAGAGTCACACCGCTGCCGACATGTGGTTAGTCCGCGGAATTGAAAATCTGGTTTGTATGTCTCTGTGCTGCCTCGGTGCTCTCTGTGTCTCGGTGGTTATCCGCTGGTTGGACGCCTGAACACGCCAGGGGCGGCGACTACCTTTATTGACGGGGAATCCTGTTGTGTCTGTGCAATCTGTTGCTTTCGACCAACTGGCCACGCTGACCGCCACGCCCGGCGTCGGTGGGGTCATCAAGCAGCGCCCCGACGATTTCCTCGTCGAGGAGCAGCCGCTGTACGAACCGTCCGGCTCCGGCGAGCACCTGTACCTGTGCGTGCAGAAGCGCGGGCTGGCGACCGTGGAAGCCGCGCGCCGATTCGCCCAGGCATTCGGCGTCAAACCCGGCCACATCAGCTATGCCGGGCTCAAGGACAAGTTCGCCGTCACGCGCCAGCTCCTCTCCGTGCATCTGCCCAAGGCCGACCCCGCCCGGGAAGCCGACGCCATCGCCCACGCCAGCTCCGACCAGCTTCAGGTGCTCTGGGCGGCGCGGCATGGCAACAAGCTGCGCCGCGGACATCATGCCGGCAATCGCTTTGTCATCCGCATCCGCCAGGTGGAACCCACCGCGGTCGTCGCCGCCAAACGCACCCTTGATGAACTGACCCGGCGCGGCATCCCCAATTACCTGGGCAGCCAACGCTTCGGCTATCTGGGCAACAACCACCTGCTCGGCCGTCTGCTCCTCAAGGGCGACCACGCGGGTCTGCTCAACCTCATGCTCGGCAGTGCGGATCTCATCACCCATGACGCCACCCGCCCGGCGCGGCAGGCGTATGACCAGGGCGATTTTGCCGAAGCCCTGCGCCGCTGGCCCAACTCGCTGCGGCATGAGCAGCAAGCCCTGCGCGTGCTGGCGCGGGGCGGCAACCCGCAGCGGGCGGTGTCCGCGATGGACGAGGTGCAGCGCGAATTTCTGCTCTCGGCGCTGCAGAGCGCCGTGTTCAATCAGGTGCTGCATCAGCGCCTGCGCGACGGCACATTTGATCGACTGCTGCCGGGCGATCTGGCGTGGAAGCATGACAGCCGGGCGGTGTTTGCCGTCGATGACGCCACCGCCCAGTTGGAAAATCAACCTGACGGGCGCGTGGCGAAGCTGGACGTTTCGCCGTCGGGGCCGATGTGGGGCGCGAAGATGACCCGCGCCGCCGGCGTCGTGGACGAGTTGGAACTGGCTGCGCTGCAGACGCTGGAACTGACGCCGGATGATTTCGCCCATCAACACGGCCTCGCCGCTGCGGGAGTCCGCCGGCCGCTGCGCGTGTTCCTGCGCCATCCCGAACTGAGCGCCGGCGTCGACGAGCATGGCGCGTACATCCGGGTCGCCTTTGAGCTCGAGCGCGGCGCCTTCGCCACCGTGGTGCTGCGCGAGCTGATGAAATGCCAGGTCAGCGACGAAGGGAGCAGCGGCGATGACTGATGCGCCCGCGTCCACCCGGCTGCGGCTGCTGGTTTCCGTGCGTGATGCAGCGGAAGCGGCGGCAGCACTGGCCGGGGGGGCGGGGGGGGCGGACATCATCGACGTGAAGGAGCCGGCGCGGGGCGCGCTGGGCCGGGCGGATGTTGCGGTGGTTCGAGAAATCATCGCGTGCGTGGCGGGGCGGACGCCGGTGACTTGTGCGTGGGGGGAGTTGAGCGAACTGGATGTGAATTGCTTGCCGGACTGCCCGGCGGAGGTCGCCCACAGCAAGGTTGGCCTGGCGCACGCCGGCACGGATTGGCGGCACCGATTGCATCAGTGCTGGGCAAAGGCGCCCGCGCCGGTGGCAGTGGCGTATGCCGATGCCGCGCGGGTTGGCGCGCCAGGTTGGCGGGAGGTGCTGCGTTTCGCGCTGACCGAGTCGCGTTGCGCGGGGTTGCTGATCGACACCGCCATCAAGGATGGACAGCGGCTGTTTGACCATCTGGACGATGATGCCGCCCTGCAGCGCGCGAGCATGGAGCTGCGCGCCACCGGCCGCTTCCTGGCACTGGCGGGTTCGTTGGATGAAGCGGGTTGTCAGCGGGCGGTTGACTGCGGCGCGGATATCGTCGCGGTGCGGGGTTTGGTCTGTGAGCAGGGGGATCGGCAAGCCCGGATCACGACGACGCGGGTTCGGCAAGTGGGTTGCTTGCTTGCAGACGCAGCGATTCCGGCTTGGCGCTGCGGAGGTTGACGGCTTCCACCATCGCCAAACCCTGACTGGCGACCGGAAATTCCTCGTCCACCAGCCCCGCCAGCGCCGCGTCTTCCGTGGTGGCGCAGGCTTGCGTGGGCAACGTGGATTTGAGCAAGGTCAAACGACTGGCATGGATCTGCCGCGCCAGCAGCGCCGCGATGGAATCACTGGTGAAGGTCCAGCGGTGGGGGACTTGCGTGCCGGCGAATTCCAGATGCCGCAGCCACAACAGGGGGTCCGCCAGCACCGCCGGCCGCAGTTTCCACGCCAGTTCCGCGCCCGGCAGGTCATAGACCACTTCCATGGAAGGCATCACCGTCTGCACCATGTAGGTGTTGAACTGCATGGCGCGGGTCGCCAGCCAGTGACAACGCATTTCGCCGACCGCGTGCATCTGGTCCCACTGACGCACCACATCAGCGCTGGCGGAACCGCCGACGACGATGAGCACGCGCTGGGCGCGCAGGGGGGACAGCCAGTCCTGCAGGCGTTGCGGCAGATCGGGCAGGTCCAACAGACTGCCGCCGAGTTTCACGACGTGTATCAGCCGCCCAGTCATGGCTCACAATTGTACGATTCAAATCCGCTAGCGCACAAGCGTGGACGTTTGCTGGCGATAGGTGTGGCGCTGGTAGATGTCCCGGACGTTGCCGTCGTACTGACGCTGCCGATCGATGGTGTAGCTGTAGACCTCTTCGACCACGACGCTGGGTTGCCCGCCGTAGGTCGCCCGCCGGTGATCATTGCGGCCGGCGTACCAGGGCAGGTAAGGGCCATCCAGCGGTTGCCAGGCTTCGGCGAGCGCCTGTTGATCGGGGGTGTCAAACACCGCGCTGCGTGGGTGGGCGAAGGGGCGTGCTTCCGCCAACTCATCGACCGCTGCCGCCGGGCCGGCACAACCCCAGCTCGCGCTCAGGGCGAGGAGCAGCACACCGCGACACAGCCAGTTGTGGGCGCAGGACATCATGAACAGCATAGGGTGCAAGCCGGATGCCGCGCGGCGCGAACGGGCTGTTGGCCGGTGCAGCAGGGGTGCGGATTTCCGGTTATGCCGATTGTGGTGTCGCTGCGACAATCCTGCCGCGCCGACGCCGCAGCAGCGCTGTCGAAGGTTTGCCAACTTCCGCCCCAGTCGCCACAATACCTCCCCGGATGTTCGCCCGGCCGCCGGGGGCTTGGGCCAGGTGAACCGGCAGCAAGAAAGTGCTTCGCCTATGACGGTTTACGAGACGACCAATCCCGCGCAGATTCGCCATTGGTGCGAAGCCAACGGCCTGTGGCCCGGCTGTGCCCCCGGCCAACCCGACCGCATCCGCATTGGGGGGAGCAAGTTCTCCGAGCCGGAGGAACTGGACCTGCTCGATTGGGACGATTGGTTCATCGCGTTTGACCGCCGCCGGCTTAAATTCGTCTACGACCCCAAGAGCGGGTGGTTCGATCTGCAATCGCGCAACGTTCGGCCCGACTGAGCTGCCGTCCCCGGCGATTGACTCCTACCTTCACGCAATCGTCTGGTGGCTGTGGTGGCGGTCATGAACCGCGGGGGAGCCGCGCCGGCGCACCGTGCTGTGGCCCTGCGCCTGGTGGCGCAGGCCCGGCGATTTTTAAGTGACTTTTCAGCATCTCGCCCCGCGCAACCGCAGGGAAACCCGGCGCCGCGTGCGGCTGGGCGGTTGCTGCCGGCATGCGCACGCGGACAATATCAGCAGCAATATCCGCTAACCTCCGGGCGATGGAAGGGGTACTTCCCATGTTCAGTCCGCAACGCTTTTCATTGACGACGGCAGGGACGGGCGCACGCGCCCTTGGATTGGCGCTGCTGGTGCTCGGCGTCAACGCCGCGATCGCGCGTGCCGGTGACGCCGTGACGCTGGCGCAGGGTGGCCAGGCGCGACTGCCGATCGTCATCGGCCCCGCCGCCGCCGAGCGCACCGCCGCCGCCGCCGCCGACCTGGCGGATTACCTGCAGCGCATCAGCGGGGCGTCGTTCACCGTGGAGCGTGGCGACGGCGCGCGCGGGATCGTCGTCGGCGTGCCGGGCGACTTCACCGCTCTGCCGCTGGCGCAGACGTTCGACGCGCATCCCTTCAATCGCGATCACTACCGGCTGGTCTCGACCTCAGCGGGCATCTATCTGCTGGGCGCGACGCCGCAGGCCGCCGAGTTCGCCGTGTGGGACCTGCTCAGTCGCTTCGGCTATCGCATGTATTTCGCCTCCCCGACCTGGGAGATCGTCCCCAGGCAGGAACAACTCACGCTGGAGGTTGATGTGCTGGAGAAGCCATCGTACTACGACCGCAGCGGGCCGCGCGGCGCCATGCGGCTGAGCAGTCGCCCCTGGGCGCTCGAAGGCTGGCGCCACTGGTGCATCCGCAACCGCACCGCTCAGGCATTCGAGCTCAACACCGGCCACGCCTACGATACGCTGATCCGCCGCAACCAGGCGGCCTTCGACACCCATCCCGAGTTCTTCCCCAAAATCAACGGCAAGCGTGGCCAAGCGCGGGGCAACAAGATCTGCATCGGCAACCCGGACCTGCGCCAACTGGTCGTGGATCACGTCATCCGCACCGTGGAGGCGGCGCCCGAACTCGACAGCATCTCGCTGGATCCCAGCGATGGCGGAGGCTGGTGCGACCACACCTGCGAGCTGTGCGCCCCGCTCGGCTCCGTCAGCGATCGTGTGGTCCTGCTGGCGAATCAGGTCGCCCAGGCGCTGGAAGCGAAATTCGAGCGGACTTACTACATCGGCATCTATGCCTACAACGACTACTCGCTGCCCCCGACGATCAAGGTGCACCCCCATGTGATCGTCAGTCTCGCCACCGCCTTCATCAAAGGCAATCAGACCTTCGACGACATGCTCCAGGGCTGGTCCGCTCAGACGAAGTACATCGGCATCCGCGAGTACTACGGCGTGGCGGCGTGGGGCACCACCATGCCCGGCCGCGGGCGAGCCGGCAACGTCGATTACCTCGTGCGCACCATTCCCAAGTTTCACGCCAGCGGCGCGCGGTTCATGAATGCCGAAGCCGACGCCGCGTGGGGACCCAACGGGCTGGGTTACTACCTGGCTTCCCGCTTCCTGTGGAACGTCAACGAGGCTGCGCACGCCCAGGAGATCATTGACGATTTCGTCACCCGTTCGTTCGGCTCCGCCAGGCAACCCATGGCGACGTTCTACGCCATGATCACCGGCCCGTCACGCCCGCGCCTCAGCGAGCATCTCGTCGGCCGCATGTATCAGTTGCTTAAGGAAGCCCGTGCTCTGACGGACGATCCTGCCGTCCGCGCCCGACTCAACGACCTGGTGCTCTACACCCGCCACGTTGAACTCAATCGCGTGTATGAAGCCGCCCGTGGGGACGATCGCATGCCCGCGCTCAGCGCGGTCATGACCCACACCTGGCGCATTCGCAAGACCATGATGGCGGACTCGCTGGGATACCTTTCCCTGCTCAATCGCACGGTGCGCCAGAAAGACAACGGCCTGACCTGGGGCGAGGGTTACACCGCTGTCCGTCCGCCCGACAGCATGCGCGTCGATGAAGACAAGCCGTTTTCCGAAGCCGAGATCGTCAGCCTGATCGAGCAGGGCATCGCCGCCAACCCCACGCTGTCGTTCGAGCCGGTGGCGTTCAGCACCAAGCTCGCGCCCGCAGCGCCGCTGCAGCTCGACGCCGGCGCAGCGCTCGAACGCAACTCCCGCACCCGCGGCCGGGCGGAGTATTTCACCTGGTTGACGCACGCCAATCAGTCCATCGAGCTGACCATGACCACCGGCACGGTATACAACGTCCGCGGCAACGCCGAGGTCATCCTTCAGCAATGGGATGAGGACGACCAGGACTTCGTCAATGTCGAACAGAAAGAGATTCCACCGGACCAGCAGCCGCACCAGGTGATCCTGCATGGCCGCAGCGTGGGGCTGCACCGGGTGGTCGTTTCCGAACGCATGAGCGGCACCACCACGGTCTGGCCCAGCGACCTGCCCTGCACCACGCCCTGCAGCATGGAGCAGTCCCGCTTCATCGTCGGGCGTGACAACTGGTACTTTTACGTCCCCAAGGGCACCCGCGTGCTCGGCGCCTACGCCGACTCGACCGGCGGCGTCATCGCCGACCCGGCCGGCAAAACCGTATTCAGTTTCGAGGACAAGAGCTTCAGCGACTACCTCGCCATCCCCGTCCCCCCCGGTCAGGACGGCAAACTGTGGAGCGCGCAGCGCATCGCCGGCAAACTTCAACTGCTCACGGTCCCGCCGTATGGCGCTGATCGCCCGGAAAATCTGTTGTTGCCCGAGGATGTGGTCCGCGCCGACGCGGCAGCACGCTGACGCGCAACGGTATCCTATGCGTGTGAACGCCAACCGCGACATCACCGCCCATGAACCAATCCTGCTGACGGGCGCAACGGGTTACATCGGCGGTCGTCTGCTGCCGGCCTTGCTGGAAAAGGGCTATGCGGTGCGTTGCCTGGCTCGACGGCCCGAACCTTTGCAGGCTCAGGCCAACGGCCGATTCGAGGTGGTCGCGGCAGACCTGACGCATCCGGCAAGCCTGGGTCCGGCCCTGACGGGCGTGGGCACTGCGTTCTACCTCATCCATTCGATGGGTTCCGAGGGTGGGTTTGCCCAACAGGATCGCCAGGCGGCGACGAACTTCGCGCAGGCGGCCCGGGCGGCGAGGGTACGCCGGATCATCTATCTCGGTGGTCTCGGCGGCGACGAGCACCTCTCGCCGCACCTGGCGAGTCGACAGGAAGTCGGACAAATCCTCCGTGAATCGGGGGTGCCCACCATCGAGTTCCGCGCGTCGATCATCATTGGCTCGGGCAGTTTGTCCTTCGAGATGGTCCGGGCGCTGGTCACCCGCTTGCCGATCATGACCACCCCGAAATGGGTGCGCAGCCTGGCGCAGCCGATCGCGGTCGAGGACGTGCTGGCATACTGTCTGGCCGCCATCGAGCTGCCCGGGCACCGCAGCATGGTGTATGAGATCGGTGGCCCGGACCGCGTGTCCTATGCCGATCTGATGCGCGAGTATGGCCGACAGGTCGGACTCCGGCGGCTCATTATTCCCGTGCCGGTGCTCAGCCCCGGGCTGTCGAGCCTCTGGCTCGGGCTGGTGACGCCGCTGTATGCCCGGGTGGGGCGAAAGCTGATCGAAAGCGTGAAACATGACACGGTGGTCAAAGATGATCGCGCCCTGCGCGACTTCGCAATCACGCCGCGGAGTCTGCGCGACGCCATCGCTCGAGCGCTGGCGAATGAAGACCAGGCATATGCCCAGACCCGCTGGTCCGATGCACTGTCCGCAGCCGGCACGCCCACGAACTGGGGCGGCGTGCGGTTCGGCCGGCGGTTGATCGATCGCCGCCGCATCCGCGTCCATGTTCCGCCCGCCGCGGCTTTCGCCCCCCTCGAACGGATCGGGGGCCAGACCGGCTGGTATTACGCGAACTGGCTGTGGCAGCTGCGGGCGCTGATGGACCTGCTCTGCGGCGGGGTCGGCATGCGCCGCGGTCGGCCGCACCCCGAAAAACTGCAGGTCGGCGATGCCCTGGACTTCTGGCGGGTCGAAGCCATCGATCCGCCTGGGTTGCTGCGCCTGCGGGCCGAGATGAAACTCCCCGGCCGGGCCTGGCTGCAGTTTGAAGTGGAGCCCGCTGAGCACAGTCAGGGAGCCTGGATCACCCAGACGGCCCTGTTCGATCCGGTGGGGCTGCTCGGACCACTTTACTGGTACATGGTCTGGCCGCTGCATCAGTGGGTGTTCGCGGGCATGCTGCGGGAAATCGCCCGCGCCTCCGCGCGGCTCAACGCGGCTTCAACGGAATCCGCGCCTCGCCAATCCTGAGAAACCCGGGCACGAAGGGGCTGTTGTCGCCCAGATACCGCGGCGGGCCGGGGAGGTCCCCCATGCTTTCCCCACACCCGGCTTCTGACTTCCACCCCCAGCTACGTCTTGGACAAGGCGAGCAAGGTCTGGTCATCAGCAGGCGCTTTGCCACCTGTGAAGCAGGCGATGGCATGCTCGCACCTCTCGACGACAGTGTCTGGCGTCGCGGGCTCGGGCACATCGCGCAGCACTTGATCCAGACGACTTTCGCCAAACCAGTCGCCCCGCGTCGACATCGCCTCGGTGATGCCATCGGTGTAGAGCAGCACGAGATCGCCGGGCGCGAGGTTGACGGTGCTCTGGGAATGCGTCACCGGGGCATCGAGAACCGCCAACGGCGTTGCGCTCGCCTCATTCAAGGGTACGACGCTGTGCGGCCGCGATCGAAGCAGTCGGGGCGGGTTATGTCCGGCGGATGCATAGGTCAATTTACCGGTGGTCTGGTCGAGTGTGCAGGCGAAGGCGGTGATGACCCGAGGGCCAGGAGCCGCGCATCGGCGACTTGCCGACACGAGTGCTGGCGACGGCCAAGTGGTGGGAGGACTATCAACCCGGCGAACCACCTGCCAAGGAATGCCCTCAGTGCCATGCGGTGATCTCTACATCCAGCAGGCGATTTGATGCTGTGCCACAATGAGTTCAATCGGACTTGGCGTTCACCTACATGCGACGGGTGATGCGTTTGTTCCAGACGGTCAGATACGTGACAATGCGTATATGAGCACGTGGCAAAGATTCTGGTGCCCGATCGATGGCTCCTACAGCTTGGCTGATGGCGGATTCCTCGTGGATCCAGAGGGAGAGCATTCCAGCATCTATCAGCCGGATGCGGTGGCTTTCGCTTCCATCGCACATTTACCAGTCCTCGCGCTGCTGGGAGAGCCAGGCATCGGCAAATCCACGGCCATCAAGTCAGTCGCAGATGCGTTGAAGACGGAATGCGCCACCACAAGCGAAAATTTCTTGGCAATCGATCTGTGCGAGTATGGCAGTGAAGATCGTCTCGAACGGCATATCGTGGAGTCTGACCAGTTCCAGCGGTGGTCAAACAAGGATGGAGTCCTCCATCTTGTACTCGACAGCCTCGACGAATGCCGAATCCGCATCCCCAACGTCGCAGCACTGCTTCTTGGCCTTTTCCGCGCCCACAGCACAGTCTTACCCCGGCTGCGTCTCCGCATCGCATGTCGTACTGCAGATTGGCCATCCCAGCTCACGGCGGGATTGCGCGAACTGTGGGGATCAGATGACTTCGCGGTTTATGAACTGCTCCCACTGCGCCGGCAAGATGTGGCTGACGCTGCGAGAAGTGCTGGGATCGACGAGGACGAGTTCATCACTGCTGTTCATAAAGCGAATGCGCAGCCCCTCGCAATCAAACCCATTACGTTGCGCTTCCTGATCGATCTGTTCGAGATCGGCAAAGGTCTTCCTGCCACGCAGACTGCCCTTTACGAGTCAGGGTGTCGCCGCCTTTGTACCGAAAGCAGCGCTAGTCGGAGAGACGCTGGACATCTGGGATCGCTCGATCCCGACCAACGGCTCGCGGTTGCCTCACGGGTTGCTGCTCTTATGACGTTGTGTCGAAAGACGATGATTGCTGTCGACTCGCTCGGTGAAGTGCAATCACCGGATATCATGCCGCTCACCGCGGCAACGGGTGGCACCGAGCCTGTCAAAGGCAACTACCTGGCAGTTACGGAGGCGGAACTTCGAGAAGTTCTGGCAACCGGGCTGTTCTCCGGGCGAGGAACTGGCCTGCTGGGATTCGCCCACCAGACATACGCGGAGTACCTTGCAGCCAGATATCTGGCTACGCATAGCCTCGATCTGACGCAGATGTCCAGTCTGGTCTGCCATCCAGGTGACATCACTCGGCCGGTTGTTCCTCAACTCGCAGAACTCGCGGGTTGGCTCGCAAGCATGAGCCGACAAGTATTCCGGCATCTCATGACGACTGATCCAGTCGTTCTCCTGCGTAGTGACGCAGCAACAGCCGACAATGCAGATCGAGCTGCTCTGATCGAAGCGGTCCTCCAGAAGCTAGACGATGTCGAAGTAGACGATAGAGAGTGGTCCCTGCGCGAGCGGTGTGCCCGCTTCATGCACCCCGGGCTTGTAGCGCAGCTTCAGCCCTACATTGTGGACAAGACCAAAGACGTCGTGGCGCGTCGGGCCGCGATCGATATTGCAGAGGCCGGCGAGCTGGATGACTTGCAGGATACGCTTGTGGCGGTTGCACTTGATACCTCCGACGTGCATCACATCCGTGACCAGGCAGCCCACGCAATCGCAGAGATTGGCGATGATGCACATCGCCGACAGATTCTCCCACTCGTGACAGCCGACGAAGCGGAAGACCCCGATGACCAGTTGCGCGGGTGTGCGATGCGTGCGCTGTGGTCCAGACGCCTAATCGCACTCGATGATCTCCTTGCTGCTATTCGATCGCCCCGGCGGCAGAGCTTCATGGGCAGCTATGACCTCTTCATGGTGCAGGATTTCGTTACGCAGCTGACACCAGATGAAATTCCCCGTGTACTAGACTGGTTGTGCAATCACCACGAAGATGATCCGGATGATTCCAGTGTCGGACTCCGTCGCCTATCAGATAGCGTAGTGTCGCTGGCCGTCGAACGTTTAGATGACGCATCTACGCGAGTAGCGTTGGCCAAGTATGCGCTCCAAAAACTGGAAGAGCGAGATAGCGTCTACTCAAGTCTCGCCGATGACGCTGAACCTAAGAAGCTGCGGGAAGATAGGGATCGACGACGCAAGCTCGTACATGAGATTGTCCGGCAGATGAATAGCGTGGAGAAGGACGCAGCGTTCCTCGTGAGGTCTCCATCGGCGCTGGTAACAAACGACGACCTGCGGTGGCTGCTTGATCAGGCGATCGGCGCGTCAGAGTCCCAGTTGGCCCAGCGTTATGCTCACTTGGCACGCTATGTGTTCAGCATCCAGGCCGCAGCAGATATCGAATGCATCATTGACGCGGCTGGGCGCTCGCCTGCGATTTACTCCGTGTTCGAGCCGTTTCTCTGTCCGATTGAATTAGGGTCGGAGAAGGCGGATGATCTCCGGCAGAAACATAAGGCTCACCAGGACATGATGTCTCGCCGTAGGGAGCCCGAGCCGGTTGACCCTCCAATGACTGAGCATGTCAAGACATGGCTGGGGCGATGTGAATTAGGCGAGGTCGATGCATGGTGGCAACTCAATCACTGCATGTTATTTGACAAGTCGGGCCAAGCTGGGGGGAGAAATGATCTTGAGGATGATCTGCGAGAGTTGCCGGGATGGAAGGACGCCAGTCCCGACACACGTCACCGTATCGTGGAGGCTGCAAAGGTTGCTCTGCGTGACTGCGAACCGAACAACTCGACTTGGCTGGGAACAAACACATTGCATAGACCTGCATGCGCCGGCTATCGCGCGCTTGTCCTTCTGGCACATGAAGAGCCGGAAGCACTTAGAGGCCTACCCGCCGCGATCTGGGCCAAATGGGCTGCCAGCGTCCTTGGGTTTCCCGTGTCTGTCGGCATAGTAGGCAATGAACAGCCAGCCCTGGACTTAGCGGCAATGACCTACGCAAATGCACCCGAAGCCACCATCGACGCCTTGTTAGCCATTATCGATAAGGAGAATGGGCAGGATGAGCATGGGCATCTGTTCATTCTGCGCAAGATGCAGAACTGTTGGGATGATTGTCTGTGCTGCGCAATGCTCGAGAAGGCGAAGGATGCGAATCTGAAGCCAAGCTGCGTCGGCGATCTCCTGAAGGAATTGCTTGAACGTGGATGTGCTGAAGCAAAGGCGTTTGCACAGTCATTCGTCACGGTGCCAGTTCCGACCGAGGAGAATGAACGCCTGCTCGCACGCGAGGCCGCCATCGCGCTTATCGAGCATGCAGACGACGCGGGATGGCCTGTGGTGTGGCCGGCTTGTACGGCTGATCAACAGTTTGGCCGATCAATTCTGGAAGCCATTGCGCAATGGGACCGACGCAACGGCGGCCTGACAGGCCAATTGACCGAGGATCAGTTGGCAGCGCTATATGTGTGGCTCGCACGCGAGTACCCACACTCAGAGGACCCAAGACATGACGGGGCACATTGTGTCGATCGTCGTGAAGCCGTGGCCCATTTTCGAGATGGTGTATTGAGGGCAATCGAAGAGCGTGGCACCGTCGGTGCGGTGTCAGCTATACGGAAGATTGCCGGAGAACTGCCGAACTTGGGGTGGCTTAGGTACACACTTGTATCGGCAAAGCACCGGATGCTCCGCCAAAGCTGGTTGCCGCCACTACCCGAGGAGGTCTTGAGGCTGTGTGCGAAGCCATCGTCACGGTTGGTAAGGACTGCCTCGGAGTTGCAGGATGTGTTGCTTGAAGTGTTTGAGGAGATCGATCAGGAGCTTCAGGGCGAAACACCAGCCGCGCCGGAAGTCTGGAACCTGCCCACGAGCAGAACAGACAAGACACCTATCCGACCCAAGGATGAGAATCGGTTTTCGGATTGGCTGAAGCTTCGACTCGACGCCAAATTCAATGGGCGTGGTATCGTCTCATTACGGGAGGTGGAGATTAGGAGAGGAGAGGGGGTTGGCGACACCAGAAGCCCCGGCGAGCGCACGGATATTCACGTCACTGGCCTTATGCCAGAGGCATCTGAGGGAACCTTCGATACCGCGCGGGTTGTCGTTGAGGTGAAAGGCTGCTGGCATTCCGAGGTCCAGACGGCGATGGAGACCCAACTCGTGAATCGTTACCTTGCCGACAATGCGTGCCAGCATGGTATCTATCTTGTCGGGTGGTATATGTGTGGTCAGTGGGATGACTCCGATCAGAGGAAGTCGGCAACGCCTGGCTGGACGATCGATCAGGCGAGACAATACCTCGATCAGCAAGCGAGTGGACTTTGCACCAGCCAACGCCGCATTCGGGCCTTCGTGCTGAATGCGGCTCTTCGGTGATCGTGGCTTCTTGACGAGGTCCAGGACATGGATGACCGGAGACGCACACTGTGCGCGTGTCTGGCAGTTGCGGGGCATCCAAGAGGACATGGGTTCGAAATCGCTGCGAGGCCCAAAGCGAACGCGGCTGTTAACCAGTCTCGCCTTGTTCAACAGAGAGCGCGAGAGTTCGGGGCGTTGCTTTTGGCCAACGGTGACAACCGTGACGGTTGATCTCGGACCCCAAAGTCTCGCCCGCGAACCGGAGAGCGCCGGCGGAATGGGACGGCTCGCGTAACCCTTTGACCCCAACGGGATACGACAACGCCCGACGGCTGATGCCATCGGGCGTTTGCGTTAACGGGATCACCGGCTGAAGTTCGCTGCGGCGATTAAAGCTCCCCGAGTCGAACGGGTTTCAAACGCCGGCTCTCTTGTAACCTATTGATAGAACGTATCTTGAGATTTTAACAAGACGAGAGCGAGAGCTCTCGCGCCGTGCGAGCAAATTCCGAACACGGGGCGCTCTCGCAACCGGCGGGTTAACACCGTCTACTACCCGCCGATGACAATAGCTTGAAGCCATCGCTTCGATTTCGGATGCTTCTTCCACGCTTCCCAGAGCGTGTCAGCGCAGAAGACGGCCTCGGTATCCTCGCCCGGCGAGTAGTGACCTGGGCGCGTTCGTGGTCGACGCTTTTGGCCAGCCAGGTACTGCTCAACATGCGCGTTCTGCTTACGCGCCTCCTGAAGCAGGGCCACCGCGTTGTCCTCGTCGCCGGTGGCGTGGGCGAGCAACACCCGCGCCCAACAGGACACGGCCATCCAATCGTCCTCATATCGCTTCAATAGTTCTGCCGCCTCGTTGTAACGCTTTCGCTGGAGATGGCAGCCGACCAATATGTCGCGGATGCCCTGATTATCGTTCGGGTTCAGATCGAGCATTTCCTCATGGATCGTGATCGCCTCGTCAATATGCTCAGGCGTGCCCCACTCCACGAGCGAATGAGCGAGTCTGGCCATGGCGCGCATGAACGGACGCGTCTCGATCAGACCCCAGAAATGGCCGCGTTCACGCTTGAAGCATTTCGGCCCCAGGTCCCGTCGCCCTGCGGCAACAGCGTTGCGCATGGCGTCGACGTGGTCTTTCACGATGTGGCATTCCAAATCGGCAAGCATCGCCAGAGCATCGACGCAGTCGGGGTAGATGCTCAGCGCCCGGCGGCATAACGCGGCAGCCTGCTCGTTATCACGACCGAGCAGATCCATCGCATTCCACATCAGTTCCTGGGCTTGATCGCGCGGTGTTTGTGCGTCATCGAAAATCATGCGGCCATTCTGACCCATGCACCATGCGAGCACAACACACCATCGCCAGCACCCGAGTCGATCCCTCGTGGTATCACGATTCGTCGGTCCAAATGTTGTTTTGACCGACGTTTTGTGACATCACGACGGCAACCATCCGAGAAGCCGTCGCGCGCAGAATCACTGCCATGTTCCACCCACAAGCCATCGCCGGTCAAAGTCTCGTTGCTCGGCGAGCGCATGGGCGACCGGTTGCAGGAACTGGCGCACACGCGCGATCACGGCTGCGAATTCGGGAGGGGCCGGGGCGACGCGGCTGTTTTTGATGAAGCCCTTCCACTGCGCCACCTTGGCCGGCGTCGTGATGAAGCGCTCACTGAAACAGACCGGCTCGATCTCGATCGTGGTTTGGCGACGGTCAAAGGTGGCTCGGATCGCGTCTGCCAGCGACCGGCCGTCGAAGGCAAAATTCTGCGCCAGCACCCATACGTCGAAGAAGTCCCGCATCCGGCTGTTGAGTTCGCCGTGCTTGATCATGGCTTCGAACTTTTCGGCCACGGCCGTCTCGCGGTTGTAGGCCATGAGCTGCGGCGGCGAATGGCCAAGCACGCTGGGGTAGGTGATGGGCACGGAGGCCGGTGTGATCACATCGCTGAATCCAAAGTCGATCTGCATCGCCAGCGGCACCTTGCCGAAGTGCCCTTTGAATAGGGCGCGGACACCCTCATACTCGGCATCTTCGGCGATACGCCGGGCCATCACGGTTTCCGGGACGAAAACCAGGCCATCATCCTCAACGGCGACGGCGCAGACGGCGCGAACCACTTCAGCGATCCGGTCCAGATCGTTGCTGAGCTTACCCAGCAGGTCGATGTCGCGCGTGACCCGCGTCACCGGCGCATTCCAGACGTTGAGCATCAGCCCGCCCTTGAGCACAACGCGGTCGGCATATGGCGATTGAGAGAGGCGATACAAGAACCGCTCAATGGCGTAGTACAGGACCAGATCATTGAACGCGCGGCCGGTCTGCTTCGAGGCATTGAGCAGCCGCTGATGAATCGACGCCACGATGTTCTTTGGCGACCGGTCTGTCATACAGTGGCCTCCAGGTACGGCCGCACAACCTTCTCAACCCGGCACACCCGCGCGTACTCCAGCACCTTCTGGAGTTGTGCGCCGCGCCGGGCACGATAGTTCCGCAGCGCTTCGAGCGCGACGTCCAGCCCGATCTTGTTGCGGTACTTGAAGCAGTCGGCCAGCGTCTTCTCGGCGCTGTAGACCTGTACATCGACACCCTCGATCGCGTGCTGCTCGATACCGGCGTTGAACGCGTCGGCCGAGAAGTGATACACCTGAATGGGTGGATATTCGAGCTTTGGCGTCCATCTGTTCCGTGGCAGCGCGACATGCACAACGTGAGGAATCTGCGTCGTCAATTCATGAAACGCCAGCGCCGAGATCAGGCACACCACGCCCTGCGGCACGCGTTTGCCAACTGTTGCCAGGTCTGGATCGGACAGGGGCGGCATCTCGGCCAGTCGATACACCCCGCGCGCCAGTGGTTCGATTTCACCGGCGTCCCGCAGCTCATAGAACGTGCGCGGGTGAATCCCCGCTGCGAGGGCCTCACGCGTGCGCAGCGTGCCGCCGTGTGCGCGGAAAATCTGCCGGGCTTGTTCATGGATGGACGGCATGTCCCACACCTCTTCGGATAAAAACCGCCACAGATTATACTTTCTGTGGCGGTTTTTATCCACTCTTGTGTTGCCGCCGCAACCCGGCGGTTAACAGAACGGAGAACAACCGCTGTATTCACAAGCGCTTAACAGCAAGAGAATCGGTCAAAAATGGGTGGACAGATTCAGCGTCCGTCGATATGCTCATTGGTGACCGTCAACCCCAGCGAGGAGTGCGACTTGCTGCTTTCGGCGGTCCTTGTTAACCACCCGTCCAAACAGCGAACACGCCCGATCGCCGTTCAGTGTTTGTAAGTATATATTTTTCAAATACTTACAGCGATTTTATCCCCGAGTCGAACGGGTTTCAAACTCTGGGAGCATTACAACCCATGAATATACCGGGCCTTGTGGATTTAACAAGTAGCGAACACGGTCTCTCGGCCTGTACGAGCAGATTCCGAACACACGGGCGCTCTCGCAACCGGCCGGTTAACTGGTTCGCTGGGCGCATAGACTTGACTAAATTGTCAAGCTGGGCTAAAGTGTATTGCTTGGAGAGCCGATGCAATGACCATGTTGCCACCGTTCACGGATGATGGGTTGCTGCCGCCGGCAGATTACACGCTCACGCTGGATGAGGTGCGGGCATCTGTCCTGATCGAAGATCCTCAGCCATCACGAGAAGATTCGCATTGGGACAGCGGATGGCGACTGAAGCTGGTCGACAACCTCGGCGTGATGGTGGCCCAACTCTGGCAGGTCGGCATCACCGAGATATTCGTCAACGGCTCGTTCGTGGAAGACAAGGACCACCCCAACGACATCGACGGCTACTTCGTCTGCGATCTGCGCCGCCTGGCCTCGGGCGATCTGGAACGGGAACTCAACCTGCTCGACCCGCACAAGGTCTGGACGTGGGACCCGACGACGCGTCGGCCCTACCGCGGATACCCGAAGAAGCAGTTGCCGATGTGGCATCAGTACCGCGTGGAATTGTACCCGCACGTCGGCCAGGTGAGCGGCATCCGCGACAAGCACGGACATGAGCTTGAGTTTCCCGCCGCGTTCAGGCAGTCACGGCGCGACGGACACCCCAAAGGCATCATCAGGATCGGAGGTCACCCATGATCCGCAACGAGAACGAATACCGTGAGGCGGTCCAGCGGCTGGCCGATGAGAAGCAGCGCATCGCACAGCAAAAGGCCGAGCTTGAGAAGATGGACCTGTCGCCCGACGAGGTGAAGCGGGTGCTTGACCCCATGCGCTCGTTTCATCTGCAGCTCCAGGAAGAGGTCGAAAGCTACGAGCGCCTCAAGCGCGGCGAGTTTGAGGAGATTCGAAACCTGCGCGGCCTGGGGCACCTGCTGATCGCGCTGCGCATCGCACGCGGCATCAGTCAGCGCCAACTTGCCGAGCGCCTTGGCGTGCATGAATCGCAGGTTTCCCGCGACGAGCGCAACGAGTACCACGGCATCACACTGGATCGAGCGGCCCGCGTGCTTGATGCGTTGGGTGTTGACCTGCGCAGCACGGTGCAGGTGCCGGCGGAAGACCTGGCGGTCGCGGTATGAGTGCGCCGTGGATACCGACTCACCAGCAGTTCATCGGGCACCACATCATCGGGTTCTGCGGCTGTCGCTGGGCGTCCCCGGGGGCGGGCTGCGTGGTCGGTGTCCCCATCCTCGGGCACATCAGCATGCCGGGATTCCACTGCCAACCATGTTGCTGGGCCATTTGCTGCATGTGCTGATGCATCTGCATCATGTTCTGCGGCCCGGCCGCCATCGGTTGGAGTTTGGCGATCTGCTCCGCGGTGAGGACCGCCTTGACCTGCTCCCGCGCCTGGTCGGCAATGGCCTGAACCTTCTTGACCTGTTCGTCGCTCAGGCCCAAGCCGGTCTGGTAGGTCAGAACCGACGCCGGATCGTAAGCATTGATCTGCGCTGCCGTCATCATGCGGCAACGCATCATCATTCCGTCGGACAGGCCCATCTGCTTCATCATGTCTATCCACTGGGCCTGATTCATCGTGCCCGGCGGATTGGCGGCGGCATCGGCAGGAGGCGTGTCTTGCGCGTGGGCCAGGACGGCGAACAAACCACCGACCGCCAACAAAATCGTCAGCGCGCTCAAAGTGCTACGATGTGACATAGGACAACTCCTGTTCAAGGATAACCCAGTCTGTCGGGAACCTACAGTGGTTCCAGTTTGTCATTCATACAGGTCTTCACCACATGGGGCAGTCGTCGCACCAGCGTCGCCAGTTCGGTTGAGCTTGCGGCTGTTGGTTTGACGGGGCTGCGTCCTCGCCTGGAGCGAGCATCTGTCGCATCCACCGGCCGCGCTCCCAACACATGTCGCGGTATCGCGCGATCACTTGTTCCTGTGGGTGACCCGTTGAAGTAAACCGGTCCAGCGCGTCGCGCTGGTAGTCCGTCAAGTAAGCAGCCCGCGACACCAATAGTTGACGGTTCGGCTCGGATAGTTGCGGGGCGGCGAGCACCGCGAGGCGAGCTTCCTCCAGCATTTGATCGAGAATCTGTGGATCGGCCTGGCCCGTGCGTTGCTGCTGGGCCACGGCTTCACGCAGACGCCGTGACGAGAAGACGATCCGTAACTCCGCCTGATCCTCGGTGTTGAGCGTCAGGAAGAATCGTGCCCGCTCGGTAAACAGCTTCACCGGGTAGAGGAAGTCACCGGGCATCGCGCCCGCCGAAGCGTTGACCGTCCCCCATCCGATGAGGAACATGACCAGGACGATCGCGGCGGCCCGTGTCCAAACAGGCCGACTGAACCACCGGACCTTGCGCGGCGCGGGTTCGGCGCGGGAGGCGGTCAACGTCTGGCTACCCAGTCGGCCGAGCGTCTTCATCAAACCCGCGAGGGAAACATTGGGGTCGGGCAGGCACTCCAGGCGCGTGGCGATATCCAGCAGGGGCCGCAACGCTTCGGCATCCGCCGGGTGTTCGGCCAGCGCGTCGTCGATGGTCTGGCCGCCACGCACTTGATCAAGGCAGGCGTCCAGCGTGTCCACCAGATGCTGTTCACGTTCCATAGCGCACCTCCCGACCGGCCAGCAGGCCGCGCAGCGCCGACAGCGCCCGGAACTGAAGCACCCGGATCGCGCCGGGGCTGCGATCCATGATGGCCGACACGTCGTCGTTGCCCAAACCCTCGATGAACTTGAGCGTGACCAGTTGCCGCTGGTCGTCGCTCAGCTTGCCGATCGCCTGTTCCAGATCGATCCACGCCGCCACCGTGTCGGGGACGCTCGCGTTGTCGTGGGCTTGTGCTTCGTATTGCTCGGTCATGGCGGTCATCACGGTGCGCTTCTTTGCCCCGGCCGCTCGCCGATCGTCCACGACAACCCGTTCAGCGATCCGGAACAGCCAGGCGGGGAAAGAGCCTTGTTGCTGGTTCAGATTCTTGAGCACGCGGACGAATACTTCGCTGGTGAGGTCTTCCGCGAGGTCCGCTGCTACTCGGTAGCGCATGTATTTGAGCACCTTCGGGTAATAGCGGGCGCACAGGGCGGTCAGGGCCTCGGTTTCGCCTGACCTTGCCCCTTCCAGCAGCCCCATCAGTTCGTCGTCGTTCACGTGTCACTCCAGGAGTTCAGTCGGAACGACCCTCGCTGGCGTTACGCCGGTGGCCCGGCGAGTCTGAACTGGACATCGGTCCGCAGCGACGAGCCAGCCATCCGTAAATGATGTTGCCGCGCCGGCTCCCCCGATTCATTGTCCCACATGGATCATGATAGACTGGTCAATCGCAGTAGCCCGCGCGGCGGTAACCATCGTCATGATGCCAAGGCATGATCCGGGCAAACCAGTTGTGATCGCACATGCGGTAGCGCGAATCCCATCGGGCGGCATGGCCACCGTCGTAGCGGATATGCCTGGCACCGTAACCGTAATCGGCATCGGTCCTGTAGGCGTGGCGTGTCGGTGTGTTTCCCGCCGGGGCGGCCGCCCAACCAAGGCTGGCCACACCAAGAACCGCAACGGCGACAAGAGCAACAATGGCGAGGGGCTTTTTCATGATCGTTTCCTTTCTAAAGTCAGCAGCGGCGTGCAGGGAACGCTCTGTTTGCCGCTATCCATTTGTTTAGACGGAACGAGTCCCGCCGGCGTTACGCAGCCACACGAAATGGCAGGTATGGCGTTCTGGGCCGGCCACCTTATGGAATGGACCTCAACCCCGAAGCAACCGCAGGCCATTGAAGACGACCAGTAGCGTTGCGCCTGTATCGGCGGCGATGGCCATCCACAGCGATGCCAAGCCAACAATGGCCAGCACGATAAACAGGAACTTCAGGCCCAGAGCGAAGGTAATGTTGGTCTTGATGTTTCGCAACGTTCGGCGGGAATGTCGGATGAGCCAGGAGACTTTCAGTAGGTCATCCGACATCAGCGCGATGTCGGCTGTTTCGATGGTGGCGTCGGTTCCCATGCCACCCATGGCAATGCCGATACTTGCCGCTGCCAGTGCCGGGGCATCGTTGATACCGTCACCCACCATCGCCACATGGCCATGCTCGGCTACGAGCGCCTCGACCACCTTGACCTTGTCCTCGGGCAGAAGTTCGGCGCGGTACTCATCCACATTCGTGGCGGCGGCGACGGCCTTGGCGGTTCCGCTATTGTCACCGGTGAGCATGACCACTTTCCGAATGCCGGCGGATCGGAGTAGTCGCACCGCCTCGGGCGCATCGTCGCGGACGCGATCCGCGATGCTGATCAAACCGCAGACGTGCTGATCGTTGCCGACCGCCACGACCGTATGGCCGGCATCCTCCAATGCGACGGCCCTATCGTGAGCGTCCTGGGACTCTTGTCCTCGGTCGTGCATCATGCGATGGCTGCCGATCCAGAACAGGCGACCGTCTATCTCTCCTTCGCCCCCCTTGCCCCGGATGGCGCGGTAGCTCTGAGCGGGTATGACTTGGACGGTATGGACTTGGGCTTTCCTCAGGACCGCCCGCGCCAATGGGTGTTCGCTGTGAGCTTCCAGCGCCGCCGCCCGTTTCAGCAGTTCTTCGGGGGTATGACCATTCAACGGCACGATTTCCTGGACCTCCGGTTGGCCGTGGGTCAGCGTGCCCGTTTTGTCCATCGCCAGCACACGGAGACGTCCGGCGGCTTCCATATAGACGCCGCCCTTGACCAATACGCCGTGACGCGCCGCCGATGTCAGCGCCGAGACGATACTGACCGGCGTAGAGATCACCAATGCGCACGGGCAGGCAATCACCAGGATGACCAATCCACGGTAGCCCCATAGGGACCAGGCACCCAGCCCCAGCAACGGCGGCAGGACCGCCAGGATTACCGCCAGCAGCATCATTACAGGCGTGTACCACCTGGCGAACTGATCGACCCATTGCTGTGCGGGCGCGCGGCGCGATTGGGCATCCTGCACCATGTGGATAATACGTGCCAACGTTGTATCGTCCGCCGTCTTGGTCGAACGGAATTCCATCGCGCCGTCTTCGTTGACGGTCCCGGCAAACACCTCATCGTCGGGCGACTTTGGAACCGGCATCGATTCGCCAGTGATGGCGGCTTGGTTGACGGTGGAGTCTCCCTTGGTGACCACGCCGTCGAGGGGAATCTTTTCCCCCGGCCGAACCAAGACGGTCGCACCTACGGGCACTTCTGCCACGGGCTTTTCCATGATGTCGCCGTCGTGCGGGCAGATATATCGTGCCGTGGCCGGAGACAGGTCCAACAAAGCGCCAATTGCATTGCGGGCGCGTTCGACACTCCAGTGCTCCAGCAGCAGCGAGACGGCAAAGAGAAACGCCACCGTTGCCGCCTCGAACCACTCGCCGATCGCCATCGCGCCGATGACGGCGACAACCATCAGCAGGTTCATATCCGGCTGCAATCGCCGGACTGCCTGAATCGCCTTGGGCGTGACAAACCACGCTCCCGTCACGACGGACGCAACGTACAAGAGAATCGATGTCAAGGGATAAGCATGCGATGGTTCGTGCCCGCCAGTCAAGGCGTCCACCAGGCTGCCGTGGATGCCCCAATGCGTGATGAAGCCAGTGGCGAGTAAACCACCGCTCAATGCGGTCATGATGAGCCAGCCATGGCGTGTCCAGAAGTTCTCCTGCGTTACGGCGTTTCGTTGTGCCCATGGCACCGCCTTCATACCGGTAGCATTGATTGCCGAGACGATCACCTCCGACGTGATGATGTCGGGGTCAAACTCGGCCGACATACGACCGTTGACCACATCAAACGACAGGTCGAGTACGCCGTCCCGTCGGCCGACTTCTCGTTGAAGGATGGCGACCTCCTCCGAGCAGTCCAGGCCATGCACTTTGTAGTCAGCTCGCTGTGACATGCATCACATCTCGATCGTGGCTCGCGCCCGCTCCGGTGGCGCGCGGCGCGGCGTCGGAGCCGTCCGGGGAGCACTCCTCGACAATCTGCCCGTGCCGAAGACAAACGATACGTTGGGCGAGTCGGCCCAGGTCCGGGTCGTGTGTGGCGATCACGAGGGTTCGCCCCTCACGATGCAGCCGCTGGAAGATCTTCACAACGCGGTCGGCATTGTCTTCGTCAAGGTTGCCCGTCGGCTCATCGGCGAGGATGATCTTCGGATCGTTGATCAACGCTCGCGCAATGCAGACCCGCTGTTGTTCGCCCCCGGATAGTTGTGACGGCAGATGGTGAGCGCGATCGGCCAGTTGCACTCGCTCCAGAGCGAGCAGCGCCTCCTGCTTATCCACCATCGAATGGTAATACTGGGCGAGCATGACATTCTCGACAGCCGTCAGATAACTGACCAAGTGAAATTGCTGGAAGATCAGGCCGACGTTCTCCCGACGAAAAGTGGCGGCTTCATCGACATCGAGCTGCAATAGGTTCTGGCCCATGACATGAACGCAGCCGTCCGTGGGTCGATCCAAACCGTCCAACAGATTCAACAGCGTCGTCTTGCCCGAGCCGGACGGTCCCATGAGCGCGACCCATTCGCCAAGGGCGATCTTCAAGTTCACCCCATCGACAGCCCGCACGCCACCGGGATAAGCGCGAGTCACGTATTCAAGCAGTACTGCGGATTGATTCATCAGTCACCTCTCAAAATGGCGGCCGGTTGTAATCTCGAGGCCCGACGCGCCCCCAGCCAGCCGGCCAACAGACAGACCCCCAACGTCACACCGGTCGCCGCCGCCAGCGCTGCAACCCGAGGCTGCACATTGGCGTGGAATACGTACCACACGACACCCTGCGCCAACGCGGTGCCGAGGACGAATCCGCTTGCCGCCGCGACCACACCCATTGCCGTGTTTTCCAGAAGCAGCAGCATTCCCACGGCCCATCGCGTCGCGCCCAGCGATTGAAGCAGCGCCAACTCTTTGCGCCGCTGCACGACCCGCGCCAGCACCGCGGCGCAGACACCCATGGCTGTCAGCACCGCCACCGCCGTCAGTGCCAGACCGGCAAGCAGATTGATTTTCGTTAACATATGCCGCTCGCCGTAGAGCACTTGTTGAAGGGGTTTGAGTTGCACCGGTTGTTCGAGATTGTTGATCGCCTGTTCCAACGCTCGGATGGCCGATCCATCACCGGGAACCGACATCAAAAGGTAACCGAAGTCGGATGTCATCGGTAGCGAGTTGCCTGCGCCGGTCGGTCCGGCGGAAAGAGGCAGCGGCGCGGCATTGCGGATTTTCGGATCAGTTGCGGCGTGGCAGGACAGGCAATCAGCATATCGACCAGCCGTTACCCCCGGAACCTGAGGGTGAGTCACCGGCACCTGTGCGAATCGCGCCGGACCAGCCGTTGCAACGGTAAGCGATCCCGGTGGGACGAACAGGCGATCCTCGTCCTCGTCGCCGGATTCGAAAATGCCCACGACCTGGTATTGGCCGGGCGACTCGCCGCTGAGCCATTGGATGTTGATGCGCCCGCCCACGGAGAGGCCGAGCATCTTTGCCACACTTCGACCGGCCATCACTTCATCGGAGCCGCTCGGGCGACGTCCGGTGACCGACCAGTAGCCGGTCATCACGGTCAGGGATTGGGGGTTGGCCGCCGCCACCGCGACGGGGCGACCTTCGATCAGCCCGACGCGAAGCGCCACCCGCGCCGTCTTGACACCGCGCGTTTGCAACAGTGTCTCGATGGTGGGCCAATCCACCTGTGGTGGCGTTGATGCCGATTGTGAAGAGGCTGGTGATGTGATCGGATAGACCACGGCATTGGCTCCGATGTGGCGCAGCTCCCCGCTCATCTTCTGTTGGACTTCCATTGCCATGGTGGCAAACAGCGCCGCCAGGATCGCGCACGTGGTCAGCGCCCCCAGTGTCCATAAGGACACACCGGGGTTCTTCAAGATGGCTTTGACGACCATTCGACCGAGCATGTCACGGTCCTCAATCAGACGCCACGGAGCAGCCGAGCCGCCTGTTGATGCACCGTGCGCCAGACCGGCGGCACACTGGCGGCGACGGCAATCAGCAATCCCAGCAACGGCGCGAGGATCAGCAGCACCCCGTGGGGTTCAGATGCGCTGTCGAAAATCACTCGAAGCAGCCACCCACCAAGAACCTGGCCGGTCAGCGCCGCCAATACACCACCGGCCAGTCCGATGGCGACCGCTTCGGTCAGGAACAGGCGTAAGACATCGGCCCGGTGAGCGCCCACCGCCTGGAGCAGCGCCACTTCACCGCGCCGCTCCAGCACCGCCGAGCTGAGTACTCCCATGATGCTCAAGGTGCTTGCGATCAACACAAAAATGCCCAGCAGCAACATCAGCCCATCGATGCGGCCAAGCACCGCGCCTTGCGTCTCGGCCACCCGCCGCACCACCCGAGCGGATGAACCGGGCACGGCGTTCTGGATGTCGGCAGCGACCGAGCCGGGATAAGGCGTGCAAACCCATCGTTCGTATTCGGCGGGCGTCAGCGACTGCGGATCGCGGCCATAACGTTCCGCCAACTTGTTCTCCGGTGTGGTCAGAGCGCTAATCTGCACCTCCGCGACTTTGCCCGGCAACCCCGCCAGTCGCTGCACAACCGAGAGCGGTGCGACGATGGCTTCATCTTCGTCCTTGCCGCTGGTGAGCACGCCGACGATGCGTACAGAAGTGGAGCGTTGGTCGGTGGTCAATTCCACCCGGTCTCCGGGCCCAAGGTCCAGTTCCTGCGCCAAGGCTGCGCCGACCAGGCAGGATTCGGGATTCATCGGCCACGCGCCGCGGGCCTGCCAGTAGGGAAAGACCTCCGCCGCACCGGTCACGAATGGATCGGCGTCTTCGAGCAGCACATGGTGGTTAAACCAAGTGCCCACCAATGGGACGGATCGGCCTGCCAAACGAGCTTGCGTGGTCAGCCGTGGCGCGAAAGCGAGGATGTTGTTGCGCCAGAATATCTGCTTGAGACGCGGCAGGTCGGCTTCGTCCAGGTAAACCGTTCGCCCAGGCGCAACCAGTTCGTAGCCGCCGACGCGAACGTCCACGGCCGCCTCGGCCGGCTGAAGCTGGATGTTCGCGCCGAACGAGCGCATCTCGCGGTTGAGTTTGTCGCCCACATCCAGGCCCAGAGCCAGAAGTCCGATCACCAGACTCAAGCCGATCCAAACGGCGGCCACCGCCAGCAGCTTACGGCTGCGGCGACGAACGAATGATTCGATAAGCATTCGAAAAAACATGATTGAGTCGAACCCGTTGACGTTGATCGTCCTGGCACCATGCGAGCCCGTCGGACCGACGCGCCACAATTGGTGGCTTGTTGTTACTCGGTCGGGTTGTTCGCATGCTCCTGCTCAAACAGCTTCCGGCATCTCGGCATGGAGCACAGGTAGTATGTGGTGTTCCCCTCGGTAACGACTGCAGCGGCCTCGTTGATCTTGACGCGCATTCCGCAGATTGGGCAATTGGCTTCGGGCATGGGGCGGTCGTCAAAGAGCTTGGCGTGGCGGTCGAGCAGTTCGGTTCCGATCCGAAGTTCCGTGTCGTTCACTTGCGATTCCAACGGTATCGGATTACACCCGCCGGCCATGCCGACCGACAGGGGGTTGATCTCCGCCGCACAGTTGAGGCACAAGAGATTAGGACCACTCTGGATGTAGCCGAATGTCCCGCATATCTCACAGGCGTCCAAGCTCGTGCGAACCTTACCGTCGGAAGTCTTCATCGCCAGAAAGCGCACGACGCGATCCCCGACCGCCAATCCGTAGCGGTAAAGTTGGCCATCATCCAAAGCGGTCAGCGGCACTGTCACCGCGGCCCCTTTGCGCGTGAGCATCTGGGGAGGCGGTACTTCGTGGGGCATCTGTTCCTGTGCGTAAACCACGCCCACCGCAAGCAAGACTACCAGCGTGCAAACCAAAGCCCCGACACGATAGAACCGTTCCCGCCGCACTGTAGCCAGAGCGAGACGGCGTTCGGCGGTCGAAGCTGTCGGCTCCGATGCGGCGGCCTCGTCCGTCTCCCGGGTGAACCAGATAAATAGGGGAATCGCAACGATCGCCAGGATGAACAAGGCGTTGTTGCGCACAACCGGCCCAATCAACGCCATAGTCGTCTGCGTCGCGGGAACGATCCCGACTTCAGAAAATTCGTGATAGCCGTTGACCAGCAACTGGGCGAGGAAGATCGCCAGAACCCATTCCGTCACGACGAAGAAGCGTTTCAGATTGACTCGTATGCTGCCACGTACAAACATCACCGCAAACACGACGGCGAAGACCAGCCCAAGCAACGCCCCGAGAAAGCTCAGCACGGCATCGGTGGTCAACCGTACAGCGCTGAGGAACATGACCGACTCGGCACCCTCGCGGAAGACCATCAGGAAGGCGAACAAGCCCAAGCCCCACGCCTCGAGCCGACGATGCGATGGGTCGGCCTGAACCGTCCGTTCCACGCGGTGCTCGATGTCCTGGCGCAGGGTCTTACTCTTGCGGTGCATCCACCACATCATCGACGCGACGAAGACCGCCGCCGTCCAGTACAAGACCCCCTCGTAGGCCTCCTCGTTGATCGGCAAGGCGTTGAGCCCGAACGTCGCTACGACGCTGGCCAGCACCGCCAGACCCAGCCCCCAGTAGACCGGCTTCTCCAGATCCTTGCGGCCCGCTCGCTTCAGCACCACTAGCGTGATGCTGATAACCAGGGCGGCCTCGACCCCTTCCCGTAACATGATGACAAATGATTCAAACATGCGAGCAATCTCCGACAAGCCACACGCAAGTAATTGAGATCGGGTCTCAATTTCATCGTCAGGGTAGCAATGTGGATGTGGCATGTCAATGCAAAAATGGGTATCGCGACCTGGAGATTGACGTGGACTGTGATCAGGAACGGAACGCGCAATGTCCCACCCAGCCGGATTTTGAATGCATCATTGCCTCACTGGCCGGGTCGCTCCATTGGGCCGGAACGCAGATGACGACTCAACTTACCTCACTTGTCTGTCGCCCGGCCATGGAACCATTGAACCGTGAATGTAATCGCGATGAGAATTAACGCCAGAAGTATGATGATCCAGTTTACCGATAGATGGGCATACCCCTTTTGTTCCATCTGTGTTTGTTGGTCGTATTTCGTTACTCCGATCAGAAGAAATGTTACGGCCCAGAAACCAATGACAAACCACCCGCTTGGCGAACCCGACTTTCGAGTATTGGCCTTGTTTGAACGCGGCTTCTTGCGTCGCTTGTTTCTGCGGTTGGCAGCCATCCAAACGTCCTTCGCCTTCAGATTTACGTGTTCCCATTTGTATTACCAAACGGACGGTCGAATCATCGTTGGGCGAAATTCAACCGTGATAACGACGAACCTACGCGGTAGCGGACTGCATTTGTAGCGAAGGTGCAGCGGCGATCTCAAATGCCAGAATCGTCGTGTCGTCGGTTGTCGTGCCTTGCCCGCGGCGCTCGACCTCGGCAATGATGCTTTCGACTTGCCCGTCCAGCGATTGCGAATCGCATTCGGACAACAGATCGCCCACGCCACGCGACCCGAGTTGCGACTCGCCTAGAACACCGGACTCGGTTACACCGTCACTGTATAGAAAAACTCGGTCTCCCGGCTTCAGCGGCACTTCAATGATGTCCCATCTTCCATTTGGAAGAATGCCCAGCATCGGACCAGTGGATTCGAGATGCTGAATATGACGGCCAATAATCGTCGTGCATCCTTCGTGGCCGGCCGCGGCATAGGTCCACGCGCCTGCCACGGCGTTCCAGATACCAATCGAAGCGACGGCAAACTTCTGTCCGAGTGTGCAAGCGAGAAGGTCGGCATTGACTTGTTCGAGAGCGACAGAAAGATCAAGGCTTTGTTCCAGTCGATAGCGCAGCGACATTTTGACAATGCCGGTCAGCAGCGCAGCACTGACTCCGTGTCCCGCAATGTCCACCACAGCGGTGACCAACCGGCCGTCGGGCAACTCAAACAAGTCGTACAGATCCCCCGCCACGTGCTCCATGGGCCAATAGCGAGCCGACACCTTCATGCCATGGGAATTGCAAGTCAGGCGTGGCAAAAGGTTCGCCTGGATTTTTCGTGCCCGTTCCATGTCCGACAGCCGATGCGTTTCGTGCCAATGAAGTATTTCCGCCATGTGATCAAGTTCGCCAGTCAGACTCCACAATTCAGACGGACCGGGCAAGGTGGGCCGAGCGGCAAAATCCTTTGAAGCCCACGCCTTGGCGGCGTGAGCCAACCGGCGGAAGGGACGGATGGCCCAGAAATACATACCCAGACACAGCAGCAGCATGACACTCCCGGCGGCGGCAATCGTGCTTGCAATATGGCTTGACAGCATGCCGCGCATCTCGCGATTGACATTTGCCATGTCCTGCGCCACGACGATGATGATTCCGTCATCAACGGGCAGCCTTGCCTGTACGTAATCGCGTTCATTGACTCGGATGATCGAGCGACTCTGGCCAACGTCAATCAATGCTCGTTTGGCGTCATTTTCTTGCGGAGAGGCCGACTCGGCGACGATCCGTCCTTTGTCGTTCAAGACGAGGATGATGTGCCCCGGTGAGATGTGGGCATTGAGTGTTTCGCAAAATCGACGTACATACTGTTGAATCACTTCGCGTGGCTTGTCAGCATCAAGCTCAAGTTCAAGTAACCGGGCCTGGTCCTGCAAGGCCGTGACGACACGATCAACAAGGGTCGCACGCTCCCGCTGATAATCGATGAACGTACTGATGGCGCTCACCGTGACGATCACGACGACCGCGGTGATCACGAGCCGCAGCCGCAACGAGTCGCGCAGCCTTATCCATCTTGATCGAAGAGTGTCACTCATAGACTATTCATCCATCGGTGCATGGGTTACCGAACGGCAGAGATAGCTTCATTCAGCCCGGGCTGAATAACCAATACCTCGTCAAGCCGAGTGATCCTGAATATTTCTGCAATCGCCGGTCGAATGCAACACAGGCACAGCTTGCCCTCATGGTTCGCTGCGGTCTCGTGAAGCGTCGTCAACATTCCCAATGCACTGGACGACATGTGAGAAACATCTGAGAAGTCCAGTACGATCTTCGGGCACGACTGACTGGTTGCCAGTTCATTGAGACGATCACTGATCGCATCAATGCACACAGGGTCCAAAATCTTTCCGCTCAGAGCAACGACATGCACGTCGTCCACTTGCTCGATCCGCATTTCATGCGATTGATCCTGCATAGCAGTACTCCTTGGTGAGAGTCTATGGGTCGTTCAGCACGGAACATTTCCTCGAGTCCATCGAACACACCGCTGATTCGTGATAGCGCCACTCGATCAGATTGCGTTTTGGTCGCGTTCCCCGGTACTGATGCGAACGGCTTGTTCGATCGACGAAACGTATATCTTGCCGTCACCGCGTAAACCCGTATGGGCCTTTTCCTCGATGGCGCTCACGATCTGGTCCACCAGTTCATCGGCACAGTACACCTCGATTCGCACGATGGGATTCAAGTCGCTCACCTCGTGCGCGGAACGGCCGTCGGGGCCGTGTCCTCGACCGAAGCCGGTGGCCTGCGTGATGCTTGCTCCGGAGAGTCCCTCCACATGGTGAAGGGCCAGCATCACTTGCGAGAGACGAATCGACTTCACAAATGCTTCAACTTTCTTCATGGCGGTCTCCAATTACTTACCGTTGCTTAGCGATGGGTGTTGCGAATTCGACACGGGCGGCGAACCACTTGTAAAGCGATGGCACGACCAACAGCGTCAGGACGGTCGAGGTCACCAAGCCACCGATGACGACGGTGGCGAGCGGCCGCTGCACCTCGCTGCCGGTGCCGGTCGCGAGCAGCAGGGGCACCAGGCCCAGCGCCGTGGTGACGGCGGTCATCAGCACGGGACGAACGCGGAGCGATGCGCCTTCGACCGACGCTTCATCCATGGTTTTACCTTCTTCGAGCAGCTGATTGAGGTAGGTGACCAGCACCATGCCGTTCTCAAGGGCGATGCCGAAAAGCGCGATAAAACCGACCGACGCGGGGACGGAGAGGTTCTCGCCGGCGATCCACAGGGCGACGACGCCACCCACAAGTGCAAGCGGGATATTCAACAGGATCAGCAGCGTGTTCCCCAATGAATTGAAACTGCTGTAAAGCAACAGGCAAATGACCAGCAGCGTGATGGGCACGACAAGGGCCAGCCGCTTGTTCGCTTCCTGCTGCAGGCGGAAAGCACCGCCCCAGGTCGTGAAGTAGCCAGCGGGAAGTCGCACGTTCTTGTCGATGGCGGCCTGGGCGTCCGCAACGAACGAACCGATGTCGCGGCCCACCACGTTGTTCTGGATGGTGATGAACCGCTGCGTGTCTTCGCGGGTGATCTGGCGCGGGCCGGTGATGCGCCTGATCTCGGCCAGGTCGGTGAGCGGCACGCGAAGGCCGGTCGGCGACTCAACCAGGATGTCACCGATCGCGCGGCGGGTTTCTCGGGCGTCGGGGGTATAGCGGACAAGGATGTCGAACCGTCGTATGCCCTCGAAGACCTGCCCCGCATCTTGTCCCCCGACCGCAGCACGGATGGTGTGCTGGACATCGGACAGATTCATGCCGTAACGGGCGATTGCCTCGAAGTTCGGCCGAATCAGCAACTGCGGCGTGCCCGTCACTTGGTCCACCTGAATGTCCGCCGCGCCGGGCACTTCGCGGAGTACTGCGGCGATGGCGTCGGCCTGCTCTTTGAGTTCGGCGAGGTCTTCGCCGAACAGCTTGACGGCGAGTTCCGCCTTAACGCCTTCGAGCAGTTCATCCACGGTCATCTCGATCGGCTGGGTCAGATTCGCCACGACCCCGGGCATGCCTTCGACCCTCTCACGAATCTGCGTTTCGATGAATCCCTGGTCGTTGGGCTGTCGCCATTGGTCCTTGGGCTTGAGGATGACATACATCTCGACCGAGTTGATCGGGTCAGCGTGTGCCCCAACTTCACCTCGGCCGACGCGACTGGTGACCTCGGTCACTTCCGGGATGTCCAACAGCCTCCGTTCCACAATCAGCGCGGTTCGCTTGCTTTCATCTAGTGAGATGGATGGTGCCAGTGTCAGACGGACGACGATGGTGCCCTCGTTCAGACGCGGCGTAAACTCGGAACCAAGCAGCGGGAAGATCATTGTGCCAAGGGCCAATAGCGCCAAAGACAAGACGACGGCCGCCCATCGCTGACGAACGAAAAACCGGACGATCGGACGATAGGGAACCAGCAGAAGTCGGACGACCAGTGGTTCCTGTGACTTCATGTTGTTCTTGGCGGCATCGCCGGAGTTCGTTCGCTTTCCGACGAGCCGCTTCCAGAGCGGCGGTCTTGCGTCAGACCTGGGCCGACGCATGAGCAATCCGCCCAGCATCGGGGCAAGCATTAGCGCGAAGATAAGCGACCCGAGCATTGCCAGCGCCACGGTGTACGCCAACGGCCGAAACGTCTTGCCCTCGACGCCCTGCAACGTGAACAGCGGCAGGAACACGATGATGATGATCGCAATGGCAAACATGATCGGCCGGCCTACCTCATGGCAGGCTCGGGCGACGATATGAACTCTCGATTCATCCGGGTCCGCGTCGCGCAGCATTCGGTCGATGTTTTCGACCATGACAATCGTTCCATCGACCATCATGCCGATCGCGATCGCCAAACCACCCAGCGACATCAGGTTGGCCGACAGGTCAAACCAATACATCGCGATGAACGCGAACAGCACGGAGAACGGGATGGCCAACGCCACCACCACGCTCGGCCGGAACCCCCCCATGAACACCAGCAGAACCAGCACCACAAGGACAATGCCCGTCACAAGAGCTTCGGTGACCGTCGCGACCGACGACTCGACGATGTCCTTCTGCTGATAGTACGGAACGAGCCGCAGACCATCCGGGAGGATCCCGTTGATCTCATCAATCTTGTTCTCAACCCGCTCGATAACGGTGGAAGCGTTTGTGCCATACAGTTTGACCACCATGCCGGCGACGACTTCGCCCTCGCCGTTTCGGGTCTGCAAGCCTCGTCGCACCGCGCCGCCGACTTTCAATTCCGCCACATCGTCGAGGTAGATCGGCCTTCCATCCTTGGTTTTTACTACGATTCGCCGCAGACCCTCCATATCTTGCGCGAGTCCAACGGAACGAACAACCAATTCTTCGTTGTTCTCTTCGATGAATTGCGCGCCGACATTGAGGTTGTTCGCCTCAACGCGCTCGATCACGTCTGCGATGGTCAGGTCGTACCGCAACAGTGCGTCGGGGTCCAGCACGACGTGGTACTGCTTCTCGAATCCGCCGATGCCCAGTACCTCGGTCACACCCGGCACGCGGGCAAGGTTGCGGGCGACCACCCAGTCGTGCGTCGTTCGCAACTCTTCGAGGGTGTAGTTGCCAGTCGTATCTTCGAGAAAGTAGAAAAGCACCAACCCCATGCCGGTCGAGATCGGCCCCATTCCGGGATCGCCGAAACCTTCGGGGATTTGTTCTCGCGCCTCCTGGAGCCGCTCATTCACGAGACGGCGCGAGAAGTAGATGTCGATGCCTTCCTCGAAGTAGACATTCACGACGGACAGGCCGAAGTTGGAGACGGATCGAATCTTCTCCACGCCCGGCAAGCCAAGCATCGCGGTCTCGACGGGGTACGTTACGAAGGCCTCGACCTCTTCGGGGGCAAGACCTTCGGTGACAGTGAATATCTGTACGAGGTTGGGCGACACATCCGGGAAGGCGTCCACAGGCAGCCGCGTGTAACTCCACCACCCGGCAGCCACCACCAGTAATGCGAGCACCGCCATCATCAGGCGATTGTTCAGCGAGTAATCAATCAGTTTGCTAATCATTAACAGTTCTCCATCGGCCCTGCGCGGTCACGCGGGATAGTGAATTAGTGGGCGTGGCCAGCATGCTCAAGCGTGCCGCGGCTCATCTCGGCTTTGAGCGCGAACCCGTTGCGGACGACAACCCGTTCGCCTGGCTTTAGACCGGCAGCGACTTCGACGGCGGCGTCGGTTTCACGTCCGATCTGAACCGGCCGGACCTCGAATCCGTCCTCCGTTTGCACGAACACTGCAACTCGACCTTCGATCTCCTGCAACGCCGATCGAGGCAGGACCAACGCACTTTGGTAGGTGTCCGTCGTGATGATTCCCTTGATGAACATCCCGGGACGCCAGAGGCCGTCCGGGTTATCCAGCACGATTCGCGCTGTTGCCGTACGGGTCGCCTCGTCCAAAGCGGGACTGACAAAGGCGATGGTGCCTGACGCATCGGGAATGCCGTGTCCAACCTCAATCTGAACGCGCATGCCCGCGCGAACATGTATCAGGTCTCGCTGGTACACCGTCAGATTGACCCACACACTCGACAGATCAGCGATGATGAACGGAACCTCTCCGGGCTGTTCACTGACCACCTCACCATGCGTAAGTTCCCGGGCAATCACGATCCCATCCAGCGGCGCTCGCATCTCGTATTCGCCGAGCGCCGTGTCCGGTAAATCAACCAGCGCTTTTGTTTCAGCCTCGCTTTGCCCCAGCGCGTGTAAGGCGCTCTCGGCCTGATTCATACTGATTTGCGCTTCTTTGATCGTCTGCTGCACCTCGAGCATTTCCAGATCAAATCCGATGCGAATCTCACGTAGCGTTTGACGTGCTTCGAGAACCTGTCGTTCTGTTCCGACTCGGCCTTCAAGGAGCCGCTCGTCGCGAGCCAGGTTTTCCTCTGCCAATACGATTCGACTCGCGTAGAGATCCTTCTTGGCCGACAGGTTTTCCTGCGCCAAAGTCAAGCGTGCCAACGCCGCCACGTATTCGCTCCGCGCCGCAGCCAGATCGCGGCTGCTGAGCACCGCCATCACCTCTCCGGCATCGACGCGATCGCCGACGCTGTGATTCACTGCCTGAACTATCCCGGACACGCTCGGGGCGACATGGGCGATGCGGTCGGCATTGAAAACCACTTCGCCCGGCAGCCTCAGTGTTTGCTCCAAAGATCCCGGGCCGGCCTCGTGAACGACAATGCCGTATTCTTTCATGGTCGCTGAATCGATCCGAATCGCGCCTTCTTCTTCGTCATCATGACCGGCGTGATCGTCGTGGCTATCGGCTTCCCCACCGCCATGGTCGTTGTGATCGTCATGGCCTGAGGCTTCCTCATCGTCGTGGTCAGCGTGGTTCTCGAGCGTACGCTTTAGTGCCGTGTCGTGATCTTGACCTGTGTCTTCGTTGGGTGCTGCTGTTGCCGGATGATCATGCCCCGCATGCTCATCATGGTCCGCGGCCTGCGCGAACACGAATGACGGGAAGGTTGTTTGAGTCAGGGCCAATGCGGTGACGGCGGCGATCGCAATAGTGATCAGCGTGTACTTATTCATGGTCGTTGTCCTTGCTGCTGTTCTGGGTTGAGTCGATGGACGGCATGACAGGCGTTGTCGTGTTGACCGCGTCGAGAGGTTGACCGATCAACCCCTCAAGTTCGGCGACCGAACCGTGGTATTTCGCTAAGGCGTCGAGATACTGCTGTCGCAAGCCGATCAGCGTCCTCTCGGCGTCGAGCACGTCGAGGTATCCGAGATTGCCCCGCTCGAAGGCCTGGCGTATGTCGTGGTACGCCTGCGTCGCCGGCGGCAAGGCGTCGTCACGCAATCCCACAACCTCGTCGTAAGCGTTCGCCAACCGTGCATACGCCGATGCGATTGCTGCTTCGATCCGCAGCTCGACCGCCCGCTGCTGGTTTCGTGCCGACGCAACGCCGAACCGGGCGGCAAGGACGTCGCCCTGACGACGATCAAAGACCGGTAGCGGGATTGACACGCCGGCGACCAGAGCGCTGTCATCCGTCTCATTGAACCAACGATAGCCCAGGCCGGCGGTCATATCCGGTACGGCCTCGGCCCGCGCCAGTTCCATTTCTGCTTGTCGGCTGGCGATTTCTGTGACCCAACGGGCCACATCCGGATTCTGGCTAATCAGCGCTGCGAATGCAGTTACCGGCGGCGGCGCTTCCACACTGTCAAGATCACCCATTACAGTTTTGAAGGCCGGCGACGAACTGCCCCAGGTCAGCGACAGTTGGACGCGTGCCGATTCCAGTGAACGCTCCGCCCGCCGCAACGCGATCCTCGCCGTGGCCACCGGCACCGTCGCACGTGAACGCTCGACGGCAGGCGCATCACCAGCGTCAATGCGGCGGCCGATCGATTCGGCCACTTGCTCCGCCAGCGCCAAAGATTCGCGGGCCAGTTCCACCTGACGCTGCGCTGCCAGCACATCCATGTATCGCTGTGTGACTTCGGTCAACAGCGCCACCCGCGCCGACTCGTAGTCCCACCCGGCCAGCCGGCCCTGCAGACGGGCGAGGTCTTTGCGTCGCTTGATATCACCTCCCAGCGGAAACGACTGGCTCAGTGAAAGCGTGATCTCCGCCGCGTCGACACCGTCGAACGCGCCGGAACCGGCGAAGTTTTCGATCTCAAGCGACAGTTCAGGATTAGACCAAAGCCCTGCCTGAACGGTGCGGGCCTCCGCCGCCCTTACGTCATACCCGAACCGCGAGAGATCGGGATTGCCCAGCAACGCCGCCGCCAACGCGTCACGCAGCGATAGGTCGCCTGTCAGCTCATCGACGGGGTGACCCGGCGGCTGCGAATTGGCTTGATCGAGCGCGCGGGGTGGCTGGTAAGTTTCGTAAGACTCGCCAAGCGGACGCCGCAGCACCCAAGAATCGTTGAGCGGCGACGAGGCGCACCCGGCAAGACCGATACCGACGGCAGCGCAAATTAATAGTTCAATTGTGTGGTTCATACGTTGATCCTGATGAGGAAAGGGCGCGGTCACTGTCAATTCATCTCTGGGGAATGCGCGCACGGATACCGCGCACGCAATAGCGAACGGGAAGCGATTGACGGTGCTAAATCAGCAGAATGACGTTGCGAGCCAGAGACTTGGCCGAGTCAGGCGAGAAGATGTATGCAGGTACCCCGCAGACAGGCAAGGGGGCTTCAGGAAGTTCTGCGATATGGCGAGTGTGAAAAACCGGAACCAACGCCAAAACGGATCGCTGTTCCGGATGCATCACGGGGGGCTGATCCAAGTTGGTATCGACGCACGGCCGAACATCCAGTTGATCGAACGCCGAAGCATTCACCGTAACGCGGTTGGATAATGCGGGTCCGCTCTTGTCGCACGGCTTCGAATGTGCAATTTCGATGGCAACGTGGTCGTTGCCCCCTTCGCACTGCACCATGAGCGGTCCAGCAATGGCGGCAACCAAAAGTTGGCTGCACATCAATACGATCGCCGTCATTTGATGAAGAGGTCGACAGAGCATAGGCGATACTATAGGGAGGGCACATCCCACTGGTCAAGCGCAGCACGGTCGGGTCTGGCCACAAAATGGGGCGCGATTGGAGATGTTGCCGATACAGGGCTTATGACGCGGCATGGATGTTGCGGTGGGTGATAACGCTTTGTTCTGGTGAAGAAACCGTGACGCAGGCGATCGCGATAATGCACTGGCGAACAGACCCAACAAGCAGAATGGATTGCACGCAGATTGCACGACATCGCCCCACCAAGTTACACGGCCATAACGCATAATGGACGCGATCATTTGCAGGAGCGCCGCGATGAATGCGACATCCCCGGAGTTCGAAGCTGAATGCCGGACGTTGCTTGATCGTTATTTCGCGTCCCACCCCGATGCGATGATGCACAAGCGAGCGCATAAGGCGCTGCGCATGCTTTGGGGGAGCGAAACGCCCGTGAAAGGCAACGCAAATGGCTGGGCGGCAGGCATCATATACGCCGTCGGCACGTATGATCGACCGCCTGTTGGAGTGCCGGGCGTACTCAACAGCGAGTTCGAAAAGCTGATGGGCGTGTCGATGGGGGCCGCGCGACGCCGTGCCGCCGCAATTCGGGAACTGTTGATGCTTTGACGTGCCTGACCCCCGTTGGCGAAAACAAAAGGCCCGGCAAGGCCGAAGCCGAGCCCGGGGGCTAATTGATGCCTATTACATTACCGCCGGCCGGGCACTGGTCAAGCGCGGCCGCGCCACGACATCACTCGTTGGACGAGGTGCGTGAACCATTGCGCCAGCGCGCTCAGAAACAGAATCGGCAGCCCGCACCACCCCGCACGGTTCATCGCTGCCACGCGCGATTTGCACCCGGCGCAGGGACGAACCAAACCAAAGGTGACGACTTGCATGAGCATCGACAACCAGTCGCCAGGTGGTAAGAGACGGTGTATGAATGATGCACCCACGGGCGAGTTGCCCTGCCGAGCGGCGCTCTGATCGTGCAGTTTGTGATGGTGCGGTTTCATGCAATCGTGACCGTCGCGGTGCCGCCTGTGGCTGATGATCGATATCCGGATGGGTCGAACCACACGTTGGTCGCGCGTTCGAAGCACGAGGGATTCTGATTGGACACGACGTGCGTGCCGTGGCAAGGTCCGGGGGCGTTGGTGATGTCGATGACGCCCGCGAACGGACAATCGCCGCCGACAAGCGCAACGCCAAGTTTCAGGCCGGGGTTGAGACCGTAGTCCTCGCCCATGAAGAACTCGGCGACGACGGATAGATCCCACAGGCTCGGACTTTGCCAGTGCTGCGGATCGGTGCAGGTCGGATTAAACCAGAACTCGAGCTTGTAGTATTGCAGCACGGCGCGGTAGGCGTCGTAGTAGCACGGCCAACCGCCGTCCTGCGGCAGCGTGTAGCTGCCGTTGACGTCGGTGAGAATCGTCGCCCGAAAACTGTGCCCTGACGCTTCGCGGCACATGACAGCGCACGGCGTGATGCCCGCGACGTCCACCTGAATGGTCGACGGCAGCGCTCCGTCCGGGCAGATCGGACACGGAGGTCCGCCGCAGCATTCACCGCAGATCATGAAACGCCCGTCTTCATCAACGCCAAACGTACCGCCCCCGGAAGTCCGGGGGTCGATGTCGAACTGACCGTTGCTGCCCATCAGTCACATGCCTCCACGTCGAGCGTTTCATTCGCGTCGTAGAGCACGAAGTCCGGGCCGTTGAAGTAACCCGTACCGGTTTCGCCAGCGCCGAGATTGGATGGAACGGACAATTTGCCGCGCACGGGGCGGCGCTTCTTCGGTGCGAGGTTCGTACCGAGTAGAGCTCCACCTGTACTCGGTCCTGTCGCGTCGATCGTTCGAACGCGATAGGTGCGGTTGCACTGCTGCGTCTTGCTGCCGTCGGTGGTGCCGCCGTCGCGCCAGACCTTCACGGGGACCAGTCCGGCCGCAGGTGCGGAGCCGAAACGGACGATGGCCCACTTTATTCCGGTGCCGGCGTCTATCCACAAGATGGTGATGGGTCCGCTGGACGCGGCCTTGAGCGCCGTGGCGTCGCCATCCTGCAACTCGGCGAACATGAAGGTTTCGTCATCGACTGCGACCTGGACGGGGCAGACGCCGCCGGCCCAGGCGCGGCCGATCGCGCCGGCACGCACGGGTTCGCTGAGGATCACGAAGCGGTCCGCGTGTTCGTCGAGGACGGGCACGACACATGCGAGTGCGATCTGGCGTTGGAATTCTTCGAGATGATCGGCCGGCAGGAACACAGGCGCATCGATGCCGAGAATCTCGAAGCGCTGGCGGTCCTGACCGCTGTCGTTGCGGATGAGCACCACGTTGCCGGCGTTTGGCGATGCATCGCCAGCCATGGATCGTGGCGGCGCGGTGGTCTGGCTCGATCGCTGTCGGTGCTGATGGTCGATCGCGGCATCGACGAACGCATTGAACGTCCGCGCCGGGATGCGCAGCGGGTCGCCGGGTTTCACCTTTTGAAGGATGTCACTTCCGGGGGTCATGTTCCAATCCCCAAGGCCGCGAAGTCGCCTTCATCGTAGACCTTCTCGACGTAGACGGCGACTGGTTTCTTCACGATGACCAGCGCCGCTGTGTCCTCGACGTCGGCGTAGCGCACCCAGATGTACTCCCAGCCCTTCTTGTCGACCCCCGGAATACTTCCGACCGTCATGCCGGTGCGGTTCGGCGATGCCGCGAACCGGAACGTGATCTCCCAGTCGCCCTGGCCACGCTTCGAGCCGGATGCGCCGAGGAACAAACACTCGCCAGGGTTCAAGCCCTTGAACGCGCCAGCATTGACCTTGCCCGTGAGATTGAACAGCGTGCCGCGATAGGCGAGCGTGACGGCGCTGTCATCAATGTAGTGCGTCTCGCCGAACTGATACACGGGCACGGTGATGTCGACGCCTTCGATGGACGACTGGCTGACGCCGATCGCGCCCTGGAAGTCAGGCGCTGTCATCCCCGCGGCTGCGTAACCGCCGACGGTCTGCAGCGACTGGGTGATGTGCTGCGTGCCGCCGCCGGTGTCGAAGCTGAACGACGACTCGCCCGTCTCAGGCGGCGGCGCATTGCTGCCACCGGGCATCCCGTAGCGAACCGTGGCTTCCCACAGTTCGGGGCCGATGGGCTCGATGTGGATGCTTTGTTTTTCGAGACCGTCGTAGTCGTGCGGTGAGTTGGTATCCGCCGTGCTCTTCACCACCAGGTCGTCATCCGTACCCCGCACCGTGTAGACGAGGTCCACCGAGGCGTTCTGCCCCGTGGTGGACTGGCGGCTTTCGATCTTCTCCTCGATGGTGACGGGCACGGACGGGTCTCCAACTGGTGGTCTTACTTCCGGGGTCAGGCGAATGTCAGTCCGCTGCGCTGGGCTTCTGTGAGCAGGCGCTTGGTGTTCCTGGCGGTTTCTTCGGTGGCTTTGGCGGTGCGGTCGGCGGTGCCGTCGGAGGTCATCAGGCTCTGGATGGCGGCAGCATTGAACGTACCGCGCACCTCGACGGTGCGCTGACCGATACCGTTGAGCAGGTCGCCCAGGCCGGCGAGGCGGTTCTTTAGTTCCTCGAAGAGATCGGGTTGTTCGCTGGAGGACTTACCCTGTTCGGAGTCGCGGCGCTTCTGCGCGGCCTCGTCCAGGGCGGCGCGGTATTGCTTCCGCGCCTCCTCCAGCGCCGCCATCGATTCGTCGATCTGTTGCTGGTAGCGGGACCGCCGCTCGTCGTGCGCCTTCTTCGCCGCCTGGTCGATCGCCTGCTTCTCGGACTCGTACTCGGTGCCGATCTTGGCCAGGTCGGTTTGGCGCTGCTGCTCATTCTCGTTGAGCGCCTGCTGCTTCTGCAGCTGAATGTTCCGTTGATCGGCCTGCTCGTTGGTGCGGGCGATCTGGATCGCCTGATCGACGTCATAGTTCTCATCAAGCATGCCCGCGATGTGGTGCAGGCCCTCCTCCACCTTGAGCTGCGCCTTGCGGAACGTGGACTGGAGGCCGGAGGTGAACTGGGTCCATACCTTATAAAGGAAGGACGTGGTCTCGACCCACACGGCGCGAAGGCCGTGCCATGCGGCGGCCAGGGCCTTCACCGCACCATAGAAGGCATCCACGGCGATGCTCATGAAGGTCTCTTTGAAGCCGATCCAGAGGCTTTCGAGGTAGTTGATGCCGCGCTGCCATTCGACCTTCAGGGCGAGCCACAGCACTTTGGCTGCCAAGGCGATGTCGCCGGCGGCCAGTGCGTCGGCGATACCCTGGTAGGCGACCAGCGCCCGGTCCTTGAGCCCCTGGAACTGGTCCGCCAGCCACTGGAGCGCTTGCGCCGCTGCGCCGGTGGCGTGCAGGATGACGCCGGCGAGGATGACCGCCCCCGCGATGACCAAGCCGATCGGCGACAGCAGCGCAGCCAGCGCCGAGCCGATGATCCCGATCACGGTGCCGACACCGGACATGATCGACACGATGCCACCGAAGACAAAGGCCAGCGCCTGCCCGGCCACACCGACAGCGACCATCGCACCGCCGACCAGGGCGACGATGGCGATCACCTTGGCCGCCACAGTCACCAGGCCCCGGTTCTTCTGGATCAGATCGGTGACCATCTGCGCGTAGCGCGTCACCGCAGCGGCCGCTTTCGACACCGGCTCTGCGATCGCTTCGCCGATGACTGACAGCGCCACCAGGCCTGCTTGCTTCATGCGGCTGAACGCGAACGTCAGCGTCTTGGTCATCTTCTCGTAGGCCGACTGCGTCGCGCCGGAACGCTTGGCCATCGCCTCCATGTCCTCGCCGAACCCCCGGAAGTTTTTCAGGGCGGGAATGACGCCGCGCAGGGCCGATGAGTCGGGGAACAGTTTGGCCAGGGCATCCGGCGGCAACTGGCTGATGCGCTCGAAGACCCCACGCAGCCCTTCGCTCTGGAGCGTGGCGGTGCTCATCTCAAAGCCCAGCTCGCGGGCGACCTTGGCCGCTTCGTCGCCGGGCTTGAGGAACGAGCGGATGATGCCGTTGACAGAATCGATGGCGGTCGTGGTGCGCACGCCGTTGCGGGTCAGCGTGGCCAGCAACGCGCCGAGTTCGTCCAGGTCCACCCCGGCGCTGGCGGCGGTGGAGGCGACCATGCCGATCTGCGGGGCCAGTTCGCCGAAGGTCGTCTTGCCGCGCTGCACGATGCTGAACAACCAGTCGGATACGTCGCCAGCCTTGTCGGCCGCCAGGCCATAGCTGTTGAGGATCGTGGTGACGGCATCGGCGGCGGTCTTGGTGTCGGTCAGGCCCGCCTTCGCCGCCTTGGTCGCCACGGCCAGTACGTCGAGTGCCTTCTCCGGAGCAATCGAGGCCGAGAGGATGTCGTACAGGCCGCCGGCGAGCGCTTCGGTGGACTCACCGAACTCGACCGACAGGCTGCGAACTCCGGCCTTGAAGCGCTCCATGTGCTGCTCGGGGCGCTGCAGCATGGTGGCGACGGCGGCCATCTGCTGCTCGAAGTCGGCGAACACCTTCACGCCGCCGAGCAATGGCGTCGCACCGATCGCGCTCAGCGCCGTGAGGCGCTTACCCATGCCGCTGACCGCCGTGCTGAACCCGCGCAGTCGTTTCTGCGCCGCCGTCAGCCCGCGAGCCAGGCGGTTGTCGGTGGCGTACAGCTCAACATACGCCGCGCCGGCCTTGATGCCACGTGCGGAGGCCATGCATCAACCCCCATTCGTTGAAGGCGGCGTTTGCGTGGCCGATGTGGACGGCACCTTGTTCCTGTAGAGTTTGATCCAGTTGTCGATGCCGCCGGTGAGGTAGAGCACGCCGACGAAGCCAGCGACAATAAGCAGCAGCCACGTGTACTGTTCGAGCACGGCAGGTAACCAGAGAAGCGCCACGCCCACGCCGATCGTGGCGATGCTCGCGGACATCGGAATCAATGGGAACCAGCCACGGATGACGATCAACGTCGCGCCGATGACACACAGGCCCACGCCCGACCATGTGACGATGCCGGCGCGGCGCACCCCGGCCTGGTCAACGCGCTGCCGCGCCCCGGTCGAGGCGCGGAGCGTTAGGCTCTTATCGTTGGGGTCAGTCTGGTCGAGCGTTGCCGGCTCGACAGCACCACCGGGCTGGAGCACGGTGACACGGCGCGTGACGTCGCCGTGGCGCTCCTCGGTGATGATGCGCCCCGCCGCGGCGCAGGCGACCAGGAACAGCACGACGATGATGAAGATGACGGCGGCGACGATTCGATTGGTCTTCATGGCTTTACGCCTCCTTGCGTTTGACGAACACGTCCTTGAGCATGGACACCTTGCCTGCCCCCGGAATCGGTTCGAGGTTCTGCTGACGTCGCTGCGCTTCGAATGGATCAAAATCCGAAGGCACGAAGGACTTTCCACCTTTGCGCCCCGCCAACGCACGGGTGACGTTGGCGATCATGGCCAGCAGTGCCGATGTTCGGCCCCAGGCTTCGCGCTGCTTCGATTCGGCCATCCACACCAGTTCGCGCAGCGTCAGTGGTCCGGGGTCGATGCCGACGATGCCGGCGAGTTGCCAGATGAGTTGTTCCGGCGTGGGAGCGCCAGTGCATCGAGTTCCTGGTCGATCGCGGCCATGGCCTCTTCCATCGCCCGGTCGATCGCGGGACTGTCGAGTTTGCGTTCCGCCACGTCGATCACGCGGGCCTCGAGCGTCTGGAGCTTGCGAAGCGCCTTGTCGAGCACGCGGCGCTTCGCTTGCGGGAAAAAACCCACCAACTCCTCCAGCAGCGCCGTCGTCGCGTGATCGATCGCATCACCACCCATCGCGCGGCCGAAGTCTTCGTCGCTGACCTGCCGTGAGTCCGTCTCGGGTTTGCACAGCGCGTAAAGGACATCGCAGAGCAGGATCGGATCGCTGCTGAGTTGACCAAGCAAGTCCTTCGACTTGCCCGACGCGACGTCGAGCAGGTTGATGTCCGTCAGACCCTTCACCCGCTTGATGGCGTCGACGTTGACGGCGACCGTCCACGTGCGACCCGCGTTGTCATTGAACGTTTTCATTACGGCGTACCTCCAGGGGCGATCCATTGCGGGGCGCGGGTGGAGTACGTGGGCTTGACGGTCACGCTCACAGTCACCGCCTCCTCCAGCGGCTCGCTGCGGCTGAAGTTGGTCACCGAGAAGTCTGCGTCGAGTCCCTCACCGTTCTCGCCGTCGAGAATCGCCAGGGCGATCGGCGTGTTGCCGAAGTAGGCGTCCTTGATGGCGCTGAACCCGGCGTCGCCGGT